>JAZRVO010000035.1:0-20813 GCA_045599185.1 Treponemataceae bacterium | reverse complement strand
AAATATCAAATATCAAATATCAAATATCAAATATCAAATATCAAATATCAAATATCAAATATCAAATATCAAATATCAAATATCAAATATCAAATATCAAATATCAAATATCAAATATCAAATATCAAATATAGCGTTTGCTGTCCATGCGGAGGGTTTCGCCTTATGAAAAAATTTTCTGCATCATGTTTTTCAATTCTGTTTTTATTGTTTTTTGTATTTTTAGCAGCCGGTTGCGGCGGCGGCGGCGGCGGTTTAAGTGCTGCTACCGGCGGCAATAATGCCGGCAAAAAGGGTGGTGCAGGCGGCGTTGGTAGTGCGCCCACTTTAAGAATTAACCCAAGCGAAAGTCCTACATTAACCGACATAAACTGGCAGACAATTGATTTTACTGTAAAAATTGGCAACCGCGCCCCAATTAAAAGAACCTTAAATCTTGGCGAAATTATGGATTTGAACCTTAGTGATGCCGATGGTTTGGCTGTTGGCGAAACGATTGATATTGAAGCCAAGATTGTAAACGCCGCCGGACTGGAATTTGAAGCTTTTAGCGGCGTTAAAACCATTACCGCCGGCACAAACAACGTGGTAATGACGGTTGGCAGAAAAGTAGAAATACAATTACCGGCTAACGTAACCCTGGAAGGCGGTGCAACCTATGTTGTTGTAACAAAAAACGGTGCAATACTGCCAAAAGCAACAACAACTGCAACCCAATATTTTAGATATTGGCAAAGAGACGACAATACGATTATTTACGATGGCAAGCTTTCTCCTGCCGATTTTGCAACGACGACTTATGTAAAACCTGTATTTAAAACACCTGCTGGAGGTGATATTTTATGCACAGATGAAACAATAGCTGCAAATGCTGCCGAACTTGGCGGACGTACTCCGTTTGGGCTCATATGTGCTGCCGCTACTGGTGGAAACGGAGTTGTGTATGTTTTGTCTCCTAATGAGTACCAGTGCAGGCTTCGTAGTGATGGTAATTATTTTACCTATTCTACTGCAACTTATATTGATAGTACGGCTACTGTTATTGGTAAAAACGTAAAAGAAGAAATGTATGATAAATTTTCAAATTTGGATGCTGTATCGCCAGCTTATGCATATTTAAAAACTTTACCAAATCTTCCAACAGGTAAACAGGTGGATTGGTATATACCTACCGTTAGTGATGCTAGTAGATATTTTTTAACGTCAAGAAACGCAGTTTTAACTGCTATTGGTTCAACCACGTTTTCTGCTACAACTGAGTATATGACTTGTACCATGAAACAATCGGGTTCTGACTGGGCATATAGTTATTATGCTAAACCAGACCAGGTTGTATCAGATATAACAGATGCTACAACGGGTGGTCAGTATGATTACGCATTTGGAGTAAATTTAGTAAAAACTGTACGTGCAATTGGATTTATTAGGATGCATTAATCCTTCTGATTCGTGCGGGGCATGTTTATTTTTCAGCATTTACTGCATGTAAAAGCGGGCAGGGGGCGGCGGCGGTGTTTTTTGGCACGGTCAGGCAATCTTGCGCTGGTTAGTGCCATTTGCTAAAATGTTAAGTACATAAAAAATAGGTTAGGGCTACAAAATTTTTTCCGGCCTGTTTTTTCTGCAAAAACGCACAAAACCCTGTTGAATTTAAGGAAAAACGCAACCAAATGTCTGAAAATTTAAACGCATTGAACAATATTTCAATTTTGGTAATTGGCATAACCAAAGACGGCGGCAAAACGCTGGAACGCAATGTAAAAAAACTGCTAAAAATGCGCAAATACGTGCAAACCTGCAACTTTTTAATTTACGAAAACAATTCAGCCTGGCAAACCAAAGACATTCTTAAAAACCTTAAGGAAAAAATAAACGGTTTCGAATATATTTCCGAAGATTTAACCGCAGAACGAATTGACGAAATTTGCCGTACAAAAACTGAAAATGGAAAACCCTGCCGGATTGAGCTGATAACTTATGCACGCAACAAGCTGCAGGCCGAAGCCAAAAAACGCGTTTACCCTGAAAATAACGGCACGCCAAAGTATCAGTACATTCTGAACATCGATCTGGACGTTCTGCTGTTCAATCCACTGGATTCGCTGAAAAGTCTTGTCCGTTTTTCCGGCACTAATTTTCACTGCATTACCGGCTACGGCATGACAAAATGGCTTCGTTACCGCGACGCCTATGCTTTCCGCAACGAAAATTTTCCCTTTGGCCCGGAATTTATGCCCGAACACTGGTGGAACGTTACCTGGCATCAAATTCAGCAGCGCAACCCCAAAAATTTGAAAATTCCTGTTTATTCCGCATTTGGCGGGGCAGCGGTTTATAAAAGCCAGGCCTATTTTGCCGCCGTTTACGACTGCCATCCGACAAGCCCTGAATTTTTGCAGAAACATGCTGAAATGGTAAAAAAATCCCGGCCGTCTTTAGACCAGCTGCAAAATGCAAGCGAAACGCCAAAACCAAATACCGGGTACACGGCACCAATTATATGCGAACATGTGCCGTTCCATTATAAACTGATTGATTTGGGTTTTGACCAAATTTTTGTTGATACTTCGTGGCGGTTTGTTTTTAAAGACTGAAAAAACTTGCAAAATTTGAAAAAACTTGCAGGCCGAAAAGCATTTTAAATTTTTGAAGAATTCTGAAAAAAAGGACAATTTATGAAAATTGACAGCGTGATTTTTGATTTTGGCAACGTTTTGTCTATGCCCAACAGTTATGCACATTTTGTGCAAATGGAAAAAATGACCGGAATTGATGAAAAATTCTTTGCAACTGCAATGGGCGACATCCGGCGTCAGTTTGATTTGGGCGCAATAAGTGCCTGCCAGCTTTATCAGAAACTTTTTAGCGATGCCGGTTATACCAAACAGGCACAGGACACCGAATTGTGCAGAACTTTGGGCGATATGGATCTGGCAAGCTGGAACAATCCCAACAATGCTTCCAACGACTGGGCTTTAAGTTTGCAAAAACGTGGTTTTAAACTTGGCATTTTGTCAAATATGCCTTACGAATTTTTACAGAAATACCGGCAAAACATTCCGGCATTCGCCCACGCAGATTATGTACTTTTTTCCTGCGACGTGCGAATGATTAAGCCGTGCCCAGAGATTTATCAGCTGGTTCTTGAAAAGCTTGGCACAAAAGCTGAAAATGCAGTTTTTTTTGACGATTTGCAACCCAACATTGATACGGCAAAAAAATTGGGCATAAATGGTATTTTGTGGCAAAACCTTGAACAGGCACAGAAGGAATTTGAAGAACTGCTGAAAAAATAGCCACTCAGTTTTTTTTATAAAATGTTTCTGATGTTTGCAAAAAAGCCGGAATTTAATTTTTACATACCATATTAGGTCAAAACTGTATTTCATTCCGCTAGATTCGGAATCTATGACAGATTCTTAAATTCCGGCATTGTTTTTTTGCTTTTACAGAATATTCCAGCCTTTCCTTTCGGGTTCTGCTTTTTGTTTGGAATTTGTAAAACCGCCATAATGCATATTCTGTCTACCAGTGTATACTGCTTTTTTTTCCAACCTTTCTTCTTTATCCTCGGTTTACGTACAATTTTCCGCCTTTTCACCACGGGCTGCTACGGTTTTATTTCATTCTGCCTTTTCTCTTTCTTGCTACGTTTCAGCAATAATTAGCGGAATGTAAATTTCGTCGTCGGTGTAACCGGCGTGGCCGCTGTAAAGCACGTTAGAATCGCTTACCAGCGCCGCATTCGTATCTTCAGCAATTGCCATAAAGTCTTCAATACCAAATATGAATAACGGGTTTTCGCCTGGTGAATTAGTGCTTCCAATATCACCAAACAGCTCGCTTTTTATAATTTCTTGTGACGTATACAAATGGAACATTTCGCCAAAAGCAGCATTGAACTTTTCTTCAAACACGGCTTTAAATTCCGGTTTTACCTTAAAACTTGCTGCTCTCTGTTCAATGCCCGGCGTTCTTTCAAGCATCTTTTCAATTTCCGGGTAGTCTTTCAAAAATATGTTGTTTTGAACAATGTGCCCGTGGTCTGCCAGAATGATAACAACGGAATTTTTCAATTCTGAACACAGGGCTTCGAGTTTAGCATTCCGTTCTTCAAGGCACTTTTTAACTTCTTCAGAATCTGCACCTTTGTCATGCATTATGGAATCTGGAATCGGGTCGTAGGCGTAAATATAGCGTTTACCGTTTTTTGGTTTCTTTTTGCATTCGTTTTTAACCGAATTTATGAGATTATCGAAATTGTAATATTTGGGATCTAAAAAAGACGCAAAAATACGCCCTTCGTACTTGCCCTTTTCATCAATTTCTACGGGAAGATATTTTCTGACAAGCGAACCGGTTTTTTCTACATAATTATGAATTTTTTTACCTGAAAGTTTTTCTACGCCCAAAAACAAGGTTGCCGTTGTATCAATCGGCTTAATATACATGTCCCAGCCAAGCCATCCGTGTTCAACAGGGTTTAAGCCGGTTAGCATTGATGTTGTGCAGGCCGTTGTTGTGGCCGGAAAAACTGAGGTTATGGTTTTAACGGTGCGTTTTCTTAAAAACAAATCAGCATCAGGAAGATTTCGTTTTAATATATTCGCGCCCATTCCGTCCAAAAGAAACACGATTACGTTTTCAGGGTTTTTCCGTTCCAAAACAGAATCAACTTCCGGCATTGTTTTGTGGGCGTAAGGCAATTCAAAATATTTGCGTATTGAACACGCAACGTTTGTAAGGCAATTGCTGTAATCGTTTTTAATTTTCATAAAATTTCCTTAAGTTCAGTCTGTTTTTTATGGTTTTCTGCAACTAAACACGGCAAAGGCACAGTCTTTTTTCGTCAGCGTGCGCCTTTACGTTGCCGTATTCAATTTATGCAATTAAAACTTGGTTTTGCAATAAGCAATAAGTTTTGTTAAATCGGTATTTTCTGTTTTTTTCATTTTGCCCTTTTCTATTTCAAACAGGCCGTTTTCATTCATTAAAAAAGACCTGACAGTTGTTCTGTATTCAATTTTCAAATTTTCGTCCCACGGGTTAAAGCCTTCCCCGTTTGCGTTATTGGCAGAACTTTCTTCTTCCTTAACAAAATAGACAGAATCGCTTACTTTGAAAATGAATGTTGAGGAACTGTAAAAATCATATACTTCTTCATAAAGGCAGTAAGCGGTTTTATTGCCGGTTTTATAAACATAAATGGTCGGGCTAAAGGCGGAATCTCCAATTTCGTTGTATTCTTCGTTTGAAACGCAGTTTTATTCATTTTTGTTCTGGTTGTAGGTTTTAATCGCCTTATATAGCAAATCAGAATTTTTAGATTCCAAAAAATCATATACAATATCAAAATAGCCTTTGTCAGGAATGCCGGTCAGACCTTTCAGTTCCATTACGGCGGCTTCGCTTTTTGGACCGTAATAGCCGTCAATTTCGCCAACTTCCGTAAAGCCAAGTTCTACAAGCTTTGTTTGAACCATTTTAACGTCTTCGCCGTACATTCGCGGCCTTGTAACTTCCAGTGTCCTTCTGCTTTGCGCATAAACCGAAAAAACTGCAAGCAAAATGAATGCAATAGCAATCTGCTTTTTCATAAAAACCTCCGCTCTTCTCTTCTTTTTAATTTGTGTTAAAATCTATCGTTCGCCTAAATGACGGCAATCGTTAAAATATATCAACCGTGCAGCAGTAAAACCTGCTTTGTTTTCAAGTGTAATTTTTGTTATTGAAGTAAATCCAATATGCGTGTGCGTAATAAATTCCAAAAACGACATATTTAAAAGATGCGCCGCAAAAGCCGCAGTAATTCCGCCGTGGCAAACCAGCGCAATGTTTTTGGCATTAGGCTTTTCTGCGCGGTAAAGCTGCCCCTGCCGCACATAGCCCTTGCCTGCAAGAAAATTGTCAAAATCTTTTACGTGGTTTTCAATGTCTTCAATCAGGCGGTCATTCTTAAAAAATGAATGATTTTTCCACGCCTCGCCTTTCGGGTATGCGTGCAGGTTGTGAATAAAATTGTCACTTATAGACCAGGGGCTTTGGGTTGAATAGGCGTTGCCGGACATGTCGCCCCAGCACAGTTCGTGCAGCCACGGTTCAGAAACCGGCGTAATGCCAAGTTTTGCCGCGGAATAAGAGGCCGTTTGAGTGGCACGCCCCATTGGAGACTGGTGTATTTCGTCCAGTTTCAGTTCTTCAATTGAATTTGAAAGAAGTTTTGCCTGTTTGTGTCCCGCCGCCGTTAAAGAATCAGTAGAATAATCCGGGTCTCCGTGGCGTATAAAATACAAATTCATGCTTCAGCTCACCCTTAATTTTAAAAAATTCACAAAAACAGTCTGAAAGCTTACAAATTTCGGGCGAATTTTTAGCATTCAGGCTATTTATAGTCGGTACGGCGCAGGTTAATGCTCATCAAAATGCCAATTCCGCACATTGCCATCCACAGTGCTGAACCGCCGTAAGACAGAAACAGCAGCGGAATGCCGGTAATTGGCATTATGCCCATTGCCATTCCTACGTTTACGATGAAGTGATAAAAAATCATAAAAACTATTCCAAGGGAAATGTAATAGCCGTAAACGTTTGTTGTGTTGCGGACAATTATAAGGCCGCGGATAAAAATAAGCGTAAACAGTGCAAAAACCAGCAGGCCGCCAAAAAATCCCAGTTCTTCAGACAGAATGCTGAAAATAAAGTCGGTGCTTTGGGTTGGCAGATAACGGTAATGACTTTGCGTGCCATGCAAAAAGCCCTGCCCCCAAAAGTTGCCAGAACCGATGGCAATTTTTGACTGAATAATGTGCCATCCAGAACCTCTAGGGTCAACTTCCGGGTTTAAGAACACAATAAGGCGCATAATCTGGTAAGGTTTCAGTACCTTGCTGCCCAAAATTGAAGCGCCAAGTGAAAATGTTACAACGCCAAAAACGTAGGTTATCCAGTAAAAATATTTTTCCTTAATGAATATGAAACCGGCGCAGGAAACTGCCGCAATAAGCGCAAAGGCAATAATCAGCGTAAGGCGCAGTCTGGTATCGCGGAAAATTTTAAGCACCGGAACGGCTTTCCGGTAAATGTCGCTTTCCCAAATTGGTAAAATTGTCATAACAATTGTTAAAATACCAATTGAAAGCAAAAGTCCCAAAAAGCGCTTGGGTACCCCGGCGGCGTAGCACATAATTAAAAAAATCGGCACGTAAACACTGGCAGTACCCATATCAGGCTGAATAAGTATAAGCCCCATTGGTAACGCCATAATTGCGCAGGCTTTTATAAAGCGTTTCAGTTCGTTTTCGTTGGCAGAATCTTCAAGGTAACGGGCTAAAAACATAGCAAAAATCAGTTTGCCAAATTCAGAAGGCTGAATGCCGAAAGAACCAATGCCGAGCCAGCTTTTTGCGCCGTTTACTTCGTCACCAAAAATGCGCGTATAAATTAAAAGCACAAGCAGAATGCCGTACAAAACCGGCGACCACTGCTTGAATTTCCTGTAATCGATAACGGTCATCAAAACCAAAAGCACAATTCCGGTTGAACCGAAGAAAATCTGGCGCGAATATTCGTTAGAAACCAGCACGCCTGTTGAATTTATTCCCGAAGAATATATGAACAGAACGCCGATACAAACCAAAAAAAGTACGGAAAACAGCAGAATATAGTCTAAGTTTCTTAAGATACGTAATTTCATTCCTGGCGCCCCATTGGTCTGGCAAGATATTTGAAACCTAAAGTTTCAATTGCTTCTTCGTAAGTTTGGTTTGCAAAAATACCCTGAAAAATAATGTTTGAAGCATAAGGTGCCCACCATTCCCAGGTGTTTGCCGCTTCAACGGAAACACAAACAACAACGGCATCTTCTGCCGGTGCATCAAACGGCGCATAACCGACAAACCAGGAATGCCACTGCTTTTTATAGTTGGCAATTTCTGCCGTACCAGTTTTTCCTGCAATCTTTACAATTTTATTGTTCAGCGGGTATTGGGCAGAACCGTTTGTAACCATGTACCGCAAATCCTGCTGCATTTCAGTCCATACTTCCGGTGAAAAATCCGCTTTGTGCAGAACTTCCCTTTCAATTTCACGTTCAACTTCGTTGGTGGCCGGGTTACGCACCTGCTTTAAAAGATGCGGCTTGTAAATAACGCCCTTGTTTACAAACATTGCCATCATGTCTGCAACGTGCAGCGGCGTAACTTCGGTGTAACTTTGGCCAATAGACATGTTAAGCGTGTCGCCGCCAAGCCATTTTTCGTGAAAACGGCGTTCCTTCCATCTTGGGTCTGGAACAAAACTGGTTTTCTGGCTTGGCAAGTCAATTTCAAGGCTCTGGCCGTAACCAAATGTGTGCGCGTAAGAAACAATCTTTTCAACGCCAAGTTCAATACCGGCTGTCCAGAAGTATACGTTGCACGACTGGGCAAGACCATTTTTCAAGTCCATTTTTCCGTGTCCGGGCACGCCAATATGACATTTAAAAACACGGTTACCGTAATCAATAAAGCCGTTGCAGTCTATTTTTTTGTTCGGGTCAATTACCTTTTCCTGAAGAATTGCAGTTGACATGATGGCTTTAAAAGTAGAAGCCGGCGGATAAGTTGCATCTACGGCACGGTTAAGGAACGGGTTTTTAGGGTCGTTCATGGCGCGGCGGTAGGCACTTTCACTGCTGAAAAGGTTTGTATCAAAATACGGCCACGAGGCCATTGCAAGAATTTCACCGGTAGAAGGCTTTAATACAACAGCAGAACCGATACGTTCGCCCAAAGCCTTTTCCGCCAGTATCTGAATGTCCCGGTCTATTGTTAAAACCAGGTTTTTACCCGGAACAGGCGGTTCAATTTTGGTTTCTTCCTCGGTTTTTCGGCCGCGAACGTCTACAACCCGGGATTCTCTTCCTGCTATACCCTGCAATTCTTTGTCGTATTCTTTTTCAATGCCGGCTTTACCGATAACGCTTGTTGAAGTGTAGCCTTCGTTGTACATAACCTTAAGCTCGTCGGTGCTGATATCGCCAACGTAGCCGATAATGTGCGAAAGTGTGCCGATGTCCTGATAGCTTCGGATTGGTTTTGAACGCCACGAAACCCCCGGCAGGTCTACAATATTTTCTGCAATCTGGGAAATTGTGTTGAAACTGACGTTTGCCTTAACTTCAACGGAAGAAAATGAACGCCGTCCTACGGAATCAACCCTGCGGTCAACCTGAGTTTTGGGAATTCCCAGAAACGCTGCAAGACGCGCCGTAATTGTATCGTATTTTTCCTTTGGAATTTCGCCCGGCGTAATGTCAACCGCAAAAGAATCGGTATTGACTGCCAGCGGCTGGGTGGCGTTACGGTCAAAAATTTCGCCGCGCTGGGCTGGTATTTCGCTTACACGCTGAAAATTTCGCTTTGACTGGTTGCGATATTCTTCGCCACCAATAATTTGCATGGAAAAAAGCTTCAAAAGGTAAATTGCAAGAATGGCAAATATGAAAATTGCCGAATTGCGGATTGTAGAACCTTTGGATTCCGAAGTAATCGGGTCGTTGATAAAGTCATTTAGACGCATAAGATGAACCCTTGGGCGATTCTACCAAAAGCGTTGAAAACAAGCGCAGGAATGCGAACATAAATGGTGCAAGAACCGTGTTCATACAAAGTTCAATCCAGAAAACAGATTCGCTGAAATGGTAAACTGCAATTTTTTCACCAAAAAAGAAAGAAACTGCAACCAGCAGGCAGGCTTTTGCAGCCGTTGCGCCGGCTACGAGGATTGCCGGAAAAAATATTTTGTCCGCATTGAACACGTCTTTAAAAAGCCCGGCAATAAAACCAATTATTACGCGCATTAAAGAATTCAGCCCAAGCGGTGAAGCTGAAAGAAAATCCAGCATGAAACCGGCCAAAAAACCGTGCACTTCGCCAACAACAGAACCATTGTAAAAAGAAATGAACACCAGAAGCAGCAAAAGCAGGTCCGGCACAACAGGCAGAACCATAATGTTAGACAGAAGTGCGGTTTCGACAATTAAAAAACAAAAGGCAAAAAGCAAGCCCCAAAGACTTCTTTTAATCATTCAGTTCCTCCTTGTCCATAACCAGCACCGATTCAAGGCGCGAAAAATCAATAATCGGCGTAACTTCAATTTCAAGTGAAGAATCATAGTCAAGCACGCTGATTTTTGAAATGGAACCGATTGGAATGTCCCGTTCGTAGTTTCCGTTTTCGCCGGAAGTTACGATAATGTCGCCGTACTGCAATTCATCAAGCACGCGCTTTTTAATGTATTTAAGAGAAAGATTCTGCGATTCCGAACCATTGCCGCTAACCAGACCAAGGTCGCGGGTATTTTGAATGCGTGCGGAAACGTTGCACTGATAGTCGTAAACAGGCATAACAAGGCTTGTATAAAGCCCTACTTCAACCACTTTTCCAACCAAACCAACGTTACCGCGCTGAAGGGCGATTACCGGCATGTTTTTTTTGATTCCGGCTTTGCTGCCTTTGTTAATTGTTATGGCAGAATAATTTGCGTTCGGGTCACGCCCGATGATAAACGCCGGATAGTTCTTTTTATTTAAAGAATCAGAAAGTCCAAGCTGCTCGCGCAGGCGTTCATTTTCCTTCCGGATTTCAGCATTGTTGCGCTGCAGGTATTCGTAATCCTTTAATTTTTCTGTAAGTGCGGCGTGTTCTTCTTTTAAGGTGGCCAGCTGCTTTACCGCGGTAAAAACGCCCCCAACCGAAGTTGAAACCGAATTTACCGAGCGCTGAGCTGTAGAAAAAACAGAAAAACCAAGTTCATTAAAATCAACAATAAAACCGCCGGTACTTAAACCAAGTAAAACCCCGGAAACTACCACTAAAAGCAGCATTAAAACTAAGGGAAACCGTATTCCGGCGGAAGTCTTTTCTTGAACCATAGTTTAGCTGTTCAAATTGTCGTAAATACTGCGGTCTGAAGAAATTTCTTTATAAAGTTCAAAGGCTTCACCAGCGCCAACAGCAACACAGTTTAAAGGGTCTTCGGCAACAATAACAGGTACGCCGGTTTCTTTAGAAATAAGTTTGTCAAAACCTTTCAGCAAGGCACCGCCGCCTGTTAAAACAATACCGCGTTCTACAATATCAGCTGCAAGTTCTGGCGGTGTGCTGCCAAGAACAGATTTGATTTCGTCCAGAATCTGTGTAACAGGGTCTTTCAATGCTTCGCGCACTTCAACCGAGTCAATTTCAAGACGGCGCGGCAGGCCGGTAATTGAATCGGTTCCGCTGATGCCCATTTTGCCGATTGTTTTTTCAACAGGGTTGGCGTTACCAATTTCAATTTTAAGTTTTTCTGCGGTCTGCTGACCAATAATAAGGTTGTGAGAAGCACGAACATGCTTCATGATTGCTTCATCAAATTCATCGCCGCCAAGACGAATGGCGCTTGTAACAACCATGCCGTTAAGCGAAATTACTGAAATTTCAGTCGTTCCGCCGCCAATGTCACAAATCATGTGTCCAGCTGGTTCGTGAATCGGGATTTTTGCACCAATTGCTGCTGCTAATGATTCCTGAATAACGTCTACTTCTTTTGCACCGGCCTTCAATGCTGCTTCAATAACAGCGCGGCGTTCAACTTCTGTAATACAGCTAGGAATACCGATTTTCATTCTGGGTTTAAAAATGCGGTGGCGTGGAATAATTTTCTGAATGAAAAATTTAATCATTTTTTCTGTTGTGTCCATGTCGGCAATAACACCGTCTTTCAGCGGACGGATGGCCGTAATATTGTCCGGTGTTTTCCACAACATCTGTTTTGCCGCAGAACCAACTGCAACAACTACGTTTGTACCACGTTCAACTGCTACAACAGACGGCTCGTTGATAACGATACCCTTGCCGCGTACATAAACCAGCGTATTGCACGTTCCAAGGTCAATACCTATATCTGTTGAAAAACTATCAAATAAACCCATCGGAAATCCTCCCCAAAGTTGCCTTTTTATATAAAAGTGAAAAAACTACATTTTACTCAATTTTTGAATTGCACCTGCGTGGTTTGCCTGCACGCGCAAAGCTTTACGCCATTCTGCCCGGGCTTTTATCATGTCGCCCTGCCGTTCGTGAATTATGCCCAAACCATAATAAGCATCGGCATAATTTTCGTCCTTTTCAAGAATAGCTTCAAATTCTTCTCTGGCATCAAAAAGATTATTTTCTTCGAGATATATTTTACCTAAAATATTGCGACTTTTCAACACCAGTAAATCATCTGTGCTTTCGGTAACAATTCTGAATAAATACTGCTTTGCCCGGGAATATTCGCCTGCCTTATAATACTGCTCGCCGATTGCGTTCAGCAGCGTTTCGGATTCTCTCAGGGCAAGCGCTTCGGTAAAAGCGTTTATGCTTTTGCCCGTCATGTCCAGGGCTGCGTATGCCAGTCCCAGATATTCGGGAATGTCGTTTGCAAAAAAACCGTCGGCCTTGGCAGCCAGAAAATATTTTACTACCAGGTCGGCATAATAGTTATAGGAAGCAAAATTGTTTTTCTGAAAATATGCCTTTGCCAGCATATATTCAATCTGCCCCTTTGATTTTGTATGATTTGAAATCAATGCAATGCGGAGAGAATTGATTGCATCTTCAATGTAATTAAGTGCTTCTGATGTATCTGTTTTGGAAACTGCAAGATAAAAACAGCTGTAACCGCGGTAAACAAGCGCCGATTTTTGAATCGGTTTCTGTTCAAGCATGTATTCGGTTTGTTCATACACTGCCTGATAATCACCGTTGTTCCACAGTTCTTCAAGGCGTGCAAGACTAAGCTCGTTAGAGAGCTGTTTATTTTTTATAGTATAACGAATTAAAATACCACAACCAAAGGCAACGGCTAAAACTAAAACGATAACAAAAAGCCAGAACGGCAATTTGCTTTCCTGTCTTACAGCCCCAGACTGCATTCTACGCCTTTTGTGTTTCATTACAACTTATCCCCACGCCCAAAGCTGCAAATTATGCAAATAAAAACTTTATAAAATAAAGCAGAAGAAACAATAAGCCGAGTTCTGTCGGCAGAAAAATCTGCCATGGTCATCTATCTGGGATAAAAACTTGCGTTATATCTCTAGCAGTTTACCAGCGACAATAAGAAAATCTTATCCGGACAGTCGCTTTTTAACCTTGCTCCAAATGAGGCTTGCCTGAGCGATTTCTGTTACCAGAAACCCGGTGGGCTCTTACCCCACCATTTCACCCTTACCTTGCGGCGGTATACTTTCTGTTGCGCTTTCTGTGGCTTTGGTTTTTACACCAAAGCCCCCGGTTGTTATCCGGCATTTTTTCCGGCGGAGCCCGGACTTTCCTCTATGAATAAATCATAGCGACCATATTTCTTCTGCAAATTATCAAAAATTAGTCGTCGTAACCAAGTTCCCTTACATCGTCACGACCAGAACGACCATCTTCGTCCATATCATCGAATTCTGCTTCTTCGTTTTCTTCATCCAAGTCTTCATCAAGGTCAGCAAGGCTTCCCGTGTCGTCAAGGTGGAAGAATTCGCTTTCACCAGATTCGTCTTCTTCGTAGTACAGAATGCGGCTGCAGTAAGGACAGAAAACGATTTTTTCACCGGCATGAACTTCGT
Source organism: Treponemataceae bacterium (assembly GCA_045599185.1). Lineage (GTDB taxonomy): Bacteria > Spirochaetota > Spirochaetia > Treponematales > Treponemataceae > UBA1240. Next base: position 7,188 of record JAZRVO010000035.1, on the reverse strand, counting down.
TTGCAAACTGCGCAGGCAGAATCATGTGACAGCCGTCACAAACGTTACCGCGCACTGCTACAATACCGCGGCTCTGCTTGCTTTTAATGATGCGCTGGAATTTGAAAATAATTTCAGGATCAATATCCGGTGCAATTTCTTTTTCTTCGCTTTCAAGCTCGTTAAGGCGCACTTTAAGGTCTTCAGTTTCCTTGGAAATACTTTCCTTATGCTCGTTAAGGCCTTTTTCCGTAAATTCAATCAGCTGCTGGCGGTTTTTAAGTTCTTCATCAAGTTCGTTGAAGTTCTTTTCTTCCTTCTGCAGTTCACGGCGAGTTGCAAGTTCTTTTTCTGTAGCATCTTTGATTTCTTTTTCAAGGGCTTCGTATTCACGATGAGAAGAAATGGAATCCATTCCCTTTTCACCACGTTCGCGTGCAGCTTCGGCTTCTGCAAGCTGTGTCTTAAGTGCAAGCACTTTCTGGCGCAAAACTTCGTAAACTTCGTTCTTTTCAATGAACTCTTTCTTCATTTTTGCCAAAGATTCTTCCTGCGAAGAAAGTTTTTTTGGTGCTTCGTCAATCTGAAGCTCTAATGTATACTTTTCTGAAAGAATGTCCTGTAATGTTTTAAGTTTATCAAAAACTACTTCCATTTCCATAACAATAACCCCTTAAAAAATGCAAATCAATGTGGCGTACCACAAAATATATACAAAATACCGTTTAATTGTCTAGATAGTCCTTTAACGGGTTAGACCGTCTCGGGTGGCGCAGGCGGCGCAAGGCTTTTGCTTCAATCTGGCGAATACGTTCGCGGGTAACATTGAAGTAAAGTCCAACTTCTTCCAGCGTAAGCGAATATCCGTCGTCAAGGCCAAAGCGCATCTTCAGAACTTCCTGTTCGCGCGGAGGCAGTGTTTCCAGCACTTCAGAAAGCTGCTCCTGAAGCATCTTGAAGGAAGTCTGATTTGCCGGATTTTCAGCCTCTTTATCTTCAATAAAATCGCCCAAAATTGAATCTTCTTCTTCACCAATCGGCGTTTCAAGAGAAATTGGTTCGCGGGCAACGTTTTTAACCTGCTTAACCCTTGCAACTGCCCATCCAAGCTGCTGTGCAATTTCTTCGTCGGTTGGTTCGCGTCCTAAACGCTGCATAAGCTGGCGCTGTTCGCGTACAACCTTGTTAATCTGTTCAATCATGTGCACAGGTACGCGGATTGTACGTGCCTGGTCAGAAATGCTGCGCGTAATTGCCTGACGAATCCACCACGTTGCATAGGTAGAAAATTTGTAGCCTTTGCGGTATTCAAATTTCTCTACAGCCTTAATCAGGCCGATGTTTCCTTCCTGAATGAGGTCAAAAAGATGAAGACCGCGGTTTGTGTATTTTTTCGCAATTGAAACGACAAGGCGAAGGTTCGCATTAATCAGGCGGTCTTTTGCACGCTTCATCATTATGCGGCCGCGCTGAATTTCCTTTGCCATTTTCAGAATGTCTTCAATGTCGTTTTCAAACTCGTATTCAAGCTTGCGCAGCTTGCGGTTAATTTTCTGAATCTGCGTGTAAATTTCACGGATGTCGTCAGCCGGAATGCCAAGTTCTGCTTCAAGCTTTGCCCTTTCCGACTTTAACGCAACGCGCTTACCAAGTGCACGCAGTTCGGTATAATTGGAAATTCTAAGCTCTTTTTCTTTCTTTTCCTGCTTGTGGCGGTATTCCTTAATGCGCAAGGTTGCTTCAATAAAACGGTCAGAAAAACGTTCAATTTCTTCCGACTGAATGTCTACCGACTGCAAAAGCGGAAGGATTTTGTTACGGAGTTCTACCAGTTCTGCGTCTTCAAAAATTGATCCGTTCTGGTCTTTTTCGTAAAGCTGGCGTTTCAGCGCAATGTACTGCTTCATGTCAGGCAGAACCTGTTTAAGCATTTCGCCGTAATGAGCTTTCAGGCGGCGTTTTTCTGCCATTTCTTCATTTATTTCTTTGCGCGGTTTTCCGGCTTCGTGTGGATCGATTTTGGAAAATGCCTTCTGGGCGATGGCGTAAAATTCGGGAATAATCATGCCTGAATTTTTGATAACATCCTTAATGATGTTTTCGCCGTCTTCCATCTGCTTTGAAAGTTCAACTTCCTGTTCAGCTGTTAAAAGGTTTTCCTTACCGATGTCGCGAAGGTAAAGTCTGATTGGGTCATCAACAGACGATTCTTTTTCGTTGTAAACAAGGCGCTTGCGTCCCGATTCTACTGCTTTTACAGCTTCAAGGGCTTCGTCTGTCTGTTCCGGGTCGGTGTCGTCAAGGTCATCGTCAGCCTCGTCGTCATCATCCATATCAAGGTCTTCCGGCAAAATCTGAATCTTGTTCTTTTCAAGCAAAGTAAAAACTGTTTCCAGTTTTTCAGTATTTTCCGGGTCTTGGAATTCTGGAGGAAGCATTGCCATTACTTCTTCCATTGCTAAAGCGTTTTTACTTTTTCCGTATTCAATTAATTTTGCAACTGCGGGATCAAGGTCCTGCTGATCACTCATTTGATGTGTCCTTCTGTGCTTTTAGTTCGTTGTCAATTGTCATTTTTTCGTATTGCATGCTTTTCAAAAGCTGCAAATCTTCCAGCGTCGTACCGTTGCACTGCCTTATTCTGTTGGCAAGATGGTCGCGCCGTCGTTCCAGGCTGTTGCGTTTTATCCTTGCAATGCCGTCTCCTATAATTCTTTCCGCATCTTCGGCAAATTCATTCGAACTTACCGCCTCGCTGATAAGCTTGCGCAAGCTGTCGCTGGAACATTTTGCGAGAATAACGTCATAACTGGCCGCCTCTTCTCTAAAACACTCTTCCAGAATAAAAAATATTTCCCGCGCCCCAGCATCTTCAAAATCATCAGGCTGAATAATTGTCCGGATTTTTACGAAATATTGCGCATTTGCTACAACGGCCAACATCGCCCTAAGCTCGGCATTTTTTTTATAGTTTATCGGGGTTGTTTTACTGGAATCTGCTGTCTGTGTTTCTGCTGTGTTCCTTTGGTTAACCGCATTACGCCTGTTAAAATCTGAGCGTACCGCCTTTTGATCAAGGGAAAAGGTTCGGCACAAAAGCTCAAAACACGATTCTTTTTGAATTTCTGACTGCAAAGCATCAATATACGGGAAAAAATCCAGGGCTGCCTTGGATTTTCCTTCTGGTGTGTTCACCGGGTACTTTTCTGCCAGCATAGACAATAAATAATCGGAATCTAGTTTACTTCGTTCTACAATATTAGTCAAGGTTTCTGCACCGAAATTCAGCAAAACATCCGCAGGGTCTTTCGGTTTTGCTGTATCCGGCGGCAAATTTCTAAAGGATTCATTTATTTGAACGATTTTTACGCTTACTCCGGCTTTGCGGCACATTAAAATAGCCCGGTAAGTTGCCGCCTGTCCGGCACTGTCGCCGTCAAAGGAAAGGTAAAAAGTGTCTGCAAAGGAACGCAGGATTCGTATCTGGTCTTCCGTTAAGGCGGTGCCCAAAGGCGCAACGGCGTATTTTATGCCAGCCTGATGATAGGCAATTACGTCCATGTAGCCTTCGCATAAAATTACGCTTTTCCTTTGCCTTATTTCGTTTTTGGCAAGGTGAAAGGCGTACAGGGTTTCGCCCTTTTTGTACTGGGGCATGTCGCCGCTGTTAAGGTATTTGGGGCCGTTGTCGCGCAGAATGCGACCGCCGAAGGCAATGACCTGTCCGCGGCTGTTGCATATCGGAAACATCAGCCTTTCGGAAAAAAATGCAATGTCCGGGTATTTCTGTGAAAAAAGCCCGGAACTGGCCAGAAATTCCTGAGAATAATTTTTGGAAGAAAGGAAATTTTTCAGCCAGCGCCGGTCTGCCGGTGCATAACCAAGCCCGAATTCTTCGGCAATTTCTTCAGTTACGCCACGTCTTGCCAGATATTCTCTGGCAAAGCGCCCCTGTTCGGTGGAAGTTAAAAAATAACGGTAAGTTGCGGCAATCCTTTTGTACAAATCCAGCAAATCGTCTTTCAGGCGGTTTCTGGCATCCAATTCAGCCATTTCCTTTGTTGTAGGCGCTTTGCCGTCGTAAATAATTTCAATTCCGTATTTTTTTGCCAGAAATTTTACGGCTTCAACAAAGGAAATTTTTTCTGCTTCCATTATAAAGTTAATGGCACTGCCGCCCTTGTGACAGCCAAAGCAGTAGCATATTTTTTTTTCCGGGCTTACGCTGAAAGACGGCGTTTTTTCGGAATGGAAAGGACAGCAGCCCCAGTAGTTTGCACCGCGTTTTTCAAGTCGAACGTACTCGCCTACAAGGCTTACGATGTCGGTGCGCTGGCTTACTTCTTCAATTGTATCGGATGAAATGTGCTGCATTATTTTCCGGCCGCTTTTTTAACGGATAAATCTCTGCCTGCTTTTGCGTGTTCCTGCAGTGAAGATGAAAAATAATGTGAACCGGCGGCTTCGTCCTTTACGCGGAAATAATAGTAGTTGGTTTGTGCCGGATTTGCTGCTGCCTGCAAGGCAATTGCACCCGGATTGGAAATCGGGCCGGCAGGAAGTCCTGCCCATTTGTACGTATTGTAATCGCTGTCTATTTTCAGGTCTTCGTAGGTAATGCGGTCAGGGTGTGGCCGGCCTTCTATTTCCGTCAGGATGTAAACGATTGTTGCACATGATTCCAGCCCGATGTGGTATTTAAGCCGGTTTGCAAAAACGCTGGCAATTAAAGGCGCTTCTTCCGGGCGGCGGTATTCGCGTTCAACAATACTTGCCAAAATAACGGTTTCGTGCAGGTCGCTGGCATTTTTTGCTTCAATGCCAAGGTTTTCAATGCGCACAAAGAAATTATCTGCCAGCCGTTCAATTACCAAGTCTACGTCCATTGAAGGCGTAAAAAAATAAGTATCCGGGAAAAGGTAGCCTTCAAGGCTTCTGCCCGGAATGTTGTATTTATCAAGGATTTCTTCGGATTTGCAGCGTTTTACAAAATCTTCGGCAGAAGAAATAACGTCCGATTTTTGCAGAAGTGCGGCAATCTGGCTGATTGTAAGTCCTTCCGGGATGCTTACGGAAATGTGTTCTTCGTGGCCGGTTTGCAAAAGGCCGAAAATTTCGTCAAGATTCATGGTTGGGCGCAAAGTGTAGCGCCCTGCTTTCATGGCAAGGTTTTCCAAGCGTGCTTTAAGGTAAAAAATTCTTTCGTCGCGGATAATTCCTGCGGCATATAATTCGGCTGCAACATCTTTTATCGAAGTTCCGGTTGGAATTTTCAAAACGTATTCGGAAACTGCTTCTGCGCCAGCCCCTTCACTTTTTGCGTCAGCGTTTTTATCCTGAATTTCTTCAGCTTTTTGCGGCGCAGTCTGCAAATAGTAATAAGCACCTGCGGCACCTGCACAGGCCAAAACGGCAATCCCGAATAAAACGGCCAAAACAATCAGCAATCTTTTAGCAAATTTTTCCACGGTTAAAAAAATCCTCAAGCTCTTCAATGTTCATCGAATTATATAAATGTTCTTCAATTTGCCCCGCAAAAGGCTTTAGAGAATACGGAATGATGTTTTCAACTTTCCTTAAAAGCAGTGCAAGCTCGCGCACTTCTTTTTCTGAAAAATTATAGGTTAAAGCTGGTTTTTCACCGTTCATACTTCAATATCCATGCCTTCACAGGCGGCAAAAATAGAAATTTTAGACTTGTCTGGTGCATTGTCAGATTCTGCATACCACCTGGCGGTTTGCGTAATGTTAAAAATGTCCTTGTCGCTGTAATTGGGTTCGTGGTGAAAAAGGTACAGGTTTTTTACGCCGCAGTTTCTGGCAAAGTCAACGTCGTGGCAGCAGTTTGAATGCCCCCAGTTTGCTTTTCCATGAAGTTCTTCAATTGTATACTGGGCATCCAGAACCAGCATGTCCGCATTACGGAACATTTTCTGTGCCTTTTCCTTTGTTTTTGCGTCCATTGCGGTCAGTTCTACGTCGGTTGCGTAAATGAACTTTTTACCGTTTTCTTCAAATATATAGGAATATGAAGCGCCGGGATGCGGCATTTTAATGCATGTTACGTTTGTGTTTCCAACCTGCCGCGGCACGCCTTCTTTCATTAAGTGAAAATGAATGGTTGGCGCACTGGCTGAAAAAAGCGTTGGAAAATATGGAAATGACATTTGTTTTGCAAGGATTTTTACTGAAAACGGCCACGGGCTGTAAATGTGAAGTTCGGTTTTTTTGTTATAAAAACTTCCCCAGAACGGTATTCCCTGAATGTGATCCCAGTGAAAGTGGGAAAAAAACATGTGAAATTCATTTGTCTGATTGTCTGAAAGTCGGCCGAATTCGCGCAGGCCTGTACCAGCATCAAGCAGAATGGTTTTATTGTCGCTGGTAGCAACTTCTACGCATGCCGTGTTGCCGCCTACGGTGCTTATAAGCCACTGTGGCAAGTTGGCTATAAACTTTTCCCGGCTGTCCTCGTCTTTAAGGTCGCTGGGGGTTATGCGCTGAACAATTGCTGTAATTTTGTTTCGCAATTGAATGGAAGACATTGGCGCCGGTACAGAACCGCGAACGCCCCAAAAATGTACACGCATAAAAACCCCAAAATACTTATTCTTTTTTTATTGGCTCGTTCCGCCGGGTAAGCCAAACTTTTTCAGCAATTTCTTCAGCAGGGTGTATTTTGCCCTTTCCTATTCCCGGACAGTCTTTGGCAGCATCCTGCCAGGCCTGCTGGTCTTTTACAATAAAGCCCCAGAATGGAAAAGTAGAACACTGTACCGGCCTTGCGCCGTAAACCGAACAACCGCCGTTGTCCCAAAAAATACAGTCATAATTGGGCTTTTCGTTAAGGCACAAAACTTCTGTACCGTCGTAATAAGGTACCCATCTGCAATATTTTTCTATAAAAAAATTACGTTTAAGGTTAAACCAATCCAATAATTTTGTCAAATCGTCATCAGAAAGATAAACAAACCCCGGTTCTTTCCGGCAGCAGTCAGAACACTGCTGGCATTCAAAGCATAATCCGTCTTTGTAAAAAACATCTTCCATTTAGCAAAACTTCCTGCAGGCAAAAAAAAACTTGCAACGAAAAGCTGCAAGTTCACTGTGGGGAGAGAAGGATTCGAACCTTCGAAGCCGAAACAACAGATTTACAGTCTGCCCCATTTGACCACTCTGGAACCTCCCCAATCAACAGCCAACTTAGGG
>JAZRVO010000034.1:0-25156 GCA_045599185.1 Treponemataceae bacterium | reverse complement strand
GATTTATTCTATTTTTCTGAAGACTTAAATAAATTATATGAATACAACAATTTAGACAATGAAAATCTATTATTAAAAGGATATTCATTCATAGTAACAGCAAAAACAGTTCAAGAGGAAACTCATGATGGTGTGACTGGTTCCTGGTATAAAATAAATATATGGAATATAGGAGAAGAATCTCTTAGGCAAACCTTTTGGATTTTTGGTGGATATCTAAAAGAATGTGAACCGGATGTTAGTTATAGAAATATGTATATAGAAGATGCTTTACGTATAGGCTATATAAGAAAAAAGTAATTGTATGACTTTAAGGTCGACAGATGCAATCAACAGAATTGTAGAAGACATGAACCATGAGGTTCTTACACGAGATTTTGAATCTCATGATGATGGTGGTATTACACCCGCCTTAAGGGCGAAGTTTTGCAGGGCAAAACTTCGCCGCGTACATATACCGACGGATGGTTAGAGACCATTCAAACAGTACGCGCTGGTTCATTAAATTCAATTTGTGTGTTATACTAAGCGCCTATGGGTGGAAAGACAGCAAACTACGACGAATCGAAAATCAAAACATTAAGTTCACTTGAACACATACGTTTGCGAAGCGGTATGTATATTGGCCGCGTCGGCGACGGTTCAAACCAGAACGACGGTATTTACATATTATTAAAAGAAGTAATAGACAACGCCGTTGACGAATTTATTATGGGCAACGGCACGCGCATAGACATTGAAGTAAAAGACAACTGCGTAAAAGTGCGCGACTACGGCCGTGGCATTCCCCTTGGCAAAATAGTTGAATGCGTTTCGGTAATAAACACCGGTGCAAAATACAACGACGAAGTTTTCCAGTTTTCTGTTGGCCTTAACGGCGTAGGCACCAAAGCCGTAAACGCCCTTTCTTCTTATTTTAAAGTAATTTCCGTGCGCGAAGGCAAATGCGCCGAAGCAGTATTTGAACGCGGCGTGCTGAAAAGCGACAAAAAAGGCAGCGTTAAGGCCGGTGTTGCCGACGGTACTTATGTAGAATTCATTCCCGATACCGAAATTTTCGGAGAATACAGTTTCAACATGGAATTTCTGGAAAAGCGCGTCTGGAACTATGCCTATCTTAACGCCGGCTTAACCCTTAATTTTAACGGTCAGCCTTACGTAAGCCAGAACGGCCTTTTAGACCTTTTGAACCGGGAAATTGAAGGCGATTCAATTTACCCAATTGGCTATTACCGGGGCAAGCAGCTGGAATTTTCGTTTACCCACACCAATGCCTACGGCGAAAACTATTTTTCATTTGTAAACGGCCAGTACACAAGCGACGGCGGTACTCACCTTTCTGCATTTAAGGAAGGCTTTTTAAAAGGCGTAAACGATTTTTACCAGAAAACATTCAAAAGCGAAGACGTGCGCGAGGGCATGACAGCCGCAATTACTGTAAAAGTTCAGGCACCGGTTTTTGAAAGCCAGACCAAGAACAAGCTTGGCAATACCGACGTGCGCGCCTGGATTGTGCCGGAAACAAAAGCCGCAGTGGACGACTACCTGCGCCGCAACCCGGACATGGCAAAAATGCTGCTTGCCAAAATTGAAGCAAACGAAAAGCTCCGCACCGAACTCAATTCTGTAAAAAAAGAAGCCAAAGAAGCTGCAAAGCGCATAAGCATACGCATACCAAAACTGAAAGACTGCAAGTACCACGTGCAGGACGGCAAAAAAGGCGAAGAAAGCATGATTTTCATCACCGAGGGTGAATCTGCTTCAGGCACAATGACCCATTCCCGGGATGCAAACTATCAGGCAATTTTCAGCTTGCGCGGCAAGCCCGAAAATATGTACGGACGCAAGCAGTCTGAAATTTACAAGAACGACGAACTTTACCAGCTGATGATGGCACTTGGCATTGAAAACAGCGTTGAAAATTTAAAATATTCCAAAATTGTAATTGCAACTGATGCCGATAACGACGGCTTTCACATCCGCAACCTGCTTTTAACCTTCTTTTTGGGCTATTTTGAAGAACTTGTTACAAGCGGCAGGGTTTTCATTTTGGAAACGCCGCTTTTCAGGGTTCGCAACAAAAAGGAAAACCTTTACTGCTACAGCGAAGACGAACGGGACAAGGCGCAGAAAAAGCTCGGTGCTTCCTGCGAAACCACGCGCTTTAAAGGTTTGGGTGAAATAAGCCCTAACGAATTTAAAGATTTCATTGCGCCGGAAACAATTCACTTAACGCCGGTAGAAATTAGTCAGCTTAAAACGGTGCCACAGCTTTTGGCTTTTTACATGGGCAAAAACACCCCGGACAGACGCCGTTTTATAGAAGAACATTTGCTTAGCAACGCTGACATTGACGTTTAAAAAGGTGAAAAATAGGAAAGCACATGGCATTTGTAAAAAACTTATTTGACAAAAACTTTATTGAATATGCAAGTTACGTTATCCGTAGCCGCGCCATACCAGACCTTGAAGACGGCTTAAAACCTGTACAGCGCCGTATCATGCATACGCTTTTTCAGATTGATGACGGACGAATGCACAAGGTTGCCGGCGTTGTTGGCGACTGCATGAAATTTCACCCCCACGGCGACGCTTCAATTGGTGCAGCCCTTGTTGTTCTTGCAAACAAAGGCATTTTTATAGAACGCCAGGGAAACTTTGGTAACCCTTTCACCGGTGACGGCGCTTCTGCAAGCCGTTACATTGAATGCTGCGTGCATCCGCTGGCAAAAAACTTTCTGTATAATCCCAACATTACGGAATATATCCCCAGTTACGACGGCCGTTCCAAAGAACCGGTTGTATTCAGGGCAAAAATACCTGTGGCACTGCTTGGCGGCGCGGAAGGCATTGCGGTTGGTATGTCTACCAAAATCCTTCCATATAACTTTAAGGAAGTTATTGAAGCCGAAATTAAGGCATTAAAAGGCGAAGAATTTCAGATTTTTCCGGACGTGCCTACCGGCGGCTTAATTGACGTAAGCAATTACAACGACGGAAACGGAAAAATTGTTACCCGTGCAAAGCTGGACATGAGCGACGAAAAGCGCATCGTAATTACCCAGCTGCCTGTTGATACAAACTCAAAGGAACTTCTTGATTCCATCGACAACGCCTACAAAAACGGCAAAATCAAAATCAATTCAGTTGAGGACTTTACAACCGACCACTGCGAAATTGAAATTAAGCTGCCCCGCGGCGTTTATGCCAAGGACGTAGAAAAAGCCCTTTATGCCTGCACTGACTGCGAAAAATCCATTGCGTGCCAGATGCTTGTAATTAAAGACAATATGCCGGTGGTAATGACCGCCACCGAAATCATTAAATATTACGCGCAGAAACTTACCGGCATCATCAAAGACGAACTTGAGTTTGAACGCGGTTCTTTAATGGAAGATTTGCACCTGCGCACGCTGGAACGCATTTTTATTGAAGAACGCATTTACAAGGCAATTGAAGAAATGAAAACCGCCGAAGCCGTAAACAAGGCTGTAAAAGACGGTTTCGTTCCGTTTAAGGCGGAACTTATCCGCGACATTACCGACGAAGACGTTGAACGCCTGTTAAAAATTCCTATCCGGCGCATTTCGCTTTTTGACATTAACAAAAACCGCGAGCAGGTTAAGGCAATTAACGCCCGGTTAAAGGAAATTGCCCGGCGCTTAAAGCACCTTACCGACTGCGCCATTGAATATCTGGACGACATATTAAAGCAGGTTGAAGATTTTTCTAAGCTTGATGCCAAAAATGACCGGCGCTACATTGACCCAAAGCTTCTGGAACGCCAGACCCAGATTACAACTTTTGGCAAAATTGACGTTAAAGACGCAGTTGGGCGCGATACGCCGCTGCGCTATGATGATAATTCCGGCTATTTGGGAATTGGCGTTAACAGCGGCCGGGAACTTATGCGCGTAAGCCCTTATGACCGCATTTTTGTTCTGCGCCGAAGCGGCGTTTACACCGTTTTTGACGTGCCGCAAAAAGCCTTTGTTGATAAAAATTTGTGGTACTGCGGTTTTGCCGACAAGGCGTCCCTAAGCAAGGTGCTTTTTACCCTTATTTACCGCGATCCGGCCACCAAGTATGCCTTTATTAAGCGCTGCCGTGTTGAACAGTACATAATGAACAGGGATTACCTCATCATTCCAGACGGCGCAGAACTTCTGCACGTTGATTTCAGGGAAAAATTCAGTTTTACCCTGCATTACGAAGCAAAGCCCCGTGTAAAAATACTGAAGGAAAGTTTTAAGGCTCAGGATTTTGAAGAAAAGGGCGTAAAAACTTTGGGCTTGCGGCTGGCTGCAAAAGAAGTTGAAAGTGTTGAAGTGCAGGGCAGTGCAGGAGAATCAATTGGTAGTCTTTTTGATGGCGCAGAAGAAAAAAGCACGCCTGCAAAAACTGCCGCCGCCAAACAGGAAGAAAAACCAAAAGCAGAAACTGCCGCAGCAAAAGCAAAAGTCGCTTCTTCTGCAAGTGCAAAAACCGTTGCAAAAGTCAAAACTTCTGCAACCGCTGCCGATTCTGCAAAAACGGCAAAGTCTGCCACCAGTGCAAAAACCGCTGCAAAACCTGCCGCCAAGGCTGAAGCTGCCGCGCCAAAAGCGAAAGCAACTGGCAAAACTGCAGAAACTGCCAAAACTGCCGTGGCTAAAACGGCGGCAAAACCTGCTGCCAAAACCCAAACAGGCGTTTCGGCGGTAAAAACCGGCACAATCGCTCCGGCAGAATCTCCCCTTGGCACAATTGAAACAAAAGCCAGCAAGGAAGCCAAAAAACAGCAGGCCGCCGCACTGGAAAAACTGAACGGCAAAAAAAAGTAGGACAACGTGATAACAAGTGAAATTGTAGAAAATTGTACAGGCGTAATCAGGCAGAACATGCAGAAAATTATTTTTGCAGTGATGACAATGTTCATCATTTCTCAGTTTTGTCTGGTTATTGTGTCTGGCATTGCAATGGCATTTACTGCCGTTTCTTCAGTGCTTGGCATTGCTGTTCTTATGACATTTTTGTTTTTTGTTTACGGCCTGTTTTTTGGCTTTTGCGCACTTATGCTGCTTTTTACCCGCAGCCAGTACGGCGTAATTGGTCATTTGTTTTACGGCTTTAAAAACTTAAAGCGTCTTCTGCAAACAAGCACGCCTTTTGTTCTTATAATAATGGGTTCGTGCTTTGCGGCCTGCATGGTTGCAATTGGCATAGCTCCCGGTGCAGACCCGGTAAACGACATTTCTCAGGGTACAATTCCAAATATTTTAACCACGGCTTCTTACATTTCTGTAATTTTAACCGTTTTGCTGTACCTGCCCTTTGTTTTTCTGCCTTTTGCCGTGTTCGACTTTGCAGGCGAAAGCGTAAAAACCTGCCGGAAACGCGCATTTTTTATATTCAAAAGTACCTGCAAAATTCTGTTTAAGGCATTTGTTAAAGTTTGCAAAAAAAATCTTCTGCTGCTTTTAGCCTGTATCGTGCTTATTGCAATGGGTTCAAAAACCGGAAAGGTTTCTGCCCTTTCTGCGCTGGCTGTTCCTTTTTGCGTAATAACCGTTTACGTAATTTTTGTAAAAACCATTACGCTTTGTGCCGTAGTTTACAACCAGTTTTATGCAGAACAGAACCAGCAGGCACAAAACGCTGAAAATGCAGAAACCGTATTAAGTGCTGAAACAGTGCAAAGTGCAGAATTCCTGCAAAGTGCTGAAACAGTGCATCCGGAACAAATTGCTGAATTTGCAGAAAATTCAGAAAAAAAAGTAATAATTCAACTTGAAACAACTGAAAATACCGAAAAACTGGAAACAGGAAATCAGGGAGAAGCAGAATTATGAGTTCTAAAGACAAAAAAAACGAAAGTCGCGCCTTGTCGGTGCAGACTGCCGTGCAGAGCGGTTTAAGCAAAACAAAAAATGCCGGCAGCAAGGTTTTTGACTACTGCGTAACAAAACTTGAATATGTTTCGGCCATATTTGTTTGTTTTGTTATGCTTTTGCTTGGCATTTTTGGCTCTTTCGACAATTTTGAATACAACGTTTACGATGTTTTTTTGCGGCTGGGTCCTAATGTGCAGAAAAACCCGGACGCAATGATGGTTCTTATTGACGACGTTGCCTTTGACGAAATAGGTGTTTTTCCGTGGAGCCGCGACATTACCGGCGACATGATGATTCGCCTGCGCGAAGTTGGTGCAAAATCCGCCACCTTCGATATTGAGTTTCTGGACGCGTCTTCCCTTGGCGTTAACCCGGATTACATTAACGAACAGCTTCCAAAAGAATATAAATCCGTGCAGGAGGATGTTTTAAGTTCAATTGACGATTTTGCCCAGGCTTTGGCTTCAAAAAACATTCCGCTGGAATACGCCGGCGAGGTTGGTCAGCAGATTAACGATTATCTTACGCCGCAAATGGAAAACTTTTACAAGTCCATTACGGCAAACGTTTTCAGGGACAATGACAATTATTTTGCAAAAGCCCTGCGCTATTATGGCAATGCGTATCTTACCATTAACTGTTTTGAAGTTAACACCAACGACAAAACAAAGGCTTCTATTGATTATGTTTACGAAAACCGGCTTTACGAAAATGTTGAAGACCCGAAAGACTTTATAAAACGCGATTACAAACGCTGGCGCAAGGAACAGAAACGCATTTACGGCATTGGGCCTGCGATTCTGGAACTTATTGAAAATTCTGCCGGTGCAGGTTTCCCTAACGTAATGGTCGACAAAGACGGCAAGCGCCGCCGCTATCAGCTTTTTACCGAATACAACGGCAAGTACGTGCCGCAGCTGGTGCTTGCGCCTGTTCTGGCACAGCTTCAGCCTGAAAAAATTATACGCACTAAACATTCCTACCGCCTTGTAAACGCCAAAACCTTTGGCAGTGATTCGGACAAGCGTCACGACATTGTAATTCCTGTAGACAGCGCCGGAAATGTTCTGATTAACTGGGTGCATGAAGATTTTGTAAACAGCTTTAAGGCGGATTCGGCTTATTTCCTTTATTTTATTGATAAAGTTGAAAAGGCACTTGTAGGCCATCTGGAAAGTTTCCTGAATCTTGGGCTGCGCACAAGCCAGGGCTATTTAAGCTACCACCAGATTGCAGAGTATTTGAAGAATGAATACCAGAACCTTGACGAAATTAAGCAGGGCTTGCTGAACGGTGAAAGGGACGATTTTGACGACTATTTTGTACGGCGCAAAGTTTTCTTTGAAGACATGGCAATGCTTTCCAGCGGTGTAGATGAAGAAATTTATGCCGTTTTTGATTCGGTACGCCAGGCACACGATGATGAAAGCCTTTACAGAAACGAACAGGAAAAAATTAAAAGCCTTTTTGATGCCTTCGCCGAAGACCTGAAAACCTATAACGACAATTTTGAACGGCTTGTGAGTCTTTACGATGGTGCTTTCTGCGTTTTTGGTAATACGGCCACAGGTACTACCGACTTTGGCATTACGCCTTTTGAAGACCATTATGCAAACATGGGTACCCACGTTAACCTTTTCAACACGCTGGTTACGGAACAGTTTATTCGGCCTATTCCGGGCTGGGTAAGTTACATTTTAATGGCTGCCCTCTGCTATGTTTCTGCGCTTATTTTCCGCCGCCTAAAAAAACTCGGTTCGCGCCTTGCAACCGGTATCTGGTTTGTTGTTATCGTTTTCCTCGCGCTGTTCGGCATTTTTGCATTTCTTTCAGTTTACATTGAATCTTTTGCAATTCTGTTTGCGCTTTTTACCCAGTTTGTTCTTATTACATTGCTGCGTTTCGCACTTTCGGAAAAGGACAAAAACTTTTTGCGCAAGGCATTTTCTACCTATCTTTCCGGCGACATTATTGATGAAATCGTTAAAGACCCTAAAAAACTTACCCTTGGTGGTCAGGAAAAGGAACTTACGGCAATCTTTACCGACGTTCAGAAATTTTCTACTTTGTCGGAAAAAGTTACGCCAACCCAGCTGGTTTACATTCTTAACGTTTACCTTTCGCGCATGAGTGACATTGTTCTTGAAAACAAGGGTACAATTGATAAATTTGAAGGCGATGCAATTATTGCCTTTTACGGTGCCCCGGTTGATAACCCTGAAAATGCCCGCTGTGCACTGATGAGTGCAATCCGAATGAAGCAGGCCGAAAAGGACATCAACGAATATCTGCTTAGCCGCGGTGAAGCACCTAACGCCCTGTTAACCCGTATTGGCATTAACAGCGGCCCAATGGTTGTTGGCAACATGGGTACGGAAGCAAAAATGAACTATACCATTATGGGTAACGACGTAAACCTTGCCGCACGTTTGGAAGGCGTTAACAAAGTTTATGGCACGTGGATTCTGGCTTCCGAATCTTCTTACAACAAGGCTGGTCCGGGGTTTGTTGGCCGCCGTCTTGACCGTGTACGCGTTGTGGGCATTAACACGCCTGTTCAGCTTTACAACATCATCGGGCTGGAAAAAGAAACGCCGGACAACGTAATTGAAGGCGTAGAACTTTTCCACGATGCATTGGACACATACCTTGCAAAAGATTTTGAAGGCGCAGTGAAGAAATTTGAAAAGGTGTACACCGTTATGCCGGATGATCCGCCAACCGCCGTTTTTATGGAACGTGCCTATAAGCTTATTAAAACCGGCGTGCCAGATGAATGGGACGGCGTTGTTAACATGACTTCAAAATGAGAGTTTTACAGGATTATTGTTCTGCGGAACTGGAAATTAAAAAGTCCCGTTTTTTGGCTGAGGCTTTTGTAATTGAAAACCAGCCGCAGGCGCGCCAGCTTTTAAAAGAACAGAAACAGAAATACGCTGATGCTACCCATGTGGTGCACGCCTTTATCTGCGGCCTCAATGCCGAAATTCTCGGCTGTTCCGATGACGGTGAACCAAGCGGTACTGCCGGCCGGCCGGTGCTGGAAGTGCTGAAGGGCAGGGACTGTACAAACATTATGGTAACAGTTACCCGCTGGTTTGGTGGCACGCTTTTGGGCACCGGCGGTTTGGTAAAGGCTTATGGCGACAGTGCAAAAGAAGTGCTTAATGTGTGCAGGTTTGAAGAATACGTGGCAAAAAAAACTTTCAGCCTTGCCGTGCCTTACAGTTTTTACGATCAGATAAAGATTTTGCTTGCAAAGTTTGGCTGTGAAAACATAAGTGAAGATTTTGCAGAAAACATAAAGATTGCAGGCATTATTAAGGAAAGCCTGCGTGATGAACTTGCCGGAACGGTGTTTGAAATGAGCGCCGGCAAAATAAGCCTTCAGCAGTAACCTGTGTCATTCTGTCATTCCGGAACAAGTTCGGAATGACAGAATGACGGTTTAAAAAACGAAAAGCCCGGCATTTTTTGCAGTTGCACAAATGCCGGGCTTTTTTGCTGTTCTTTTAACTGTCCAGTTCCTGCAGGTTTTCGTTTTTTGCCGCAGTTTCTGCCATTTCGGTATAATTTACATTGTCGCTTTTAACGTTAAGCAGCTGTGCTTCAATATTGTTTTGAAGTTGTCTGTGCACGTAGGCGCGTATAAAAGTACGCGTGGTAAAAGCAATGTTCTGGGTAAAAACAATTACGAAGGAAAGTTTGTCGCCCTGAATGTTGGTCATCAGAACGACACCAATGCAGGTTACCTTTTTGCTGCTCAGCGTAAGCGTGAAATTGCGTATAAGCGAATTCGCCTTAAAATAATCTGCATACGCTGCCGGTGCCGTACACGAAATTCCGGCGGAACTGATATCATTAATGTTAACTTTCAGTTCATTGCCGTCAATTAAAAATGTTGCAAAACTTGAAAAATCGTCGCCGCATTTGGCACGCACGTAACGGCGCCTGCCCTTGGCACCGTTAATTTCCAGAATTTTAATGATTTTTTCAATCAGTTCGTCATGGCTTAAACGCGCTTCAAGAATACCGGCCGGTATGGTTGTATCCATTGCAAACTGTTCTTTCTGCGCCTTGGTCATGCGGGTACAAATTATGCCCAAAAAAATTGTAGAAAGCATCGGGTCTTCTTCAAAGGACTTGATATAAAAAAACCATTCGCCTGGTGTCATGCCTTCGTCTGTATTTATAAAACAAATTGAATCGGGGTAATTGCGTAAAATTTCTTTTGCTTTTGTGTAACTGTCAAATGTATAAACTTCAAATTCCTGCTCGTAAAGTGCCGGTATCACCAGTGAGCGAAAATCGAAAGATGGCATTATAAAAAAAACTTTACGACCAAAATCGTTGTTTTCATGCAAATTCATAATATTTAGAATAAAGCTTTTTTTGCATTTTCGCAAGTTTTTGTTGAAAAGCAGAAAATCTGGCAGAACGCCGCTGGCGTGCAAAAGGTGAAACCGACCTTAAAAAAATGTCAGTTCGTGCCATTTTTCGCATTTAAAAATAAAAAACCGTCGTTCTGCGGATTTCCGCAGAACGACGGTTTTTCAAAATAGTTCATGCATTTAAGCCTTTTGCAAAAGCGGCTTGCAAAAGGCTTATGGTGTTAAAACTTAAAAATCTGCAAGTTTTGGTGCACGCGGGAACGGAATAACATCGCGAAGATTTCCCATGCCTGTTACGTAGCGGATTAAGCGTTCAAAGCCCAAACCAAACCCTGAGTGCGGAACTGAACCGTACTTGCGAAGGTCAAGATACCACCAGTAATCTTCAGGGTTCATTCCCAGTTCCTTAATGCGGTTTACAAGCTTGTCGTAATCGGCTTCGCGTTCAGAACCGCCAATAAGTTCACCAATGCCCGGAACAAGAACGTCAACAGCGCGCACGGTTTTTCCGTCCGGGTTAAGTTTCATGTAGAAAGCTTTAATTTCTTTCGGATAGTCGTAAACCATTACCGGTTTTTTGAAAGTCTGTTCAGTAAGATAGCGTTCGTGTTCGGTCTGCAAGTCGCAGCCCCAGAATGCTTTAAATTCAAACTTGTCGTTGTTTTTTTCAAGTTCCTTAATTGCATCGGTATAGCTGATGCGTACAAAGTCCGAATTAACAACGTGGGTAAGGGTTTCAATCAGTCCTTTCTGAATGCGCTGGTCGAAGAATGCCATGTCTTCCTTGCAGTTGGTAAGTGCCCAGTTCAAAAGGTACTTAACGAATTCTTCTGCAATGTCCATGTCGTCTTCAAGTTCAAAAAATGCCATTTCCGGTTCAATCATCCAGAATTCGGCAAGGTGGCGCGGTGTGTTTGAGTTTTCGGCGCGGAAAGTCGGTCCGAAAGTGTAAACGCGCGAAAGTGCCGTTGCGTAGGTTTCGGCTTCAAGCTGTCCAGAAACCGTTAAGTTTGCAGGCTTGCCGAAAAAGTCCTTGGAATAGTTTACAAGGTTTTCGGCTTTGGCAGGATCCATTCCCTTTGCACCGGCTTTAACGCCTTCTTCTGCAATACGCTTTAAGTCAAGCGTTGTAACCTGAAACATTTCGCCTGCACCTTCGCAGTCGCTGCATGTAATTAACGGTGCGTTGAAATACTGAAATCCGCGTTCCTGAAAAAATGTATGAACTGCAAATGCAAGCTGGCTTCTCATGCGTGCAACGGCTGCAATCATGTTGGTGCGCGGGCGCAGGTGTGCAATTTCGCGCAAAAATTCAACTGAATGGCCTTTTTTCTGCAACGGATAGTCCGAAGGTGATTCACCAAGAACAACAAGATTCTGCAATGTTACTTCTACGGCCTGTCCTGAAGCAGGTGAAGGAATGATTACGCCTTCGGCCTTTACGGAAGCGCCGGTAGAAACACGCTTAAGTTCGTTTTCAATTTCCTGTGGATTTGCATTACCTGGATTATTGCGGTCAAAGGTAAGCTGAATATTGGCAAAACAAGAGCCGTCGTTTACCTGAATGAATACAAGGTTTTTTGAGTCGCGCATTGTGCGCACCCAACCGCAAACTGTCACAGCCCTTCCATCCGGCTGAGAAACAAGCAAATCTTTAATCAAGGTGGTTTTCATAGTTTTTAGTAATAGCATATTTTGGCGTTAGTTTCAATCAAGTGAAAGTGCTATTTTGTTTGCCGGAATTGTTTTGCAATGCAAAAAAAGCCGCATGTTTCTGCACCGGTTGCAACAGTTGCATAATTTTATAGCATGGTGGCAGTTTTCAGGCTGTCTTACAAGGTTCAAAGCCTTGCCATGCTTTACGGTTATAGTTTTAATAAACTTTTTGGAGGTATTTATGATTTTTAGGGCTTTTTATGAATGTGACGGCGTTCCAATCAAGGCTATAATTTACGGTTTTACACAGAGGGCAGCAATGCGCAATGCTAAAAAATTTGCAAAGCATTTAGGTAAGCGGGGTGTTAAAGTTGAGCTAACCGGCGGTTTAATAGTAGGCTATAAAAACGCCGTAAAATATGGCGCAATAGAAAAGGATTCTTTGGAAGCCTTTTGTAATGTAGAAAAAAAATATTTAGATAATTAACTGATTACTTTTAAGCCCGCTGTTGCAAAGCCAGTATGTCAGGTATTTGTATTTTCATCAAAACTTTTATACATACAAAGAGTTCGTTCAAAACGAATTGGAAATATACAGCAGATGGTTTCATGCAAATCCCGAAGATAAAAATCATTTACTTTTTTATGGAATTTTCCTGCTGGAAACGGAAGAAAGAAACAGAGGGTCAGAAATTCTTTCAGAAATTTACAATCCTGACAACGCATACAATTTTGACGATGTAAGCTGGGCAGATTTGTCCAATTTTTTATGCGGTTTGGTTTTTGGTAAATTTTCAAAAGCCGAATTTGAAGGAACTTTTTACGAAGATTTTTTTGACTATTCTATGGAAGAAATAATAGGGATGATTGCGGAATGATTTTTTTACCGGGGTTGAAGAGAATTTGAAGAAACCTTGAAATTGATTCAGCGACTTTTAGTGTTAAACAAAAACAGGCTTTTAACCTGCATTAGGCAAGGCGAAAACCTGTAGTAAATTACCAAAGTTTTATTAAATTATAAAGAAACGCATTTTTATAAACCTTTGATTTTCCAACTTTTTCTTCTATTAATATTCCTGCGTCGGATAGTTCATGCAAATATTTACTGGCTGTGTTTCTGGTAATATTTAATTTTTCACATAAATATTCATTCCTTGTGTAAAAATCATAAAACAGATGCTCCAGCAATTCCTGAGAATATAGTCTAGGGTATTTTTCTTTAATCAATGTTGCAGCATCGTTCATAGTTTTCATAAATGAATCAATAAACTTTAGGGTAAACTCAGACATCTGATAGACACCTTCAATCATAAACAAAATATAGTTTTTTGAGTTTGTTGATATCTTCTTGTACTTCATTCAATCTTTCATAGTATGTACTTCGATTTTGATTAATGTATTTACTCAAACATAAAATTGGCAGGTCAATTTTTTTTGCCAACGTCAGATAAAGAATATTCAGCATACGGCCAGTTTTACCATTCCCATCATAAAATGGATGTATTGATTCAAATTGAAAATGAATGACTGCCATTTTCAAAATCGGATCTGTATCTTCAAGTTCCGGCATATTAATGTATTTTTCCAGATTGGAAAGATAATACTCAATTTCATCCTTATTCTGAGGAGGAGTATTAAGAACTTCTCCTTAACATAGCCTGTCTGTAATTCAAGACTTCTTTTGGAGATGGATTTGATTTTGAATAATTCATTTCCTTAAAGATTTCATCGAATGTTGTAACAATATTTTCAATTTCGCTAGATTCCTTCGCTTCTCCAAGTGTAATTGCATTGAAAATAACGTATGGATTAGGAAGCTGGTTAATAGCTCCATTAATCCATTAAGTTGACCGAGTTTGTGATTGGCTTTGTTCAATGCCTTGAGTATTTCTAATCATCAAAATTAAAGTTATAAGGTAATGTATTCTTATTATCTTCTAATTTGTGCACATATTAATTACGTGCACAAATATAAGCTTTTTTTACGCACACACCAAAATTCCCACCCCAAAAATCCCCCAAAAAAACCGGTCTCTTCTTTTTGCCTCAGGGTGGGACTTTTGAAAATCATAAGCCCAGCAATTTTAAAATCAGCAATCCGTTCTTTTTTGAAACGATGCCGTCTTTAATGACATAATCAAATATAATTCTGTTGCCTGATGTTTCGCCGTCAAAATAAACCGGGCAATAAGTTTCCTTAATGTTGTCTGCAATCTGCAAGTCGTGAGTTGCCGCAATAAGAAGGGATTCTGACTTTGCAAAATCCAGAAGAATTTTCGTACTTCCAAAAATGCGTTCTTCGGAATTGGTTCCTGATAAAATTTCATCGATTACGCAAAGGCACTTGTGGTTGCTGATTGTTTCCTTAAGGTTCATAAGCCTTTCTGCTTCTGCATAATAACGGCTTTTACCTTCCAGCAGCTGGTCGTTGATGCAAATGCTGGAAACCACATCAACCGTCTGCGTGGAATAGCGGTCTGCAAATGCAAAACCAAAACTTGTAGCAATAATCTGGTTTAAAGCCACAGATTTCATGAATGAAGTTTTGCCAGACATATTTAAACCCGTAATGATGATGCTTCGGTTTATGTTGCGGCTTTGCCCTGTACAGCCGTCAATAAACGGGTTTTTAAGATTTTCAAAATCTATAGATGTGCGGCTTTTTTCATTGAATTCAGTAAGGCAGCAGCTGTAATTTTTTATGATGCCTAGGCTGTTTATAAGACAGTCGATATAGCCCGTATAAAGATATATTTCCCGTACCTGTTCAAGATTGTTCAGAATTGTTTTTTCTACCATTTTGAAAGAAAAAAGTTCCATGGCAAAAAAGATTCTCAGGTAATCAAGCAAAATTGAAAATATATCACCGGAAGAAGGACCGCCAGTACCATCCTTAAAAAACAGCGCACAGGCAGAAAGCCTGCTGAATTTTTTATAGTCAGGCGTTTTGTATAAAAGATTCAATTCTGATTTTCTGCTGATTTTTTTTAACGCATAGCAGATTGACAGAAAATAACCTATTGAAGACGTAACATGGCTTATATATCTGTTTGTTGCAATAAACATAAAAAAATTAAGCAGAAAAAACTGAATGATAAAGGCTGCAATGTATTTTGTAAAAAACAGGCATAAAACAGCATTTAATGCAATGTTAAACAGATATAAATAGAAAAAATTGTTGATTACGAAATTGTAAATGCTAAAGCCGTTCCATAAATCGCGGACAAAATTATTGTTCTTTTGTTTTCCTACGTATTTATAAAGGCAGTGCTTTATGTAATCAAAGTTTGCATCAGCGCATAAAGTCTGCATGTCCTTTTGCAGCTGAATAATCTGCTGCCTGTTCTTTATGGTGTATAACCAGTGGTTAAAAAGATTGCTTCCGCAGCTTGTTATGGTGTGATTGTATTTTTTTTCAAAATCTTCAAGCATAAGATCCTGCGCAGTAATTTCATCAACCCTGTACAGTTCGTCTTTTAGTACATCATGAATGCTTACCCGACAGTAATTCACTTTTGACTTAAAAATCTTTTGTAAAAAAGAAACCCTGCTGAATAAATATACTCCAAGTTGTTTTACGTCCATATAAAAAAAATACTGGTATCGTAACAGCGGCGGCAACAGTATGGGGCAGAATGTAAGTTTTTTCTGTGTTGTGTTATTCGTCTTATTGCCATATAATATAAAAAGTTAACTAATGTTAAACAAAGAAAACGTGAAAAGTATATTGACAATATAAAAAGGACGAATTCCATAATGCTGAACAAGCAACAAGCAACAAGCAACAAGCAACAAGCAACAAGCAACAAGCAACAAGCAACAAGCAACAAGCAACAAGCAACAATAATAGAAGAAACTTTGCTTTTTTCTGCAAAAGTCACTTTTTTACGCGGAGGTGGCTTATGAAAAAAGCTGCTTTAATCTGTTCAATTTTATTATTTTCAATTTTTGCAATTTTTTGTGTTAGCTGCGGCGGTGGTGGTGGCGGCGTAAGTGCTGCCCGTGGCGGAAACAATGCCGGCAAAGGCTTTGGTGGCGGCGGCAGCGGCGAAGTAAAGGTTTATGTCAACGGCAAACTCGCAGGCGGTTCGTCAGGCGGTTCCGGCGGTTCTGAAGAAATGCCTGCAAACGCAAGTGCCGCAACTTATTCCGCAGGAATAATGTCTTTGGACTGGAGCACCATGGATTTTAAGCTGTGGGTAAACGGACAGCTTTACTTTAACCAGACCCTTAACAAGGGCGATAAATTTTCAGTTGCAGGCTTAAAACTTGGCGACAACGTGCGCGCCGAAGGCAGTTTTACCACCAGCGACGGCAAGCCTTATTTTATAACCGGCGGAATACCAAGTGTGCAGAACGGTTCAAAACTTAGTATGTACGTAACCTATAAATTTGAATGTGATGCTTCGAGCCTTCCAGACAATGTATATGTACCGTTAACATTAACTGGAACTTACACTGCCGAAACAGGTGCAGCCCTGCCGGCAATACAGTGCCTTGACGGGCGCACGGTTTTGGGCTGGGTTGTAAAAAACACCGGCTTGCCTTCCGACGGCAAAGTATGGAAAAGCATACCGGCAGGCACAACCGGCAACCTTGAACTGGAATTAGTTGAAACCAAATCTTTAGGCGGACAGCCGATTTTTGACGTTAGCAGCAAAACTATTACCGGATTAACGCCTTATGGAGAAACTTTAACCACTATAAAAATTCCGGAAGGCGTTGAAGAAATTGGTTCTCTGGCATTTGACACTTCATCTTTCTCTTCTGTTGTTTTGCCAAGTACTTTGAAAAAAATAGATGCATATGCATTTAGCGATACTTCTCTTACAGGCATAACAATCCCTGCAAATGTAGAACTTATAAATTCATTCGCTTTTAATGGTTGTAGCAGCCTGTCAAATGTGACTTTCGCTTCTGATTCAAAACTTAAAAAAATAGATACTAAAGTTTTCGAAAATTGTTCTTCTTTAAGGGCTGTAACAATTCCTGCAAATATAGAATCATTAGGAGTTCAAGTATTTAAGGATTGTACTAATCTTGAAAAAGTGGAATTTGCCGGTAATAAAATAAAAAAGTTTGAGGATTATACTTTTCAGGATTGCACTAAGCTTAATAGTGTTTCTTTGCCGGATAGTCTTGAAGAAATAAGTATTGGTGCTTTTAAAGGTTGCACTGCGCTTAGGAATATAACAATACCGCAAAATGTTAATAAGATATGTCAGTTGTCGTTTTCTGGTTGTTCTGTTACGTTAACAATGAAACCTTTAACTCCGCCTGTATTGGAATCAAATGTGTTTACTAATCCCAGTTATCCACTGGAAGTTTTTGTTCCTGGCAGTGCTTTATCAGCTTATAAAACTGCTAGTGGTTGGGTATCTTACGCTGGAAGAATAAATTGACGTAGTTTTGCCAACAGCAAAACTACGGGCTTTTGCGTATACCAAGCGGAAATAAGAGACAAGTCAAATAGCAAAAGCTTTGTCATTCCGAACTTGGTTCGGAATCCGCGGTAAGTGCAGAAACCGTGGCAGATGCTGTGCGTAGCCGCCGAAGGCTAACTAGTTCAGCATGTCAAGAACTGTCACCCTGAATTTATTTCAGGGTCTGTGGTGCGATGCTGTATGCAGCCTAAAACGCAAACAGCGCCGGGCTGTACTAGCAAAGCTTTATCCACCGGGAACTTTCCTGCTGCCAGTTTGCGCTGCGGAAATTGCCGCAGTTGTTAAGGCAAAATGAAAAAACGGCAAGCTTAAAAACACGCAGTTCAACCGGCGTGCTTTTAATTTTTTCTGCAATTTGCCCACTGCTAATTGCAGGCACGCTGCCAGCAAAACTTAAATTGCCTGCATATTCTTCAAATTCATTGAACAAAAAGGGCAGTGTGCTGGTTTTGGCCAAAGTAATTCTGCCAAAAAAGCCTTCGTCGCAAAGAGGAAACCCTTCTGTTTTTTTTATTTGCATCCTGCGGTAAAAAATGCCAAAAAAATCATCATATTCAACAGGCATTAAAACCGGTTTTTCTTTTAACGACTGGAAAATGTTTTGATATTGGGCTAAAATATCTTGATTTTTTTCCGCCGGTTCAACTTTTGCCAGCGGACAGATTAGCGGAAAACTTGGAAAAACCTGAAAGTTCTTGCATATCGCCTGCTGTTCTGTGGCCAAATCAAAAGAAACGTTGTCGTGGCACACAAGGGCAGCAATTTTCAAAGTTTTTTCCATTATTTCTTCCTTATAACTGTAAGAATTTTTGCATTTTCACAGCCCTTTTAAGATATTTTGAAGACATTTTTTTTACAAGAGGATTTTCGATGACATTCAATAAAAAAACTGCCAGAACTGCTTTGGGTATTACTTCAATTTTAATTTTTGCCCTGGTTTTTGGTGGCTGCGGCGGAACTGTACCCAGCGCCTTAACTTTGCAGAACGGCGACAGCGCAGAAAATCTTGTGGCACTTAATGCCTGCGCAAAAGCCGCCGCAATCGATAATCCGCAGAAATCCACTTACATGTACTTTGCCTTTAATGCCGACCAGCCTTTTGACACAAACGGAAAGTCGCTGGAGATTATGGTAAGCGAATTGCCTAAAGTTGAAGTTCCCAACGCCGCCCAAACTGAACAGAATGCCCAGTCCGGCGACCAGAATGCGCCGCGTTTCTGTTTCGGCTGGCTTTTTGAAGAAGATTTTGCCGACACTTACAAGCTGAACAAAACTTTAGGCGCCCACAATTTTGTAAGCGGTTCGCATTTTCCAAAATTCCGTGTTTCCATGGCTTTTCCGCAGAACGTGCCGGTGCGCGGTTTTTTCATTTATGCCGATACGCCGGTAAAAATTGAAAGTGCCCAAATCGTTCTGCAGAAAACCGGCTGGATTGCTGCTTCTTCGGAAGCTGGCGGAGAAGCCGGAAACTTTGTACCCTGGTACGGTTTTGCTGCTGACGGTGGAATTATCAAAAGTAAGTACGGCAGCCTTGAAGTGGACATGAACCCTGCCAAAAAGCTCAGCCTTTATCTGGGCGCGCCGGTTGCAAACCCAAACGGCAAGTTCGACAGCATCCGCATGAACGTGGCCGGTACGCCGGTAAGCATAATGCAGTCTCCAAATCAGCAGAAAATTACACTTTATCCGGCACTTCTGGCGCAGCAGGGCGCAGAAATGCCTCTTACTGCCGAAATAAGCGATTTAACCCAGACTTCCGTAAACGGCATGGTTTACGAACCTGTTTTGCCTAGCAAGGTGGCAACGCCTTTGGCGCCAATCGTAACAGATCCGGGGCTTATTCCCGACTGGCCTAAATCCGCATGGCGGCGCGATGATTTTGAACTTTTCCAGTGGGAACAGTTTCCTTACGTTCTGTTTTTTGACACAAAAGATTATGACGTGCAGGACAAGCTTTTTAAGCGCCTTGCTTTTTTTGCAGAAAAAGCTGGCTATACGGGCAAGCTTGTTACCGACAAGGTGATGGCCGGTGAACACGGTTTTAATGCCCACGATTACAAGGCGCAGACGCTGGCAGATTTTTTTGAACTTGCCCGCAAAAACAATTTTCCGCTGAATGAATATGAAATCATGCTTCAGCAGATTTTGTGCGCCCACGGAATTATTGCCCAGAATGCGGACGGTTCTTTTTCTGCGGGTTTTGGCGCGCTGGTTTCAATTTCTCAGGAATTAAGCCGGTTTTTGCGCTGGCGGCTTTTGGCACACGAAGGCCTGCACTGCCTGTATTTTACCAATGCAAGTTTCCGTTCTACGGTTGCAAATGCTTTCAGCAAAACAGACCCAAAAAGCCTTCAGTTTATTCTTAAATATTTTACTGTTACGCCGTCGCTTAATTACGATTTGAATGACACTTATTTAATTCAGAATGAATATATGGCTTACATTTTGCAGCAGCCGCTGAATGAAGTTGCGGATTATTTTACCAAGATTGTGGCTACAAAGCATTACATAAATGCCAGCAGCCCGGATCTTGTAAAATATGTGCTTGACAGCAACGGCTGGGGGTTTTACACCGCCGCCAAAATGATGACGCCGTTTTTAACAGAAAACTGGAACTATACCGCCGGCCGCATCTGGCTTGTAACAACCGATTATTAACTGAATGTTGTTTTGGCATTTTCTGCAAACCCGGCATTTGGCCAAATATGGGAAAATAAAAAAAGCCGAAGAATTATGCACAAATTCTTCGGCTTTTTTTGCTGCTTTAACGGTTAATGTCAATGCCCAAATCGCTGTTAAAGCGTTTTTCTGCTTTTATGGTAGAAGGCGGTCCGTGCCCCGGCATTAAAACCAGCTCGTTGTTTTGGCTAAGTATTTTGGTTTTTATGTTTGCTTTTAAAATGCGTTCTGCGTAGGCGTTGTTTGTACTTCCTTCAAGCCCGGCAGTAAGTGCGTCGCCGGTAAAAAGTGTCTGGCCAATTTTATAAACCATGGAATCTGAAGTGTGCCCTGGAACGGACAGATAGCCCACATTCATTCCGCAGATTTTAAGCGTGCCGTCACCACGAATTACGCTGTTGTCGTCGCCTGCAAGTTCGTAGTCGGCGGTAAAAACTTTAGGATTGTAAATTTTTTTAAGGGTTTCAAGCCCTTTGTAGTGGCTTTTGTGGTTGTGGGTAATAAGCACGGCTTCAAGCGAAAACTTGTTGTTTTCAAGCTGCATAATCATTTCTTTTGTAACTGCGCCGGGGTCAATAATAAGTGCCTGTTTTGTTTCTTCGTTGCCAACAATGTAGCAGTTGGAAAAACCATCAAGGCACAGGTGAAAATAAATCTTTATCAAAATTCAACCCCTTCGCTAAATTTTGCTTCGCGCGTGTTGGACTGCTTGAACGAAACGTTCTTAAAACTGGCATCGTTAAAGCAGGTTTGCTTTATGTTGCAGTTGCGTATTGAAGTATCCAGCAGCCGGGCATTTATAAAGCGCGAATTGTAAAGGTCAGAATCGTCAAACGAAGACTGCTGGGCGAGAATGCCGTTAAAATTGTTATGCACCAAATCGCTGTTGGTAAACAGAATGTGCGAAAAAGTGCTGCCTGCAAAAGAAGTAAACTGCATGTTTGAATTCAAAAGGTTGCAGTCGGCAAAAACAGAAAAATCCATAATGTTCATGCGCATACGGCAAAATTCAGAATGAATGTTAATGAAATGGCAGTACTGCATGTTGCAACCGTAAAACTTTTTGTTTGTCAGGTCAAAATTTTCAAACCTTAACCCCGGCAAGCTTAAACCAATTATCTTGTCGTGCTGGCGGATGTAATTGTAAATGTGTTCCAGATTTTCTTCCCTGTTGGGCAAGTGTTCCAGACAAAATTCTTCGCCGGCTGTCAGGTTTCCGTATTCGTCTAAATTGCTTAAGGCCTGATTTCGGCAGCCGGGGTGGCGGCATAATCCAATTGAAAACATGCTGAAATTTTAGAATATCGCGCATAATAAGTCAAATGTTATTGGCGCAAAAGTTGCTTTTATTTTTCAATTTTGCTTTTGCATTTTTTTTGCTTACTTTATGCGCTTGTACATACACAAAATTTATTGCTATTATTTACCCATGTGTTACAAATGCGGAAAAGAAAATAGTGTTAAGTTTCCTTATGGAAGAAATGAAAGCTGCGAACATTGCGGCGCGGATTTGCATTGCTGCAAAAACTGCAAGTATTTTTCGCCTGGGGCACATTACGACTGCCACGAAACCATAGAAGAACCTGTTTTTGACAAGGAACGCAGCAATTTTTGCGATTTTTTTAAGCCCAATGACAGTTCGGCCGGTTTTTCTGCTGCCTTAAAAGAACAGAAAGCCAAAGAAGAAGCCCGGAAAGCCTTTAACAGTCTTTGGGGAGATTAAAATGTTTGACATTGATTTTTTGTTTCTGGACAGCGGCACCGGCGGTTTGCCTTACATGGTTCAGCTGAAGCAGATGGCGCCCAATGCAAGGTGCGTTTACATTGGCGATACGGCCAATTTTCCTTACGGTGAAAAAACACAGGCGCAGATTATTGATTTTTCAACGGCTGTGCTGAAGCGCGGAATTGAACGGTTTAATCCGGCGGTTGCAGTAATTGCCTGCAATACCATGTCGGTGGCGGCGCTGCAAACCATGCGGCAAACTTTCAACATTCCGGTTGTCGGTACTGTTCCTGCCATTAAACTGGCCGCGGCCTGCACACAAAACCGGCAAATTGGGCTTTTGGCAACCGCCCACACGGTAGAAGACCCTTACACCGATAAACTTATCAGCGATTTTGCCTCTAACTGTACGGTGTTCCGCCGCGGAGACAGTAATTTGGTGCGTTTTATTGAACACAATCTTTTTACCGCCACAAACGAAGAACGCTGCAACGCCTGTTTGCCGGCTGTTGAATATTTTGCCCGAAACGGCGTTGACACTGTGGTTTTGGCCTGCACCCATTTTACCCACATTCTTGCCGAGTTTGAGCAGGCGGCGGCTGGCCGGTTAAAAGCAATTGATTCGCGGGAAGGCGTTGCAAAACAGGCTTTGCGTGTTTGGGCGGCACAGAGCGGAAAAACTTTGCAGACTTTGGGCGTAAATAAGGCAGAAAATATTGAAAATGCGCCGGGTTTTGCCTGCGCCTGCAATATTGAAAACCAGCAGGAACTGATGTCTGACACCGCGGTTTATGTAACTTCCCTTGGCGATGCCCACAACCAGAATGAGTACCGGCAATGGTGCACCCACAGCGGCGTACCGTTCAAAGGCCTGCTGTAAACTTGCAGGTTCAGTTTGTTCAGGCTGGCCCAATTGTTCAAAAATGTTTTCAAAATTGTAATTTCTGCATGTTCTTAATATAATGCTTTCATGATAAAAATACGGACTGCACGACTTTCTGATGCCGCTGCCCTTGCGGTAATTTTTCACGATGATTTGGGTGAACCTGACTGCACAGAGGAAATGGTGGCTAAAAAACTGCCATTAGTAGACCCAAAAAGGGAAAGTGTTTTTGTAGCAGAGGATAATGCTGGACAGGTTTGCGGTGTGATTCACGTTGAACTTTACGATGTTCTGTATTTTGACCGGATGATAAATATTCTGGGGCTTGCCGTAAGGGAAAATTACCGGCGGCAGGGAATTGCAAAGCAGCTTTTGGCGGCGGCTGAACAATGGGGCAAGGAACACGGGGCGTTGCACATGCGCATTAATTCTGGCGAAACGCGGAAAGGCGCACATGCGTTTTACCGTGCACAGGGCTGCGCCAGCGAAAAATTACAGGTACGTTTTTTAAAAAAGCTGAAATAATGGGAATATTTATGCAAATTAGAAAAGTTACTTTGTCCGAAGTTCCTGCAATTTTTAATTTTGTACGTGCCGCAGTTAACCGAATGAACGAGCAGGGGATTTTTCAGTGGGATGAAATTTATCCAACTCAGGATGATTTTCAGCGTGATGCCCAAAATAATCAGTTATATATAGTAGAAATTGATGAAAAACCTGCAGCCTGTTTTGTTTTGAACAGGAACTGCGATGAAGAGTATAAAAATGGAACTTGGAGTTATACTGGGGAAGATTATGTTGTGATTCACCGCTTGTGTGTAAATCCGGAATTTCAGAATCAGGGTGTTGGAAGGGAAACCTGCCTTATGATTGAAGATCTGGTGAAGGCTCAGGGAGTTCGCGCTATCAAGCTGGATTGCTTTACTGAAAATCCTTATTCCCAGAAAATGTATGAAAAATTGGGATACAAAACTGTGGGCTACGCAGATTGGCGTAAAGGCCGTTTTGCTTTAATGGAAAAGGTTTTACAGGCATAGGAGCGTAAAATGGATATTTCTAAAATAGAGTTTCGTCAGCTTACAGAAGAAGATTTACCTTCCCTTTTGGAGCTTTATGTTCAGCTGGATGAAAACAACAGTGATTTAACAGCAGAAGGTTCTTTGCCGGTATGGGAAGAAATTTCCAAAAATCCTGATATTAAGTATTTTGGCGCAGTGGATACATCAGTTGCAGGGGCTCCAAAAGTTGTTTCCACCTGTTTTACCCTGATTATTCCAAATCTTACTGCACACGGCCGCTCAATCTGCTTTTTAGAGAATGTAGTTACAGACAGTGCATACCGCAAACAAGGATTTGCCCGCAAAGTTATAGAAATGGCCATTGAAGATGCAAAATCACACAACTGCTACAAAGTGATTTTACAAAGCAACTGCAAACGCACAGAAGCCCACAAGTTCTATGAAAATTTAGGATTTGATGGAAATCTGAAAAAAGCATTTGATTTGCGGTTGAGGAAATAATTTTTTATTTTTTGAACAAATCTGAATGGGTTCCTGTTCTGGTTAATTCTAGAACAAGAATATTATCCTTTATCTGATAGATTAAAAGCCAATCATTTTTTATGTGACATTCCCTGTGATTTTTCCATTCTCCGCTTAATTCGTGGTCTTTGTATTCCGGCGGAAGGGGAATTCTTTTTGCAATCATTCGAATCACAGTATTTAACAATTCAATATCACAATTTCTTTTAATCGCTAGCTTATAGTCTTTTTTGAATTGAGAAGTTAATTTTAACCGATATTCAGGATATTGATCATTCATATACTATTTGCTCAATTCCTTAAAAACTTCTTCAAGAGTGTAGCTTGGAGCATCTTCTGCTGCTATCAGCGCATCACCTTCTTTCAATGCACGTAGAGTTTTTCTGTTTGGAATTGTATAAGGTTCATGTTTTGGTTTGCTTTTTTTCAAAGAAATTTCAAAAGGAATTCGACCTTCGCGAATTACGGTTTTTATAAACATATTCAACAATGAAGACGAACTGATTCCAACCTGATTACAAAAATCGCTGAATTCTTTTTTATCAGAATCATTTACAGAAATTGTTAAGTTAGCCATAATATCACCTCTATTACACATATTTTACACAGATGATGTGTGTAAATCAAGTGTAAAAAATAGTTGAGAAAACAGTAACAAAGATTTAAAATCTAACTGTTATATATATTAACAAGAACTCACGGAGAAAAAAATGTTAACCTGGATTAGAAAATTTGACCTGAAAAAAGCCGGATGGATTAGTGCTTCTATAGGGATGATAAACATCATAGTACACATTTTGGTGATTACAAACCTTCTTCCCTTTACATGGGTAAACGGTGGCAGAACTGAATCCCTTGAGATGGCACGACAAATATCAACAAGTTCCATAATGATGACTATCATAAATATTTTGATTGCATTAGTTGCCAGCCAAATCATACCTGTTAAATTCAACAAATTCT
>JAZRVO010000033.1:0-82332 GCA_045599185.1 Treponemataceae bacterium | reverse complement strand
TTAATCGACATTGACACGCTGGAAAAAAGCCACGATTACAAAACGCTGAAAGAATCTTTCGTCGTGTTCATCTGCACCAAAGACCCCTTCGGTTTTGGCTTGCCGTGCTACACGGTGGAACAGGTTTGCAGGGAAGAACCGGCGGCCAGCGAAAAGGTAAATGACAAGAGCCACAAGATATATTACAATGCAGAAAGCTGGCACAAAAGCGAAAATGAAGAAGTGCGCGCATTCCTGAAATTTTTAACCACGCAGGCAACCGACACCGATTTAACAAAAACAATCCAGTCCGCGGTTCACACATCCAGAAAAAACGAGCTATGGAGGAAAAGCTTTATGACCCTGTACGAAATGATAGACGAAGTAAAAGCCGACGGCATCGCAATTGGACGTGAAGAAGGGATTTTGGAAAAAGCATACGAAACAGCGCGGAATATGCTTTTTGATGGTTTGTCTTTTGAAACAGTACGCAAATACACCGGTCTTTCGATGGAAACCATTCAAGAAATTGCTGACGAAATAAGCGCAGATACTGATAAATAAAATCACGATACATATTCCTGCAAAGAGGGAAGCCCTGCAAAAAACTCGTCACGACCGAAGGGCGAACGCTTTTTTTCGAGGCTGGGTTTGCCTGCAGTGACTTTTTATAAATTTTCAATTACAGGTAATGCCGCTAGCAGCTGCACCGTTCAATTATGTTTGTTGGCAGCAGGATAGTTTGCGCCGTGTGGTCTGTGCCTGTGGTATGGTCAACCAGCAAGGCAACGGCTTTCTCGCCCATGGCTTTTTTAGGCACGTTTACGGCCGTTAAAGGTGTAGAAGCAAATTCGGCAGTTTCCAAATTATCAATGCTTATAAGCGCCAGCTGTTCCGGCACGTGAATGTCGTTTTCTGTTAAAAAGCGCAGAATGCCCACCGCGATTTCGTCAGAACCGGCCAGAATTGAACGGGGCAGTGGTGTGCCCTGAGCGTTGTGCTTCATGGCAAGATTTTTCATGCCGTTGTAGCCACTGTGCATGTCAAAAGCTTCGGTAATGCTCAGTTTTTCTGCTGAATTTTCGTCAGTTTCTTTTGCGCCGCGGATTAAACCTGCAATGCGCTGGTCGTTTTGACCGATGTAGGAAGGCACGCCGTAACCCCGGCTGATTAAGTGCCGGGTTGCCTGATAGGCGGCGTTTTCCCTGTCAAACAGAACGGAAGTAAAACCTTCCATCTGCCAGTCAACGCACACGGCATTTTCAATGCGTTCTTTTATGTTTTGCAAAATTTCAAAATCTTCCGCACTGTGCACAACCTGATCTAACGCCAAAAGTACAATTGAACCAATTTCTTCCTGATGAATAAGGTGATTGAATAAAATAGGATTCTTTAAATCTTCAAAAAAGCGGATAAAACGCACGTGACAGCCGGCATTGTGGGTTGCGTCATAAATTCCGGACAAAATTTCAGTGTAGTAGGGGCGCAAAAAAGTGGCACTGTTTGGTAAAATTACACCGATTTGTTTTTTTGCCAGAGTTTCTTCACCGGCCAGCAGCGCCTGCGCATTTCTGTTCGGTCTGTATTCCAGTTCCTTAATTGCGTCTAAAATTTTCTGCCTTGTTTCAGGCGCAACGGAACGGTTAGTGCCGTTCAAAACGTAAGAAACCATACTGCGGGTAACGCCAGCGAGTTCTGCAACTTCTTTTTGTGTTACGTGTCTTTCTGTTTTATTTTTAGCCATCGTGCAATTATACAGAAATTTATTTTTTCCCTCAATAAACACGTGTAAATAACGCCAAAAAGCAAAAACACAGCGCAAAACGCGGCAAAAAATGCGCCGGTTGTGCCTGCAAATAATTGGCCAAATATCGAATTTATATGAAAATCTCGAAAAAAAACAGCCTTTCAACAGTCCCAGCTTGTGCTAAATGCATTTTCTGTAACTGGACATCGGTTTAGGCACAAGGTACAGTTTATTAAAGAAACTGTACCTTACATCAAAGCATGGGCACGAAGCACGGCGTATTTTTTCGTGTCCGTGCCTGTCTGCGGCTGTTTTTATCACAATAAATAGATGTCTTTTGGCCTTTTATATAAACTTTAAATTGAACCTAATTCAATTTAAACTGCAAAAACCGCAATAACGGAAAAAGCAATGAGTGCAACAATAATTTGCAGGCTTAAAACCGCAGAAGTAAACTCAATTGCTTCCTTTTTTTGCGAATACATTGAAATTAAAAAACTTGCCGGGCAGCAGAAATACATCAGTAAAGTTACCAGAAGCACCTTGCTAAGCCCAATTGAAAAATAAATGGCTGCAAGCACAATAACGCAGATAACTGCCTGCACCACGTAACGCAGACTTACAAACTTAATTCCTTTAGAAAGAACGTTTCTGTCAAAAACAAGGCCTGCACCAATTGAAATTAAAATCATTGAAGAAAGCGGCTTGGTAAACATGCCCGTAATTTTTTCGTAAAACGATGCAAAAGCCGAATTATCGATAATCTGGCCCAGACCAATTGCAGCGCCTGCAAAGCCCAGCACCACGGAAATGATGAGCGGATTTTTTACAATGGAAAGAACAATATCCTTTCTGGAAAGCTTTTCACCGTTTATCATTTTAAAGCCGGTGGCCATTACGGTAAAACCAAAAACACCGCTGAAAATATCCATGCTTACAATATAGTAAAGGTTTTCCTGTCCAACCAGAATTGCAATCAGTGCCCAGCCGAAAAGACCGCCTTCGTAAGTGGTCATTGCGTAGGGAATGTAATCCTGAAGGGATTTGTCGAAAAGCTTTTTGAACAGAAATCCTGCAAAAAAGGCAGCAAACAGGGCAAAAAATTCAAGCAGAATAAGCACGACGGAATCTTTGGAGTAAGTGCCGTGAATAAGTGCGTCAAAGGCCATAACCGGAAGGAAAACATTTACGGAAAGGTTTTTGATGCATGCCGTTCCGCTTTCAGTTAAAAGGCCTTTTACGGTAAGAAACTTGCCTAAGGCAATCATTAAAAAAACAGGTACAATCGTTTCTAAAATAAGCATTCCTAATACTATCACTGTTTGCCGCTTTTGAATACGCGCCGCGGTGTACTTGTAAATACCTTTTCATTTTAGTAAAATTAAAAACGGCTAAAAGGCTAAATTAGCGTTTTTCTTTTCATATAATTCTGTATTATATAGAAGAAAACTGCATAAAAATAGGAGAAAATATGTCAATTTCTGCATTGCAAAAAGCACGGTACGAATATCAGCCAAAAGTACCAGCTATTTTGACCGAAAAATTGGACAACATTGCCATTGAATTTGGCAAGGCAACAGAATCTGTTGCTGACCAGGCTGACTTAAAATCACTTTTCAAAAATACTTACGGAAAACCTTTGGCAACTTTCAAAAAAGGTGCTAACCCTGACGTTTCTAAACAGCTTAACGTTGGTATCATCCTTTCTGGTGGTCAGGCTCCTGGCGGACACAACGTTATTGCCGGTTTGTACGACGGTGTTAAAAAAGGCAACAAAAACTCAAAACTTTACGGTTTCCTGGGCGGTCCTTCTGGCTTAATCGAAGGTCAGTATGTAGAAATTACAGACGAACTGATGGACGCTTACCGCAACACTGGTGGATTCGACATCATCGGTTCTGGCCGTACAAAAATTGAAACACCGGAACAGTATGCAGCTTCTATGGAAACAGCTAAAAAGATGGATTTGGACGCTATCGTAATCATCGGTGGTGACGACTCTAACACAAATGCTGCCTTGCTTGCTGAAAAATTTGTTGAAGCCGGTGCAAAAACACGCGTTATCGGTTGTCCAAAAACAATCGACGGCGACCTTAAAAACGAAATGATTGAAACAAGCTTCGGTTTCGATACAGCTTGTAAAACATATTCTGAACTTATCGGAAACATCGAACGCGATGCTAACTCTGCTAAAAAATACTGGCACTTCATCAAATTGATGGGTCGTTCTGCAAGCCACATTGCTTTGGAATGCGAATTGCAGACACAGGCTAACTACTGCTTGATTAGCGAAGAAGTAGAAGCCAAAAAAATGACACTGCGCCAGATTACTGACGATTTGTGCAAAATCATTGCAAAACGTGCAGAAACAGCAGGCAACTTCGGCGTAATCCTTATTCCGGAAGGCCTTGTTGAATTCATTCCTGAAATGAAAACTTTGATTGCCGAACTGAACGACAAAATGGCACTTAAAGCAGACGAATTCAACAAACTTGTTTCTTTCGCAGAAAAGAAAGACTGGCTGAAAGCTAACCTTTCTGCTGCTTCTTACGAAACATTTGCTTCTTTGCCAGAATCAATCGCTGCCCAGTTCCTCGCAGACCGCGACCCACACGGCAACGTTCAGGTTTCTCGCATTGATACAGAAAAACTTCTGGCAATGATGGTAGAAGGCCGCCTTGCAGAAATGAAGAAAGAAGGAACATACAAAGGCAAGTTCAGTTCTTACTGCCACTTCTTCGGTTACGAAGGTCGCTGTGCATTCCCTTCAAACTTTGATGCAGACTACTGCTACTCACTTGGTTTCACAGCATTCCTTTTGATTGCTTCTGGTGTAACCGGTTACCTTTCTAGCGTACGCAACCTTACAGCACCTGCTGCCGAATGGCTTGCCGGCGGTGTACCGTTAACAATGATGATGAACATGGAACAGCGCCATGGTTCTAAAAAGCCTGTTATCAAAAAGGCTTTGGTTGAACTTGACGGTGAACCATTCAAAAAATATGCTGCAAACCGTGACAAATGGGCAGTTAACACAGACTTCCTTTTCCCTGGAGCAATTCAGTATTACGGACCAGATGAAGTTTGCAATGCAACAACAAAAACATTGCAGCTTGAACACCAGAAATAATTTAAGTTTCCCTAAAAGGGCTTAAACTGTTAAAAGCAAAAAAAGACCGGCGCAGACAATCAGCCCGGTCTTTTTTTTATGCCCCTTCAACGTAAGTAAGGGAAAACTTTTTAAAAAATGCTGGCATAAAATTGAATGATTGGAAAAGCCAAATATTTTGAGAAGGCGTAAAGTACGAAAAAGAACACATTTGGAGCAACGCGCGCACCGGTGCGCGTTTTTTACACTTTCTCATTATATATTTTTACTTTGATATATCAAAAACTCGACTTTAGCCCCATTTATGGTTTACACTGAACCCATGAAACTATATTCTCGCAAGCAATTTTTAGGTGCAATAATCATTACCGCTGTTGCCGTTTTTATTTTATGCGGTGGCACGTTCTTCTGGCAGTTTGTTCAAAATGTGCAGAACAATAAAGAAGAAAAAAACACCCAGCAGAAAGAGCTGGCTGTTCAAGCCCCTGCACAAAACGAAACGGATGACGTAAGCTTTGATTTTCAGACCAATGTTTTTACCGGTGTTTTGCCGGTAAGTGATAATTTGGAAAATTATACCCAGGACGAACTTCAGAATATTTCGGTTTACCAGAAATGCCAGGACGGCGTAGTAAACATTACCACCGCCGTAATGGGCTTAAACTGGTTTCTGGAACCCGTTGCCCAGGAAAGCGGAACTGGTTCAGGCGTAATTATTGACAAGCGCGGTTACGTTGTAACCAACAATCACGTAATAGACGGTGCTTCAATAATTTATATTTCACTTTCTGACGGTACCCAGTACGAAGGCAAGGTAATCGGCGCAGATGCCACCAGCGACCTTGCCGTGGTAAAGTTCAATCCGCCTGAAAACATCGCATTAACTACCATCGACTTTGGCGACAGCAGCCGCCTTAAGGTTGGTCAAAAAGTAATTGCAATCGGTAACCCTTTCGGTTTTGACCGCACAATGACCACCGGTATTGTTTCCGGTCTTGGTCGCCCTATTCAGACAGACAGAAATACGATTATCCGTGACATGATTCAGACTGACACGGCCATTAACCCGGGTAACAGCGGCGGCCCGCTTTTGGATACCCAGGGCAGAATAATCGGAATAAATACTTCCATTTATTCAACGTCGGGCAGTTCTGCCGGAATTGGTTTTGCAGTGCCGGTAAACACTGCAAAGCGCGTAGTTTCGGAACTGATTCTGCACGGACGGGTGCAGCGTGGCGGAATTGATGCAAGTTTTGTTCAGCTTAACAGCACGATTGCAAATTACGCAAAGCTTGCCGTTAACAGCGGTCTTCTTGTTCAGCAGCTGGAAGAAAATTCAAAGGCGGCAAAGGCAGGGCTTAAGGGCGGAACTGATGCCGTGCGCTACGGTTCGTACCGCAACAGTCAGATTATTTATCTGGGCGGCGACGTGGTTGTGGCAATTGACGGCATTGCGGTAAGTTCCTTCGCTTCCTACCTTGCGGCACTTGAAAGCAAAAAGCCCGGCGACGTGGTAACCGTAACTGTTGTACGCGGCCGCAAAACCCTTACGCTGCAAATACCATTAAGTGCAAAAGAATATTAATGCTTTTAAAAAACTGCCAGAAACTGCAATTCCTGGCGGTTTTTTATGCCCAAAATCCTCAGTGAAAATCTGGCAAAAACTCAGTGAGAAAATAAAAATTCTCAGTGAGAAATTTTATTTTCTCACTAAGAATTTTATGGCGTGAATTATGGCGTGTTTTTACTTGTTATTGTACGGGTGGAACACGGCGTAATCGTCGTTGTGGAAAAGAATGCCGTCATTGTATGCAGTCATGCTGATGTCGTCCCAGCTTTTCTGATAAGTGCCGGTCTGGCCGCTCATGCCGGGAACATAATCAACTTCGTAATTGTTATTTTTTACGCAGCTTTCAATAAGACTCTTTTTCCACGCGTCTTCTTCTTCGCTGCCAAAATAATCAACCATCATGTCAATAAATTCCATAAACTCATCATCGCCCAAACGCGACTTTACAGCGCAGCAGCAGGTAAGAATAAACTGGTCTTTTGCGCTGTCAGTTTCGGCAATAATGTTGTGTGTAAGGATTCTTCCAAAATTATTAAAGGCGCTGTCACTGTCCGTACCGCCAACAAACAGATGGCATATAATCAGATCTTCTTTTTCTTCTTCCTTGCAGTCGCATTCGTCAAGTATGCTCTGGCAAATTACTGTAAACGGGTGATAGGTAAAATTTTCCTTGTCATAAGGGCTGTTCATTATGGGCTGCGACAAAAGCATCATATTGTGAATAAGCATTGAACGGTACCAGGTTGGTTCTTCAAAAACCTTTTGGTTTAAATAGGCATCCTTGCAGACAGAAAGGCTTTTGTCTATGTCGTCTGCAACAAGCGAACCAAGCAGAAAACTGTACGCCGCAAGAATGGGTTTTTCTTCAATGTTCTGAAACGTCAAATCGAAAAACTGCTGGCTGTCAATTCCAAGCCTGCATAATTTTTCCCTGTATTTGTTAATGGTCATAATCTGAAAAATACATTCCTGTTCATAAGTGTGGGAAACAGGAAACCCTATGCCGCCGCAAAAAGCCCAGTTGATTCGGTCAAGCATAAGGTAAAAATAATAAACTTTTTCTTCTGCGGTTGTGTTTTTGTTTTTCAGTTCTTTTGTAAGCGTTTTTATAAAAAAAGAATCCTTTACAAGCATCCGCACGTCAAGGCTGTTCACCCGTTTTTCAACCTCTTCCGGGTGTTCGCGAACCGTTGCAAGCAGTTCCTGCGGTATGTTTTCTGCCCAAACAGTCCCAAAAACTGCCAGACCCATAACAAGGGCGCATAAAACACTTTTAATTTTCATTTTTTTTCTCCTGCTGATAAAAACTTTTTTAACTGAAACATTATTTCACTTTTTTTCAAATAGCATCAAAAAAGCGCAGAATGTCAGTTTCTTTTGATTTTTTCTGCAAAAGTATATCAAAAAACAGAAAAATTTGTATTATGTAAAGCAGTTTAAAAGTTCAGCTGCCGCGCGCTGAAAAGTGAAAAAATAAAAAGCGCACGCAGGAACAGGAGAAAAAAATGAATTTGGTAAGTTTCTTGATTTTATGGATAACGCCGATTGTTGCCGGTGTCATTATTGCAAAAAGGAAAAACAGGTCTCCGCACTGGTTTTGGTTTGGCCTTTGGCCGGGTGCAGGCGGAATTGTTTTTGTAATTATGCTTATTTTAAAGCCTTTGGAAATTTGCAGTAATTGCGGCAAAAAAATACCCAGAGAATCAATTGTGTGCCCTTTCTGCGGCAAGGAAACTTTATTAAGTTCAGCAACTGAAGAAGAAAAAAAGGCATTGAAAAAGCGTCAGAACAAAAAAACGTTAATCACGGCTTTAATCGTTGTTTTAATATTTGCCGTGCTTTTAACTTTTGTTTTTCTTTCCGTAAAGCAGGCTTTTAAAACCTGCGAACCCTATAAACATTCAATTGAATTAATAGAAAATAATTCTGAAATAATGGATTATATTGGCAGCGACTACAAGCAGACTGGAATGATGGCTGGTTCGATAAGCACAAACAGCAATTTAACCGGAAAAGCCGCAATTTCTTACAAAATAAAAGGCGCAAATGGCGTTTCGCGCGTGTATGTAGAAGCTGAAAAAGAAAACGGCGTTTGGAAATATAAAGAAATTAATTTTTATAAAGTTTCCAATACGCCGGAAGTAATTGATTTGCTGAACGAATAAACTGAACGAAAAAGCCGCCGCAAAGCTGAAAAGTGAAAAATGCAAATACTTCAAAAAAAACTGCCAGTTAGAATTTTTATTGCTTCATGTTTTTTCATATTCGGCCCGTTTTTGGCCTTGCTGGCGGGTCTGCTCTTTTTTGGCTGCTTTGATAGCGAAGGAATGGCCGTAATTGCTGTGTCTTTCATTATTGCGGCAGGCATTTACGCCGCGTTTGTTGTTGCCGGCATAAACGTTTTAACGGCAAAAATTGAATACGACGGCGAAAAAATGGTGACGCGAAGCTTTAAAAAGCAGCAAACCTTTTATTTTAAAGACATCGTGTTTTTTGGCAGAAAAAATGGTGGCCTTAAGGCAGTGCGCTCTGCCACGGATTACTGGATAATAAAAACGGAAGAAGAAACCGTGCAGATTGATATTCCCGTGAATATTGGCGAAAAAGAATTCTGGGATTTTGAAGAAACGATGAAAACCGCCAACCCGAACATCATCATAAAATTCTGAATAGAACCTGAAACTTAACCGCCGCCGAAACTTTTTTGGGTTTTTATAAATTGCCGTATTTTAAAGAAAGCATCAACATCTTTTAAAATACGGTATTTTAAAGCGCCAAAGATACTTTTCATTTAAAATACAATATTTTAAATTATTACCCTAAAGCTTAGTTTTTATAACAGCCTGCCGAAAGGCGCTGCTTTTAGCAATTTTTTCAGTTAGCATTCAGCCCGTTATAAAAAAAACTGGCACAAACAAGGAGACACACATGATTGATGCACACGTTCACATAGAAAGAGGCCCTTACACCCGGGAATGGGTAGACAGATTCATAAAGCAGGCACTTGCGGCAGGCGTTACGGAACTTTACCTTTTGGAACACAGCCACAGGTTTACCGAATTTGGCGAAACTTACGCAGGCGTTTCGGCCTGCAGCGAATATCAGAAAAACTGGTACACCGCCCGCACAGGCCTTTCCCTTCAGGCTTTCATCAACCTGATGAACGAATACAAAAACAGCGAAAACCCCAGCCTTAAAGTTAAATGGGGGCTAGAAGTCTGCTACCTTCCCGGCGTTGAAAAAATTATTGAAAAACTGAAAAGCCGTAACACTTTCGATTTTTACACAGGTTCGGTGCACTGGATAAACGGCTGGGGCTTTGACCACAAAAAGGAACTGTGGGAAGGCAAAAACGTTGATGAAGTTTACAAAGCATATTTTGAAACCCAGAAAAACCTTATAAAAAGCGGACTTTTCAATCATCTCGGCCATCCTGATTCAATAAAGTGCTTTAACCATTACCCTTCGTTTTCGCTTGACGAAACCTACGATGAAGTAATTTGCGAAGCAAAAAAAACGGGCATAAAGTTTGAGCAGAGCTGCGGCCTTTTCAACAATTACGGCCACGGCAAAATCGGGCTTGAAGATTCTTTCCTTAAAAAGCTGAAAGAAAACAAAATTGAACTTATAACCGCTTCCGATGCTCATTGTCCCGAAGACGTGGGCAAAAACATTAAGGAAGCGGCCGCTCTTATAGACAGAATCTGAAAGGCCGAATGCAGAGTTTATAAGAAATGTCCCAAAAGCAACCTTTTAACAGTTCCAGCCACGAGAAAAAGACTTGTGCATGGTGCAAGGCGTATTTTTTTTCGTGTCTGTGCCTGTCTGCGGCTGTTTTTGTCACAATTAATAAATGTATTTTTGTTTTTTAGATAAAACTCGAAAATTAATCTGAAAAAAGGGGGTAATATGAAAAAAATTGGTTTAATTGGCGGAACTGGACCGGAATCGACGCTGGTTTATTACAGGGAACTGAACCGCCGCATTAACGAAAAGTACGGCAAGGCCGGTTTTCCGGAACTGGTAATAGAAAGCGTAAACCTTAACAGGGTGCTTTCGCTTGTGGCCGCCGCCAGGTTTGAAGAACTTACCGAATATCTGGGAACGGCGCTTAAAAACCTTGAAGCCGCCGGTGCAGAAATTGAATGCCTTACAGCCGTTACTGCCCACGTGGTTTACGAAAACCTTGCCAAAATTGCACAAAAGCCATTTATAAGCATTCCAGCCGCTGCAGCAGAATACGCGGTTAAAAAAGGCTATAAAAAGGTTGGGCTTTTGGGCACAGTTTTTACCATGGAACGGGATTATCTTAGCAGGGCGTTTGTAAATGCCGGCGTTGCCGTAGCCGTGCCCGGCAAAAGCGAACGCGAAACGGTGCACCGCCACATTGCCAGCGAGCTTGAATACGGAATTGTAACGCCGGAAGCCCTGGAAAAATTAACCGCCGTTATTGAACGGATGAAAAGGGAAGAAGGCATTGAAGCCGTAATTTTGGGCTGCACGGAACTGCCGCTTGTACTGAACGACAGCAACAGTCCCGTTCCCTGCATTGACGTTATGGAAATACACATTCAAAAGCTTGTATCACTGGCCTAATGTTGTTAATCCAAATGTTAAGTTCATGTGGAATGTTATAAAAACAGCCTTCCGGCAATCCCTGCCACGAAAAAAAGACTTGTGCATGTGCACGGCGTATTTTTTTTCGTGTCTGTGCTTGCCTTCGGCTGTTTTATCTTATTTAAACGATAGACTTTCGGCTTTTATATAAAACTTGAAATTTATCTTGTCGCAGAATTTATAAAAAAGATTATAAAAAGGAAGATTTTTTATGGATGGAATTAAAAGAATTGAAGTGGATGATTTTTGAGCGG
The DNA here is from genome assembly GCA_045599185.1 of Treponemataceae bacterium. GTDB lineage: Bacteria > Spirochaetota > Spirochaetia > Treponematales > Treponemataceae > UBA1240. The sequence continues at coordinate 71,056 of JAZRVO010000033.1, read as the reverse complement.
ATTCAACAATTATTAAAGCCGGAGATTATGTATTTGCGGGTTAATGCATGGCAAACGAAGGCAAAACAGTTGCAGGAGAACTGGAATACGGAATTGTAATGCCGGAAAGCCCGGAAAATACGGTGCGCGTTTACTTTTCCGCAGTGCGTAACCCTGCGTTTTACATGCATTCAACCGGCAGGCTGGCGGTATTTTTTACAGCAGGGCTTTTAGATATTCTTGTTAAAGATTAGCTTCTGAAGTATTCTCTAAGGGTGTTAAAGACAATAATTATTCAACCACCTTTAGTTCAATTAAATACTCCATATCCTTCTGGAGCATATTTAAAGGCTTTTTTTCAGGATTTATATAAAAAAAATAATATACAAGCCAATGTTCAATGGCAGGACTTAAGTACAGAACTCTTTCATGCAGTTTTTTCCAGACAGGGACTAACAAAAATTTTTGAACAAAGTTTTACAAAAGCAATTAAAATTGCAGATGATTTTGAAGCAAATGGTGATGACAATTCAGCTTTCCAAATCAGACGTTTTATTTCTCAGGCAGATTTATGGTGCCACTGGATAGATAAAATCATTTCTGTGCTTTGTGAAAATTCAAAGCTTTCCGGTCGTGAATTTACCCATGAATTTGTACGCTCTGCCCATGCCCCTAGAGGAAACCGCATGGAAATTTATCTGTCAAAATTGCAAAGGGACGTAGGCGTAGATGATTCTAGAATTCTTGCAAGTCTTGCATTGGCAGATTTGGCAGATTATATAAGCATAGTTTACGACAATAATTTTGCCCTCATTAGATATGCAGAAGCAATTGCCTCAAGTACATCTAATTTTTCTGCAGTAGAGGAAAACCTAAATTCTCCAATTTTAAGAAATTTTCTGCATCCGCTTTTAGAAGAAAAAATCCCTGATAATAGTATTACAGAAAAAACATTAATTTGTATTTCCATTCCATTTCCAGGAACTTTTGAAGCAGCCTTATATTGTGCAAAAAATCTGAAAGAACGTTTTGGAGATAATGTACTTATTGCCTTTGGCGGTGGTTATGTAAATACAGAATTAAGAACTGTAAAAGAAAAAAAACTTTTTAAATATTGTGATTTTATAAGTTATGACAAAGGTTATGGAAGTTATATAAATTTCTTTGAAGAAGGAAAGTTTGAACTTAATAAAGAGATTTTTGATGGAAGACAATTTTATAAAATTAAATACCTTTATAAAGATTCTATTATTGAGGCCTTAGAAGATTCAAAGAAATATGAAAACCTGGAACATGAAATTATTCATTCCTTAATTCCAGATTTTTCTTCTATAGATTATTCAAGAAGTCCAAGACTTGCAGATAGCCAAAACCCAATGCATAGAATCTGGAATGACGGCTCCTGGCTTAAAGTCTATATGGCTTATGGTTGTTATTGGCATCGCTGTGCATTTTGCGATACTTCTTTAGATTATGTAAAAGACTTTTGTAATACAAATATTCAAGCACTTTATGATGGAGTGTATGAACAATGCAAAAAAACAGGTGTTTACGGGCTTCATTTTGTAGACGAAGCATGTCCACCAATTACCATGCAGGAATTTGCTCTAAAAAATCTTTCTATGGGAAAAACAGCTCCAAGTTTAACTTATTGGGGAAACATCAGATTTGAAAAGACTTTTTCTAGAGATTTAGCAGATTTACTTTCTTATGGTGGATTAACAGCAGTTTCCGGTGGAATTGAAATTGCAACAGGTTCCGGACTTGATATGGTAAATAAAGGTACAGACCTGGAAAATATAGTAGCGGCTTGTTGTGCATTTAAAGAAGCTGGAATTCTTGTTCATTCTTATATGATTTATGGATTTTGGAACCAAAGTGAGCAAGATCTTATAAATTCCATGGAAACTTTAAGACAATTGTTTGAAGCAGGACTTTTAGATTCTGCATTCTGGCACAAATTCACTCTTACTTTACATTCCACAGTTTATAGAGAATGGAAAGAAGGAAAACATCCAGATTTAAAACCAATAAAAAAGCCAAAAGAACAATTTGCAGAAAATGACATTCATTTTGAAGGGGAACATAAGAGCGAAAAATATTCAGGACCGTTAATGCAAGCATTAGATAACTGGATGAATAATGAAAAACTTAAAAAAAATGTAGAATCATATTTTCCTTTTAAAATGCCAAAACCAAGTATAAAAGCAAACTATGTGGAAACCTTAATAGAAAAGTATGAAAGAAAACGAGATTCAGGTTTTAAAGATTTATCCAAAAGTAAAAAACTAGTGTGGATAGGTGGTAAAGTAATTTCTCTAAAAGCAGGTGAAACCTGCCAACTTTGCTGGTCTTACATGGGTGAATTAATTTACGCTGATGTTCCAAAGCAAAAAGCAAAAGAACTCTGTTCCTTTGTAAATTCTTTAGATGCAGGATTCTACAATAAAACGGAAGAAAGATTTTCTTCACTTGTGATAAAAGAAACGTTGGGCGAAAAGCTGTTTTTGGAAATGCGCGGAAGGGGGCTTTGCGCTTTAATAGGCAACGCCGGCTGAAAAAAATGCCGGCAAGCGGCGCAATTGTGCAATTGTGCGCGCACCGCTTGGGAAGCCTGCAAGCGACGCGCAAGGCTGAAAAAAACGCCAGCCGTAGTCCGAATGCCGGATTTTTTACCGGTATCCGGGGCTGGCAGAATTTACTGTTTTTTCAGCTTTTCAGCCACAAATAATGCTAGCCGTGCAATTTGGAATATTCTTTTACCAGCTGAATGGTTTTTTCAATGTCAGCATCTGAATGGGCGTTTGAAACGAACATTGCTTCAAACTGTGACGGCGCAAGGTAAATACCGTGGTCAAGCATAAAGCTGAAATATTCTGCATATTTTTTCGTATCGCTCAGCTGGGTCGATTCATAGTCTGCAACTTCTTTATCCGTAAAAAACACGCTCATTAAAGAACCAATCTGGTTTACCTGCACTTTGTTTCCAAATGCTTCCCTGAATGCGGCCGCGAGGCGCTTTGTTTTTTCTTCAATTTGGGAATAAATTTCGCGGTGGGTATCAAGATACTTCAAGGTTTCAATACCGGCCGTAACGGCAACCGGATTGCCGCTTAAAGTGCCTGCCTGATAAACGTCGCCAAGGGGAGAAACACACTGCATAATGTCTTTTCTTCCGCCGTAAACGCCAACAGGCATGCCGCCGCCAGCAATTTTTCCCATGGTAATCAAATCCGGCGTAATTCCAAAATAACCAGCAGCACCGCCTATTGAAAGCCTGAAACCGGTAATTACTTCGTCAAAAATTAAAAGCGCATCGTTTTCTTTGGTAATTTTTCTTAAAAATTCCAAAAAGCCTTTTTGCGGAAGTACAACGCCCATATTTGCGGCAACCGGTTCAACAACAATGGCGGCTATCTGGCCTTTGTTTGCTTCAAACAGCCTTGTAACAGAATCTTCGCTGTTGTAAAGCGCCACCAGCGTGTTTTTGGTGTAATCGGCAGGCACACCGGCGCTGTCTGGCGTTGCGGTTGTAAGGGCTGCGCTTCCGGCTTTTACAAGCAGCCCGTCCGAATGCCCGTGGTAGCAGCCTTTGAATTTTATTATTTTGTCTTTATGCGTAAAACCCCTGGCTACGCGAATTGTGCTCATTACGGCTTCCGTGCCGGAACTTACAAGGCGCATCATTTCCATTTGCGGCACAAGTTTGTTTATAAGTTTTGCAATTTCCACTTCTTTCTGGGTAGGCGCGCCGTAAGTTAAGCCAAAATCGCACGCTTTTTTTACGGCTTCAACCACCGGCGGAAAGGCGTGCCCCAGAATTCCTGGCCCCCAGGAACAGACGTAATCAATGTAAGTGTTGTCATCTTCGTCTGTAATGTATGCACCTTTTGCGCTTTTTATGAACCGCGGAATGCGGTTTACGTTTTTAAATGCGCGCACCGGCGAGTTTACGCCGCCGGGCATGTAATTCTGCGCTTCTTCAAACAGTTCAGCACTTCTTTTTTCTTCAATCATCTTCAAATCCCCGTGTTTTTAAAAATTACTGTTCTTCTTTTAGCCAGTTTGCAACGTCAATTGCGTGATAAGTAATTATAAGTTTTGCACCGGCTCTTTTAAATGCGGTCATGTTTTCCATAACTATCCGCTTTTCATCAATCCAGCCGTTTTGTGCAGCGGCTTTTACCATTGAATATTCGCCCGAAACATTGTAAGTAACCAGCGGCAAGTCAAATTTTTGCGAAGCTTCTTTTACAACATCAAGATAGGCAAGTGCCGGTTTTACCATGATAAAATCGCAGCCTTCTTCAATGTCCTGTTCAATTTCGCGCATTGCTTCGTGGCCGTTTGCAATGTCCATCTGGTAAGTTTTTCTGTCGCCAAAGGAAGGGGCAGAATGGGCGGCATCGCGGAAAGGCGAATAATAGCCGGAAGCAAACTTTGCACTGTACGCCATGATTGCAACAGAAGCAAATCCGTTTTCGTCCAGCGCATTCCTTATGCAGCCAACCCGGCCGTCCATCATGTCGCTTGGTGCAATAATGTCTGCACCGGCTTTTGCACAGCTTACGGACATTTTTGCCAAAAGCGGCAGGGTTTCATCGTTCAGAATTATGCCGTTTTCAATTAAGCCGCAGTGACCGTGGCTTGTATATTCGCAAAGGCAAACGTCTGCAATAACAATCAACTCCGGGTGGCTCTTTTTTATCTGGCGTATCGCACGCTGAACAATTCCGTCATCGTTATAGGCTTCGCTGCCCAATTCGTCTTTGTGGGCAGGAATGCCAAAAAGCAGAACGGCTTTTACGCCGCTTTTTATTGTGCGTGCAATTTCTGCTTCAAGGGTATCAAGTGAAAACTGGTAAATGTCCGGCATTGAAGAAATTGTATTTTTTATGCCCTTTCCTTCGCATACAAAAATGGGATAAATCAGGTCTGTTACGCTAACTGAAGTTTCGCGGACAAGCGAGCGCATGTTTTCGCTTACTCTAAGCCTTCTAAGTCTATTTTTCATCGTTTACCTCTGTTTCAATATGGTTTCTATAAGTCCTTCTGCCGTAAAATTTTGGGCAGTTGAAATTATGGAAGAATCTGCAAAATCTTCCAGTGTTTTTTTTGTTTTGTTCCCTATGCAGAATAATTTTACATCGGGTTTCATCATTTTTTTTGCATCGGGGATTTCAAAAAAAGCCTTTACGCCGCTGGAACTTGCAAAAGTAATTATATCAAAAACCGGAATCTGGTTTTCAAGAATATCCAGCACAAAGTCATTTTTTTTGGTTGAATAAAGGGGAATGTCCAGATATTCAATTTTGTTTTTTTTAAAAACATCGTCCAAATCTTTAGAACCTTCTTCAGCCCTTAAAACGACAACTTTTTTTACAATTGAAGAACCGTATTTTTGCACAAATTCTTCCGAAAGTTTTTCAACCGTAAAGCCGCCGGCCGGTATAAAATCCGCGCAAAAACCGTATTCCTGCAGGCAGTCCGCCGTTCCGCTTCCAACCGCAGCAAATTTTACATTTGAAAGCTTCCGCAAATCCGTTTTTGTTTTTTTTAAGTGTTCAAAAAATAACCTTACGCCGTTTGAACTTGTAAAAACAAGCCACGGAATTTCTTCAAAGCTGGGAATGGCTGAAAAACTGCCTTCGTTTAGCACCGTTTCAATTACTGGTGCAGAAAAAACAAGCGCGCCCATTTCTTTTAACGGGGCAGCAACTTTTTTAATGAAGGAAGCTGTGCCCGTAATGCAAATTTTTTTGCCCTGCAAAGGCAGGTTTTTGCAGGTCATGCTGAAGGCGGCAACCTGCCCCACAACAATTATGGCAGGATTTTTTGCTTTTTCTGCAACGGCAATTTGTGTAATTGTGCCAAGGGTTCCGTTTATCCGCCGCTGCAAAACGGTTGAACCGTTTTCTACAATGGAAACAGGTGTTTCAGGGTTTTTGCCGCCTTCCAGCAGCTGGGACGCAATAAGCGGAAGGTTTTTAATGCCCATAAGGAAAATCAATGTTCCCGAAAGCTTTGCATATTCAGTAAAACGCCTGGTGCTTTCGTCCTCGTCTTCTGCGGTGTGCCCGGTAATTACGTGAAAACTTCTTGCTTCCCTGCGGTGTGTTACAGGAATTCCTGCCAGTTCCAGCGCAGCAATTGCACTGGTTATGCCGGGCACAAGCTGATAGTTTATGTTTGCTTTTTCCAGTGCCAGCACTTCTTCGCCACCGCGGCCAAAAACAAATGGGTCGCCGCCTTTAAGCCTTACAATTTTTCCGCAATTGTTCGCTGCAAGTTCGCAAAGAATTGCATTTATTTCGTCCTGGGTTTTAGAATGCTGCCCGGGAATTTTACCGACAAAGATTTTTTTGCAGTCCTTTTTTGCACCTAAAAGCATCATGGGGTTTACAAGGTTGTCGTAAACTATAAAGTCTGCCTGCAAAATCAGTTCCTGGGTTTTTACGCTTAAAAGGTCTTGGTCGCCCGGCCCGGAACCTGCAAGATATACAATGCTTTTATTTTCCATTCAGTCCTTCCGCTTTTGTGCCGCAATTATTGCATCTGCAAGCGCAAACCTGTCTTTAAGTTTGCCGCTTTTTTCAGTTCTAAAAGTTTTGCCGTTTTTTTGTGCAGCAAAACTGATTGTAATGTTTTCGTTTTCAATTTTAGAAAACACGGCTACAGGTTCGTGGCAGCCGCATTCAAGTTTTTCAAGAATGTATTTTTCAGTTTCAAATTCTGCAAAAGTTTTTTCATCGTTTATTTTGTGCAAAATGTTTTTTACCGCAGCATTTGCAGCCGCGCATTCAACGGCAATTATGCCCTGATTTCCTGCCGGGCAGATTTGGTTTTGGGTAAAGTGTTCATAAATAAAATCGCCGTCTTCTTTTGTGTTTTCCGCAATAAGGTTTAGCCGCTTTAAGCCTGCAACTGCCAGAATAATTGCGTCGTATTCTTTATTTTTCAGTTTTTCCAAACGGGTAGGAACGTTTCCGCGCAGCAGTTTTGTCTGGCAGTTTATCAGTTCCTTTATTTGCAGTGCGCGCCGGGGGCTGCTTGTGCCAATAACGGCGTTGTTTTTGCGGAAAGAATCTTTTCGCCATATTAAAACGTCAAAAGGGTTTTCCCTTGGCAGCACGCAGGCAATTTGTAACCCGGGCTGAATTTTTGCAGGCAAATCTTTGGCGGAATGAATGGCAATGTCGATTTTATTCTGCAAAAGGGCTTCTTCAAATTCGCTTACAAATGCACCCTTGCCGCCAAATTCAATTAGTGCCGCCGAAAGGTTTTTATCGCCAAGGGTTTCTTTTTTTATAATTTCAATTTCTGCGCGCGGAAAATGTTTTTTTATTTCCCTGCAAACCAAATCGGTTTGTGCCAGCGCCAAAACCGACTGGCGCGTTCCAATCCTGATTTTCATTTTTCCTCCCTTTGATTATCAAGGGTTTTGCGGACAAGGTTTAAAAGTGTTTTAACTTCGGCCGCGGAAGCATTTTTTTTAAGTTGGTAGAAAAAATTAAGGGCGTTTTTATTTTTCAGTTCATTTTTCTTTGCTTCAAAAAATTCAATGTTGTTGTGAAAAAGTATTTCTTTTTTTATTGAATCAATTTCTTCTTCAACTATTTCGTTTGCAAAAAAAACGCACTGCCTTTTTTTTATGTTGTTCTGCTCTGCAATTTTTCTAAAACTGTCTATGTCTTTCAAAATGCAGCCGCTAAGTTTTGCAATTTCCGGGTCTATGTCGTTGGGCACGGCAAGGTCTAAAAAAAGCCGTTCTTTTTGGGTTTTTAGGGCGTTTCTGGTTTTTTCAAACAGAAGGGTGTAATGAGGGCTTTTTGTGCAGCTTACGATTACGTCCGTTCTGTCCATAACTTCGTAGCGGTTTTCGTAAGGAAGGATTTCCACGTTTTTAAGTTCCGGCAGCGTGTTGTGCTTTCTTATTGTTGCAAAAACCTTTACTTTTTCCCGTTCGGACAAATCTTTTACAATCAGGCTTCCCGTCTGGCCGGAAGAACCTAAAACCATAATTGTTTTTTGCCCTTTTATTTTCATTATTTCTTTTACTGCCAGCGTTGCAGTTGATTCGGTTGCTTTTGAAATTTCGGTTTCGGTTTTTATGCGCTTTGCGCAGGAAAGAGCCTTTTGAAAAATGCAGTTCAGGTAAAAGTCCGTAAAACCGCTGTTTTTTGCAAACAGGTAACTTTCGCGTACCTGTCCTAAAATCTGGTTTTCGCCAAGAATCATGGAATCGAGGCCGCCGGAAACCTGAAACAGGTGTTTAATTGTTTCTTCGCCAAAATAGGAAAAAGAATGCTGGCGGAAAACTGAAATTTCAACGTTTTTTTGCCGGGAAATTGCTTCTTCAATTTTGTGAAGGAAACGGTTTTTGTTTTCGCAGTTTGAAAAGCTGTCTGCAAAACCGGCGGCAAGTGAAAAATACCATTCAATTCGGTTGCAGGTGGAAATTATCACAGCACCGGCAATGCTTTCACTTTCTTCTGCCAAAAGTTTTTTCAAAAATGCGGCAATTTCTTCATTTGAAAATGAGAATAATTTTCTGATGTTGATGTCTGTGTTTTTATGGGTTACGCCTATGCAAAAAACTGGAATTATCATTTTAAAGCTTCGTTTACTGATTTTATGTATTCGGAATTTTCGCCGGGTTTTATTCCGGCATTAAGCAGCTGCTTCCTTAAAAGTGCCAGCTGCTTAAGTTTTTCGTCTGTGTTTTCCGGCAGTGTCCGGCTTATGGTTTCCCTCACTTTTTTTGCCAGCGCAGGGCAATCTCTGCCGGTGTTTATGCCCACTACCAGGTTGCCGCGCTTTACGATTGCCGGAAAGTAAAAATCGCACAAGTCCGGAATGTCGGCTATGTTTGCCGGTATGTTTTTTTTGCGGCAAAGGTCAGAAATCAGCCGGTCTGTTTGGGGCGAGCTGGTTGCGGCAAAAACAAGCTGAATGTCGTTCAAATCGGTTCCTTCAAATTTTTTCTGGCGGAAAATTATTTTATTTTCGTTTTTGCTTATCAGCTTTTGGGCTTTTTCACAAATTTCCGGGGCAACAATTATCATTTTGCCGTTATCTTCTATAAATTCCAGCAAGGTTTCAATTTTTCTAGAAGCAACATTGCCTGCGCCAACAACAAGAATGTTTTTTAATTTTACGAAAAGTGGAAAATGTGCCATTTTGTTTTACCGTTTCAAAAAGATTACCATTATATTTAATGTCTAAAAAGTGGTTTTGCAAAGTTAACCCCAAAAATAGAAGAATAATTTGCAAATGCCGCCCAAAGCTGCCGGGCGCAGGCCATTTGAAGGCAAGTTGCAGGCAATTGAACGCGTTTGGCGGTTTTCTCTGGGCTTGCTGAATGCTTAAAAATGCCCCGTGTTGAATACAAGCCCAAATAATGGTATGCTCCTACCATAAATACCGCAAACATCGGGTTTGTAATTCGATGTTTACGCAAACAGTAAGTGGTGCCGGTCTGTTTTACGCAAGGCAAAACAGCAAAACAAGAACCGGTTAAAAGGGAAGCAGGTTGAAATCCTGCACGATCTCGTCACTGTGATAAAGGAGTTTCTGTTTGAGTAAAGCCACTGGATTTTTCCGGGAAGGTAAAACAGAAATGATGATTTTTAAGTCAGGAAACCTGCCATTTATAATAGTACCGGAAGCAATTCCAAATCACGAGTAATTGATTGTACTTACATGGAATTTTTCTCTTATCATGCCTGCACATGCTTTTTGCGTGTGCATTATGCGTTTGTGCGTAGTGCAGGCATGGCGTGTAATATGTTTACAAATTGCCCTGATTTTTTCACCCGGTTGAAACAGTCAGGGCTTTTTTTATATCAACTAAGGAAGTAAAAATGAGCAAAAAGATTTTTACTGCATTATGCTGTGCAGTGCTTATCGTTGCTTTGTCTGGCTGTAGTAACCAGGCAGAAAAAGACAAGAAGGCCGCGGACAATGTTGCAGCCCTCATCGACGCTATTTATGTTCAGGAACGCACGGACAAAACTGACGAACAGTGTGCCGCTGCCAAAAAGGCATGGGACGCACTTACCGATGCACAGAAAGAACTTGTTGCAGGTGAAGAAGCCGACCCTGATTATTTTGGCCGCGACACCGGAGATGCTTCCAAAGATAATGCCCTTAATCAGGACGGAATTAAGGAAGACGAAATTCTTGTTGTAAGTTTCGGCACATCATTCAACGACAGCCGCGCCGAAGACATTTACGGAATTGAAAAAGCCGTTCAGGCTGCAAACCCGGACTGGTCTGTTCGCCGCGCGTTTACTGCCCAGATTATCATCAACCATGTTCAGGCACGCGAAAATGAAAAAATTGACAACATGGATCAGGCACTTGAACGCGCAGTTGCAAACGGCGTAAAGAACCTTGTCATTCAGCCGACGCACCTTATGCACGGTGCCGAATACGATGAACTTTCCGAAGCTGTAGAAAAATACGCTGACAAGTTTGACTCTGTTGCAATTGCAGAACCGCTGCTTGGCGAAGTTGGAAAAGATGCTTCTGTTGTAAACGCTGATAAAAAAGCCGTTGCCGTTGCAATTACAAACGCTGCCGTAAAAGGTGCTGGCTATTCTTCTGCTGCTGACGCGGCAAAAGACGGCGTTGCATTTGTGTTTATGGGACACGGCACTTCGCACACGGCAAAAGTAAGCTACACCCAGATGGCAACCCAGATGGCTAAACTTTCCTACGGCAATGTTTTTATTGGTACGGTTGAAGGCGAACCGGAAGAAACAGCCTGCGAAAGCGTAATAGAAGCCGTTAAAAATGCCGGTTACAAAAAAGTGGTTCTGCGCCCGTTAATGGTTGTTGCCGGTGACCACGCCAACAACGACATGGCCGGTGACGACGACGATACGTGGAAATCAATGTTTGCTGCTTCAAATGCATTTGATTCAATTGAATGCCAGATTGAAGGTCTTGGAAGAATTCCAGAAATTCAGGCACTTTACATTGCACACACAGCAGAAGCCGTTAAAAACGTAAAAAAAAACTAAGTGACGGCCTGTATTCGGCCACATTTAAAACGGACAGCTCAATGTTTCATGCCAACGAATCTTTAAATGGCAAGGGAACATTGAGCGTTTTTGACGGCAAGATGACTTTTCACGTTTCACTTCCCGGCAAAAACATTCTTAACCTGTACGTTGGCACGGCAGAAAACGCCAAAACCGACGAAGCAAACTGGCTTTTCCCCACAAGCGACAAAGTTACCTACCAGGATGGTTTTACGGAAACGGTTTACGGTTTTGACATTCCTGTAAGCAAACTGGACAGGGAATTTAACCTTGCCCTTGTTGGGAAAAAGGGAACCTGGTACGACCACAAAGTTTGCATCACCGGCGCGGAAGAAAAGGAAAAACTTCCTGACGGCGAACATCAGGTAAAAATCATTCTTTCCGGCGGTTCGGGCAGGGCAAAAATTGAAACGCCTGCAACAATTAAAGTATCCGGCGGAAAAACCCGGCTTACAGTTGTGTGGACAAGTTCAAACTACGACTATATGATTGTTGAAGGGGAAAAATACTTAAACAGCACCCCGGAAAGTAAGTCTTCATTTACTTTTCCTGTAACTGACATGACAAAACCGCTGAAGGTTACAGCCAGCACAACCGCAATGGGAACTCCGCACGAAATTGAGTACACAATTGGAATACTGTATTAAAAAATTTCTTAAAGCATTTTTTCTGGCCTTTCTGGTTTTTGGGCTTACATGCTGCAATAGGCAAAAAGCAGAAAAACCACAGGCCGGTTCTGTTGATTTTTCTTCCATTAACTTTACCGATAAAACGCCTCTTGCCTTTGCCGAACAGTTTTCAATTGAAAAAAGCGGTTCCTATTCGCTGGTAAAAATCAACGGCGAGACCCCCTTCCTTGTAGTAGAAGCAGGTTTTCCTGTTCCCGGTGGTGTTCCTTCCGGTTATGCAGTTTTGCAAAAACCTTTAAGCAATACCTACCTTGTTTCTTCTTCTGCAATGGATTTTTTTATAAGGCTTAACATTCTTGACTGCGTAAAATTTACAGGAATGAAAAAGGACAGCCTTTATTTGCCGGAAGCTGTAAGGGCAATGGAAGAAGGCCGGATGCATTACGCCGGAAAATACAGCGCGCCGGATTATGAAATGCTTTACAGCAGCAAAACCGGCCTTTCTGTTCAAAACACAATGATATACCACAAGCCGGAAGTAAAGGAAAAAATGGAACAGCTTGGAATTCCTGTTCTTGTGGAAAAATCTTCATACGAAAAAAATCCCCTGGGCAAGCTGGAATGGATAAAACTTTACGGTTTTCTTTTTGACAGGGAAAAGGAAGCTGATGAATTTTTCAATTTGAAGGCGAATGAATTTGCCGCCCTTAAAAACCTTGAAAATGAAAAAAATACGGAAAAAACCGCCGCATTTTTTTATTTCACTTCCGGCGGTGCAATAAATGTACGAAAACCCGGCGATTACATTGCACGCTGCATAGAAATGGCTGGCGGCAAATATTTTATTCAGTCTTCTGGCCTTGAAGAAGACAACGCATTTTCTACAATGAACATGCAGGCGGAAGATTTTTATGTAACTGCCAAAGACGCAGACCTGCTTATTTATAATTCAACAATTGACGGAATGGTTGAGGACAAAAAAATTCTTCTGCAAAAATACCCGCTTTTAAAAGATTTTAAAGGCTTTAAAAACGACAGAATTTACTGCACGGATAAAAAGTTTTTTCAGGAAACCACGGGAATTGTGGACTTTATGCAGGATTTGAACAGAATATTGAACGATGATGAAAGCAACCTTCGCTATCTGGTAAAGGTAAAATGAATAAAAGATACGCCGTTTCTTTTGCAATAATTTTAATGTTTCTCTTTGTGCTTGTTGCGCTTAACCTTTTAACGGGTAGCGTTAGCCTTTCGCTTAAAGACGTTTTTTCGGTTTTTTTTGGGAAAAGTACCGGCGAAACGGCGGAACGGCTTATTATGGACATAAGGCTTCCGCGGATTCTTGCCGCCCTGATACTTGGCGGTGCGCTTTCTGTTTCCGGCTTTTTGCTGCAAACATTTTTTGCAAACCCTATCGCCGGGCCATTCGTCCTTGGAATTTCTTCCGGGGCAAAACTTTTTGTTGCCATTGCCATGATTTTTCTTTTGAATGCTGGCATCGCAATTTCTTCAATAAAAATGGTCGCAGCTGCTTTTGCAGGTTCGCTGCTTGCAATGGGCATTGTGCTTGCGCTTTCGCTAAAAGTGCGGAACATGTCTGTTCTTGTGGTTTGCGGAATTTTAATAGGCTACATTTGTTCGGCAATTACGGATTTTTTTGTTACTTTTGCCAGCGATTCAAACATTGTAAACCTTCACAACTGGTCGCTGGGAAGTTTTTCCGGCACAAACTGGAACGACATTTTAATAATGTCTGTTCTGGTTTTTGTTTCCCTTGTATTTTCAGTTGTGCTTTCCAAACCGATTAGTGCTTTTTTGCTTGGCGAAAACTACGCAAGAAACATGGGCGTAAACATAAAGGCGCTAAGAATTGCGCTTATTGTTCTTTCAACCCTGCTTGCCGGCTGCGTTACGGCTTTTGCAGGTCCAATCAGCTTTGTGGGCATTGCGGTTCCTCATTTAATCAAATCACTTACTAAAACGGCAAAACCGCTGGTTCTTATTCCCGGCTGCTTTTTGGGCGGCGGTGCAATTACCCTTTTTTGCGACGGCATTGCAAGAACGGTTTTTGCACCAACCGAACTTAGCATAAGCACCGTAACTGCTTTTTTTCTTGTGCCGGTGGTAATTTACATGATGGTACACAAAACCGGGGGCAAAAAAAATGCTTAAAGTTTCTGGTCTTGCCGTTGGTTACAGCAGGCGAATTTTAATCGACGGCATAAATTTTTCAGTTGAAGGCGGAAAAATTCTTACGCTCATCGGGCCAAACGGTTCGGGCAAATCAACAGTTCTTAAAACCATCGTAAAACAGCTGGAATCATGCGGCGGTTCAATTGCGCTTTTGGGCAAAAACATTTTTATAGAAAAAGAAGAATACGTTGCAAAGCACCTTTCAATGGTAATGACAGAACGCATTCAGCCTGAAATGATGACCGTGCGCGATGTTGTCGCTACAGGCCGCTACCCGTACACGGGGCTTTTGGGCATTCTTTCAAAGGAAGACTGGCAGATTACCGAAGACGCAATCCGAATGGTTCACTGCGAGGAAATTGCAGACAGCAATTTTAACATGATTAGCGACGGTCAGCGGCAGAGGGTTATGCTTGCCCGGGCAATTTGTCAGGATACCGAGGTAATTGTTCTGGACGAGCCGGTAACTTTTCTGGACATGTTCTACAAGCTGGATTTTTTGAAAACCATAAAAAAACTTGCCGCAGAAAAAAACAAGGCAATCATTCTTTCTCTCCACGAACTTGACCTTGTAAAAAAAATATCAGACACAATTCTTTGCCTTGACGGAAAGAAAATCGTAAAGGCCGGAACTGCCGGCGAAATATTCTGCGGCGATTTTATTCAGAAGCTTTATGGAATTGGCGAAAAAGACTTTAACCCTGAAACCGGAACGCTTGTGTGGAACGAGGAAGGGCAAAAAACAGCGGCGGCAGTTTGTGTAAAAACCGCAAAACCCGGCTTGCAGAAAAACCAGAAGAAAACAAAAGTAATTATGGTGCAGGGAACAATGAGCAGCGCTGGTAAAAGCCTTGTTGTTGCAGGTCTTTGCAGAATTTTTAAGCAGGACGGCTATAAAGTTGCGCCTTTCAAATCTCAGAACATGGCTTTAAATTCTTACATTACAAAAGACGGCTTTGAAATGGGGCGGGCACAGGTTATGCAGGCCGAAGCCGCTGGCATTGAACCCGTTGTAGCAATGAACCCGATTCTTTTAAAACCCACCAACGACACTGGTTCGCAGGTGATTGTAAACGGCGAAGTTGTTGGCAACATGAACGCAAGAGACTATTTTGAATACAAAAAGGAACTTGTGCCGGAGATTTTAAAAGCCTACCATAAACTTGAAGAAGAAAACGACATAATTGTAATTGAAGGCGCCGGAAGCCCTGCCGAAATAAATTTGCGCAAAAACGACATTGTAAACATGGGGCTTGCAGAACTGGTAGACGCGCCGGTTCTGCTTGTTGGCGACATTGACCGGGGCGGCGTTTTTGCCCAGCTTTTAGGTACCATTCAGCTTTTGGAAAATTGTGAGCGCGAAAGGATTAAAGGCCTTATTATAAACAAATTCCGCGGCGACAAAACACTTTTGGACAGCGGAATTGAAATGCTTGAAGAACGTGGCGGAATACCTGTTGCCGGTGTCCTTCCATACATGAAAATTTCCATTGACGATGAAGACAGCCTTACCGCCCGGTTTACCCAAAACGGCAGCGGAATTGTAAACATCGGCGTAATTAAGTTTCCTCGTATTTCCAACTTTACGGATTTGAACGTTTTTGAAGAAATTGAAGGCGTAAGCCTGCATTACATAAAATCCGCAGAAGAAATACCGTGCATGGATATGATAATTCTTCCGGGCAGCAAAAACACAATTGGCGACCTTAAATGGATGCGCGAAAACGGCATGGAAAGCGCGGTAAAAAAATTCAGCAGCCGCGGAATTGTTTTTGGCATTTGCGGCGGTTACCAGATGCTGGGTAAAAGCATAAAAGACCCTTTTGCCGTAGAAGAAGGCGGAACAGTCCGCGGAATGGAACTGCTGGACGCTGAAACGGTTCTGCAAAAAGAAAAAACAAGAACCCAGACCCAGTGCAGTTCCGGCAGCGTGGCAGGCCCATTTGAATTCCTCAGCAACAGAAAAATTACCGGTTACCAGATTCACATGGGGCAAACCCAAACCGGCAAAACGAAACCTTTCCCATGCGGAGCTTCGGATAAAAACATTTACGGCACTTACATTCACGGTTTTTTTGACGAAGGCGACATTGCCTTTGCCATTTGCAGTTACCTTGCAGGGCAAAAAGGTCTTGCACTTACGGAAAAAACTTTTGATTACAAGGCATTTAAGGAATCTCAGTACGACCTTCTTGCTGATGAAATGAGAAAACACCTTAACATGGAGGCGATTTACGGAATTCTTGAACAGCAGTTACGCTGAATACTTCAATAAAATAAAAGCCAACTGGGACAAAATAGCAAAACCCCTGGACAGCCTTGGCAAATTTGAATTGCTTGTGGCAAAGCTTGGCGCAATTCAGCAGAAAGAACACCCAAAGTGCGGCAAAACCTGCCTTGTGGTTCTTTGCGCCGATAACGGCATTGTTGAAGAAGGCATAAGCCAGTCGGATCAGAGTGTTACGCGGATATGCGCAGAAAACATTGCCGCCAAAAAGTCCGTGGTTGGAATTATGGCTTCTCAAATTGGCTGCGATGTTTTTACTTATGATGTTGGCATTAATTTTGAAGGCGAACTTAAAAATGTCATTAACAGAAAAATTCGGTGCGGCACGCGCAATTTTCTGCAAGAAAGCGCAATGACGGAAGGGGAAATTGAACAGGCTTTTTTGCTTGGTAAAGAAATTGTTGCAAGCTGCACTGCCGCCGGTTACCAGCTTGTTTGCGTTGGCGAAATGGGCATTGGCAATACTACAACATCGGCAGCAGTTGCTTCTTCGCTTTTAAAGGCCGAAGCAAAAATTACCGCAGGTCGCGGGGCCGGTTTAAGCGACGAAGGGCTGAAACGCAAAATAACGGTTATAGACGAAGCGGTAAAAAAATACGATTTATTCAATAAAAATGCCCGTACCGTTTTGCAAACTGTTGGCGGTTTTGACCTTGCGGTGATGACGGGAATGTATCTTTCGGCTAAAGAATTCAACATGCCGATAGTTTTGGACGGCGCAATTAGCCTTACCGCCGCCCTTGTGGCAGAAGGGATTGAAAAAGGCACTGCCGATTATCTGATTCCTTCCCACATAAGCCGTGAACCTGTTGGCGAGCTTTTGTGCCGGGCGCTTAATTTTTCCCCCGTACTGGACGCAGGCATGGCTTTGGGCGAAGGCACGGGTGCAGTGCTGCTTGCTGGTTTGTTGCAAACCGCGGTTGAAGTTTACGAAAAAAGCGTTCCGTTCAGCGAATCAAAAGTTCAGCAGTATACGAGGTTCAAATGATTCACCTTGTTTATGGCGGCAGCGGTTCGGGAAAATCTGCATATGCGGAAAAAATTGTGATGGAAATGAACACCAGAAACAAATATTACATGGCAACAATGAAGGTTTTTGGCGAAGAAGGCTTAAAAAAAGTTATTCGCCACAAAAAACTTAGGGCTGGTAAAGGTTTTGTCACCCTTGAACGCGAAACCCTCGATGCCAAGCCTGCCGCCGGTGACGTAATTGAAAAAACTGGTTCTGCACTGCTGATTGAATGCATTTCAAATTTGGTGGCAAACGAAATGTTCCGCGGCGAAGAAATTATTCCGCCGGAAAAAGTTACCGCCAAAATTCGCCGGGATTTTGATGCAATAAAAAATGCCGCGGAAAATATCGTTATTGTAAGCAACAATGTTTTTGAAGACGGAATTGACTACGACGAAACAACCGTAAAATATATAAAAGCACTTGCCTGTACAAATATTTTTTTAGCAGGCATTGCAGACCGGATTACCGAAGTAGTTTGCGGAATCCCGGTGGAGATAAAATGAAAACCATACTGAAATCCCTTATTGTTGCATTTTCCATGTATTCCAAAATACCAATGCCGCGTTTTACGTGGAACAGCCGGGACATGGAATACCATCTTTGCTTTTTTCCCCTTGTTGGTGCGGTAATTGGCATTGCGGAACTGCTGTGGGTAGAAGCCTGCGCCATTTTTGGTGCAACACCATGCATGACCCGTCTTTTTGCAATAGCAATTCCGCTGCTTGTAACAGGCGGTTTTCACGTGGACGGCTTTATGGACACAATGGACGCGGTTCATTCTTACCAGAGCAGGGAAAAAAAGCTTGAAATCTTAAAAGATCCGCACATCGGGGCATTTTCGGTAATTTCGGTTATAATCTATTTTCTTCTCGCCATCGCTTTCTGTTTTGAAGTAAAAACCCCCGATGCCGTAATTTCGGTGTGCCTTTCTTTTGTGCTTTCAAGAATTTTAAGCGGCCTTTCGGTTATTCTGTTTCCAAAAGCGAAAAATGAAGGAATGCTTGCCGTAGAAAGCAAAACCAACGGCAAAAAACCCGTTGCCGCCGTTCTTATAATTGAATTGTGCGCAGTTTTGGCACTTTTAGTTTGCCTGCCTTTAGGCAGAAGTTTTTGCGGAATTGCGGCGGCCTGCAGTTTTGTTTTTTCCTTCACTTACTACTACTTTACAAGCAAAAAAAACTTTGGCGGCATCACCGGCGATTTAGCAGGGTTTTTTGTATGTTTCAGCGAACTTGCTGCACTGGCGGCAGTTGCAATTTGCAGCATTCTGGAGGCCAAATGGTACTGATTATTGGCGGCGCGTTTCAGGGCAAATACAGCTGGGCAGCCGCCCGTTACGAAGAAAAAAACATCTGGAATAATTTTCATTTGTTTGTGAGCGAAAAACTTGCTGCCGGTAAAAGCGCAGAAGAAATAAAGGTCGAAACAATGAATAAAATAGCCGCCAATGTCCGGCTGGTTGTTATAAGTGACGAAATTGGCTGCGGCATTGTGCCGTTAACTGAAGAAGACAGAAATTACAGGGAACTTACCGGCAGGCTTTTGTGCCAGATTGCAGAAAATGCCGAAGCCGTTTACCGAATGACTTGCGGAGTTGCGCAGAAAATAAAATGACTTTAAAAATTCAGCTTATACGCCACGGAAAAACGAAAGGCAACATGGAAAAAAGATTTACCGGCGGAAAAACCGACGAACCTTTGTGCAGTCAGGGCTTTTTGGAATTGCAGACCCTTGCAAAAGAAAAAATTTATTCTGCACCCGGCACGCTGTTTGCAAGCCCTTTAATGCGCTGCACGCAAACCGCAGAAATAATTTTTCTTAAAAAGCCGGCAACTATAATAGAAGATTTTAGGGAAATTGATTTTGGTATTTTTGAAAATAAAAACCACGAAGAATTAAACGGCAATGCCGACTATCAGAAATGGATTGATTCAAATGGCGAAGGGCTCATTCCGCGTGGCGAAAACATGGAAACATTCAGGAAGAGGGTAATGGCCGGTTTTAACCAAATGCTTGCCACGGCAAACGCAGAAAATATTAGCGCGGTGGTTCACGGCGGAACAATTATGGCAATTCTTTCTTCCCTAAACGGCGGAAATTATTACGATTACTTTTGCAAAAACGGAAGAGGCTATGTTATTGAATATTCCATCTGCGAAAACAGGCTTTTAAGTTTAAGGAAAATTTAAATGTTTCAGTTTACTTTTTTTTGGCATCATTTAGTTGGCTTTACCGCAGGCTTTGTTCTGGACTTAATCATTGGCGACCCTTACTGGCTGCCGCACCCTGTACGGGCAATTGGCAAAACCATTTTGTTTTACGAAAAAAAACTGATTGGCACAAAAGAAAAACCTGCGCCCCTTACGAGGGTACAGAAAAGGCGCAGAGGAAAACTGATGGTTTTTCTGGTAATTTTTACCGTGGAACTTGCCGTTGTGCCTGTTCTGCTTTTGGGCTGGTTTGTGTCGCAAAAAATGCATTTCTGCGCGGACATATTTATAGAAGCGATTATTACTTTTCAGCTGCTTGCAACGAAAAGTTTAAAAACCGAAAGCCTTAAAGTGTATTTTGAACTGAAAAACGGAAACCTTGCCGGTGCGCGGAAGGCTGTTTCCATGATAGTGGGACGCGACACGGACAAACTTACTGAAAAGGAAGTTGCAAAAGCCGCCGTTGAAACGGTTGCAGAAAACACTTCCGACGGGGTGATTGCGCCCATGCTGTTTTTGGCACTTGGCGGCCCGGTTTTGGGCTTTTTGTACAAATGCGTTAACACAATGGATTCCATGATTGGTTATACAAGCGAACGGTATGTGGATTTTGGCCGATGTGCGGCAAAAACTGACGATTTGCTGAATTTTATACCGGCAAGGTTAACGGCGTGTTTCATGCTGGCTGTAAGTTTTCTTTACGGAAAAAAGTTTAACGGCCGGAATGCGCTTAAAGTGTACAGAAGGGACAGGCACAAGCACGCAAGCCCAAATGCCGGTCACCCGGAAAGCGTGTGTGCTGGTGCGCTGGAAGTTCAGCTTGCAGGCCCTGCTTTTTACGGCGGCGAACTGGAAGAAAAAGAATATTTAGGTGATGCGCTTAGGGAAATTGAAAACGAAGACATAAAAAAATCGCATTTTCTTCTATATAATACTGCATTTTTGTGCATGTTTTTCTGCGTGCTTTTTATTGCTTCGGTTTTGTTTGTTTTTTCAGCTTGCATTTGAAAAAAAAGGAATGTTTTTATGCACGGTGGCAACATTTATGAAGAAAAGGTAACTCACGATTTTTCCGTAAACATAAACCCGCTGGGCGTTAGCCGAAAAGTTAAAAGAAGCTGCCGCTTTATGGCCGGTGCAATTGCCCAGTACCCGGACACCGAGTGCCGCAAGCTTAAACAGGCGCTTTCTGCAAAATACGCGGTAAAAGCCCAAAACATTCTTGCCGGGAACGGTGCTTCGGAACTGATTTGCGCCGTGGTGCGTGCAGTAAATGCAAAAAAAGGCTTAATCATTGCGCCTGCATTTTCCGGCTACAAACGGGCACTTAATGCGGCCAATGCAGAAACCGGGTATTTTTATCTTACTGCCGAAGATGACTTTAGGCTGACGGATGAAAAACTATTTTTGCTTTGTAAAAAACTTAAAAGCGAAAAATACGATATAATTTTTCTGTGCAATCCCAATAATCCCAACGGAACATTGCTTGAAAAACAGACGGTTCGTACCATTTTAAACGCCTGTGCAGAAAGCGGAACGGTTGCAGTTCTTGACGAATGTTTTATGGAACTGACAGGCCGGGAAAAATCCCATTCCTTTGCCGGAGAACTGGAAAATAACCCGAACCTTGTAATTATAAATGCACTTACCAAATCCCACGCCCTTCCGGGGCTAAGGTTTGGCTACGCATTCTGTGCAAACGCAAAACTGAATGAAAAAATCGCCGCCCAGCTTTCGGAATGGAACGTTTCTTCCGTTGCCCAGAAAACCGGCCTTGTTGCGCTGGGCGAAGAAAAATATATCCGGCGCGCTGTTTGTGTAACTTGCCGCGAGCGCAGTTTTATGGACGCAGAATTACAGAAACTGGGCTTTAAAGTTTTCGGTTCGGCTGCAAATTTCATTTTGTTTTATGCAGGAATTGCCAATTTAAAGGAAAAACTGCTTGCCCGGCAAATTTTAATAAGGGATTGCAGTAATTACGCCGGTTTGCAGAAAGGTTTTTACCGGGTTTGCGTAAAAACTCACCGCAAAAACAAAATGCTGGTTAGGGCAATTAAAAAAATTCTGGAAGAATAGAAAATGGAAAAAATTGAATACGTTATTCCTTCTGAAATTGAGAAGAAAAGTTTTGAAATAATTGGTGCAGAACTGGCGCAAATGAACATCATAATTCCGGAAAACCAGCGCAATGTAACGATGCGCGTTATTCATACAAGTGCGGACTTTGATTATGCTGAAACCATGCGTTTTTCGCCGGATGCGGTAAAAATTGCAAAGCAGCTGCTTTTGGAAGGTGCAGACATTGTTACTGATACGAACATGGCAAAGGCCGGAATAAATAAAAAAGTGCTGGAACGGTTTGGCGGCAGCGTGCACTGTTTTATGGCGGACGATGAGGTTGCGAAGGAAGCAAAGGAACGCGGCATAACCCGGGCGGCGGTAAGCATGGAAAAAGCGAGTCGCCTTGAAAAAAAGCTGATTTTTGCAATTGGTAACGCGCCTACGGCACTAATCAGCCTGCACGAAATGATAGAAAAATCTTTATTTGTACCTGCATTTGTAATTGGCGTGCCGGTTGGCTTTGTAAACGTTGTCGCCGCCAAAGAATTGTTCTTAAATTCCAGTGTGCCGTTCATCATTAATCAGGGGCGCAAGGGCGGAAGTAACATTGCAGCGGCAATTTGCAACGCACTGCTTTATGAAGCCGAGAAAACTTTATGAGAATTGGATTTACAACCGGAAGCTGTGCGGCGGCGGCGGCAAAAGCGGCGGCATTCATGCTGTTAACGGGCAAAAAAAAAGAAACAATAAAAATCATTACGCCAAAGGGCATTGAATTTTCTGCCCAGATTCACCACATAAACCAGTTGCCCGGCGCGGTAAGCTGTTCCGTAATTAAAGACGGCGGCGACGACCCGGATGTAACCACCGGCTGTCACATTGTGGCAACTGTCCGCGTCATTTCCGCCGGTTCAGCTGGCAGCCAGCCGCAAATTGTTATAAGCGGCGGCGAAGGCGTTGGCATTGTTACAAAGCCCGGGCTGGACCAGCCGGTTGGTGAAGCCGCCATAAACCGGGTGCCGCGCCAAATGATTAGCCGGGAAGTTCTGGAAGTATGTTCAATTTGCGATTTTTGCGGAAAGCTTGGCGTAGAAATTGCCGTGCCCCAGGGAAAAGAAATTGCAGAAAAAACTTTTAACGGGCGGCTTGGAATTGTAAACGGCATTTCAATTTTGGGAACAAGCGGAATTGTTGAACCGATGAGCACCCAGGCACTGCTTGATACGATTAAAATTGAACTGAACCAGCAGAAAATTCTTGGCTGCAATGTGGCGGCGGTATCGCCGGGGAATTATGGTTTAGACTTTATGAAAGAAAGGTTTGATTATAACCTTGATAAAAGCGTAAAATGTTCCAACTTTATAGGCGATACCATTGATATGGCCGCAGAAGCCGGTTTTGAAAAAATGCTGCTTACTGGTCACATCGGCAAGCTTATAAAAGTTTCCGGCGGAATAATGAACACCCATTCAAGGGAAGGCGATTGCCGCATGGAACTAATGGCCGCCGCAGCCGTAATAGCCGGGTGCAGGCTAGAAAGCGTAAGGAATATTCTGGAAGCGGTTACGACCGAAGAAGGCATAAGAATTCTTAAAGAAGAAGGCAAATGCCAGCAGGCGATGGATTATATAATGGAAAAAATAATGTTTTTTTTGAACAAACGTGCGGCCGGCAGAATTGAAATTGAATGCATGGTTTACTGCAATCAGTTTGGCCTGCTTGGTTTTAGCAAAAACGCCTTTCCCTTGCTGGAAGAATGCAAAAAAAATCAGGCCGGTTGAGGAAAATAAAAATGGTTTACTTTGTTGGCGCCGGAAGCGGTGCGCCGGATTTAATAACAGTACGCGGAATGAAACTTTTACAGCGCGCCGACGTAATAATTTACGCCGGTTCCCTTGTAAACCCAGAACTTTTAGAATACGCCCCAAAAAGCTGTGAAATTTTCAATAGTGCCACAATGACGCTGGAAGAAGTGCTTGCCGTTGTTTACAGGGCAGAAAGGGAAAATAAAGTAACCGTGCGCCTTCATACGGGCGAACCAAGCCTTTACGGTGCTGTGCGCGAACAGATGGACGCACTTGATGCCGCAGGCATTCAATACGAAAGCTGCCCCGGCGTAAGTGCCTGTTTTGCTGCCGCCGCAAGCCTAAACCTAGAGTTCACTTTGCCTGAAGTTTCCCAGTCGCTTATCATTACCCGGATGGAAGGAAAAACCGCCGTGCCTTCGGCAGAATCGATAGAAAGTTTTGCCCGGCATCATGCAAGCATGGCAATTTACCTTTCCGCAGGAATGCTGGAAAAACTTTCCGAAGAACTTGTAAAAGGCGGTTACAGCCCCAAAACGCCTGCGGCCATTGTTTACAAGGCAAGCTGGCCGGACGAAAAGAAAATTTTATGCACGGTTGGCACTTTGCACCAAACAGGCAAACAGCACGGCATAACCAAAACTGCCGTTATTTTGGTTGGCGATGTTATTTTGCCTGCTTGTTATGAAAAATCCAGGCTGTATGCTTCGGATTTTGAAACCGAATTCAGGAAAGTGAAAACCCAAAAATGAAAAGCAGAACGGTTTCCATAATTAAAGTTTGTTTTTTCACCCCAAATGCAGAAACAGTTTATAAAAAACTGCAATCCGCAATGCCGGAAATTTTCTGGGTTTCCGCATACGGCGAAAAAACGGATTTGTGGCTGAAAGACGCTTTTGAAAAATCAATACCCGTTTTATTCATCTGCGCTTCGGGCATTGCCGTTCGCATGATTGCGCCTTTTGTAAAAGATAAATTTACAGACAGCCCGGTAATTGCAATGGACGAAAAAGAATCTTTCGTTATTCCGCTGCTTTCCGGGCATTTGGGCAACGCAAACGAAATTGCACGGTTTATTGCACGCAAAATTAACGCCCAGCCGGTAATTACCACAGCAACGGATTTATGCGAAAAATTCAGCATTGACAATTTTGCAAAGGCAAACGGCTTTAAAATTGTTAACCGCGAAAAAATAAAGGAAGTGGCTAAAGCCGTGCTGGCAGAAAAGCCGGTGAAAATTTGGATTGACAGTAACATTGCGGTTGTGCCAGCCGGCCAGCCGCAGGCTGTTATTATTGAAAAAAACGGCAGCGCGGCAAAAGCTGATGTTGTAATTGGCAATGAAAAAACTGCTGAAAATTTTGCAGCCCCAAACGCACTTTGCCTTGTGCCAAAAAAACTGTGCGTTGGCATTGGCTGTAAAAAAGGCAAAACCTTTGAAGAAATTTATTCTGCCCTTAACGCCGTTTTGGCTGCAAACAAGTTCGGTCATGACGACATTTTTTCAATTTCTTCAATTGACTTAAAAATGCACGAACCGGGGCTTATGGAATTAGGACACTTTTTGCACGTACCCTTTGTAACCTATTCTGCGGAAGAATTGCAGGCCGCCGAAGGTGATTTTTCTGCTTCGGATTTTGTAAAGGATGTAACCGGCGTTTCAAATGTGTGCGAAAGGGCTGCGCTGCTTTGTGCAGGCAATTTAGGGCGCATTGTTGTAAAAAAACATATTTTTAAGGGCATAACCGTTGCAGTTGCAGAACGGCAGCCCTGCATAAACACGTGGGAAAGCAAGTGATGAGTGGAAAAGTTTTTATTGTTGGCATTGGGCCTGGCGCCTATGAAAAAATGACGGTTGAAGCAATTGAAGCAATAAACCGCAGCGACATTGTAATTGGTTATACAGCTTACGTTGATTTGCTGAAAAAAAGTTTCCCGGAAAAACAATATGAATCAACGCAAATGCGGAAAGAAATTGAACGCTGCCAGCTTTGTCTGGAATATGCCCAAAATGGCAAAACTGTTTCGCTTGTTTGCAGCGGCGATGCTGGCGTTTACGGCATGGCTTCTCCGCTGTTTGAACTTCAAAAGCAGAACCCCCAGTTTAAGGACATTGAACTGACCGTAATACCCGGCGTAACAGCCGCCCTTGCCGGTTCTGCGGTTTTGGGCGCGGTGCTTAACCACGATTTTTGCCTTATAAGTCTTAGCGATTTGCTTACCCCGTGGAGCGTAATTGAAAAGCGGCTGGTCTGCGCCATAGAAGGTGATTTTGCCATCGCGCTTTATAATCCTTCCAGCCATAAGCGCAAAGATTACCTGCTTAAAGCCTGCCAGATTATGCTGAATGCTGGTGCTGAAAGCAGCCGCGCCTGCGGTTATGTTGAAAACATTGGTCGCGACGGCACAAAAACCGCAGTTTGCACCCTTGGCGAATTGCAGAACAGGGAAGTAAACATGTTTACCACGGTGTTTATTGGAAATTCAAATACGGAAATTTATTTTACCGGCGACGGCACGCCAAAACTTGTTACCAAACGCGGTTATTCAATATGAAGCAGATTCTTGTTTTTGGCGGAACGACAGAAGGCCGGGAAATTGCGGAAACCCTTTCTGGTTCGTTTATTTGTCATGTTTCAGTTGCTACCGAATACGGCGAAATGCTTTTGGACGAATGCCCGAACCTGCACATTTTAAAAGGCCGCCTTACCCAATCACAAATGGAAGACTTGTGCCGCCGCAATGAATATGAAGCAGTTATTGATGCAACCCATCCTTTTGCCACGGAAGTTTCTGAAAACATACGGGCGTGTGCAAAAAACTGCGGCCTGCCGCTGGTAAGGCTTAGCCGCAACGTGGCGGTTGGCAAAAATTCAAGCTGCATTTTTGCAGAAACGGTTGAAGAATGCGAAAAAATTCTTTGCAATACTGAAGGAAAAATACTTTTGACCACGGGCAGCAAGGATTTGGCCGCATTCTGCAAGCATGAAGAAATAAAACGGCGGCTGGTGGTGCGTGTTTTGCCGGCCGTAGAAAGCCTTAACATTTGCTACCAGAATGGGCTTGAAGGAAAGCAGATAATTGCAATGCAAGGCCCTTTTTCCAGGCAAATGAACGAAATTCAAATAGAAGATTACGGAATTTCTGTTCTTGTTACCAAAGAAAGCGGCAAAACTGGTGGCACAGACCAGAAAATTGCGGCAGCGCTTGCAAAAAAAATAACCTGCATTGTAATTAAAAATCCTGCTGCCAGTAAAAGCCGCACAGCTGAAAGCGGTGCAGATTACCGGGAACTGCATTCTGTTGACGAAGTGCTTGTTTTTTTAAAAAGCCGCTTTTGCGAAAAAACGCCGGTTCAGGTTGTACCCGATAATTCCGTTATGGTTTCGCTTGTTGGCACTGGCATGGGCAACGCCGCCTTGCTTACGGTGCTGGCCAAAACCAGAATTGAACAGGCCGACTGCATTTTTGGCGCACAAAGGCTGCTTAAAGTAATGTCCACTTCTGCAAAAACCTACGCGTATTACACCCCGGACGAAATTATTCCGGCAATTGAAAAAATACAAAGGGAACAAACGCCGGGCAAAAACGGCGGCTGCAAAAAAATTGCCGTTCTTTTTAGCGGCGACACCGGCTTTTACAGCGGGGCGGCAAAACTGCAAAATGCGCTGAAAAAAATGCAGAACGTAAGGCTTGAAGTAATCCCCGGAATTTCTTCAATGTCCTATCTGGCGGCAAAACTTGGCATTGCGTATCAGGACGCGGAAATAATCAGCATGCACGGCGTAGACAAAACCCTGTGGCTGCCCAAGCTTGAAGCTGCGCTGAAAAATGTAAGCGAAACGGAACAGAGCCTGAAAATATTTTTGCTTACTTCCGGCACTGACGACGTTTTAAGCCTTGCAAAACTGGTAAAAGAACTGAACGGGCAGAACAAAAAGCCGCGCCTTAGCCCGGACTGCAAAATCGGCATCGGTTTTAACCTTTCCTACCCGGATGAAAAAACAGAAATATTAACCCTTTCCGATTTTGCAGGCATAACAGAAAACGATTTGTCCAAAGGGCTTTATTCTGTTTTTATTTACTAGCCCCAAATTGAATGGAAGCGTGTCATTCCGAATAAAGCGTATCACGCCGAATGGGGTAATGTCATTCCGAACTTGTTTCGGAATCTGCGGCAGGTACTGAAACATGGCAGATGCTGAACCAAGTTCAGCATGACAAAGCAACTCAAGTTCAGGATGCGTCGTAAATGCTGGCGCTTTTACTTAACGAGACTTTGCCTCGCAAAACTCGCATTCCAAATGGAAAAGGATTTTGAATGAAAGATAAAATTACGCCGGGAATAAAAGACAGCGAGTTTATCCGCGGCAACGTACCGATGACAAAAGAAGAAGTGCGCGAAATTGTTCTGTGCAAGCTGGGACTGAAGGAAAATTCAGTTTTTTTTGACATTGGCAGCGGCACGGGCAGCATTGCAATTGAAGCGGCCTTGCTTTCCCGGACAATTTCCGTGTATGCAATTGAAGAAAACCCTGCCGCAATTGAACTGATTAAAGCAAACAGGGAAAAATTTTCTGCAGATAATGTGCAAATCATTCAGGCAACGGCGCCCGGCCAGCTGGAAAAACTGCCTGCACCAACCCACGTGTTTATTGGCGGAACGAAAGGCCATTTGCAGGCAATTCTTTTGGCACTGGCACAAAATAAAACCCCGGTGCAGGTTGTTTTAACTGCAATTTCGCTGGAAACTGTTTGCGAAATGACAGAATGCATAAAGAATTTTCCGGTTTTCAGCGATGAAATTATTCAGGTGGCGGTTAGCCGGGCAAAAAAAGCTGGCAGCCATCATCTGCTGCTGGCCGAAAACCCGGTTTACATTTTTTCATTTGTGCTGGGCACGGCAAGTAAAGAAGGGCAGTCAAAATGAACATTCCTCGCATTGTAATTGCAGCCCCATGCAGCGGCAGCGGCAAAACTTTCTGTACAATTTCACTTTTGGAAGCATTGCGCAGGGGCGGAAAAAAAATAAACGCGTTTAAATGCGGCCCGGACTACATCGACCCGCTTTTTCACAAAAAAATAATTGGCATTCCGTCAAAAAACCTTGATTTGTTTTTTACGGACGAAGAAACGACCCGGGGTATTTTTCTGCACGAAAACACAGGCGAACTTTCGGTTATAGAAGGAGTTATGGGGCTTTACGACGGTATTGGCGGAACGACGGAAAAGGCTTCTACCTATCATCTTGCCCAAACCCTTGGTGCGCCGGTTATTCTTGTGGTTAACGCAAAGGGAATGAGCCGTTCGGTTCTTGCACTGGTAAAGGGCTTTCTGTCCATGGACGATTCACGCCTGATAAATGGAATTATCCTTAACAACATGAGCCAGAAGCTTTTTCCAAAAATTCAGGCATTGGTGCAGGAAGAAACCGGCGTGCCGGTGCTGGGCTATATTCCGTGGCAAAAGGATTTTTCCATTTCGTCCCGTTACCTTGGCTTAAAGCTGCCGGACGAAATTGCAGATATTCAGCAGAATGTTGCCAAAAGTGCGGAACGCCTTGCAGAAACCGTTGACCTTAAAAAGCTGGTTGAAATTGCAGAAAGCGCACCGGCAATCAGTTCGGGTTTTTCCTTTCCTAAAAAACGACCGCCGGTTACGCGCATTGCCGTTGCCAAAGACGAAGCCTTTAATTTTTATTACGAAGAAAACATTCAGTTTTTGCAGAATTTTGGCGCGCAGATTGTGCCTTTTTCGCCGCTGCACGATTTTGCGCTGCCGGAAAATATTGGAGGACTGCTGCTTGGCGGCGGTTACCCGGAACTGTTTGCAGACCGGCTTGAACAGAACGAAACCATGCGGCAGGCAATAAAAGCCGCAGTTGCTGGCGGCATGCCGGTGTGGGCAGAATGCGGCGGTTTTATGTACCTGCACGAAACAATTGAAACAACGGAAAAAACGTTCCGAATGTGCGGCGTTGTACCCGGCAACTGTTTTTTTACGGGAAAACTTGTTCGCTTTGGCTATGTTGAACTGGAAACTTTTGGCATAAAAGCCCACGAGTTTCATTATTTTGAAAGCACGGCTAACGGCTGCTGCTGCACGGCACGCAAGCCGGTTGCTGAAGAAAAGTGGACTTGCGGCTGGAACATAAACGGCGGATTTCAGGGATTTCCGCATCTTTATTATCCCTCAAACATTGCGTTTGCAGAAAATATTGTAAAAACTGCTGCCGCTTACAGGCACTGCTGAATTTTTAAGTTTTTCAGCCAGTTTAATGGAAGGTTTATTATGAAAAAAGGTATTTTATTTTGCGTTGGTACAGGACCGGGTGATGCAGGCCTTATTACGGTGCAGGCTTTGAACACGATAAAAAAATGCGACGTTATTGTGCTTCCTGCAAAATCCAGGGAACAGTGCACCGCTTATTCAATTGTAAAAGCGGCAATGCCGGAAATTGTTTTGCACGAAGTAATTTGTCTGGACTTGCCAATGGTAAAGGATGCTGACACTTTGCAGAAAGCCCAGCACAACGCGGCAGACCGGATTGAACAGCAGCTTGTTGCCGGTAAAAATGCCGCGTTTATAAACATTGGCGACCCTACAATTTACGCAACCTGCATGTACATAAAATTCATTATTGACGAAAGGGGCTTTGAAACCGTCGTAATCAACGGCATTCCTTCTTTTTGTGCCGTGGCTGCCCGGCTTGGCATTTCACTTTCCGAACAGGACGAAGAAATACACATCATTCCAAGCAGCTACGACATTTCGGCTTCTTTTGAAATGAAAGGCACTCTTGTTTTTATGAAGTCCGGCAAAAAAATGCTTCAGCTGAAAGAATTTCTTATGACCAAAAAGGAAACACACAATTTTGAGTTTTATGCAGTTTCAAACTGCGGAATGCAGGACGAACGGATACTGACAATGGATGATTTGTCCGGCGATACTTCGTATTTTACAATCGTCATCATAAAGCACATTGAAAAAAAAGCCGCAGAAAAAAATTACAATTTTTTTCAGCACAGGGAATGCGAAATGTTTCCGTGCCACAAGGGCGTTGAAAAGGAAGATTTCAACTGCCTTTTCTGCTATTGTCCGCTGTATTTGCTTGGCGATGCCTGCGGCGGAAACTTTAAATATACGGAAAAAGGCGTAAAATCCTGCGCAGACTGTTCTTTTCCGCACAGAAAGGAAAATTACGAAAAACTGGTTGCCAGGCTGAAAGAACTGAAATAACCAAACGAACGGAAGCAACTGAAATAAGCGCAGGGTATCTGAGATATTTATTAAAAACTATTTATATGATAGGTTAAATATCGAGTTTTATGCAAAGAAAGGATTTGTTATGAAAATTATAGATTTATTGAAAAAAGATTCGCTCAGCATTTCATTTGAAGTTTTTCCGCCAAAAACAGATACGGTTTTTGAATCCGTAAAAAAAGCTGTAGACGAAATTGCCGAATTAAAGCCTTCGTTTATGAGTGTTACCTATGGCGCAGGTGGCGGAACCAGCAATTATACCGTTTCAATCGCCGAGGACATTCAGCACAATTATAATGTTACAGCCCTTGCCCATCTTTCCTGCATTTCTTCTACAAAAGAACTAGTTCATTCACAGCTTGAAAAATTAAAGGCTTCCGGCATTGAAAACATTCTTGCACTGCGCGGCGACATTCCGGAAGGCATGTCCACCGACAAACTGGACTACCGCTACGCCAGCGACCTTGCTTTGGAAATAAGTGATTTTGGCGGTTTCTGTATTGGCGGTGCCTGCTACCCTGAAGGACACCCGGATTCGGCAAACCAGAAGGAAGACATTTGCAACCTTAAAAAGAAAATTGATGCAGGCTGCGAATTTCTTACAACCCAGATGTTTTTTGACAACAACCTTCTGTACAACTATCTTTACAAGCTTAGGGTAAACCATATTGAAGTGCCGGTTATTCCGGGAATTATGCCCGTAACAAACGGCAAGCAGATTGCCCGCATCTGCAAATTGTCCGGTTCGCTTTTGCCGGCACGCTTTAAGCAGATTACAGACAGATTTGGCGATGACAAGGATGCAATGACACAGGCCGGAATTGCCTACGCAACAGACCAGATTGTGGATTTGTTTGCAAACGGAATTAATCACGTTCACGTTTATTCGATGAACAAGCCGGAAGTTGCACGTAAAATTCTTGAAAATCTTTCAGACATCATAAATAAATGACAGATGCTTTTGTTTTTATAGACCGGCCTGAAAATTCTGCCATAATTCCCGATTATGACGAAGTTTTCCGCTACATGGGTTACCACGTAAACGCCAGAAACCGTAACGATGATGAAGTGCGCCCGCTTGTTTACGAAGTTGTAGCGCAGTTTCAAAAACTGATTGTTCCCCAAAGCGTTTACGTTTCCTACCCGGTTTTGGTACGCAGCAGCGCGGTTTGTTTTGCAGGGCAGGAAATTGAAAGTGCCTTTCTTTCAAACCATCTGGCAGGCTGTCATGCAGCCTACATGTTTGCTGCAACAATCGGGCCAAAAATAGACAGGGAAATTCAGCGCTGCCAGCGGTTAGACCCGGTTCGCGCAGTTGTGATGCAGGCGGCCGGTGCAATGTTTATAGAAGCATACTGTGACTGTTTGTGCAAAAAGTTTATGAACGAAGTTTCAAAAGACGGCTGTTCAACCTGCAACAGGTTCAGTCCCGGCTACGGCGACTTGAACCTTGAAGTGCAGAAAGTGTTTTTTTCGCTTTTGGACTGTAAAAAAATTGGCTTAACCTTAATGGATACATTGATAATGGCACCGGAAAAATCGGTAACGGCCTTTGTAGGAGTAAAAAAGAATGCGTGACGTTAGAGAATATTTAGGTAAACAGGTTCTTTTTTTTGACGGCGGAACAGGTTCTGTTTTGCAGAACTGGGGTTTGCAGCCCGGCGAACTGCCAGAAAACTGGAACATTGACCACCCGGAAAAAATTGTTGAACTGAATTACAATTACTACAAGGCCGGAAGCAATATTGTAAACACCAACACTTTCGGTGCATTCAAAACCAAATTTTCCGGGCTTTTAACCTATACGCTGGAAGAAATTATTTCTTCTGCAATTGCAAACGCAAACGAAGCCCGGCGGCGTATTGAACTTGAAAACAGCGAGCCGCATTTTATCGCCTTTGACATAGGTTCATGCGGCAAGCTGCTGGAACCGCTTGGCGACCTTTCCTTTGAAGACGCAATATCACTTTTTAAAAAATCCTTCGCAATTGCGTTGCAGCACGAAATTGATTTGATTTTAATAGAAACGATGAACGATGCCTACGAAGCAAAAGCCGCCGTTATTGCTGCAAAAGAAGCAATGGAAGAAGCCGGCGTTGAACTGCCTGTTTTTGTAACCACAGTTTACGATCAGGAAGCAAAATCGCTTACGGGTTCAAGCCCGGAAGTAATGGTGCACCTTTTTGAAAGCCTTGGCGTTACTGCCATTGGCATGAACTGCAGCCTTGGCCCGGAACAGATGGCACCGATTGTGCCGCGCCTTATTGAAAATGCCAGCATTCCGGTAATGATAAAACCAAATGCCGGGCTTCCGCGAAGCGAAAACGGCAAAACCGTTTACGATGTTAGTGCAGAAAAATTTGCTCAGCTGGTTAGCGGTTTTGCAGAACAGGGTGCGCTTATTCTTGGCGGCTGCTGCGGAACTACGCCGGAACACATTCGCCTGCTTGTTGAACGCGTAAAAAAACTTGAAGCCGAAAAAAAACTCATTCCCCATTACCCGGAAGAAAAAAATATTTCTGCAATTACTTCATGTTCAAAAGTGGTTACTTTTGGCAAAGCTCCGGTGCTTATTGGCGAACGAATTAACCCTACCGGCAAAAAGAAATTTAAAGAAGCCCTCCGCAACAACGACATTCCTTACATTTTGAACGAAGGCATTACCCAGGAAGAAAAAGGCGCACAGGTGCTGGACGTAAATGTTGGGCTTCCTGAAATTGACGAAGTTGCCATGATGGAACGGGTTGTTAAGGAACTGCAAAGCGTAACGGATTTGCCGCTGCAAATTGACACTTCCGACCCGGTGGCAATGGAAAAAGCCCTGCGCCTTTACAACGGCAAGCCTTTAATCAATTCGGTAAACGGCAAGCAGGAAATTATGAAAGCCATTTTTCCGCTGGTAAAAAAATACGGCGGCGTTGTCGTAAGCCTTACCATTGACGAAGGCGGCATTCCTGAAACCGCCGAAGGCCGCATTGCAATTGTTGAAAAACTTTACAAAACCGCGGCTGAATACGGAATATCGCCCAAGAACATTATAATTGACCCTTTGGCGATGGCAGTAAGTTCTGATGATCAGGCTGCGATTGCAACTTTACAAACCGTAAAATACGTAAAGGACGTAAGGCACGGCCACACAATTCTTGGCGTTTCAAACGTTTCCTTCGGGCTTCCCTTGCGCGAACAGATAACCGCAACATTCTTTACAATGGCAATGCAGAACGGTTTAAGCGCCGCAATCATGAATCCAAATGCGAAAGAAATGATGAAAGCCTGGACTTGTTTCTGCACCCTTTCGGGCTATGATGCCCAGTGCCTGAATTACATAAGTTTTGCAGACAAATTTACAGAAGAACAGAACGAACAGACACAGGCGATGGCAGCGGCTGCGGCAAATGCAGTTCTTGCGGTTGCAAGCGGAAAACCTGCCGGTGGCGCAGTGCCTTCCGCTGCCGGTTCAAGTGCCGCTTCAGCAGGCGGTGCACCGGTTCAGGGTACTCTGGCTTTGTCGGCAGCGTCCGCTTCCGGCGAAAAATCGGGCTTAAAATACGCAATTACCAAAGGCATGAAAGACAGCGCCGAAAAAGAGGCCAGGGCACTTTTGCAGTCGGCGGATTCGATGACGGTAATTAACGACTACATAATTCCTGCTCTGGATATTGTTGGCAAAGGCTTTGAAGAAAAGAAAGTTTATCTGCCCCAGCTTTTGATGAGTGCCGAAGCTGCGAAACAGGCCTTTGCGGTTATAAAAGACGAACTGGATAAGTCCGGCAAAAAAGAAGAACCCAAGGGCAGTGTGGTTGTTGCAACCGTAAAAGGCGACATTCACGACATTGGCAAGAACATTGTAAAAGTTCTTCTTGAAAACTACAGTTTCCGCGTAATTGATTTGGGCAAAGACGTGCCACCGGAAACTATTGTTGAAACAGTTGTAAACGAACATATTCAGCTGGTGGGCTTAAGTGCGCTGATGACGACAACAGTGCCTGCCATGGCAGAAACAATCAAGCAGCTTAGGGAAAAAGCCCCGTGGTGCAAGGTTGTAGTTGGCGGTGCGGTTTTAACCCAGGAATACGCAGACATGATTGGCGCAGATGCTTACGGCAAAGATGCAATGGAAACCGTAAAATATGCCCAGAAAGTTTTTAACTGCTAAGATTTTTTCTTTTGCTACTTGCTTTGTCTCTTATTTCCGCTTGGTATACGCAAAAGCCCGTAGTTTTTTTGCAAAGCAAAAAAACTACGTCAAATTTTGTGTAAGTTGGCTTGCGCTTTTGCTGCTTGTTGCAGACCGATTCAACACTCACCAAAAGGGAGAAGTTTTGCTATTGCAAAACTTCTCCGTGTGCTTGCTCCAATGGCAGTTGCTGATAAAGCAAGTAGCACACGCAAATTACGCCTATTTTTCTGCAAGTTCAGCATGGCAGGGTGTGGCTTGTATTTATTTGGGCTGGTTGATGAAATTTACATCACCGCAATTATTAAAGTATAATTGAACCATGAAAATTCTTCTTGTTTCTGTAAACGCAAGCTACATGCACACCAATGTTGCCATAAGGACGTTAAAAACTTACGCAGAAAAATACGGCACGTTCAAAAACCTTCAGATTGAAATTGCCGAATATACGATTAACCAGCCGACAGGCGAAGTTTTAAGGAACATCGGTTTTTCGGGCGCGGATGCGGTGTTTTTTTCAACCTACATTTGGAACGGCGAATACGTTTGCAAACTTATTCCGGAAATAAAGAAATTTTTGCCGGAGTGCCTTATTGGAGCCGGCGGCCCGGAATTTGGTTACAGTGCAGAAAAATACCTTAAATTGCTGCCAGCCATGGATTTTGTGATGTTTGGCGAAGGTGAAAAAACATTTTTGCAGATTGCAGAAATAATCGCTCAAAAGAAGGATTTTACCTGCGTAAAAGGCATTTACTACAGAAAAACGGCAGAACCGGCCTTAAACGAAGCGGCGGCAAAAACGGCAGCTGAACAATTTTTCAACCCGGCGGCGGCAAAAGAAACGGAAAACGAAACCGGCGCTGGCACGATTTTGTACACCGGCGACCCTTTATTGGTAGAAAACCTTGACGATTTGCCCTTTGCCTATCCCGAAATTCTTTCCGGCAATTTTGAACCCGACCACAAAATTTATTATTACGAATCAACAAGGGGCTGCCCATTTGGCTGCGCCTACTGTCTTTCTTCCGTGGACAAACGGGTACGATTCAAAAGCCTTGAAAAAGTGCAGCAGGAACTTAAGGTTTTTCTGGACGCGAAGGTAAAACTTGTTAAGTTTATAGACCGAACCTACAACCTGAACCCTGACCGCTACATACCAATTTGGGAATACATTTTGCAGAACCATAACGGCAAAACCATGTTTCATTTTGAAATTGAAGCAGAATATTTTTCCGAAGAAGCCCTGAACTTTCTTCAGAAAGTGCCGGAGGGCGTGATGCAGTTTGAAATGGGCGTTCAGTCTGCAAACAAGGAAACCCTTAAAGCCGTAAACCGTTCTGCAAACGTGGAAATTCTTGCAGAAAAAATACGGCGCATTCCGCGAACCATTCACCAGCACTTGGATTTGATTGCAGGCCTGCCTTACGAAGACCTTGAAAGTTTTGGAAAAAGCTACGATTTTGTAATGGATTTGCGCCCTGATGCCCTTCAGCTTGGTTTTTTGAAAATTCTTAGCGGCACGGTAATGGAACAAATTGCTTCAAAAAACGGCTGGAAATGGATGGAAACCCCGGTTTACGAAACTTTTTCCACGCCGTACCTTAGTTTTGAAGATGTGGCGTTTTTGAAAGACGTAGAAGTTGCTACGGATGCTTACTGGAATAAAAAAATCTTTCCTTCCACAATGAATTATGTATTCCGCAAAGTCAGTCCCTGGGCTTTTATCTGTTCAATTACGGAATTGGGCAGAAGCAAAGGTGCTTTTTTGCAGGCGCGGAAAGATTTGTACTGGTTTGCCCTGCTGAATGAATTTGCCGAATGCGTGCAAGGCGGCAGTTATTTTTGCGGCAGGCTGTTAAATAGCGGTGAACTTGAGGCACAGTTTGCCGGGTTAAACGCTTTGCTGATTAAGGATTTGATTCGGTATGATTTTGTGTGCGGCGGCAAAAAGGGCAATTTTCCTGAATGGTACGTGCACCGCTACGACAAGGACAGACACCGCCATCTTATGGATTTGCAGGATTTGGACGGAAGCACGCGGATTAAATTTGCCATGAGCGAGTACGAGATTTTTGATTTTGATGTTACCGCCGAAAAACCAGAAGAACGCCCTGGCACTTTTGAACTTTTGATTACTTACTGAAAAACCGCCGGAATTGGCATTTTTTTCTGCCTGAAAACGCGGCAGGGTTTTACAAAATTCAGCTTTTAATGCTGGGCTTAAATGCGTGCAAAGCTTGCGGCACTGCAAATTGCTGATAAAACTTTGATATTTCTGTATAATGTGTTTATGACTGATTTTCTTATTGCACAAGAATCTGATATGAAGGCACGCGGCCTTGGGGAAGTAGATTTTGTATTTGTTTCCGGTGACGGCTATGTGGATCATCCGAGTTTTGCTGCGGCGCTTTTAGGCCGCCTGCTTGAAGCAAACGGGTACACGGTTGCAATTCTTCCTCAGCCGGACTGGAAAAATCCTGAATGTTTTAAAATTTACGGTAAGCCCCGGCTTGCTTTTCTTGTTTCCGCCGGTGCAATGGATTCGATGGTCAGCAATTACACGGCAAACAACAAGCCGCGTTCCGAAGATGCGTATGCCCACGGCGGCGAAAAGGGTCACCGCCCGGACAGGGCAATTACGGCTTATGTTGGCGCAATCAGGCAGGCTTACAAGGGCGTAAACGTAATTATCGGCGGAATTGAAGCAAGCCTGCGCCGCACTTCTCACTACGATTACTGGAGCAACACGGTAAAGCGTTCGGTGCTTTTGGACAGCAAGGCCGACCTTTTGATGTACGGAATGGGCGAACATTCAACGCTGGAAATTGCAGCCCAGCTTAGGGAAGGAAAATCGGCAAGGGAAATTCGCAATGTGCGCGGAACATGCTGGTACACGGGAAAACAGGCTGACATTGACGAACTTTTTGCAAAAGATGAAAGCGAACTTATAAACGGCAAAAAACCGATTCTTCTTCCCGGTTTTGAAGAAGTAAAGGCCGATTCTCCAGAATGCAAGGCGAATTTTGCCAGAAGTTATCTGATTCAGGAACAGAACACGGACGCATTGAACGCGGCTACACTGGTTGAAAAGGCTGATGCCCGTTACGTTGTTCAGAATCCGCCCGCACTGCCGCTTACAACGGAAGAAATGGACAGGGTTTACGAACTGCCATTTATCCGCAAGTGGCATCCCATGTACGATGAACCGGCTGCCAACGGCAAAACCGGCATTCCGGCTCTTGCAGAAGTTAAGTTCAGTTTAACCAGCTGCCGCGGATGTTTTGGTGCGTGCAGTTTTTGTGCAATTACTTTTCATCAGGGCAGGCGCATTCAGTCCAGAAGTCATGAAAACATTTTGAAGGAAGCCGAATCTTTAACCCGCGACCCGGATTTTAAAGGCTACATTCACGATATTGGCGGCCCTACTGCAAATTTCAGAAATGACGCGTGCGAAAAGCAGAAAAAAGCCGGCGCGTGCAAAAACCGCGACTGCCTTGGCGTTGACCCGTGCCCCAACGTAAAGTTTGACCACACTGATTATGTTCAGCTGCTTGGAAAATTACGGGCAATTCCAAATGTTAAAAAAGTGTTTATTCGTTCCGGCATTCGCTTTGATTACCTTATGCGCGACAAGGACAAAACTTTTTTTTACGATTTATGCAAATACCACATAAGCGGCCAGCTTAAGGTTGCGCCGGAACACGTAAATGACAATGTTCTGCGCCTTATGCGAAAGTCTACCCACAAAGTTTACGAAGATTTTTCAAAAGAATATGAACGCATAAACAGGGAACTGGGCAAGAAACAGTATTTAGTTCCTTATTACATTGCCGGGCATCCGGGTGCGGATTTAAGCGCCGCGGTTGATGTTGCGCTGTACCTTAAAAAAACCGGGTTCGTTCCAGACCAGGTTCAGGACTTTTACCCGACGCCCGGAAGCCTTGCCACCTGCATGTACTGGACGGGGCTTAATCCGTGGAAGACTGAAGCCGACGGCAGCTTTGAAAAAGTGTACGTAGCCCGCGGCGCCCACGAACGGAAATTGCAGCGTGCCTTGTTGCAGTTTAACAGAAGGGAAAACGTGCCCCTTGTAAAGGAAGCGCTGAAAATGTGCCACAGGGAAGATGCCTTCAGCAAGCTGTATTAGGTTCGTGCTGAACTGACAAAATTGCTGGTACTGCCAGAAACAAAATCCCAGTTTTTGTGCAGGACAAGTTTATCGCGGTAAGAATTGATGAACATAAGCAGAATAAGAACGGCAAATACCCCATAAAGGATTTTTGCAAAAGAAAAATTGCCGTTAGATACAAATTCAACAAAAACCAGCGCAGCAACAACAACAATTGCAAGGGCCATTGCGTAGCCCGGTCTTGTATTGCTTGGATATAGCGTTGGCGAAAATGAAATAATCATTCTTGTGCAAAACCCTGCAAGCATTACAATAAGGGCTGCCAGCGATTTTTTTCTGTTATTAAACGATTTGTAAACGCACAGAAGGGTAAGAAACAAGACGGCAATAAACACGCAGGTTTCTGCAATAATTGCCGAATTGGAATATTTTGAAAAATCGCCTATTGAATTGTTTTTGAACAGATTTGCGCCCTGCAAATAGCCGAAGAAAAGTGAAAAACGGCAAGCAGAACGGTGCAAATTGAAAAAACATGTTTTTTCTTTGAAAGAAAATTGACTGCCATAATTATGAACAATGGAAGAATTAAATAATTAGGCGTAAATACGCCGCCTTTTGACCATACTTCCGTAAAAGTAAAGAAATAGGTCATTGTAATAAGGAATCCTGCATCAAGTTTCTGAAAAATATTTAAGTTTACATAATCCGGATACCAGGTGTTTACTTCAGACTCAAACCTGATGCTGTTGCCGGGACACAGAATGATCAGCAGGAAAAACAGTGCAGAAAGCACCAGCGTAAATATGTAATAACGGTTTACGCCTGCAAGGGAAAAGACTTTTCCGCGGTTTTCGTAAACTGTGCAAATTATCATTAAAACAGAACTTGCAAAAACAACGGCACACATCTGTTCCTGGTTGCAGCCGTAAAACAGCAGAATAAAACTGAATATATAGAAGAATCTGGTTATTGTTTTTTCTTCGCCTGCTAAAGATTTTTTCAAAATTACGAAAAAAGGCATACACGCGGCAAGCGGCCACGCATAGTTCAGTGTAGTTGCCATCCAGCCCGTATCGTTGAATACGGCTACCGGCATAAACGCAAACAGCATTGGCACGATAAAAACATATTCTTTTTTATTTTGCGGAATTGTAATTTCTGCAATGCCTGTAACCGTAAACAGCACAACCAGCGAATGCAGTATTTTCCATACCAGTGCCGACTGGTGCGTAACAATTACCAGCAGGGCATCTGTAAGCAGCCTTGAAGACCAGTTCAAATATCTGGTTTTTAAAAATACAAGCAGGTTCTGGTTGTCCAGTACCGTACTGAAATAATAGTCATCTTCAAAATGTGCATATTCTGTAAAAACGTATTGCAGAACCATTACAAAAAAAGTAAGAAAAACAAAAATGCAGAAATTGTCTTTGTAATTGTTTTCTCTGGCGTTTTTCATGTCAGCCTCTTATAAAGAAATAAATTATTGATAATGTTCAAAAGTTTATAGGATATAAAAGTTTAATGCAATGTTATGTTATTTCTGTCGCTTTTCAGCCTGGCTAGTTACTTGCCGCCGTGCCTTGCACGCAAAACAAGCTGAACAAATAAAAACACGCCGCAATCAGGCAATTGGGTGTTGTTGAGAAATTTGCCGACTTACTGTAAAATATTTTCATTATGCAAGGCAAAGATAAAACCATGTTTTTATATGGCACAAGCCTGATAGCAGGGTTTGTGGCTTTTTTCGTTTTATTCTATATAAGTGCATCAACGCTTGAAAAACGTCTTCCCGAATCAATAAAACTTGAAGACGGCTGGGAAGTTGCCGTAAACGGTACAAGCTACACAAAGCCTGTTCTGTCAGACGTACGCTTTCCAACCGTAGGCACTGGTGATGTAGTAACGATTACCCGTTCTTTGCCCCAATACCCCATACAAAACCCTATCCTGCGCCTGAGCGCATGGTACAGCATTGTTGACGTAAGCATTAACGGCATTCAGGTTTATTCCTACGGCCACGAAATTGCTGCCGAAGGCAGAAATGTAGGATGCGGCTTTCATATTATACCAATCATCGGGTTGCCAGACCCTTCGGTTTTGCGCATAACCCTAACGGTGTGCGAACCTGACAGTTTTTCTACCATTCTGCCGGTTTACGTTGAAAGTGCCGAACATTCATTTCCCGGCATTATCCGCGGAAACATTCTGCTTTGCTTTGCATCGCTTTTCTTCATAACCTGGGGCATTATTGGCCTGCTGTGTTCGGCAGTGATGGTTTTTTACAGGCGGAATATAAAGGTTATATTTGTCTGCAGTTTTTTCCTTATCAGCCTTGGTTTTGAATCGTTGTATCACAACGGCTGTGTAGAAGCTTTTTTCAGGAATTTCTCGTTCAATTCGTGGATGGAACATGTTTCGATTTATTCCTTGAACCTTAGCCTGATGGCAATGTTCATTACCCTTGTTCCCGTTCACCGGCATGTACGGCTTACTTTTTACGTTCTGATAACCTGGTTTGCCCTTTACGTTTTTGCGGCAGTAATTCTGGACTTTGTAAACATCGTGCATTTACCTGCAACCCGTAACGTAATGTTTGCAAGCATCGGTGCAGAACTTGTATGCGGCGTGTTTGCAATTACGGAAAGCATGCTGCACCACAAATTTGAAGAAAATTTAAACGCAATAGGTTTTATTTCAATGGTTATTGCCGTTGTGGCGGAACTTTTGATTTATTACGTGCTTAAAAATATTAACGCCCAGATAAATGTTTTAACCGGCTTCGGAATAATTACCGGAACAATCCTGATGTTCCTTTGCATTCTACTGGGTCTTGTGCTTAAAATTAAGCCGCGCGTAGAACAGGAAACGAACGAACGGCTTTACAATCTCAGCCTGAAAACAGACTATTTGACCGGCCTGCCAAACCAGATTTCCTTTGACGAAAGCCTGCCGGATTTTGAAAGCCGGTACGACGACGCGTATTATGCAATAATTCTGAATCTTGAACCGCTGGGAACTGACGTTCCGGGGCTTGGCACTTTTGAAGGCGATTCGGTTTTTCTTACCTTTACTGGTTTTGTAAAGAACATTTTTGGCAAAACCGGCCGGGTTTTCCGCATGGCAGACGAATCTCTGTGCGTACTTTTCCCTGCCGAAAACGATGAAATTGTAAAAAGAAACCTTAAAAAGCTTGACGACATGCTTGATGAAGAAAACCAGCATCATCCGCGCATGCGCTATTATATGGCGGCAGGTTTTTCTCGCCGCAGCGGCACTACACGCATGAATACGCTTTACCAGCTGGCGCAAACCCATGTATCAAAAAGTTTTGTATAAATGCTGCAAAAAAACTGAAAATTTAAAGATTTTAATAAATTCAACTGAAAACGGAAAAGGAAAAAAATGCTTAACCTGAACAACCGCACGGCGCACATCAAGCGCGATATTCTGGAACGTCTTGCACGCTATCAAATTGAAGGAACTTTGCGCGACAAGGTTCACAACATTCCGGCAGAAATGGCACCGAAAAATTCCCAGCCAACCAGCTGCTGCATCTATCACGACCGGGCAATTTTGCGCATGCGCATTATGGCGCGCCTTGGCTTTTCCGTAGAAGACGACACCGGCGAATTTCGCCTTGCCGATTATGTTGATGCGGCAACTGAACGCGAAAAACCCACCTGGCCTATGCTTACGGTTCTGGACGAAGCCTGCAACGCCTGCGTGCGCACCCGTTATCTGGTAACAAACGCGTGCCAGTCGTGTCTGGCACAGCCCTGCATTATGAACTGTGCAAAAAAAGCAATTGAAATTAAAAACGGCCGTTCGTGCATTGATGAATCTAAATGCGTAAACTGCGGTTTGTGCATGCAGAACTGTCCGTACCACGCAATCATTAAAATTCCCGTGCCATGCGAAGAAGCCTGCCCGGTTGGCGCAATCAGCAAAAACGACAAGGGCAAGGAAACCATCAATTACGACAAGTGCATTTTTTGCGGTAACTGTATGCGCGAATGCCCTTTTGGCGCAATGATGGATAAGAGCCAGCTTTTTGACGTTATAAAGCACATTATGAACGGAAAAAATGTTGTTGCAATGTATGCACCGGCAATTGCGGCTCAGTTCCGCACCAAGCCGGGGCAGCTGGAAGGCGCGCTTAAAAAGGCCGGGTTCAGCCGCATTTACGAAGTTGCAAAAGGTGCAGACATTTGTGCCGACAAGGAAGCTGCGGAATTTGAAAAACGCATGGAAGACGGTGAAAAGCTGATGACTACTTCCTGCTGTTCTGCCTACGTGCGCGCCGTAAAAGTGCATGTTCCGGACCTTTTGCCCTGCGTTAGCGACACGCGAAGCCCGATGCATTACACCGCCGAACTTGCCAAATCCGAAAATCCGGACTGCATAACGGTTTTTGTAGGCCCGTGTCTTGCAAAACGCCGCGAAGGTTTTGATGACGACAGCGTTGACTATGTAATTTCGGTAGAAGAATTAAGCGCCCTGTTTGCTGCAAAAGATATAGACGTTGTTGCTCAGGAATGCGCCGAGCTTGATGAAGCACCGACGGCTTCCGGCAGAAGTTTTGCTGCAAGTGGCGGTGTTGCAAACGCGGTAAAACTGCGGCTTAAAAACCCGGACATTCTGCGAGTGGGCATTATTGACGGCCTTGATAAAGACGGCATGAAAAAACTTGCCTATTACGGAAAAATACAGGCCGGCGTATTAAAGCCAACTGCCGAAACTCCAAACCTTGTAGAAGTTATGGCGTGTCAGGGCGGCTGCATTGCCGGCCCGTGCGTGGTAACCAATCCAAAAGTTGCTGCCGTTCAATTGAAAAAATATGTAGAAGCCGGTGTAAAACCTGCTGAAGAATAATTGCCTTTAAGGTTTTAAAAGCTAAAAAACAGGCAAAAGCCGCAGACTGATGAATACGTCAGCTGCGGCTTTTTTATTTGCGGCAGAGGCTGCCAAAAGGCAGTTTCTGGAACATTTCATAAAAATTCGTCATTCGGCCTTTCTGTTTTGCCGTGCTTATAAAACAAGCCTGCAAAACCGCAGTAAAAAACCGGTTATTTTTACATGCGTCTTTGCATAAATGGGGCTAAAACAGGACTTTCGGTAAATTTTATGTTAAAAATGACGAAACTTTAAGATTTTGCTTGCTGTATAAAATGTGCTGTGTTATATTGTTAACGTACACACATAAAATAATTTTTTTTATTTATTTGTGTGTACGAACATCATTGGAATAAAGCGATAAAAAAATGACTATTACAGAAATTGCGCAGAAAGCCGGTGTTTCCATTGGTACGGTTGACAGGGTTATACACAACCGTGGCAGGGTAGCTCCAGAAACCGCAGAAAGAATAAACGCCGTTATTGCAGAATATGGGTATCAGCCCAATCCCATTGCGCGCCATTTAAAACTTAACCGCAATTTTGTAATAGGCGTGCTTTTGCCAAATCTGGAATCGGAAAGCGGTTACTGGCGGCAGTGCTACGAAGGCATTACCGAGGCTGAAAAAGAACTTTCGCCTTTTTCTGTTTACGTTGCGCTGGAAGAATTTGACCGTTCCGTAAAAGGTTCATGCTTTGAAGCTGGCAAAAAACTTTTAAGCCAGAATGTTGACATGATGGTTATTGCCCCGGTTATGGACGAAGACTGCCACAAGCTTCTGGCAGAGCCGGACATGGTTCCCTATGCTTTTGTAGATTCACCTTTGCCGCAAACCAGCCCCCAGGCCATTGTTGCGCAAAACCCGTTCAGGGGCGGCCTTATAGCCGGAAGAATTATGCAGATGCTTGCGCCGCAAACAAACAGATACATGGTTTTCATGACATATACCGCCGCCTACAACAGCCGGGAACGAAGCCGCGGTTTTAACGCCTATTTTCTTGAAAACGGCGACGCATTAAGCGAAGAATTCGTTTTTAACGGCAATTCCGTGCAGAAAGATTTTGACCGCGCGCTGGACGATTATTTTTCTGCAAAACCGAATATTGGCGGCGTGTTTGTTGTAAACGATGCCGTGCATTACGTAGGCGAATATTTGAAAAACCGCGGCCT
Source organism: Treponemataceae bacterium (assembly GCA_045599185.1). GTDB lineage: Bacteria > Spirochaetota > Spirochaetia > Treponematales > Treponemataceae > UBA1240. The sequence continues at coordinate 26,196 of JAZRVO010000033.1, read as the reverse complement.
TAAAGACCAGATTGCGCTTATCGGTTACGACATGATACCTGAAAACAGGCAGGCGCTGGTTGCCGGAAAAATTGACTGTCTGCTTGCACAGCGGCCGCAGCAGCAGGGCTATTCGGTTATTCAAACCCTTTACCGCAAGCAGATTTTGCAGCAGCAGGCGGAAAACACGGAAATACCTGTAGACGTGTTCTTTAAGGAACACGCGATGGCCTTAAACTAGCCGCCACAAACTTGCAAACTTAAAATTGAACATAAAACGAAGAATTCCTGAAAACAGTAATTCTTATGATGCATATTTTATGGAGGAAAACAAAATGGCAGATGATAAAAAAAGGATAGCATCTGAAATAGAATCGGGTAGTGCAGTTCTGGGCATTGAATTTGGTTCAACCCGCATTAAGGCAGTTTTAATCGATTCTACAAACGCACCAGTTGCAAGTGGGGCTTTCGACTGGGAAAATACTCTTGATAACGGTATCTGGACTTATTCACTTGATGAAATTCATACCGGGCTTTCTACCTGTTACGCAGAAATGAAAAAAGACGTAAAGGCAAAATACGGCGTAACATTAACAAAACTTGCCGCATTTGGCGTAAGTGCCATGATGCACGGATATCTTGCTTTTGACAAAAATGACAGGCTTCTGGTTCCTTTCCGCACATGGCGCAATACCATCACCGGTCAGGCTTCAGCAGAATTGTCTGCTCTTTTCAATTATCCAATTCCAGAACGCTGGAGCATTTCTCACTTTTATCAGGCTGTTTTAAACAACGAACCTCACGTAAAAGACGTAGCGTTCTTTACAACCCTTGCCGGATACGTTCACTGGCAGCTTAGCGGCGAAAAAGTGCTGGGCGTTGGCGATGCTTCAGGCATGTTCCCAATTGACATTGCTACCAAAAACTACAACCAGAAAATGGTTGCCCAGTTTGACGAATTGATTTCAAAAAAAGGCTTGAACTGCAAGCTTTTAGACCTTATGCCAAAGGCAATCTGTGCAGGCACACAGGCCGGTACGTTAACCGCTGCCGGTGCAAAACTTTTGGACAAAGACGGCGATTTGCTTGCCGGCGTACCGCTTGCACCGCCGGAAGGTGATGCCGGAACAGGTATGGTTGCAACTAACAGCGTAGCACCGCGCACAGGTAACGTTTCTGCCGGAACAAGCGTATTTGCAATGGTTGTTCTTGAAAAAGACCTTAGCAAAGCCTACAGCGGAAAAATTGACCTTGTTACTACACCGGACGGTTATTTGACGGCAATGGCACACGCCAACAACTGTACCGGCGATTATGACGCATGGATTAAGCTTTTTGCACAGGCAATTGAAGCCTGCGGATTTAAAGTTGCAAAACCGGCCTTGTACGATGCCTTGCTTGGTGCTGCATTAAAAGGCGATAAAGACTGCGGCGGACTTTTGCCATTCAACTACATTTCAGGTGAATCGATGACCGAAATTAACGAAGGCCGCCCGCTTTTTGTACGCGCACAGAATGCAAGCTTTAACTTGCCTAACTTTATGCGTGCCCAGCTTTTTACCGCATTGGGTGCACTGCGTACAGGTATGGACATTCTGTTTGATGCGGAAAAAGTAAAGATTGACCGTTTGACAGGACACGGCGGATTCTTTAAGGCAGAAGCCGGTTTGATGGCAATGGCCGCAGCAATGCACACGCCAATTTCTGCACTTTCTACTGCCGGTGAAGGCGGCCCGTGGGGCATGGCTTTGCTGGCTGCCTACCTTGTAAAAGGCAGCGGCCGCAGTCTGGGCGACTATCTTGCCGCCGAAGTTTTTGCCAGCAGTGCAAGTTCTACGGTTGAAGCAACAAAAGAAGACATTGAAGGATTCAACAAGTTTTTTGCCTCATACACCAAAGGTCTGGCTGTTGAAAAAGCCGCAATTGCTGCAATTGACTGAAAACTTTTAGCCGGTGCCTGCCATAAAAAAACCGGGCACCGGTTTACACACATTTCAACATAGCTAATACAAAAAGGAAAATTTATGAGAGATTTGAATGATTATGAGTTCTGGTTTTTGACTGGAAGCCAGGATTTATACGGAAGAGAAACACTTAAGCAGGTTGCTGAAGATTCTAAAAAAATTGTAAACAGCCTGAACTACCCGACTGACAATAAAAAACTTGCATACAAACTGGTATGGAAACCAACCTTGCTTGATTCTGATTCAATTACGGCAACGATTCAAAAGGCAAATGCAAGCGAAAAATGTGCCGGAATTATCTGCTGGATGCACACTTTCAGCCCGGCAAAAATGTGGATTCGCGGTTTGAACACTTTAACCAAGCCGATGCTTCAGCTTAACACTCAGTTCAACGAAAAAATTCCTTATTCAACAATGGATATGAATTTTATGAACCTTAACCAGAGTGCCCACGGCGACCGGGAGTTTGGTTACATTACTGCCCGCATGGACATTAAGCGCAAGGTAATTGCCGGTCACTGGTCTCACGAAAGCACACGCAACCGCATTTCCGTATGGATGCGTGCAGCCGTTGCCGCTACAGAATGCAAGAACATGGTAATTGCACGTTTGGGCGACAACATGCGCGACGTTGCCGTTACCTGCGGCGATAAAGTTGAAGCAATGATGAAGCTTGGCTGGAACGTGCCTTATTACGGAATTGGTGATTTGATTGCATGCATGCGCAAGGTAAAAACGCCTGCAATTGATGAACTGATGAAAGTTTACGAATCAAAATACAATATTGTATGGGGTAAAGACCCGGCCTACACAAAGGCACACATTCGTGAACAGGCACGCATTGAACTTGGCCTCCGCAAGTTCCTTAAAATGACTGGTGCTTCTGCATTTACCACAAACTTTCAGGACCTTTGGGGCATGAAGCAGCTGCCGGGTCTTGCATGCCAGCGCCTTATGGAAGAAGGCATTGGTTTTGCCGGTGAAGGCGACTGGAAAACAGCCGCAATGGTGCGCGTTCTTAAAATTATGGCCAACGGCATGACCGGCAACGGCAAGGGTGTTTCTTTTATGGAAGATTACACTTACAACCTTGAACCGGGCAACATGCTTAACCTTGGCGCACACATGCTTGAAGTTTGTCCAACCGTTGCCGCAGACAAGCCTACAATTGAAGTTCATCCGCTAGGAATCGGCGGAAAGCAGGATCCTGCACGCATGGTTTTCAACGGCAAGGAAGGAAAATCGATGGTTTGTTCAATTGTGGACATGGGCGACCGTTTGCGCATTGTTGCAAACGATTTGGAAACCATTACGCCGCCGGAAAATTTTGAAAAACTGCCGGTTGCACGCGTATTGTGGAAGCCTCTTCCGGATTTTATCACTTCAAGCGAAGCATGGATTTTGGCAGGCGGCGGTCACCATACTGCATACACAAACCTGCTTGACATTGAATATCTGCGCGATTTTGCAGAAATTACCGGTATTGAACTGGTTCATATTGGCGAAGGCACGACAATTCCTGCATTCCGCAACGAATTGCGCTGGAACGAAGCTTATTGGAGCATGAAAAAATGAGTAAATCACCTTACGCACAGTTAAAAGAAGAAGCATGGGCAGCAAATCTTGAAATTCCTGCAAGAAACCTTGCAATTTACACGTGGGGAAATGTTTCGGCATTTGACCCTGATAAAGGCGTTTTTGCAATTAAACCTTCTGGCGTTGCCTACGATGAACTGAAGGTTGAAGACATTGTTGTTCTTGACCTTGACGGAAACAAAGTAGAAGGAACAATGCGCCCTTCTTCTGACACGCCGACCCACCTTGAACTTTACCGTTCTTTTGCAATGAGCGGCCCGAGCAAGGGAAAAATTAAAGGCATAACCCACACTCACTCGCCCCACGCAACAGCATGGGCGCAGGCCGGTAAATGCGTTCCTTTGTTTGGCACAACCCACGCAGATCATTCTGCAAACCCTGTTCTTTGCACCGAACTGCTTAGCAAAGAAGCCGTTGCTGCCGATTACGAACTTGAAACCGGTAAACTTATCGTTGAAAGTTTCAAAAATCCGCCCAAGAAGTTTTTAGAATTGTGCGGAAATTTGCAGGAACGCGAAGGCTTTAAGCTTGTTCCCCACGAAAACCCGATGGTGCTGGTATGCGGCCACGGACCGTTTACCTGGGGCGAAAGTGCACACAAGTCGGTTTACAATGCAGCGGTTTTGGAAGAAGTTGCCCGCATGGCTTTTGTAACATTGCAGGTAAACCCTGACGCAGCCCAGCTGGTAGACTACATTGTAGACAAGCATTACCAGCGCAAGCATGGCAAAAATGCTTATTACGGGCAAAACTAAAACGGCTTAAAAGCAGCTAGTTTGCAAACCCGGTTGAATGTTTCCGTTCAGCCGGGCTTTTTTATTTTTCAATTTATATAAGAGGAATTTCTGTCTGGAAATGAATTTTCCTGATTTTTTGATTTTTAAGTATATATAGTTAGCATCACTCACTAATATTCAATGTTTCAAAAAGTATCTGACGATATGATTCCCCAAATTCTCTGATGCGTTCAGGCAATTGAGTTCTAGCTTCTTCTTCGAGAATCTCATTTGGAGTACTGACTCCTGTTTCCCATTGTTTTTCAAGAATATTTGCCAATTCTTCTGCATTGGAAGGATTAAAATATACGCTTTCTGCAGGATTTTGTTCTTGATGAACTTTTAGGTTAGATAAAATACAATTTTTTCCTATACTTTTAGCTTCTTCTACAGTAGAAGACCAACCTTCAAAAAGAGAAGGGTTTATAATAGCTATACAGTTACGCATAAGGTAAAATAATTCCAAACGATCTATAATTCCCAGTATTTTTATTGATGCTGTTAAATCATTCTGTTCTATAAATTGCTGTAATTCCGTGAAATAAGTTGGATTTCTGATATCATTCGTATTTCCACTACAAATGAGGTTTATAAAAATTCCACGTTTCTTAAGTATTGCTACAGCCTCAAAAAGTGTTTTATGATTTTTGTGCTTCCAGAATTGATTTGGACAATAAAAATATTTGTACGGTAAATTAAATTTTTGTGTGATATCTGTCCGTAGTGATTCTGTTTTTTTGTAAATATCTTTTTCTGGAATGGCGGTAAAATGCAGAACACGTCCCTTGTTTGCATACTCAGGATAATACTGTTTAAAGTCATTTAATGCATCATTACTGCTTAGTATTACTATTCGTGCTGCTTCAACTGCCATACGGTTGTTTTTTTCTCGCTCTTCAAGTTGTTCTTTTGTAAACATTTGTGGAAGATGTTTATGCTGAAAATCAGCAATCCAATAAATCAAAGGTTTGTCACAGATTACATCTGCATGAGAAACTACATCAATAAATTTGTTGCTTTTTAATACATATAGGCGAATATCGAACTGTCTTTTTAATACTGGGCACAGTATTTTTTTATAGAAATAGTACCAAGGCGTTTTATTTATTTTTAATGTTTTGGCGCTAGAAAGTAAAACAGAACCTGCATTATCTGGCTGTAGAATATATGGAATAACAGCAGGTGAACTTGTTTGGTTTAATGTTTTAAGTGCAATGAATAGGTTATTATAGTAATTAAGTCCACCTAGCCAACTCTGAGAAACACTTTCTGGAAAAAAAACTGAAATTGTATTTTTCACTTTGAAACCTCTTTTGCCCAGCTAACATATGAACTTACGCCGTCTTGAAAGGTGATTGATTGTTTGTAACCAAATTGACTGAGCAATGATATGTCAGCTTCCCAATTTACCGGGTCGCCGGTTCTATTGCGTTGAGAAAAAATAATTGGTTTTTGACATTGTAATTCGCTGCATACAATTTCTGTGACAGTTCTAATTGAAATTTGGAAACCATTCGCGACATTCAATACACTGGGTAATGTTTTTTTTGTATCTAGTATTATTCCTACTATGGCACAAATATCTTGCACGTGGATAAAATCTCGAGTTTCATCTCCGGTCCCAAATAGCTGTATTGTTTCATCATGTAAAGCTTTCTGAACGATATCCCAAAAAATTTGTTTTCTCAGACCCTCACCATAAGCAGAAAACACTCTTAAACTGATAGTTTTTAAGCCAAACAGTTGCGAATATTCAGCACAAATGTTTTCTGCATGCATTTTATGAAATCCATATGGCGAAACTGGTTTTATCGGTTCATTTTCTGTAATGGGTAACTTTTGGGGATTTCCATAAACACCTGCACTTGAAAAATTAATAAATAAAGTTTCTTTTGAATGTAAACGGATAGCCTCCAATATTCTGATTACGTTTACAGTATTTAGGTTAAAATCGACCAATGGAGATTCAAAAGAAAGAGGAACACTAGCTGCTCCGCTGCAGTTTATTACAGCATCAAAATGAACTGTCAGAAAGAATTCCTCATACGTTGGATGGTTAGTGTCATATATTTGAAAATAATGGTCTTTTTTGATTTGCTGTACTGTTTTTTCATACGGGATGATGTCACAAGCAAAAATATTATAAATCGGTTCTTTTAAAATTATATTTTTTTTCTGAAGAAAAGTAATAAGATGAGAACCAATAAAACCAAAAGAACCAATTACGAGTACATTTTTCATAGACATATAATAGAAAAAGAATTTCATTAATAATATCAGCTTATTAAATAGAAAACAAGTTGTTTGATTTTTGCTTCAATTTACAAGAAGAAAAAATCAAACAACTTGTTTTTTTTATTAGGTTCAATTTCAAGTTTTCTATAAAAGGCCAAAAGACATTTATTAATTTAATTGTGATAAAAACAGCTGCAGACAGGCACGGACACGAAAAAAAAATACGCCGTGCGAATGCACAAGTTTTTTTCGTGTCAGGGACTGTCGAAAGGCTGATTTGGGGACATTTCACATAAGCTCAACATTCGGACTATTCATTTTGTAAAAAAAATAAATTATTTTACAAAATAATTCTTTACAGAAATAAAAAGTGATGGTAACCTATCAACAAGTTGGTTGAGAGAAACAATCAACTTAACCTTTTAAGCGATTAAAAGGTATTTATCTAAAAGTATTCTATTGGAGGAATGCATGAAAATCAAAAAAATCGTAGCAGTTGCTATGGCCGCAACAATGGCACTTTCAGTGTTCGCTAACGGTGGATCTGAAAAGTCAAACGGAAAAGTTGTTCTTAAGATTATGGGTTATGGCGACAACGCAAACGCAGAAGGTCAGACATTCAAACGTGTTTGTGAAGAATTTATGGAAGAAAACCCAGACATCGTTCTTGATACAGAACTTCTCTATGATGAAGCATACCATCAGAAAGTAGTTGCCCGCCTAGCTGCTGGTGACGTTCCGGATATTGCATACATGGGTGCAGATGCTCGTTGGGGTGCATCTTGGCAGGAAGCTGGTGTTCAGGTAGATAACACAAAATATTTCCCAGCTAACATTGATGTTGCATCAATCCCTGATTTCTTCGGAAACGGAAACCGTCCGTATTTGCCTCTTGGTGCATCTAACTACTGTACAGTTGTAGCTGTTAACATGCCACTTTTGAACAAAATCAACGGCGGAAAACTTCCTACAACATACAAAGAACTGGTAGAACTTGCTGCCAAATGTAAGGCTGCTGGCGTTGAATGCATGTCTACACACGGTGCAGACGGTTGGGTTTGGGGTTCTTGCGTAATGTCTGGTATCCTTCCACGTACAACTGGCGACCTTAAATGGGTAGAAAAAGCTGTTCAGGGAAAAGTTAAATGGACAGACGCTGGTGCAGTTGCTGCTCTTGACGTTCTTGCTCAGTGGGTAAAAGACGGTGTTATGTCTAAAGATGCTGTTCTCGTTGACGATGGTACAGGTAAATCAAACTTTGCTAACGGTAAATATCTTATGTACATTGACGGTCAGTGGGCAATGGGTGAATCAAGCTTCGGTGCTTTGGCAAAAGACGTTAAACTTATTCCAATTCCACAGGTTCCAGGCGAAAAAGCTAACGCTGGTGCAATCGCTGGCGCATGGCAGGTTGGTTACGGTATCACAAAAGCAGGTGCATCTGATCCTAAAAAATTGGAAGCAGCTAAAAAATGGCTTGAATACTTCTTCAGCACAGAAGAAATCATTCAGAAACTTCGCGATGGTGCAATTTCTGCTCCTATCTTGAAGAACGTTAAATTGCCAAACGACTTGGATCCATGTATCGCTCAGAAAGCAACACTTGGTAAATATCCTTCAGCTTACGTTATCGACTCTTACCTTACAGGTACACCAAACGATATTCTTAACGCAGGTATGCAGGACATCGTTGCTGGAAAACAGACAGCAAAACAGGTTGCAGAAGCTGTACAGAAAGCATTTGATGCTCGCTAATTTAGCTTAAATCAAAATGGCAGAAAGAAATTAAAGTTTCTTTCTGCTTTGTAAAGCAGGCCTCTCCTGAAAAGGCGGTTTCTTAAAAAAGGGATTCAATTTTTGGGATGAGGCCATAAATTTACTAATTGCTTGTTAAAAATAATTTTCTAAAATCCGTTTTATTTGGGAAATTGTTTTTAACAAGCATTCGTAAAAGTGTTTGTGCATCAGTTTGATGTAAAAAAATCGATTTTTTCTATTCTTAAGGAAGTATCCGTGAAAGCATCAGATAAAAGAGATTTATGGACCTTTATCGGTTTCATAGCTCCCGGGCTTTTGATATATCTGTTTATCATTGCCTATCCGATTTGTTATTCAGTGTTTTTAAGTCTTACAGACTATAACCCGAACATTGGTACTGCGCATTTTATGGGTTTGAAAAACTATGCCACAGTTTTAACCATGAACAAAGGTATTGTTGATCCAACCCAGAACATTCCTGAATTTGTTTATGCCTTCAAAAACAACATGATTGTTGTTCTGGTTTCTGTTTTTGGTCAGATTCCGATCGGCTTTATCCTTGCATTTATTTTGTACCGCAAGCAGGTAAAGGCAACTACTTTCTTTCAGGGAATGGTTTTCCTGCCAAACTTCCTTTCTACCATCGTTATAGGTATCATGTGGCGCTTGCTTTTTATGATTGACGGCCCGGTTGCAAGAATCATGCAGGCCTGGACTGGCGATCCTACTAAACAGTTCAGCCTTATGCTTGAACCTGGAAAATGTATGATTCCGATTAGCATTGCGTTAATCTGGATGTACACAGGTTTTTACATGATTATCTTCCTTGCAAACTTGCAGAAAATAAACGAAAGCATGTTTGAAGCTGCCAAAATCGACGGTGCAAGCGAATTTCAGATTTTTTACAAAATCACAATTCCGCTGCTTGCCGGTTCAATTTTAACAAGCTGTATTCTGGCAATTGCCGGTTCTTTAAAAGGCTTTGCCTTAATTTTTGCCTTGGCACCAGAAGGAAAGCAGAGAATCAATACAGAAGTTTTGCCAATTTTTATGTACCGAACTTCGTTCAACAATGCCGGTGACCCGATGCGGTATGCATACGGTGCTACAATTTCAAACATTGTTGTTCTTATCAGTGTTTGTTTAATCTGTTTCAGCAACTGGGTTGGTAAACAACTTGGAACAGATGAGGAGTATTAATATGGCAGAAAAAAATCTTCAAGATGCTCCGAAGTCTTCATTCTTTGGGCTTTACCTTGCAAAACCGCTTTCTTATTTAATTTTTATTTTGTGGACAATTATTACGATTGCCCCGCTGTTGTGGATGCTTTATTCTTCTTTCAAAACAAACGAAGAATTGACATTCAGCATGTATTCTGCACCGAAAGAACTGTTTCAGGCAAAATCAACTGTGTTTGACGTTGTTGCGCCGCAGACAAATATTGCTTACCCGAAGAATTTCTTGAAAAATCTTGGAATTAAAAACGGTAAAAAAACTGCTGAAATCAACGAAAAAGTAATTATTCTTGAATCGCAGACTATTGGTGCACACAAGCGCATAAAAGTTCACTTTATTTTGCGCGATGACATTCCGGAAGATTTGATGACTGCTGACGGTCGTCAGGTTAAAACCATTCAGCCGGAAGAAGGCACAACACTGGCCTGCGCTGATTTGCCTAAAAAAATTCAGACCAAAATTGCATGGGAAACAATCTGGTGGAACTATACTTCTGCATGGAAGCGTGGTGCACTTGGAATGGGATTTTTGAACAGTGTAATTTATACAGTGGTTTCAACTTTCCTTGTTGTAATTTTGGGTCTTATGCTTGGTTATGGCACAACCAAATTCAAGTACAAAAAAACAGCAGCCCTGGTTGCCGGTTTGGTAGGTTTGGGCTATTTGCTCGACGTTAACCAGCTTATCGTTCCGCTGTTCCTTATGTTAACCAAAATCGGTTTAACGGATACGCACCTTGGAATTATTCTGGTTTATACGGCTTTTGGTTTGCCGATGGCTGTAATGCTGGCTTCAACCTTTATCCGCGGCTTGCCAAACAGCCTGATTGAATCTGCTTACATCGATGGTGCGTCACCGTTCCGTTCGTTCATCAGCATTATCGTGCCGATGACTGTACCGGTAATTATTACAATCAGTATTATGACTGCGCTGGGTATCTGGAACGAATTCCTTCTTGTTCTGGTTATGGCTTCTAAGGAAACCACAAAATCATTGCCGGTTGGTATTTTCTCGTTCTCAAGCCGCACAGGTCAGCAGCTTGGATGGCAGATTGCCGCACTTATTATTGCAACACTTCCTGTTTTAATAGTTTATTTCATTTTCCAGAAAAAACTTGCAGAAGGCGTTGCCGGTGGTGCAATTAAAGAATAAGCAGAAGTCCTGCTTTTAATGCAAATTGCCGGTTGCAAAACCGGCAAACACAAATAAAAAAAAGCGAGTAGTGCAGGCTGCTCGCTTTTTTTGTGCGTAAAGTTGAATTATTGTTTCAAACTGTGGTTTTGTTTTTATTTTTCTTCCTGATACAAAAAGCCGAAGCTAACGGCAACCGGCACATTTAAAAAAGAGTGTGAAACTTTTTTACCTTGCACAACAAGCGTAGAAGAACTGCCGCCGTCAAGCATGATGGCATTTTCTGCACCAAGGGTTTGCAGTATTTGTGCCGTTTCTTCAAATGTTGCACCATAATGATTACCGGCCTTGGGGTTTGCAATTGTAAGCAGAATAAGCTTCCGGCCGTCATCAAAAGTTCCTGCCGCGCTTCGGGCGTCCTTTACCTTTGTACTGAACTCTTCAATCCGGCCGTCTTTTATAAGCGTCCAAAAACCGCCAAAAGCATAGTCCGTATTGGGCGGAAAATTTTCAACTTTCTGGGAATCTATGATATGAACTTTAACTGTTCCGTCGTCCATGCTTTCAAAAGCCAGTGCCGCATATTTCTGTGCCATGGCGGCAAGCTGTTCGCCAGCTTTTATAAAAACTCCGGCCAAAGACCGCTTGCTTGACAATCTTCCGTTGGGGTAATTGAATGGCGTAGCATTTATGGCAACCAGAACCCGGCTACGGCGGGCAAAACTTACCACATTTTCGGCAATTAAATAATCGTAATCGTTCTGCAGTTCCTTGTTTTTCGCCCGGCTTATAAGCCCGGAAGAAACCAGCGAAATTTTAGGATTGGACAAGTCAACTACAACGGCCTGGCATTCGCACCCGGCGATATCATCGTAAAAAGTGGCGTATTTCATTCCCTCGCACAAATCCACCCACTTAATGGAGGTGTTCGGCGCAAAAAATTCCGAAACCGGCATTTCGTAAGTGTCGGGAATGAGTTTGCAGTTCACAAAGAGAAAAGAAAATGCTATACAAAAAAAAAGCTTCAAGGCTTTCCTTGAAGCTTTAAAAGGCATGAAGTTCATGCTAATTAATAAGATCCTTTAGAATCCTTAGTTTTTCTTGGTTTTATCAGTTTACGCTGAAAAGTTTTTTTACAGTCTGACAACCGCCAAAATCGCAAACAATTTACTATATAGGCAAGGCTTTGTCAAGCAAACTTAGGTTTGAAAATTTTCATTTACTACATTAAAATAGAAGAAAACACAACTGAAAAAATACCTTAATGACGATAATATAAGAGATATACTAGTTTTAAAGGGAATGTTTTATGAATTCGTTTGAAGTTTCAGGCCTGATGCCCGACACAAAATTTACGCAGGATTTATATCTTGATGAAAAGTTTATTTTAACAGCCCCTGGGTTGCCTTTAACCAGCCGCCTGCGACAGTCGGTTGTTGAATGGGAATTTAAAACTGTAATTAGCGAAGGCGAAACTGATGCTGAAAAGGAAAAAGCACCGGTTGCCGCGCCTGTTTTAAGCGATGAAATTACCGATGCCAGCGATCTTTTTGATGATGAAGAAAAAGAAGAAATTCAGGTTGAAGAAGGCGATACAATCGTTCAGTCGGTAATGAAGCAGATAGAAGCCATGCCGAAAACTGCAAGTTCTACTGATGAAAACCAGATGCAGCTTGCAGCCATGATTTTTGATCAGTACCTGCGCTTTATTGAAAAAATATTTACACGCTACGTAACCCACAAAGAACTGGATTATGATGTAATTGCTGCCGAAGCAAAGGATTTATGCGTTTATTTAAATGACCACCGCCGTTATGTTTTGCGTTTGCGTGTTGGCAGCAGCGACGACGGCCGTTCTTACCTGCTGAACCATGCACTGCGTTCTACTGTGTTTGCTGTTGTAATTTCCCAGCAGCTGCGCATGCCTTTAGCAAAGCAAATTGAACTTGCAGTTGCCTGTATTGTGCACGAAATTGGTATGCTTAAACTGCCGCCGCAGGTTTATATGACCGACCGACAGCTTTCGGGCGCGGACAGAAAATCAATTTTTACCCACCCGGTTTTTTCTTACGAAATTCTCCGCGCCTACGATTTTCCGCTTGCAACACAGCTTGGCGTACTTGAACATCACGAAAAACAGGACGGAACCGGTTATCCGCGGCGTATGCATTCGGAAAAAATTTCACTTTATGCAAAAATTATTGCCGTTGCCTGTTCTTTTGAAGCAATTACTGCACCCCGTTTTCATAAGGAACCGCGCTCATCGTATGAAGCAATGGTTGAAATGATTAAAAACAACGGCCGACAGTTTGATGAAAGCGTTGTAAAAGCCCTGCTTTTTGCCGTTTCTCTTTTTCCCATTGGTTCTTACGTATTCTTGCAGAACGGTAAAATTGCCCAGGTTGTAGACGTTAACCCGGTTAACCCTAAACTGCCGGTTCTGTACCTTATTGGTGTAAAAGATGAACGCGGCGAACCTGTTCCTGTTCAGCTTAACGAAAGCAACAAAATTGTGCGCACTTTAAGCTTAAAAGAAGTTGACGACATTTTGAAGTCGCTGAACGGTAAGGGTTAAGTTTGAAAGTAAAGAAATTTATTGCCGGCTTATGTGCTGGCATTTTTGTTTTGTGCTTTACCCTTTTTTTATTTGCCTGCATTGTAAACATTTGCATGGTTTCAAGCACTAAAAGTTACATTACTGCGGATTACGAGGCTTTGCCGCAAAGCCAGTGCGTGCTGGTTTTAGGTGCACAGGTTTGGGCTAACGGCACGCTTTCCACCGTGCTTAAAGACCGTGTTTGCAGCGGAGCTGAAATTTATATTCAGGGTTATGCGCCCAAACTGCTTTTAAGCGGCGACCACGGCCGAAAGCATTATGACGAAGTAAACGCCATGAAGCAGTTTGTTAAAAACAATTATCCTTCAATACCGGACAGGGATATTTTTTTAGACCACGCCGGTTTTTCAACTTACCAGTCAATTTACAGGGCAAAAGCCGTTTTTGAAGCTGAAAGTGCAATAATTGTTACACAAAAGTTTCACGCGGCGCGCTGTGCCTACATTGCAAAAAAGCTGGGCGTAAAAGCAGTTGTTTATTGCGCAGACGAAAGTCTTGGTTTCAGAAAACTTCTGCGGCTGCGCTGGTTTTGCAGGGAATTTGGTGCAAGGTTTAAGGCTTTTTTCTCGGTAACATTTCACGTTAAACCCAAGTATTTGGGCGAGGCAATTCCCATTACCGGTGACGGAACCAGAAGCTGGGATTGATTAGTACCTTAAGCGCGAACATTCTGCTTATAAAGCAAAAAAGTGCAGTTTAAAACTGCACTTTTTTTATGCTGCAACAGCATTCAGATTTTTGTTAATTGCCTGCCTTGTGAAATTCTTCATACTGGGCGTTAAAATCAGCTAAATTTTCTTTTAGCGTAATGTAAGGCTTCAGCTGATACGGACAGCGTTTTTCGCATGCGCCGCAGCCGGTGCATTTTTCAATTAACGCCATTTTTTCTTTCCACGCCGGCGTAAGCCAGGCTTCTTTTGGTGCGCGCCTTATCATAAGCGACATTCGGTTTGCATTTTCAATTGGTATGCCGGCCGGGCAGGGCTGGCAGTAACCGCAGCCGCGGCAGAAATTGCCCATAAGTTCTTTTTTTTCTGATTCAATCTGTTCCAGTGCCTGTGCTGTCAGTTTTGGCGGGTTTGCTTCAAGCGCAAGAATCTGTTCAAGTTCTTCCAGTTTTTGAATGCCCCATATTGGCACTACGTTTTCAAACTGGCGCAAAAAGCTGAATGCCAGCGGAACATTGGTTAAAAGACCGCCGCAAAGTGCTTTCATTGCAATAAATCCAATGCCCAGCGAACCGCACATGGTGGCAAGGTCGGTTTCTTTTTTGGTTGAAAGCATGCTGAACGGGTACTGAATAGTATCGTACAGGCCGCTTAAAGCCGCATCAAGGGCAACGTCGCAGGAATGGTTCGTTAAGCCGATGTACCGGATTTTGCCGTCTTTTTTAGCTTTCAGCAAAGTTTCGTAAATGCCGTCATCGCCGCCTGATTTTGGCGCAAACGGCGGATTATGTAACTGGTAAATATCTATATAGTCAGTATTTAGCTGTTCAAGGCTTGTTTCAAGGTCTTTAAGGATGGCTTCTTTTGTTCTGGACATGGTTTTTGAAGCAATGATTACGTTGCTTCGCACGTCGCTTAATGCAAAGCCCAGTTTTTTTTCACTGTCGCTGTAAAGCCGGGCACTGTCAAAAAAGTTTATGCCGCCATCGTAGGCACGGCGAATAATTTTAGCTGCTTCTTCGTAATCTTGTACACGCTGAATTGGCAGGGCGCCAAAAGATGTGCGACTGACTAAAAGTCCTGTTTTGCCTAAAGAAACGTACTCCATGGTTTGCCTCGGTTTTATAAAATTGCTGGCTGAAAAAAAGCCGAATGGGGCATGATGATTATTAAAGCCCATTCGACGTTTTTAAGGTTTGCTGCTAACCTTAATTTGAAAAAAAATGCGACGAATAGTGAACCCGTCGCATTTTTTTTATGCCGTTACGCGCAAATTAAACACGCTTGTAGTTTTTAATTTCCTGATGCAGTCTTGCAGAAAGTTCGCTGATTGGCAAACGTACCTGTTCCATTGAATCGCGGAAACGCAAAGTAACGGTTTTGTCTTCTTTAGAATCGTAGTCAACTGTGATGCAGAAAGGTGTACCGATTTCGTCCTGGCGGCGGTAGCGTTTACCGATTGCGCCGCTCTGGTCGTAGTCTGTCACAAATTCTTCTTTAAGTTCGTTCTGAATTTCTTTTGCAAGTTCAGCAAGACCGTCTTTTTTCATCAACGGCAAAACTGCAACGGTAACTGGTGCAATTTTTGGATGGAAGTGCAGAACTGTGCGGTAATCGTCAGCTTCGCCCGGTTTTGCAAGATTCTGTTCTTCGTATGCATCGCAAAGGAACATAAGAAGGTTGCGGGTAAGACCGGCAGAAGTTTCGATGATGTACGGAATGTATTTTTCGTTGCCGTTGTCCTGGTCGATATAAGACATATCTTTTCCAGAATATTCGGTGTGTTTTGTAAGGTCGAAGTTTGTACGGTTGTGAATGCCTTCCAGTTCGCTGAAGCCCATCGGAAATTCGTATTCAATGTCGTAAGCATCTTTTGCATAGTGTGCAAGTTTTTCGTGGTGATACCAGCGCATTTTTTCCATGCGAACGCCGTATTTTTTGTAGAAAGCCCAGCGCTGTTCACGCCAGTAATCGAAGAATTTGTCGTCGTCGCCCGGTTTTACAAAGAACTGCATTTCCATCTGTTCAAATTCGCATGTACGGAAAATGAAGTTTTTGGTAACAATTTCGTTACGGAAAGCCTTACCAACCTGTGCAATACCAAAAGGAATTTTCATGCGGTTAGACTGGATGATGTTCTTGTAGTTTACGTAAATACCCTGTGCTGTTTCAGGACGAAGGTAAACAACGCTTGCTGTATCTTCAGCAGGGCCGATGTGTGTCTTGAACATCAGGTTAAAGGCACGTGGTTCGGTCAGTTCGCCGCCACAGGCAGGACATTTTCTGGCTGCCAAAGCTTCCTGATCCATATTGTCAGCGCGGTAGCGCATTTTGCACTGTTTACAGTCTACCAGCGGGTCAGAAAAGTTTGCTACGTGGCCAGATGCTTCCCATACACGCGGGTGCATCAAAATTGCTGCATCAAGACCAACAATATTGTCGTGCAGCTGTGTCATTTCTTTCCACCAGGCATTCTGAATGTTCTTTTTTAATTCAATACCGAGAGGACCGTAGTCCCAGGCGCCGGCCTGTCCGCCGTAAATTTCTGATGACTGAAATACAAAACCTCTGCGTTTGCTGAGGCTTACGATTTTTTCCATGGTGATTTCGTGATTGTCCATGATTTTTCCTTGCATGCTTTCGGCCTTTCTGGTAGAAAGGCACCTTATTCGCCCGGCACATACGCACCGGGAGTAGGGCTTTTTACAAACCGCTACCACGACCCGCAATGTACCTGACCTTACGGGGCATCTGGTAAAAATTATAGCACAAACAGAAACGGTATACAATTAGGCACATTCTGGCCAGAAACGCAGGCTGATGTAACTGAAAAATGAAAAACCGCCGCCATTTTTTCAGCATAAAAAAATTGTAAAAAACTTGCACAAAAGTGCTAAAAAGCAAAAATAAGTTGTATATAATAGAAGATAACATTGTGTTCCGGTACTCGGCTGAGCCGGAACGAAGGGGACTGTTAAAAATGAAAAAAATTATCAGACTGGCGGCTGCTCTGGCAGCCTGCTTTGTTCTGCTGGCTGCAACCGGCTGCGATTCAATCAAGCCTTACACACCGCCGCCACCAGAAACAATCCGTCCTAAAATTGTGGGCGAATGGTTTTTAATTGAAATGGAAGATTTTGAAGGCAGCTATTACATTAGCGACGGCATTAGCCTTATTCTGCCGGAAAGCCCTGAAAACGGCCTGCACGGTTATGCCGGCGTAAACCTGTATAATGGCAGTGCCGAATTTACAGACAAAGGCTTTATTTTAGGACCAATCGGCGTTACAAAAATGCTGGGCGATGACGAAGAAATGGAATCGGAAGAGAACTTTTTGCGCCTTTTGAACCTTTGCACCAGCGTGCGCGTTGAAAGGGTTACAGGCGAAGAAGGCAACACGCACCCGCGGCTGATTCTGTTTAACGAAACTGACGGCGTAAAACTTACTTTTACCAAATAGCCGAATGGTAAAGTAAAAACAGCATTTAAAACCGCCTTGCAGAAGACATAAAAAAAACCGTACCAGTTTCAATACCGGTACGGTTTTTCTGTTTTTCAGCTAATTATAAAAGCTTAAAAGCTGCAAATTAGGCCTTTTTGCGTTTAGAAAGAACGTCCAAAGTAACTGCGCCCAAAAGAACTGCACCTTTTACAACTTTCTGAATATCTGTTGACCAGCCGATTAATGACATACCGTTGTTAAGTATACCCATAACCAGAGCACCTACAACAGCACCAATAATTGTACCAACACCACCGGCAGCAGCAGCACCACCAATGTAACAAGAAGCAATTGCATCAAGCTCAAAACCGTCACCGGCTTTTGGTGTTGCAGAACCGTTGCGTGCAGACAATACGATACCGGCTACAGCAGAAAGGAAGCCCATGTTGAGGTAAACCCAGAAGAACACGTTGCGTGTATTGATACCGCTAAGGCGTGCTGCTTTTTCGTTACCACCAAGTGCGTAAATCTGGCGGCCTGGAACGGTTTTGCTTGTAATGAAGTGGTAAATTGCAATCAGGGCAACCATCAGAACAAGTACGTTAGGAATACCGTTGCGCTGTGCAAGTTTAATCAGGAAGAACCACATGATTCCAAGAATGATGATTTCTTTAATTACAATCTGCCAGAAAGGATTTACTGCAAAATTGTAGCGCTGTTTTGTTTTGTAGCTTTTTACTTCTGCAAGAATGATTAAGATTGTTGCAACGATTGCTACGATAACGGTAACCATATCAATTGTACCTTTACCGAAAGGCACTTTGATGTTAGGAAGGAAGCCTACGCCGATAGCGTTGAAAGCTGCAGGTGTAGGACCTTTGGTCTGTGCCTTAAGCAGTGTGTAAGTTAAACCGCGTCCCATAAGCATTGTTGCCAGTGTAACAACGAATGGCGGAATGAAAAGCTTTGAAATGAAGAAACCAACGAAAGCACCGATTAAAGTACCAACAACAATTGCGCCCAAAAATGCAACAGGAACAGGCATTCCAAGGTCGCATACCAGAATAGCACTGGTTGCACCGCACAATGCAACGTAAGAACCAACGCCAAGATCAACGTTACCGGTTAAAACACACAAAAGCATACCAACGGCAAGAATAACAACATAGCCGTTCTGCATTACAAGGTTATTGATGTTTGTTGGCGAAGCGTTTTTACCGCCGGTTGCAACAAAGAAAATTAAGAAAATAGCAATAAGCGCTATAACCATGCCATATTGTTTCATGTCAATGTTTGCTGTCTTTCTATCAGCCATTGTTATGCTCCTTTTTTGTTGTTGTGCTGCATGATGCACTTCATAATGTTAATCTGGTTAATATCGTCTTTCTGCAATTCACCGGCAATTTCACCATCGTTAATTACATAAACACGGTCACAGGTACCAATAATTTCAGGCATTTCGGAAGAAATAACGATAACGCCCTTACCAGATTTAGCCAGTTCGTTAATTACGCAGTAAATTTCGTACTTTGCGTTAACGTCAATACCGCGTGTAGGTTCGTCCAGAATCAAAACTTCAGGCTGTGTCAGCATCCATTTTGCAAGAACAACTTTCTGCTGGTTACCGCCCGAAAGGTTGCCTACGCACTGGTTAATTGAACTTGCCTTAACGTTAATGCGCGCACGGTATTCTTCAGACTGAACGATTTCTTCGTTTTCGTCGATTACGCCGTTTTTAGAAAAATAGTTGCGCATTGCGGCCATGGTCATGTTGTGCTTAATGTCGTCAATCAAAACCAGACCATAGTTCTTTCGGTCTTCAGAAGTGTAGGCAAGGCCGGCATTTACCGCGTCCTTAACGTTCTTAATCGTCACTTCCTTTCCGCGGATTTTTACCGAACCGGTGATTTTCTGTCCCCATTCACGGCCAAACAGACTCATTGCAAATTCAGTACGGCCGGCACCCATAAGGCCTGCAAGACCAACAACTTCGCCGGCTTTTACGTTAATAGAAAGATTCTTGATGAAATGGCGGTTTGCATCTTCAGGGTGATAAACGTTCCAGTCCTTAACTTCAAGAACAGTTTCGCCGATTGCGCAGTTTTCACGCGGCGGGTAACGGTTGGTAAGTTCGCGGCCAACCATGCCTTTAATGATGCGTTCTTCGGAAATATCGTCCTGGCCTTTAACCAGCGTTTCAATGGTTTTACCATCGCGAATAACCGTAATTGCATCTGCAATTTTGTTAATTTCGTTTAATTTATGAGAAATAATAATGCAGGTAATGCCCTGTTCCCTAAGTTCGGAAATTATCTGCAAAAGGTGTTCACTTTCTTCATCGTTAAGCGAAGCAGTAGGTTCGTCCAGAATCAAAAGTTCTACTTTTTTAGAAAGAGCTTTTGCAATTTCAATTAACTGCTGCTTGCCAACACCCAGCGAATTAATCGGCACGTTTACGTCTTCGTTTTCAAGGCCAACGCGCTTAAGCATTTCCTGGGCTTTAGACCGGGTTTTGTTCCAGTCAATTACTTTTGGCAACATAAGCTGTTCGTTGCCCATAAAAATATTTTCTGCAATAGAAAGGTACGGGCTTAAGGCAAGTTCCTGATGAATAATAACAATACCTTTGGTTTCGCTGGATTTAATATCGCTAAATTTACAGACTTCGCCATTGTAAATAATGTCGCCGCTGTATGTGCCGTAAGGGTAGTTGCCCGAAAGCACATTCATCAATGTGGATTTTCCTGCACCGTTTTCACCGCAAAGGGCATGCACTTCTCCGCGCTTTACTTTGAATGTAACATCGTCCAAAGCTTTTACACCGGGGAATATTTTGGTGATATGGTTCATTTCCAAAATGACATCAGACATTCAGTTCTTTCCTCTTTTGTTTGAAGCTTTCGCTATTTTAACTTTCAAAAATTAAAATAATGAAAGCTTCAAGTTTTTCTGCTTTTTATTGAAAAAAAATGCCCGAAAATCAAAGCATTCCGGGCATTTTGGTTAAACTTGCCTGAAAGTTTTCAGGCAGTTTTTGTTAAATTACAGACCAAGCTGTGCTTTTGTGTAGTATCCACCGTCGATGATGATTTTCTGGTAGTTGTCTACGTCAACAGCAACTGGTGTACAAAGGTAAGAAGGAACAACCAGTTTACCGTTGTTGTACTGTTTTGTATCGTTGATTTCTGGTGTAGAACCTTTGAGAACTGCTTCAACCATTGTTACACATTTAGAAGCAAGAAGACGTGTGTCTTTGTAGATAGACATTGTCTGGTAGCCAGAAATGATGTTTTTAGTTGCCATAAGTTCTGCATCCTGACCTGTGATGAGAGGCCAGTCTTTTCCTACTTTGTAACCAGCACCTTCACATGCTGAGCGAACGCCGTAAGCAAAACCGTCGAATGCTGTACAAGCGATGTCGAGTTTTTCTTTTGCGTAGAAACCAGCGAGGTAGTTTTCACACCACTGCTGTGCAGTTTCCTGTGACCAGCGAAGGATACAAGTTTTGTCGAATGATGTGCGGCCTGTTTTGCAAACGAGTACGCCGTTGTCGAGGTACTGTTTAAGAACTTCCATAACACCGTTGTAAAGGAACAAAGCGTTGTTGTCGTCTGGTGAACCCATGAAGAATTCGATTGTGTATGAACGGCCTTCAGCTTTTGCTGTTTTAAGCTGTTTCTTTTCTTCAATGTACTTAGCAATTGCAGTACCAACACCTTTGTTATCGAATGTTGCATAGTAAGAAACTGCATCTGTATCCATCAAAAGGCGGTCATAAGCAATAACAGGGATTCCCTGTGCTTTTGCATCTGCAAGAACGTTTACCAAAGCTGTAGAGTCGATTGAAGCTACAACCAGGCAGTCAACACCTTTAGCAATGAGGTTTTCAATCTGAGAAACCTGCATCTGAACATCGTCTTCTGCATACTGAAGGTCTACAGCGTAGCCTTTTGCTTCAAGCTGTTTTTTCATGTTTGCGCCGTCGTTAATCCAGCGTTCTGAAGACTGTGTAGGCATTGCTACACCAACAGTCTTTTTACCGTTAGTATCTTTTGCACCATTGGCAAACATCATTCCTGTAACCATAGCAGCGAGTGCTAATACGGCTATAATTTTTTTCATTGTTTCCTCCTACTGAAACAGCAAAAATATTTTGTGGTTAACGTACACACTGCAACGCTTTTAATAAAACGTTCGTGTTTGTTGTGCTGTTAACGTTAACGCTATATTTTTATTCTCAACCGTAAACATTTTTTTGTCAAATAATTTTTTTGAATTATTTTCAAAAATTCCACAACTTTTTCAAATTCCAGTACTTTTGTATTGCATTCTTCGCTTTTTTATTTTTCGCAAAAGAAAACTGTCATGCTGAACTTAGTTCGGAATCTTCGATAGATGCTGTGGGTAGCCGCCGGAAGTTAACAAGTTCAGCCTGACAGAATAACCCATAAAAAAACAGGGCTGCCCGCTTTTTGCGGACAGCCCTTCATGCATTCAGCTTTGCTTTGCGCTTTTAGAAAGCAAGCCTAGAATTTTTCCAGTGTTCTTTCTGTTCTTGCCAAAGCTTTTTCCTTGCCAAGAATAAGGATAGAACCCATCAAAGGCGGCGAAATTTTGCTGCCTGTTACAGCCATGCGGATTGGCATCATAAAATCGCCAAGCTTTACGCCGATGCTTTCTGCCATTTGCTTAGCCAGTTCTTCCTGTGCTTCGTGGCTTTCAATTTCAAAAAGCTTTGCAATAAATTCTTTAGAAAGTTCAAGAACTTCCTTAGTTTTTGCAGCATCAAGGCGTTTAGGCACAATTTCTTCAACCGGCGGAACGGCAACATTTTTGAACAGGAAACCAACCATTTCGGCTGCATCAGTCAAAAAGTGCAGGCGTTCTTTAATAAGCGGCATAAGTGCAAGCAGTTTTGCCCTTATTTCTTCATCATTCAAATTGTCTGCACCGTTTGCCAAAGCTTCGGCATCAATGCACAGCTTGCCTTCTGCGTTGTATGCAATGCCCGAATATTTTGGTCCAACGTGCGGAGCCGGGAATTCTTCGCTTGCATTGATAGGAATTGCGGCATCGCCCGTACCGGTAATGAACGGAAGGGTTGCTTCAAGCAGTTCTTCATCGCTCATAAGGCGCATGTACTGACCGTTGAACCATTCAAGCTTTTTGTAGTCAAAAACGGCAGGTGCCTTGTTAAGGTGTTCAATCTTGAAAAGTTTTTCAAGCTCGTCAAGTTCGTACATGTCGCGGCCGTCTTCGTAAGAACAGCCAAGCATTGCAACGTAGTTGATGAGTGCTTTTGGCAGATAGCCGCGTGCACGGAATTCGTTTACGCTTGTTGCACCGTGGCGTTTGGAAAGTTTCTGACCGTCTTTTCCCATAACCATCGGCAGGTGGCAGAAATCCGGGTAATCCCAGCCGAAAGCCTTGTACATAATTACGTGCATCGGTGTAGAAGGAATCCATTCCTGAGCGCGCATTACGTGGCTTATTTTCATAAAGTGGTCGTCTACGATGTTTGCAAGGTGGTAGGTTGGAAAACCGTCGCTTTTAAGAAGGACAGGGTCTGGACTTACGTCTTCGTTTTTCCATTCAATGTCGCCAAGCAGGCAGTCGTGGAATTTTGTTTCGCCTTCCATTGGAACTTTTAAGCGGATAACGTAAGGTTTACCGGCTTCAAGGTTTTCCTTAATTTCTTCTTCCGTTAAGTGGCGGCAGTTGCGGTCGTATCCAGGCGGCATCTTGTTTTTGGTCTGAATCATGCGGATGCGTTCAAGACGTTCTTCATCGCAGAAACAGTAGTAAGCCTGGCCTTTTGCAACCAGTTCTTCTGCATATTTTTTGTACAGTTCAAAACGTTCACTTTGAACGTAAGGGCCGTATTCGCCGCCTTTTGGGCCGCCTTCGTCCCATTCAATGCCAAGCCAGGCCAAAGTATCGTACAGGTTTTGTACGTATTCTTCGCCGTAACGCGTGCGGTCTGTGTCTTCAAGACGCAGAATGAATTTACCGCCGTTTGCACGTGCGTACAAATAGTTAAAAAGTGCGGTTCTTACACCGCCAATGTGCTGCATTCCCGTTGGAGAGGGTGCATAACGTACACGAACTTCCATTTCTGTTCCTTTTATGTGTTTTAGCGGCAGTTTTTGCTGAAAATAAAGCGCCGCCGTTTATTGAAGTGTATTAACTTTGAAAGTATAACGATTTGCGCGCCAATTTACAATTAGTGCCGCTTAAAAAGCCGCGGCATAAAAAGGTTCGCTTTTGGGCAAAACAAAGTGCCGGAGCAGATTTCTTTTTTTGGGTTTTTACAGTATGGTAACAGAAAAGGAGCAATGCATGGCAAGTGACAAAGCAAAAAAAGGCGTAATCTGTACTACACTTCTGGTAGAAACTTCACCCCAGGCACTGCCGCTTGGTGCAGCGTGCATTTCTTCTGCAATAAACCATTTTCCTTCTCCAAATGAAGGAATGCAGATTTGTTCCCGGCTTGTAAGCTTCAGCATTGAACAGCCGGAAATTAAAAAAGCCGATACTATAAAACAGAAAGCCGCTGTAATTGCAGGCGAACTTTTAAAAACCATAAAGGCGCAGGAAGCCGACGGCATTGAACCCTTTGCTGTATGTTTTTCCGTTTTTGTGTGGAACCGATTTATTATGGAAGAAACCGCGCGCCAGCTGCTGAACGTGTGCCCGGACATTTACCTTGTTGCAGGCGGCCCGGAAGTAACGGCAAGCCCGGAAAGTTTTACCGCATTCAATTACTGCGTAACGGGGCAGGGTGAAGAAACAGTGCCCCGGCTTTTGTGGCAGCTTGCCACCGGCAGCGAACCTGCGGAAAAAATAATTCATTCATCAGCCCCCAGCTGCGACACCCTGCCTTCGTGCTGGCTGGACGGAACCCTTGACCCGGAACAGTACGGCGGCGTTTTGTGGGAACTTGCCCGCGGCTGTCCTTTTAAATGTTCATACTGCTACGAAAGCAAGGGCGAAAAAAAAGTGCGCTACCTGCCCATGAGCCGCATAGAAAAGGAAATAGATTTGTTTGCCCGTAAAAACGTGCGGCAGGTTTTTGTGCTGGACCCAACCTACAACGCCCAAAAAGAACGCGCCCTGCAAATGCTTGCCCTTATACGCCGGAAATTGCCGCAAACATGGTTCTATTTTGAAGCCCGTGCCGAATTTATAGACCGGGAACTTGCCAGTGCATTCAGCAAGGTGCGGTGCAGCCTGCAGTTTGGCTTGCAGTCTTGCAGGGAAGAAGTACTGAACAACGTTCACCGCACATTTAACAGAAAGCAGTTTGTAAAAAATATTGGCTATCTTAACCAGACCGGCGTAGTATTCGGCTTTGACCTAATTTACGGGCTTCCCGGCGACAGTTACAAAGGCTTTATGGAAAGCATCGACTTTGCCCTTTCCCTTTACCCCAACAGTCTGGAACTTTTTTGCCTTAGCGTTTTGCCCGGCACAACCCTTTACGACGAAGCCCCCGGCTTTAACATGGTTTGGGAAAAAGAAGCACCTTACCACGTAATAGAAACGCCTACTTTTTCCAAAAAAGACATTGCAAAAGCCGCAGAACTGGCGCGGGCAACAACTCTTTTTTATACCACTGGCCGTGCCGTGCCGTGGTTTGGCGCTGTAACGCATCTTTTAAAAATGCAGCCTTCGGGTTTTATGGAACAGTTTGCTTTATGGCTGAAAAAAAACGGAAAAGCCGCACATCTTGAAGAAGGCTGTGACGAACCGAATTTTAAGCAGGTAATTGAAATGCAGGTTTCTTTTGCGGCGCAGCTTCTTGCTGAAAAAAATAAAACGTCTTACGCAAATCTTGTAAGCGACTGCATTCGCCTTAACGGTGCAATAAGTGCGTTTACCGCCGACGGCACGGAAAGCACCGTGCAGCTGCATTACCACCCGGACGACCTGATGAGCGAATATGCTTCTGACCTGACGTTCTTTTTGAAAAATGCCCAAAAATTTACCAACAGAACGAAAGTTTTTGGTCACCGCGGCGATGTAGACTGGAAAGTTCTGTAACCGAACTTTTGCTATCGCAAAACTTCTCCGCGTGCTTACATCAGTGGTAGTAACAGACCAATCAGTCAGCACGCGCGCACGTGCGCAAGCACGCCACCAATAGCAATTGCAGACTAAGCCATCTTCCACCAAAAGGGAGAAGTTTTGTCCTGCAAAACTTCTCCGCGTGCTTAAACCAGTGGCAGTAACAGACCAATTAGTCAGCACGCGCGCACGCGCGCAAACGCGTCACCAATAGCAATCGCAGACCAAGTCATCTTCCACCAAAAGGGAGAAGTTTTGCTGTCGCAAAACTTTTCCTCGTGTTTAAACCGGTGGCAGTAACAGACAAAGCAAACAGCACGCGCGCACGCACGCTACCAATAGCAATCGCAGACCAAGCCATCTTCCACCAAAAGGGAAGAGTTTTGCTATCGCAAAACTCTTCCGCGTGCTTACATCAGTGGTAGTAACAGACCAATCAGTCAGCACGCGCGCACGCGCGCACGCGTATTTTTCTGTGTTGTGTTATTCGTCTTATTGCCATATAATATAAAAAGTTAACTAATGTTAAACAAAGAAAACGTGAAAAGTATATTGACAATATAAAAAGGACGAATTTCATAATGCTGAACAAGCAACAAGCAACAAGCAACAAGCAACAATAATAGAAGAAACTTTGCTTTTTTCTGCAAAACCACTTTTGTAAACGGAGGTGGCTTATGAAAAAGGCTGCTTTAACCTGTTCGGTTTTATTACTTTCAATTTTTG
>JAZRVO010000032.1:0-129224 GCA_045599185.1 Treponemataceae bacterium | reverse complement strand
TTCGGTTTTTATTGAAAAACCGTTAAAAGCAAAACGTTTTACAATAACAAATAAACTATACCTTATTCCCTTTTTCGTCAATCCTAATTTATTGTATTATAAAAAGTTAAAATATATCAATTATCTCCAAACTCTCTATTTGCCAGCCTGAATATTAATTTTAGAAAATATAAAAAGCAAAATGCGAGTTTTGCACAGCAAACGCGCGTGCGCGCGTGCTGACTGATTTGTCTGCGATTACCATTGATTTAAGCACGCGGAGAAGTTTTGCAGGACAAAACTTCTCCCTTTTGGAGGAAGATGGCTTTGTCTGCACCTGCCACGGATTCCGTGCAAAGCCGCCGAAGGCTAACAAGTTCGGAATAAAGCAAGCAGCAAAAGCAATTCAAACAGCACGAATCGTGTCAATAGCTTTTTTTGATTTTAATAAAAAAAATAAAAAAATAAACGCGCGCACGCGCGCTCTTTTTCCTCTCCTATACTATTCTATACTATCCTATACTATCCTATACTATGCACCCATTAAAAAAATATTGGTTGTCAGTTGACAACCATTTGACAACCAATTGACAACCATAAAACAAAAACCGATTAAAGAATAACTTTCAATAAAAAACAACAAAACATTTTACGGTTGTCAGTTAAAACCCTAAAAATATAAATATGTTATCCACAGTTAAAACAATAAAAATTATTGGTTGCTGTTTGCAACCATAAAAAGCAAAACGGTTTATTTCTGCTAAACATAGTAGTTTTATTGCCGACATAGTTGTTGACTATGAGAACAATCAAGCACCCACATTGCAAAGATAATCTTGAAGAATATTTAATCGGACTAATCAACGGGTTATACACGCTGCGACAGGTTTCTATCTTTACCGGCTACACGGTTGTTCATTTGTGCAACCTAAAAAAACGCTATCAGCAGGAAGGTAAACAGGTTTTAATTAACAGCCGCAAGGGTAAAAAAACTAAAAAAGGAATAAGTGACACCACAAAAGAAAGAATAATTTCTATCTATAAAGAAGATTTTAACGGTTTTAATTTTCATTTTTTCGCAAAAGCCTTACGCGATTTTTATTCAATCAACTATTCGTACAAGGCAATTTACAACATTCTAACTTCTGCCGGTATCGCTTCCCCGGAAAAACACAAAATCAAAAAGAAGAAAATGCACCGCCCTAGATACAGACGCGAACAAGGCGGCGATTTAATTCAGCTTGACGCAACGCCTTATGAATGGTTTGCTTGGTGCGGCGACAAAACTAAATATGCCCTGCACGGTGCAATCGATGATGCGGAAGAAAAAATAACCGGGCTTACAATGTCTCAAAATGAGTGTTCTTACGGCTATTATGATGTTTTGGAACAGACTTTTGCTAATTTTGGCGTACCGGCAGAAGCATATACAGACAGAAGCAGCATATTCTGCGCAAAGCTTCAAGACAAAGGTAAGCTGACAATACAGGAACAATTAGCCGGTCTGCACGAAAAAAGAACGCAGTGGCAACGCATTTTATCTGACTTGCATATAAATCAAATCCTTGCATGGTCTCCGCAAGCAAAAGGGCGTGTGGAAAGAATGTGGCGTACGCTGCAAGGGCGTTTGCCGTGGTATTTCAAGAAATACAGAATTAAAACAATAGAAGCCGCAAACAGATTTTTGCAAAACGAATACGTTAATATCTTTAACGAAGAGTTTGGATTGCATCGAGAAAAACAGCCTGTTTGGAGAGAACCGCCAAAAAATTACCAGTCTATTTTATGCTCAAAGTTTACACGCCGCTGTAATTCTGCCGGTGTAATAAGTTTTCAAGGCTACAAGTTTTTAGTAAAAGCACCGCATTGCGCGTGCCGTGAAGTAGAACTTTGCATTTTCAAAGACGATGTTAAAGTTTTACTGAATAATAACTATTATCCTATAGAATCCCTTGATGATATAACCGGCGGTATCGGCGAAAGTTTAAGCGAATCAACAAGAGACATTATACAGAAATATATGCTTTCTGATGCAAAAGTTATCAGTGCTTAATAGTAATAATATAATACTGTATAAAATAGTATACACTAAATATAAATAATTATAACTATTAAGCATTATTCATGGTTTTGAGCAAAAAAAATAGGGCTTCGTACTCTGACCCAGCACGAAGCCCAAACGAACTCTTGCGAATCCCCTGCGGTTTGAGATGATTTTAAGGAATCCGCAAAATCAAAACCGGTTATTCTTTTTGGAGGAAAAATCGGATTTAAGATTTATGGTTATAATATATCGTATTTATGATTTTATCAATAGTTTATTTCGCAAATACGATATTATTTTTCTTATTCATTCAATTTTTAAGCCAGTAAACCGAAAAAAAAACATGGAAAAAGAAACGTTTTATGAAAGACTGGAAAGAATACTGGAACAAAACAACGTTCAAAAAAAAGATTTAGCCGAAAAATGCGGCATAAGTCAAAACGGCATATCCACATGGAAAGTAACCGGCACAATACCTCGCGCAGATATTGCCATAAAAATAGCCAAACACCTTAATGTTTCTGTAGAATATTTAATTACAGGCGAATTGCCGGATATTGACGATTCAAACACCCTAGCCTATCAAGTTGCTGGTTTATCACCGCAAAAACAGCAGGTTGTTAAAGCTTTAATTGAAGCCCTAGAAATTTTCTAAAAAATAAAAAAAGCTCCGGGAACTAATCCCGAAGCTAACTGCTTCACAACAAAAGATTTATAAGATACGGCAATTTCACATTAAACTTATATCTTAAAATCAATAGAACAACTCTAACCAGCACAAACAGACACAATAAAGCAAAAGCCCATTTAATTATTTTCCCTCGCTTTTTCAGCTTCATTTCGTATTGCGTTAATTTCGTTGAGTAGTCTGTTAGTTTCCTGTTCGTATTCTGTAAACAGATATTCAAGTCTTGCAATTCCGTCTGTAATTGTTCTACTTGAACTGACGATACTCTCAATTCGTCTTCGGCTATCAGCAATTGTTCCGTCAAGTGCTGTGACTGTTGCTTCAAGCTGTCCAGCTGTCCGTGAATTTCTGCTGATAGTGTCTGCAATGTCGGTGCTGACGTTTCCTGTGCTTGTACAACTGCACAACATAAAAACAACAGCAGTAAAAACAAACAAAACTTTCGCATTTTTCATCTCCTTTTCTCCTTATGCAGCAATCTTGACAATTCTTGTACTTACAGCCTTGCCTTTTGTTCGTGTTCTGCTTTCGCCGTAAGGGTCGTAAACAAGCTTACCGTTGCAGGTCACAACAAAATGCGCGTATGTAACGCCGGTTTCTTTTAATTCGTAACGTGTAATTTCATATTCATTGCTTTTGCATTTATAACCTACAACATCGTGCCGAACATCGCATTTTAAGTCGGTAAGATATGTCATCATCGCGCCTGGATTGTTCATATAACAATCCTCGTCAAACCACTTGTTTTTCAATCCAATCTCATACAATGTTAATACATCAATACTGCATTGCGTAATTTTTTCCGCAATATAAACAAGAGAGAGAAAATAACAGCCGTTCTTTCCGATATTCAGACAAATTACCTGTTCCTTATTTAACATTTTCTTCTTCTCCCTTCCTTTTCTCCCCTGTCTTCCGTTTCCAGTTCCCGGCTAGACACCTTTTCCGTTGCACTGGCAACAATAGCCGTAAAACCCTGTACAAGTGTCTGATAGCACAACTGTACACAACCGACTGTCAATAAGCCGCCAATTACCCACATAGGCAATAGTTCTACTGCCATATAACAGCCTATAGCCAGCGGCAGCATCACCAGCGCATAACACTGCTTCTTTTTGGGTTCAAAAAAGTTTTTCAGCCATTCAACCACTCCCACCGTAGCAAAAGCGGCAGCCAGTACACGCAATAAGAATTGAATGTCAATCATGTTGCACCTCTCTATTCGTTTTCAATTGATTTTCCGTCTTTGTAAACGATAAAAAGCCGGGTAAAAAAATAATCCGGCGGCAGAAATTCCAACGCGTCTTTCAGCCGGTAACGCGGCATCGTCCAATCGTAATCATCAAAAAAACTCTTGGCAAAAGACGTATATTCCCTAGCCCTCATTCTTGTATATTGCTCTATCTCTTCATCTGTATTACCGATATGATTTTCCGTAAAATTATCAACTAGTTGACGGTGCAGTTCGCTCACAAACAAAGAAACAAGCACCCAAACCATGTTTTTTTCTTTCTGCGTCAAGTCGCAGTTGCGCGAAAACAAATCGCGTAAATCACCGGCAATAACCCCTACATGATGCGACGCAATTAGACTTTGCCGTTTAACGTAACCTTTCGTTGAAGCCAAAGCATCTTCTTTTTTCTGCTGATATTTTGTTTCAAACTCTTTTGCTTTTTCGCTGGTTTCTACTGATATTCTGTTTGTCTGTATTTTAAGTGCCCGGACATTTCTAAACACGATTGAAAAGACAATAGTAACGGCACAGACAATCACGCATATTGCCAGAAGTCCGGTAAAGCTAATAGTTGTAAAATCAAGAACCATTTTTTCCCTTTTTAAACAAAAAAAGCCATTACCCTGCAAATGAGGATAATGGCTTGCGATTTTTCGTTAAAACCTTTTAATTTGTTGTTTTATTGTAATTTATTATAAACAAATACTGCTTTTTATGCAACTTTAGTGCATATAATAACCGGCACGACAAAATCAAAGCCCGGTTTTGCCGCCGCATACAAAATGACCTTGCCTTTGCCTGTTGCCGTTACTGCGGCACATTCAGTATTCAGTACAGTATCAATGTCAAGGCGTACATCTGCACTATAAGCATCGGTCACGCCGTCACATTCAATCGCAACTTCAAACGGATATTCTGCATTTACGGTGCTGTTCGACCAGTCCGCAGAAAGTACCTTTTTATCCGTAAAAACCAGCTGTTTGTTAACAGCCTGTTCAAAAAGTGTTACTTTAGCAAAATGCAGTTCATCTTTGCCGATTGTACACGTATCATCTTCAAGGTAGAAAACACTTCCGCCGTTATCTTCGCCGTTATTGATAACGACAAATTTGTAAATAAAGCAGTCTGCGTCGCTTTCCGTATATCCCGGATAGCGCGTCCAGCGTCCGCTTTCAACCTGCCACATACCGTTTTCGCGCTTGTCAGTCTGGTCTTTAAGGAAAACCATGTCACCAATGCGGCAGTGAATGCCGTCAATAATCATCTCTCCGCCGGTAATGACATCTACAACCTGCGTACTGCACGCTTTCGGCATATCCTGCAGCCGTTCGTAACGGTTAAGGATATTGTTGGCGTAGGGTCTTGCATTGTTAGCCCAGTCACCCAGCTGCTTTAACAAGGTAGAAAAAACTTCCGTAGACTGATAGTGTTCCTGCCCCAAATCAAGGGAAACGCCAATAGGAATATTAGTTCCGTTCAATTCGTCTGCACCAGTACCAACAGCCAAAGCATCACGGTTAATACTGCCCGGCTTGTGAGTACCGTCATCATTGTGCCCCAGACAGAAAGTTTTCATTAAAAAACTTATGCTTTCCGGGTTAAAAGTTGATGTTTTGTTAACCGTCCATTCTTCGTTTTCCTTGTCTTGATAACGTGAAGTAATGTTAAAGATGTTAGATTCAACAATATTCAACGTGCCAGCCGGTATGATAACCTCTGCCAGTTTAACGTAACCAGTATCAACAACCGGTGCAACGTTACTACCGCGCGAACCTTTTTTCACTTTTACCTCAAGTTCAATAGCTTTTTTTGTATCGGTCGCAGCAAAAGTTTTTACACCGCTTTCCGGGTCTTTATATGCGCGTGTCTGTGAGTCAAAAAACTTTTCAATTCCTTTAATTTCAATAATATCAATACGCGAATATTGCTCGTCAGCTTCTTCAAAAGATACCGGCTCTGTTATTTTGGTTTCTACAACAAAATTCTGCGTTAAGTAATGATATGCCATTAACGGCGCAATACTAACGTTCATACCACCGCTTATATATGGAGTAACCTTGCCACCGATAACAAAGTTATTCTTTCCGTCATACATAAGTTTGCTAATGGCAAGTGCCGTATTAAAAACAGAACCGTCATAACCGAAGTTAAAATCGGCTCTTTTCATAATTTCGTTGTCATAACCAACGCCTGTTTGCAAAACGTGTTTCATCGTAAACATATACAATCTCCCTATTGATAATTACCAGTTTTCTTCTTCTTCTATTTCAATTTCTTCTATAATTGAAGCGTCCGGGTCTTTCAATGCTTCATTTTGTGAATAACCTTCTTCAAGTTCCGGTACTACAATTTGGGTATAATCCAAAACAATCATACCGTTCATATCTTCTATACCAATTGCCGGTGCTTCAAGCATAAGTTTACCGTCTTCGGCATATCCTGCATAAAATCGCCGTTTAACGCCGTCTGCAAGGTTAATACAGCTTTTATTTACATCAACCCAGCAGTTTTCATAGTTTGCAACGTCAAAATCATTAAGGCAGTAAATACAAGTGCTTAAATCTTTCATCTCAACCGGAACTAAATCACCTGCATTAAATACAATAATCCTGTTGTAAATATCCTTGCCGTCAAACCACTTAACACCGGTTGCAGTTCCTTCAATCGAAAAATCGGATAGCTGATATTTTGCATCTTCAACAGCCGTACACGGAAAAAACGTATCTGTTATGTTTTCAGTCCATTCAAGATTTTCATTGCCTGCCGCTCTTGCCGTTACATTCTTAATTAAGTCCTCTGTAATATTCAGCGTACCAGCCGGAATAACAACTTCCGCAATTTTTACAAAACCAATATCAGTTGGAGACGCTTTTTCACAACCGTTTTCGCCGCGTTTCACTTTTACTTCAAGCGCAATGCGCTGCTTTGTGTATACATCACTGAAAGATTTTTTCCCAGTCTTGTTATCCTTAAAAGCACGTGTCACCATGTCAAAAGGCTCAACTTTGCCTTTAATTTCAATAATATCTATGCGGCTTTTGTTTTCGTCAGCTTCTTCAAAAGCAATAGGCTCTGTAATTCCCGTTTCTAACACAACCTGTGAACTTTTGTACTCAAAAGCCATTAACGGCGCAATTGAAACATTCATACCGCCGGAAACATACGGCGTAACCTTGCCGCCGATAACGTAATTGTAACGTTTCCCATTCAAAAACTGGTGCAGCAAATTAGCCATGTTGCTGATATTCGAATCAAAGCCAAACTGCAAATCCTTTTGATTCAGTATCTCATTTTCATGTATAAGATTATTCTGTAGAGTCAAGTTCTTCCCCTTCTCGTATAAGCATTTCCGTAAAATATTTAGTTCCTGCTGCTTTTATGTACTCAATCAATTCATCATAAGCCGATTTTGAACGAATACCGCCAGC
The DNA here is from genome assembly GCA_045599185.1 of Treponemataceae bacterium. Taxonomy (GTDB): domain Bacteria; phylum Spirochaetota; class Spirochaetia; order Treponematales; family Treponemataceae; genus UBA1240. The sequence goes on along the minus strand of JAZRVO010000032.1, from coordinate 121,851 downwards.
ACCATAAATAAAGGCTTGATTCCAATAACTCGCAATTTCATAATCAATTGGCGTAAAATCATCTTTATGGTAAGGCGTTGTGCCTGCCAAAATATCGGATTCATTAAAATAATCAGCATAGGCGTTTTCTTTATACTCGCCGTCATCTCTTATACTGTCCTGTCCTTTAACAACCGCCGGGCTCTCGTTCTTTACCAGTGCCGAATTGTCCGAATAATCGGCATTGTCATAATTTATCTGCTTTTCCGGGTCGCGGTCGTCAAGCCCTGCCTGCTGATAGCCGAATAAATCAAAATCGGGTCTATATGCCGGGTCGTCTCTGTACGGTGCAAGGCTTGCCGTTTCGCCAGTATATACACCGTTAAGCATTCCTATAACCGTAAAAGTCGGATAAGGCAATTTCTTAAACATTCGCACATAGTCAATACAGGCTTCATCTCCTGCATATTCAAAGCAAATTGTAACAGTTGAGTTATCATCTGCCCAAAAACACAAACTGCAATTATCCCAGTCATCGCAATCAAAAGTAACCGTTGTTTTTTCGTTTAACCATTCACCAAACTCGCCGCTGTCTTTATTCCAGTATCTGCCGTCACCCGACACAATGCTTACATTTATTTTACCTTCCAAGAAAAAATGCAGAAAATACGCCTTGTCGGTTTCAATTTCACAGGTCTGCTTCATGCTTGCAGTGTCGTGAAACAGAATACCGTTACACTCGCTAAACCTAGCCCGGCGCGAATATTCGCAGCTGCCGGAAATTTCCCATATTTCTTCATGTTCAAAATCATGATTCTGTATAAGGTTGTATTCCATGTCATCAGTATTATTGACAATATAAACATATTTAGTGCCAAAATACGTTCTCAGAACTCTTAAACAGTTCCAGTAGTCACCCCATAAATCATCGCCAGTACGAGTAAAAATCAGCCAGTTCCTAAAGCTCCAGTCTTTATCCTGCTCCTCAAACATTCTGTTTAAGCCGGAAAAATATTCAAAAGTACGGTCTAACTGCTCGCCGTATTGAGTATAAACGTCACTATTACCCCACCTGTCTATAGATACATACATATCCTTAAACAGACTCTCCATTGTGCCGTCTTCATATTCTTTATCCGCCAATAAAGCCTTAAAAACTTCATTCTGCCTAGAAATTCTTGAGGAAAAAACAGACCGGATAAAATCACCTATAGAATTAACACCGTTCATTTTTTAGCTCCGGTCTTCTGCAACATCTACAACCGCACTGTTAAACCGGCAAATACCTTCCGAAGTAGGCTCAACATTCATAGCCGGACTGTTAACAGTAACATCGTGTACATACTTGATTGAAATAATTCGGTTAATCAATTCTGAAATGATTACCGGCTTACCGATAATCAAGCCGTTTGTATATTCTGCAATTACTTTGGAAATTTCACTTTGGGCAAAACCCCTGTCAGTTCTGTAAACCGTTGCCGTTACATCAAAATCAACCGGCACTACTTTGGGTGCTTTAACCCGAATATTGATACCTGGTGCAAGGTGTCCGCAAGTATTTGAATCTCCCTCTATTTCTTTTTTCACTTTTTCAATTACTTCATTACTTGCCGCACCCGAACCATCCTCGACATAAATAGTCAAGTTATAAACGTCTTTCAGCGGCGGAGCGTGTTCCTGTATTGCGCATGAACGCACGCAGTCAAGTTCAAGTGTTGCGCTCTTAATAGCCCATGTGCTTGTACCTGCATAACTGTTAATTTTCGCCTTAAAACGTTCATCAACTTCGGCGGTTGTTTCTGCATCAGCACCGCCGGTTAATGCTACTTCGTTATAACATTCAACTACTTCGCCGGGAATTGCACTGTCAATGACAGTAACCATACCAGCGGCAACGTTATAATTTACACCCGGTTTTTCTGCAATAATCGGTATAGGGCTGGAAAGTATATTTCCCGGCTCAATAGTACCTGCTTTAGTCGTCTGATAAACAAGACCGTCACAGGAAACTTTTACCCCTTTAGAAATTAACGTAGCTTTTTCAAAAGCTTCTGTCCGCTTAAAAATAATACTGCCTGTTGCGTAAGAACCTTCTTTCCGCTTAAAGCCGAAAAGCATAAAAGGAATAAGGCGCAAAGCTTCCGTATATCCCTGTCTAATTGACACATAGGCACGCTCTAACAATCGTGAGAAAGTGTCTAAAACCGTATGGGCAATACTGCCCTCGTTAAAATCTGTTATCTTATCCTGCTTTGCTACCATATTAGCAATTGCAGATCCCATTATTTCTTTATAACGCCTAATCATTTCAAAAATCTCCCGAAGCTTTTCCTGTTATATTATTACGGTCAATGTACAGCACACTAACCGTCATTTTATCGCCGTTACCTTCAAGGTTAATTTCCGTAACTTCTGCAACTCTTGGGTCTGCAAGTACAGTCTGTTCAACTGAACTTAAAACGTAACTTTTAACAACCGCCGGTTCTCCAATTCCGGCACGAATACCGTAAGAAGTAAGCCTTATTCTGCGTGTAAAAGCTGTAGTCAATCGGTTAATCAACCCTTGTGCAAGATTCAACTTGTCTGAAATAACGCCAAAATCACCGCCGAAAGTCTTAATATTCCCTTCATCATCAATCGCAATATCCCTGCCATAAAGTTCTTTCTGCATCGGCGGATAGTAAACCTTGTTTTCAAGAATATTTTTATCTTTAGTAAAAATTGGCAGCTTTATTTTTGTACCTGCTTCAATTTCAAACTCTTTTTTAATGCCGTTGTAATAAGCAAGCAAAGCACCGTAAGAAGCGTCACCATATTCTTTTTCCGCTATAGCGTCAAAAGTATCTGAACTTTTCCAAATCATGTTTCTATGGTCATAAACAATTACGCTTGCATCGTTGCCGTTTTCATCAACATAAATAATAGTTTCACTGTTTGCATAAGTTTCTTTTGCAAGCTTCTTCATTTTATTTACGTTGTCATCAATGTCATAAAGCTCTGCTATCAGTCTGTCTTGAATGTCGTTTTCGGTATCTTCCATTCTTAAACTCCAAACCATTTGGCATACAAAACCCGATTGCCGGTAATCGGCTCATCAAAATTAAACTCTTCCGTTAATTCCTCATCAGTACACCATTTATCAAAAACAAAGCCCTCTTTTTCCGGTCTTTCCGGAAAAATCACCAAATCACCGTAATGTAATTCTGCCTTTGGAACACTTGAACCGCCGTTCGATTCAAACTGTACGGTATAAATGTTTTGAGACCACCTAGCATATAATGTGCACGCTTCATAAACAGGCGTTTCAAAATTGAACTCGTTAGAAGCGTTTTTATCATCACACCAAAAAACAAAAGTAAAACCTGTTTTTGTCGGGTTTTCCGGTTTTGTAATCATTTCTCCAAAATTGATATATTGCGGCGCAACGTCCGAACCGCCGTAACTTTCAAAATGAACGTTATTTGCAAACTGAACCCATTTGGCAAAAAGTGTCATGCTGTCAGTTACTTTATGTGCAAAATTAAAAAGCTTTGTACAATCACTGTCAGTATGCCAGCCTGCAAACTGGTGATTCCTTCTAGTTGGTGTCAATGGATAAATAACAAGCTTATTTTTATAAATTGTCTGTGTTTCTACCGGACTACCGCCGCAACTGTCAAAATCAACCACATAGCCCAGCTTCCAGCCTGCATATAGTTTCAAATCTTCTGTTATAGGTGTTTCAAAATTAAACGCATTTTCTGCGCTTTTTTCCAAATACCAGCCTTGAAAAATATAGTTTTTCCGTTCCGGGCTAACCGGTATTTCAACACAATCACCTAATGAAATTTCACGGTAAAAAGATTCCCTGCCATTTACCGGCTCAAAAGTAACAACTACCGTAATTCTTTCCCATTTGGCATAAAGCGTAAAATCAGCCGTTACTTCGCTGTCAAAATTATAAAGCTGCGTACATTCTTCATCAGTAAACCAGCCCTTAAAAACGTGATATTTCTTTTCCGGGTCTGCCGGTTTTTCTACTTCATTCAAAAAAATGACAGTTTCCGGCAAAACCGTAGAACCGCCGTTGGTTTCAAAAGTGACGGTATGTTTTTCTCCCTTGTAGGTTTTGCTCAACTTATAATCATTCTTAAAGCCCTGTGCCACATCGCTGAATATGCCTGCAAAATGCTGCAAATCTTTAGTAATATTGTAAATCTGATTGTTAGTTTCGCCGGTTAATAACCTAAGCGGACTGTCAGCACTTACGGCTATTTTTTCCAGCGATTTTTTGCTTTTTACCTTGTTTTTAATCTCCATTGCTTTTATCAAAATCGTGTCCGCAACATCGGCAACGTATTCAACCTTGTTCAAAATATTCTGAACCTTTTCAACACCTGCCTGTACTTTTTCTGCAAGTTCTGCAAACTCGTCAAACTTAGCCGGAAATTTATTGTGATTAGTATTCACGGCAAACATATCAAGGGTGTAATTGTAAGTAAAAGGCTTGTCTTTGGAACGTTTAATTTTCAAGTCTTTAATGTATACGCGCCAGTACGATTTTGTCGCAACGCCGGTCAAGGTTGTTAAAGCCGATGATTTTGACAGGTCATACAAATAAACGGCTTTTGTCGGGATTTTTGAAAAATCACCCCATTTTTCCAGTAATTTCTGCAAATAAAATATTTCTTTTTCCCCGGTTAAATACAAAGCCTGCTGTTTTCCCCGGTAAATATATTTTTTTTCTTCGTTTACGGTAGAACCGCTTAGGGTTATATGAAGCGTGTCATTGCCGTAATCATCAAAAACAACACCGCCGAAAGTCTTAGTTTCAGAAATGCGCTGCGGAAAGTCCAGTTCTTCGTTTTCCGGCGGTACGGAAAAAGTGAAAACTTCTTGAGAAATGCCATTTTCAAGGAACTCAAGCATATAGGCTTTTTTCCAGTAACGTTCGTTTATAATTGCCATGCTTTACTTCCTCAATATCCTTGCAGCTTTTTCCTGCAATGGCTTAATGAACTCATAAGCCCACATTTTAGCCTTATGCTTGTGGGTCATTGGTGCAAAAGCCGAATTAGTATAAAAGGCAAGCAACGCTTCACATAATTCGTCAAAAAGGCTTCCTAAAGTTCCTATGCTGTTGCCAATTTTCAGCAGTTCTTTTTCCTTAACCATTAAATCAATGTCACCGTCAAGGCAAAAAGTATCTTTACCGGTATCAATCAAAACTTTCTTTTCGTCTGTTTTAATTTCAATAAACTCTTTTTCAACGGTTATCTCATGCCCATGCACAACAATATTGATTTTTTCATCACCTTCATTTTCGTGGTCAATAACAACTGTTATAGTTTTCTTATCTTCCTGCGGCTTGTTCCAAATTGTTTTTGTGCCGTTTTCTATATTGGTTGTTTTCCGCCAGCCGGATAATTCAATCCGTTCATTTTCCTTTTCTTTTTCTTTGTCTTTGTAGTAATCGTGTATTGCCGCCTGCTTAGCAAAGCCGGAACACAAAACGAAAGAACTTGACGGCGAACCGTTAGGCATTAAACAGAAAACAAAACTGTCAACCGGCGGCAAATGTCTTTCTCCGCTTAAAAAATCTTTATCATCGTTTTTATAAACCCATTCAAAGCTCGCAACACGCAAGCCTTCAAGTTCTCTTCCTGTGTCCATGCGAACATTTACAGTACACTCTTCCGGGTGTACAGCCGTTACTGTTCCCCAAAAACCAAAACGGTTATCAAACGGCGTACTGATTTCAAACGTCTGTTGCTGCGGTTTTTTAGGCTTTGAAAAATTAACGTTTATATTGTCAAACATTTTTTATCTCTCTACATTTGTTTCAATCATGCGGTATTTTTGGGAAATTTCATCAAATTTTTCAAAATTACCGTTATTATAAATACCACCGCGCGACACCATTAAAGTTATTTCAGTGTTGCCGCCGTTCTGCCATTTATGTTCAACACCTTCAACGTAAAATTCACCGCCCATAAAGCGTATTTTTTCGCCAGTTTCCGGCATATTTTCATCTTTAGCAACTATTGTAATTGTACCGTAAAGCATATCCGGCAATTTACTGTACCATTCACATAACCGCTCATTAAGTTTTTGCAATACAGTCTGCGTAGAATTATCTTCTTCCCCTGCAATTTTGGCATAGCCGTTAAAATGCACATAAAGCGGTCTATAGCCATATATGCCAAACTTTTCTTTATCGTAAGACAAAGAACCGTCCTGCATTGCTTCTGCTGCCTGTAATTTGAGCGCGTAGTCTTCCTGTATTGGATAGCCGTCAAGATAACTGAAAAAAACCGTGTAAACATCGTTATCGGTTTCTGTAATGTCAAAACTTTTTACATCGGTTTTAGTAATTTCAGTGCAAGGTAAACTATCCCACGACTTACCCTTCCCCATGTCAAACGGCGATTCCCTTACCATAATCTGCATCTTGCCGCTTTTCTTATCCCGAAAAACATACTTTTCATAAACCGGGTCGGGCGCAATAGTATCTAATATTGAAAAAAAGTTATTTGTAGCCTGCCCATGAAAAACACAGCCAAGCGGATATTTAAGTTTTGGCGGATTATCTCCAAAAACAAAAGGATTATCACCGATAAAACGGTCAAGATAATCTTTTATTTTGATTGTGCTTATTGCTTTATAAGAGGTAGCAACCTCAACAAAACTATTCCACATATCTTTTGCAACCATATCAATGGTAGGCAAACTGTCTATTGATGTAAGATTGTTAATAGTGAATCGTTTTTGAAGATAATCGTTATTCGGTGCTTGTTTCATAACAGCACAAGCCGTAGAATCAAGATTGATGATAAACTGGTCTACCAGCCCGGCAACGCTTATACCGCTTATAACAAGTCGTCTGCTTGTATTGTTATCTGAACATTGGGAAGCGTATTTTTTTACCTTAACAATACCGGTAAAAGCCGGTACATTTTCCGCAAGTATCGGACTAGAAAGTATCTCGTATATTTCAACAATATCAAGTTTCTGTATTTTTTCGTAAATAGATTCAGCTGCATTTTCTACCGGTAAAAACTCATCGGGATAGAAAGTTAAAGAAAACTTGCCTTTTGTATCTTGAATATTTGTAGAGAAAGAATAACTAAGTAATGGCGAATGAATGATGCGCGGATTGAAACTACATTTTTCGTTCCCGGTTTCCGGGTCTTTAATAACAATTCGATGTTGAGGTGCAAAGCTGTAAAGCTGTTTTTCGTTCATTTTGTACCAGTAAATAGTTGAATAGTCATTGTTTACCGCTGTCTATTTATGGTACAAACGATACTTAGATTTTAATTTCTCGGCGTGTTATTGTCAATTCTTACTATTGTTCAATAGTAATGTTTACAGTCTGATTATTACGCCAGTTTTGCTCTCCTGTCTGTACAGCTTTCAATTCGTTAATTGCATCAACAATTCTCTGTACTTCGCTAATGGTAATAACCTTACCTTCTTCACTTTTACTGTCTTCTGCTTTACTAATAGCATTACCTATAACACCCCTGTAAAAATCATTTTTAGAATAACCGGCATTTTGTCTATAAGCGTACAGTGCATTTTCATAACTTCCGTTTTCATCTGCCTTAAACCATTCGGGCAATACAACATCTTTAATGCTGTAAATATTATCTGTATCATTAAACAGGTTGGTTAAATTGGCATAAGCCTGCTGTTCTTCACTCAAGCCCTGCAACATTGAAATAGCCTGCATTGCGCTGTTTCTTGTTTCCGGGTTTTCCATATCCGCAACAAGCTTGTTTTTTAATGCAGTTTTTGCCTTACCTTCACTCTTGCCAAAAAGCCCTTCTGTGGCTTCTTTAATTTCGTTTTTATCAACAAGCATTTTAGCAACAATGCTGTCAAGCTTTCCGGAAATTCCACTAAGTTCCTGCAAGCCTTTAAGCTTAATGTCTTCAACGCCCATACCCATTCTTGCAACAGTTTCAACCATTACATTAGTTGCGTTCTGTGATTCTGTACGGTCGGAAGTAAAGTCATGTGCTGTTTTAAGGTTATTTATCTGCTTTGAATAAATACTAAAATCAAAATCCGGGTTATTTTCTTTTTCCTTTTGGTAAGTATTATACATACCGGTAATTGCGGCGGCATCGCTGTAACTTCCTACTTCAAAAATACTCTTAAACCGTCCGGTCAGCGAGTCTGCGTCCTGTCCGTCAAGCTGACCTACTGTGTCAAAAATACCTTTAAGCATTTGGTCGTTAATGCCGTGTTCCATTAACTGCAAAATATCAGTATAACCGCCGGTTGCGTTTTCAATTCCAAACAGTTTCTGCCGGTCTTCAACGCTTACACCGTCCAGCATCTGCTGTGCAACGCCGAAAACAATCATGTCATCTGTAGATTCTAACGCCGTAGCCGATGATACAGCATTATTCATCTGAGAAAGTCTGCTTGCGCCGTTTTCGCCCTGCCACAATGCACTGTTGCCCGACAATTTGTAAAGCATATTCATGTTACCGGCAATTTCATCAGCACCAAGCACAAAACCCCTGCTTATTCCTTCCTGCATTATCCTAAGCATGGAATTAAGAAACTCGTCTGTCTGCCCTTTTGCAAGCCCGGTTACTCTCACACCGGCATAAGCCTGCTGCATTGCATCGCCTTTCATGCCATAACGCGAAGACATACCTGTTATCTGCTGAATTAAGTCAAGATTACCGCCGGTATAATTTGCCCATTTAATATCGTCCTGTGTTTTGCGCATAGCAGCATCGGCATTGCTAATGCCATAACGAGAAAGGTTCCCCGATAACTGCATGAATTCAGCTGTGCTTTTACCGGTATCTTTTGCGTATTCTTTTGCTGCTTTTGCATAAAAATCAAAACCTTGATTCGAGTTTTCTTTATACGAGTTTGTGCCTACATTATGTCCGTACAAAGCGTTAAAGCTGTCAATTACCGGCAGCTGTGCTTCGTACTGGTCTGTTAAAGCCTTACCGCCAGCCATTGCCGCACCAGCAACCAAGCCGCCAACACCAAGGAAACCTAAAAGTTTTCCCAAGCCGCCGTTAACGTCACCGCCCAAATCGCGCAAAGAACCGCCAAGTCCTTTCATGCCACTGATTGCCGCACCTGCATAGTTACCCTGCGCAAAAGTCTGCACATAGCCCTGCGCATTGTTTGCCGCATTAACAATCGTATTACCGGGTTTCGCATTTGCAGCCCGCTGTTCTTTTGCTGCTTTGGTAACCTGCGCTTCTTCGCTTCGGGCTTGATAAGCCATTGAACTTCTTGCGTCCTGCAAATTAGACATGGCAGACGATAACGCCGCAACATTGCCCCAGTCGCCAGCTTCTGTAGCTTCTTTCAAAGCTTCGTTCATCTGCTGTATCTGCTTTGTTACGTCCGACACTTGAGATTTCATCTGCCCGGCATCAAGGGTCAGCCTTAAACCAACGTTACCACCTGCCATTTATCATTCCTTTAAGTTCATGCTAGAAATTTCTTCTTCCGAATATCCAAGATTCCTGAAAAAGTCCTTATCTTTTTTATTTTCATCGTTCTGCTTCATTTTCTGATATGCGTTTCTTACGGATTCTTCCGTATAAGTGTTTGCAAACTCAAAAAAAATATCTTCAAAATCACTGTTTTCTTTCAGCCTTGCCGGACACTCCCGAAAATACGCCATTATCCAAAGTTTCTTGAACGTTTTCTGACTTAACAGTCGGGATATTGGAATCTTTTTCAATTCTTCCAATTTGGCTTTTAACTGCTTGACGAAAAGTCCATGCCTTCACATAGATTTCATCGCTTAAATCCACGTCCGGCATATCCTCCCACCCAAAGTTTTCATTATTTTCCTGCGCTTTTCTAAACCAGTCCGGCGTAGAAGTAACGCACACTGTAAGTGTTGCAATTTTAATCATGCCAACCGTAGCATTTGTATCAAAACTTTCTGCTGCAAGTCCATTTCTCATTCTTGCTACCATTAAGTCTATTTTCTGTAAATCACGTTGAGTCGGGTATTTGATTGTAAAATTACCGCGTCTTGTTTTAATTGTTCTTTCAAGTTTTTCGCCATTAACGATAGCATAAAACAAAGTATCGTCATTTCGTGATAAAATTTCGTCAGTCACTTCCATAGGTTTTCCCCTTTTCTATTTCATGGAATAAAAAAAACCTGCCTAAAAATAATTTAGGCAAGCCATTGTATTTTAAACTAAAGATTCATAGTCAACGCCGTTCCAGTAGCCTATACCTTCAAGCGTCACGTCCGCTTCAACATATCCCTTACCGCTCGAATTGTCCGAGTAAGAAGACGCAATCAAGTAAGTTGAATAACCAATAACACACTCGTGCTTTTCGTCATACAAATCAATGTAAGGAAATTTTGTTGCAAGCTTTGTATCTACAAGCTTTTCATCGTCCGGGTTAAAAGCTTTGAGCGAATGCTTGCCGCCACCGCGGACATGGCTGAATGTACCGACACAGCCTTTTACCGGGATAAAACCGCGCAAACTGATGTTTACGCTTACGCCGGTTGCATCAAGCGACATTGGCAAAATTTCGCCCAATACTTCTGCACGGTTAACAGACACATTTTTTCTTGCCTGATAACTGGAAACTGCACCAACCTTAATGGGATTACTGCCTGCCGCGTCATTCATGTCAACGCGGATAATACAGTTCATTCCCTGCGCAAGAATATCACCCTTCAAGTCAAAATCTGCCACGTTTCCCCCCTTTTTTATACTTCAATAGTAGAACTGTATACCTTGTTGATAGACGTAATGAAAAGAAAGTTATTTGGCGCACGCAAAAACTTTTCATACGTAAGGTATGTCTTGTCGCCGTCAACCTTTACTTTTGCATTAAAAACAAGCTTTCCGTCATCAGCCTTAGTAATGTAATTCTGCCGATGCCAAGTTTTGGCTTTATTATTCAGCACTTTCAGAATGTCGCTTTCGCTTGGTTCTTCATCTGTACCCACGCGCCGGTTGAAAGCCCTGCGCAAATCCCTGTCAATGAACAACGCTTCACGCATCATGGAGCGCTCGTTAAGGGCAAGGTTATCCCCTTGGTACGTTGTAACTGCACGAATGCAGACAAGTTCGCCTTCGTCATTTTCTCCAAACGGCATAATTCCGCCTGCAATAAGCATATTCATTTCCGGTGTACTGAATTTGCGTGTAAATCCAGTAACCTTCACAACCTTATTAGTCAAAGGATTAGAAACTGCAAGCGCAGCTTCAATACCGGCAGCCTTGCAGGCAAGCATAGACGGCGGAATTGTTTCTTTTTCTCCGGTAAACGGATTGTTGGAAAAAGCAGCATTGAAAACGTACGAACCAAGCTCATTGTTAAGCTCTGCTGCATAAGCAAGGGCATCTTTCATGCTGGTTGATTCATCGCAGCCAACGATAAACTGGACTTCTTTCTTTCTGTCAATCCGAGTCATTTCAGTACAGTGATTGGACATGAGCACATGAACGGCATGGTCTGGACAGGGCGTTGCCAAAAGCTGAATGTTATGCTTTTCAAGTTCGGCAAAAACTGCAAGCCAGTCATTATAACTGTAACTGCCAGCCTCTGCACCAGAGAAAAATACATAATTGCTGTTGTTATCCGGCATAACACGGCTTGCACCTTCCGCAAGTTCTGCTTCGCCAATATAAGGCGTATTAAGCAAAGCCTTTATCAGTGCGTCAAGGTTTGCAGTAAGAATACTTGCACTTTCTCCAAGTTCAAAGTTTGCGCAGTCAAGCAGCCCGGACGGCGTTTCAGCTTCGTTAACCAGTGCCGTAGCCGTATAAACGCCGGTTGAATTGATAATGTCTATCAGTTCGTAAAGCGTTTCAATTTCTTCCCACTCATAACTGAAATTGTCAACAGTTTCACCGTTTGCATCTGTTGCCCAAAGCTTCATGCCCGTATCAGTAACGGTTGCATTAGCCCTTTCACCGCCGCCGATATACATAAGCGTCATCAGCTTTTTGCCGATGTTGTCAATTACGATGTCATCGCCCTTAAAACTTATCAATACCTTTTTAGTACCTGCAACAGAACCGTCTTTAAGCCAGAACTTAATCTGATTGCACCAAGTACCATAATTTGCACTTTTCAGTTTTAAAATCGTATTAACACCGCTTTTCAGTTCAAGCGCGCTTTGCGTACCGGCATTAACGCGCATGGCATAAACTTTCTGCGGTACATAATCGCTTGAACCGTTAAAAGCATTTGCAACTGCTTCAAGCAGCTGACCATTCTGTAAAACCAGCTGAGCTTCTGACTTGTCGGAAAGCTCATAAAGAGTTTTCGGTTTTCCGCCCACACTGTAGCCGATAATGCAAAGATTGTTTGCCGACACACCGGTTTCACCGGCAATAGTAGCACGTCTGCTGTAAACACCGGGCACTAAATGTTCTGATGATTTACCGGCACTTTCAAACCTTGCAGATTGTACTCCCATATTTACCTCCTTTCGTTTTAATGAGCAACTTTTCTGTTTCTCAGTTCTTCAACAGTCTTTCTCCAGTCTTCAACAGTCTGCACCATTGTCTGGTACGGTCTGCATTTCAGCAAAGCAGCAATTCCGCTTTCCGGCGGTTCTGCCACCAAAAAAGTGTATACGCTGATTTTCTTCGGGTTTGTTACGACTCTTTTAGTTTCCGCAACCGGCGCAATATCAGTGCTGCCCTCAACTGGATTTTTATTTTTTGACATAATTCAAAGCCTCCGTGATTATGTTTTTTGTAAGCTTTCTAATTTCCGTATTCAGTACAATCTGTTCAACGCAGTAATTCACGTCAAAGGCAATATGCGCACCATACAGAACGACATCAAAATCAAAGTTATAGTTATTGCTTCTATGTCCAACAATCGTATTGTCAAATAAAGCAATGTCGTAAAATGAATATTTTTCAGTAAGCAGGTTTCTAAGATTGCTGGTAACAAACAGCCTTAACTGTTCGTATATTTCGTTTTTAAGCTGATTATTTTCAGCCCAAACTTCAATTCCTAAAGAATCTTTGCGGCGTGTTCTAATTGAATAGCCGTAGCAATACCCTTGCTTTTCAATAGTTTCTTTAACTGCCTGTAAAGAACTTTCATCGCTTAATATGCAAAGCCCCGGAATTTCCCTTGTTTTTAAATTGCCTTTTCTATCGGTGTAGTTTTCAGTAGAAGAAAGAATTGAGTCCAAGTCGTCTTGAGTAATTCCAACCCCTTCTAAATGCGGCGCAAGCTCATCAAACTCAAAAGGCTTTCTGTCTTCCTGCGTTGAAACAACAACACAAGGGAAAGAATCACTTGCGTTCATGCCGTCATGCAGATACAAATCAGCAAAAGGGTGTTCTGTAGATACTTTAATGTGGAAGTTTTTGTAACGGCTTTCAAAGTGCAGATTATAGAAATATTCCCGGATAAGGCTTGTTACAGCCTGTTCAAGAATTAAACCGCGGTTAAGATAGCACATCATCGCCTGCACCCCAAAAGAACAAAAAAAAGGCAGCATAACACCTTGTTTTTCAAGATTTATGCTGCCTTTAATAAGTGCAAACGATATAATATATAATAAAATCTATAATTTTTTCTGTCAATTATAAGGCTAAATGCCCAAATCCTGCTCAAAACCAGCCTGCAAAAGTGCTTCAACATCGTACCTAGTAGCTTTTTCAACTGCATTTATAACATCAACCGGCGGCACTTTGTTTCTAAGCCAAGACTTTTTCGGTGATTTTGCACTGATAACGCGGAAAGTAAAATAGGTACTGCCAGTATTGGAAGCCATTTTTACCATGCCGTTAGCATTGCCCAAATCATCATCTTTCAGCCGGTCTCCCCAGTTATATTCCTGTCTTTCTATATTTTCGCCTTTTGCGTTCTTTTCTACATGATGTTCGCCTGTTTTAACAGATTTTTCAAAGTTCCTCGACTGAATAATCCTTGCAACTTCCAGCGGTATAGTATTGCCAAAATGCGCTCTCTCTGTACCGTCTTTATTCGGCGTTCCCCACCTAAAAGGAATAATCAAATACGGTACACCTTTTTTAGATACCCGGCTTTTAGTACCATAAGGATATTTTTCTTTCATGTCTAAAGCCGGTGTACCATTAACTATGCGCTCCATATATGGAGAATCCGAATAAATGTCTGCATCAAAATCATTATTCTTTTTAATGCGGATTGAACTTGCAAGGCGCGGATTAGCCCTTTTAATGCTTTCAATGCCTTCTATACTGCCGCCGTTTGCCCAGTTCTGCCACGATTTTTGAATAAGCTTGCTTGCAACATTAAAAGCGTTTTTAGTTGCCGGTGCAATTTTACCGCCGTTTGCGCCGGTAAAAGTCAATAACTGCGCCTGCAACTGCCAAAGCAAGTCATTACTTATTGTAACATCAACTTTAATCATAAAAACCGCCTAACTTAAACTGAAATTAGCAATTCCAAAAGCGTTGCAGTAATCAGTGCTAAAACTTTTATTCACATCTTTGTCATTGACAGAATCAACTTTAGAGTTTATATTTGAATCAGAAAGGCTTTCGATGGGCTGTGTATTTGGATTTTCCTTAGCCACGGCAAGATTCCGAGAGCCTTTTTTTATTAACTCTGCAAGTTCTACAGAATATAATTTATGCCCTGCATTTTGTGTATTCTTCACTATCAGCAATGCAATGCCTTTATTCCCATTCAAGGCAAACTCAACCGCAAACCTCTTTACATCTTTTACGCTACTATTACGGTCTGAATCTCTGTCCGGCTATACCGCTACAAGATTTGCATTTTTGAATAAATCGCCTATCTTAGTTGCTATGGTATAATGTTCTTCTCTTGTAAAACCATTTTCAATAGACTTTGAAGAAGCAGCGTTTGATACTAACTTCCCCGGTGTTCTTTTACTGAATGTTGCACTTATGCCTGTTTCAATATTGTCAAAAGTTTCTTTTTTCAGCTTTTCGATTTTACTTTCCGCTTCTTTCATTGTCAGCAATTCTTCATTGTAAACAACTTTATTCAAGGTTAAATCCTCTTGAATGTGCTTCAACCTCTTCTTGCCGTATTCTTTTGCGTTCTTTTTCTTTAATTTTTTCAATTCTTCTGCATATTGTTTTTCAGTGCCATAAGAAGAAATTGTTTCCAGTTCATCATTTTTATTGCTTGCATATTCTGCCAATTCTTCAACAATCGGTAACGGATTCCCTTGTTTATCAGAGAAACGTTCCTTATTTTTCAAAACAAGATTAAGCAGTCCCTGTGAGTTTGTGCATTTATCAATCCGCTTTTTCAATTTTCCAATGGCAATTTTTACATTGTTGTAATCCTGCTCATGGTATTTTTTCAGACCGTTCACTTTATCCGGGTTTACCCAAACTGTCTTCATGTAAAATTTCCCGGTCTTTGCGTTCTTTGCCTGCACTCTTTTTGCAACAAGGTGAGAGCGGCTTGAAGATTTGCAAAGAATTTCCACCAGTTCGGAAAATGACTTTTTTACACCTTCCTTTTCCAGTGCTTCAAGCTGCCTGTCGAGAATGTTGTTCAGTTCTTTCTTAAAATAGTTTAAGTCTTTCATTTTCGGTTTACACCCCTTGCTTCACCGTAAGTGTCATACAGTTTAACAACAGCTTTTTTAGGCATACGCTGGTTTTCACTTGTCCTGATTTGCGGAATTGCCTTAACAACCTTGTAAGTAGGGTTTACCCTGTAAGTAATTGAATAAGCTTCGCCGTCTTCCGGGCAGTCGTCACAAAGCCATTTAATATAGTTTGTACCGCAAAGAATAAAATCCACACCCGGCAAATATTCCCGTTCTTTGCCGGTACAATTAACAACACTTTCAACAAAATATGCCGGAATAACATCATATTCGGCTTCTTTCTTTTCGATAATGCTTTTAACCGTGTAAGTTCCGCTTAAAACTGTTAAAACATCATCGTTGCTTACGTCAAAATCATACGGAAAGGTAAGAACGCCGTCACCGTTAAGTTCCTGCATAACCTGCGCATCGCTTTTGCTTAGGTTTTGGTTAAGAATTACAAAAACAAACGGCGGAATATATTTAACGGTTTTGATTTTCAGCGTTTCCGGCGGAAACAGAAGTATTTTCTCTCCGTTTTCCATTATTTCAACCGGTTCAACCAGTATGCAGTCCTGTCTGATTTCGCTTGCGCGGAAAGTATGTCCTTCAAGGTCAGTAATGCCGTCTATTTCTTCAATATCGCCCGGTGCATCATGATAAAGACCTTCAATGCCCGTACGCGACACCCTTAACCCTTCAACGCGGTAAAATCCGTTGCCCACTGCATGGCATTCAACATCATTCAATTCTTTAAGCACGTTATCAGTCATTATGGCAGTTACATACACGCCTTTTACAGGTGCAGCGTCATTCAGCAGGATATAATTGTCTGTTTTGGTTGCATTGGCGTAAACCTTGCCTGCATTGTCATAGCATTTCTGTAATGCGCAGTTTCTGTATTTTGCATCAAGTTCAATTATGCCGGTACTGTCTTTTACCATAACGGTCTGTATTGCCGCTGCCTTGTCTTGATAACCGTAAGTAATGCCCAAGCCGCCGCACTTTCTGCAATGTATGTCCGGCTGCATGGAATTAGGCTTTATGCACGGACATTTAGCCGCAACACGCCACCTTATCCACTGTCCGTGACGTTCAATCAAGGCTTCGTAATTGTCGCGCCCTAAACTTAACTGTACCGGTGAATTTCTGCTTAAACCCTGTCCCATTTATCAGCTCTCTTATACTTTGGCAAAATTGCGGATTGTAGTTGTTGTTGTACGCGTCTGGTATATGTCGCCATGTGGCGTTAATAAACTTGCATAATTAACCTGTGTAAAACGATAGTTACTGTATGAACCGGACAGCGTCAACATCAGCCTCGGTGCACCGTTATTGAAATACACATTAACAGGCGGATTAAAATAGCCGTTGATTATTGCACCTCTACATTCACCGGCTTTACCTGCTTCTGTTATGCTTCCGGCATATACGTTCTGCGTCTTTGTATCTGCACCAAAAATTCTTGTTGCACCCTTATAGGCGTTGGCAATGCCGGTATTTACTCCATTGTCTCTGTTATTCTTCGTTATGGCTTGTATTGTCATAGTCAATCCTTTTATTCAAACAGCCCAAATACGCTTCCATTGACTTAACCTGTTCTGCCAGCATCAAAACCTGCTGTTTATCCATACCATACGGCGGTTTTGCAATGGCAATTCTCGCTTTATTTATCTTTCTTTCCAGTTCAACCTTTTCTTCCAGCATACGCTTAACGTAAAGTTTCAATTCCACCTCCCTTAATAATTAAATCCAGTATGAACAACCCCTAAAGCCCGGCAATAGTCGCTGTCAAAGCTTTTATGCACGTCTATATTGTTGACTGAACCAACTTTAGAGTATATATTATTTATAGAAGCGGTTGCAGGTAATTGCGTGCCTTCCTGTGTAAAAGAATTAGGGACTACTACGTTTAATTCTTTCCGTTTTTTTTCTTTGTCTTCTTCACTTCTTTCTTTTTCTGTTTCATCTTTAGTTTTATCAAACGCCGAAATAACAAATTGATTGCTTTCTTTTGCAATAATCATTCTGTATTTTCCATTTACCATGATGATTTTGTTATCACGTTCTTTTTCTACTCTTCCATTGGTTAATACATTAGAAATTGCATTGCATACATCTTCTAATGTTTCAAAATCAGAAAGTCTAATAATATGCTTTTCAATAATTTTCTTTAATCCAAGACCACTATGTCCCCAACACAAACCGACTTTAAATTGTTTTTTGTTTTTATTAACACCAGTAAAGGCATTTTCTACAAATCCGTCTTGTTTTCCCAATAAAAACTTTGCAGCTTCTAAAGAAGTTGTGTTTTTCTGCATTTCATATACAGTTCCCCACTCACAATACCCCTTTATAGTCATTTTTTTCTCAAGTTTTGATAAGTTAGATTTAGGATTATTTGCAAGTTTTTTCTGATGTTCTACAACATAATCTCGCAACTCTTCAACAATCTGCAACGGTCTACCGTTTTCGTCAGAGAATCGCCCTTTGTTTCTTAAAACAAGTTTAAGAAGCTGCTCTTCACTTTCGCACTTATCAATAGCCTTTTTGAGTTTAGTTATGGCAATAGCAAGGTTTCTTTTTTCCTCGCTGCTCATATTTTGCTTGATTGTGTATTTCTTCAAACCGTTCACTTTATCCGGGTTTACATAAACAGTCTTCATATAAACTTTCCCGGTCTTCTCGTTCTTTGCCTGCACTCTTTTTGCAACAAGGTGAGAACGGTTTGAAGATTTACAGATAATATCCACCAGTTCAGAAAACGACTTTGTAACCGTTTTCTTTTCCAGTGCTTCAAGCTGCCTGTTGAGAATATTGTTCAGTTCACGCTTAAAGTAATTCAGCCCTTTCATTTATTCAATACCAATAAAAGAACGAGAAGCTTGAACCGTAAAAGTTTCTGAATTACTTCTTATTCCTCCACGTACATACAAACTTCCGACACCGTTAACCACGTCAAAAGAATAATCGTGAACATAATGACCTCCCGAAACACTTTTTTTATGACTTGCGTTTTGGATACTACCACCAGTCCAATACTGCATTTCTTTAATGCCTTCGTAATAATCTGTATCTTCTTCTATGTGAAAATTAACGCGCCACCTTCCGTATGCTGTTACGGCTAACTGTAAATCGCCAATATATCCATGTAAGCCCGGGCGACTTGCATATACACCATAATGTCTAGGTGTTCCAAAATCCATAGTCCAACCATCATGTACTTCGTGCAGATAGTCAACCAAATCTCGCCCGGGTGGTGATGCGTTGTCAGATAAACTACAGCTCAATGGGTATAGATTGCCGTTAACAACACAAGCATTGCTTGATTTTCCTACTATTTTAATAACTTCACCTTTAGCATTAAGTTCTATATCACAATTGCCTACTTTTTGTTTACGCCGACTAGGCAAAACACCGCCCATAGTGGTTAATCTTCCTGCTGCCATTGTTTCATCTCCTTATTTAAGCTGATATTTGCAACTCCAAAAGCCCTACAGTATTCACTGCTAAAACTTTTATTCACATCTTTGTCATTGACAGAATCAACTTTAGAGTTTATATTTTTTATAGAACCTGTTTGGCGATGAGACTTATCTTCACGGTAAGCGTTTTCGTTATTGGAGTTATCCTTAACCTCATCACTAGCCACAACAGGTTTATTTTTTGTTAGATAATTCAATTCAAGTGCATATAGTTTTTTTGTGCTATCCTTGTTCAATTTTACAGTCATTAAGGCAAAGCCTTTCTTGCCGTTTAACTTAAACTCTACGGCATAGCGTCTAACCTCTGTTACATTATCATTTAAATCTGAATCTCTGTCCGGCTCTATAGACACAAGATTTGCATTTTTAAAAACCTCTTGT
This sequence comes from Treponemataceae bacterium, assembly GCA_045599185.1. Taxonomy (GTDB): domain Bacteria; phylum Spirochaetota; class Spirochaetia; order Treponematales; family Treponemataceae; genus UBA1240. The sequence continues at coordinate 102,471 of JAZRVO010000032.1, read as the reverse complement.
ATATGGCTTGCAATGGTAAAATGTTCTTCCTGTGAAAATCCATTTTTTATTGATTTGTCCACTGCTTTTTGAGAAATAAGTTTTCCTGCACCAGTATTGTTATAACTTGCTTTCAAGCCTGTTTCCATATTTTCTAACATTACATTTTTATACACTGCAATTTTTTCAGCAGCTTCTTTTCTCGACAATAATTCTTCTGAATACTCAACCTTGTTCAATTTCATATCTTGCCTAATGTGTTCGGCACGCTTTTTGTTATAGACTTCTGCGTTTCTACGCTTAATCTTCTTCAAGTCGTCGTTATGCTCTTTCTGTGTTTTCCCTTCCGGCGTATGTTCTAATTCGGCATTTTTACCGCTTGCCCATTCGCTTAATTCTTTTACGATTGGCAACGGAAAACCTCTTTCATCACTGAATCGGTCTATATTTTTAAGAACCAAATCCAATAACTCTTGTGAGCTTTTACAAGTGTTAATTTTCCCTTTTATTTTTCCTATGGCAACTTTAGCACTTTGAGAATCCTGTTCATGGTATTTTTTCAAGCCGTTTACTTTATTCGGGTTTACCCAAACTGTAGAAGTATAAACCTTGCCTGTCTTAGCATTTCTTTTAGTAATCTGCTTTGCTACCAAGTGTCCGCGGTTTGCACCCTTGCAGATATAATCAACCCATTCACTAAAGCTTTTCGTCACTCCCTTTTCCAGCTCTTCAAGCTGTTTGTCCAGTATTTTATTTAATTCTTTCTTAAAGTAATTTAAGTCTTTCATTTATTTACAGGTTATTTCTAAAATGATTATTGCATTAACCGGCTTTTTGTTTGCGTAAATCTTTACGCCGTTTTCAATGCTTTCTGCAAAATCTGCAAAAACACCGCTTATACTTTCCAAATATGCAAAGTTAACATCGGGCAAAAGGTTTTCACTCACGCCGTCCAGTTCAATTACCGCTTCATAGTCAAAACCGGTATGTTCACTGCTTTCAGTCCATGCTTCTACCGGTACAGCAATATTGTTAAAGCGTAAATCGCCGGTACTGTTGCCTACCCAGCAGATACCGTTCCATGTAAATGTTCTTGTCTGCCCGGAACAAATGGAAATACTTTCAAACAGTTTACCAGCAGTTCCCGTATTCCCTTCATTTTCAGTGCTTTCAGTTTCCTCGCTTCCTTCAACATTTTCAGCACTTTCTTCTGTATTTTCCGGCTCAATTCCTTTTTCAGGTTTGCCGTAAACAATGGTTGCATTGCCAGCCTTAAAGTTAGCAATAACATCAAGCTTCAAGCCGGTATATGCACCCTCTCCAAGTTCAAGCTGAATATTTGGAGTCGTTATCTCAAGCTTTGCATCGTGTTCAATTCTTTCAATTTTACAGTTTTCAGCTATACCGTAAGGTCTCATTATTTCAAAAGGCAGCAGCATGTTCTTCATGGTTTCTTCTGCTGTTAACCCTCTAAAATCCTTTTTCTTTGTACCAAAATTATTTTCTAAAGTGGGAATACCAGCCACTTTCAACTTATTCAGCGTCAAATCCGGCATTTTTTCTTCCTTTTAAATAGCCTAAATAGCACCCATTGGCATATTGGCAAATCTGTTTTTGTTTTCTTTTATATAGTCTTCAATCTCGTCCTGATAAACCTTAATGCGCGCGCCAAAGTACGCACTTGTAGCACTCTGCGTAGAACTGAAAGACTCGCTCAATCCGTCCATGCTTAACGAACTGGAAGAAAAACCCGACATCAAGCCGTCACCGATAATGTTAAGCAGGCTTACAGCCGCCTGTTTGGCTATAACCTGCCTTAAATCATCGGGAATTTCATCGCTGGTTTCAAAACCTGCATCATAATCAATGGCATAAAACAGCTGCAAATTGCGTGTCTGGTTGCCGTACATACCGATTGCCGCCTGTATGCCGCTGGAAGTTTCGCTAGGTTTCAGCGGTCTTTCCATAAGCATCAGCAAGCCTTTTGTCTTGTCTGCAACAGTCGTCGCCGTAAGGTTTTTCGCACCCTGCAAACGGCTTAAAAGTTCAAGTTTATGTAATTGAATTATTGGTTTCTGTCTTGTCTTTATAAGTCCATAACGTGCAATGCGTGCATATTTGAAGTTGTAAACGGCTTCGTCAACATCATAATCAACGCCTTTTATCAGCTTTCTTTCTTTTGCGTTACATCTTATTCTGCGTTTTTTAATTGTAATATCCAAACGGCGTTCAATTTCTGCAAGTGCAGAATCAATAAAGAACTGTGTTTGTTCGTCCGTAAAAGATTCGCCGTTTGTTGCCCTAAAATCGGTTCCCCATAAATAGGTAAAGCGTATGTCGTCCGGTGTTACAACAGCTCCCCATGTACCCGGTGCAATTTTATAATTGTTGAACGAATAGCCTATTGCCTTGTCACCGCCGTTTTTTACCCAGTTAGAACAGATATAATCATCATCAGTCGGGTTTTTCTTTTCAAAATCTACATAGCGGTAACAGTAAAGCTTATCTGCTTCAATGTTAAAGTTGTCAAGAATATCACCGTTTACGCCAACCGGGACATTCTCTTCATCGGGAATACAGAAGCCGCGGCTTGTGTAAACCAAAATACTTTCATCATCATAGGCTTTTCTCTCAAGCCTAAAATCTATAGCCCTACTGTCTTCAATAGTAACCAGTATTCTGTTTTTTACACTTGTCGCAATTATCATATATTCCCTTTGAAAGAATTAAAAATTATTTGTATTCAATGCCCGGCATTTTCTGAAAATACAGGGCTTCTTCAAATACAACTTTTGCACAACCGTTTTCATCAAAATGAATGATTTCGCCGGTAGTTCCATACAAAGAACGCCCTGCAAATTCTTTCAGGACAACATCAACAAGTCCGTCTTTTACGGTAAAAGGCAGTCCGGCGGTGTTTTCGCCGCCGTTATCCCCGGAAAGCGTGACCTGTCCGCCGTCTGTTTCGGCGTTATCCGTGTTTTCAGTTGCCGGTGATTCGTTCGCAGCATTGCCGCCAGTATTTTCAGTTGCCGGTGTTTCGGCAACTGTTTCAGAACCGGCAACTACTGCTTTCTGTGTCTTAGCATCTGTAGGTTTAGCCATTAGTACAAGCCCCCTGCGTATGAAATGTTTTCAACCAAGCCCATGTGCTTAGCCGCACGCACTTCAAGCGCACCAAACATCATTACAAGGAATGGTGTTTCTGCCTTGTTTGTGGCAGAAAGAGGGAAAGTACATACAGGAAGCAACTGTGAGAAAGTGTAAATTGGCTGCAAACGTTTTTTTGGAAGGAAAAGCATAGAAGCAGTACCCGGCAAGTCTTTGTCAAGGTCAACGTGAATGGTTGTTGCATTGCCGCTATTAGGCACTTTAACCATTTCCATGCAAGTCTTACCGCCTTTTGCAGAACGGCAGATAATGAAACCTGTTGCGGCAATACCGGCAGACGGTGTAATAGTAATGGTTACACCTGCCCCGGCTGCAACAGCAACTGCGGCTTTAATTTCCGTTCCTTCGCTGATACCGTACTGGTTAACTGCATGAACCTTGTACATATAAGCACCTGCGTCTGCTGCTGCAAAACTTGAAGCGGCATTTACAGCGGCGGCAACCGTTACAGCAGCCGGTGCTGGCGGTCTGCGCATCGGGTCGCCCTCTGCGAAAACCTCACCCTTGCATTCATAGAAAAGGTCATCGCCTGCATCTTCTCCGCTCAATGCAATGTTTGCACCAACGGCAGTTCCATAATCCGGAATAGATTTGAAAGAAAGATTCTGCAATGGGTTGTTCATTACATAACGCTGTTTGTCTGCAAACATTTCCTTGATTTCTTTCGCAAGCACAACCGGGTACATAGCCTTGTCAATAAAGCCGCCCTTTGTGCGCACCTTTGCAGCAATTTCGTCAAAGATTTTTTCGCCGTAAGAACCAAGTGAAGAACCGCGCAAGTCAATGATATTGCGGTCATCTTCTTTGGCTTTTTTGATTGAAGAAATAAATCCGTCAAACTCTGTAGGCACAACAGCAGAATCACCATGAAAACACTGATATTCAGCACCCTTGATGATTGTTTCAACGCCTGCAAGTTTTTCGCTTGCCAAAGCACCTTCAAAAGTTTCAGCTGCTTCCATTTGTTTTGTAACACTTCGGCGTGTCTGCAAGTATTTCATTGCAAAAGCTTTGCGTTCAAGAGACTGGTCTGTATCAACGCTTTCGCCGCCTTCTGCAACAGAAAGGTGTCTCCAGTTGCCGTGGTCTGTACGCAAGTTTACTTCATGTACAGTAGAACGTACCGGTGTTTTCTTTACCGAGTTCATAATCTTACAGTCTTCTTTCAGCTGTGCAACAACGTTTACAGTTTCCGATTCCAAGTTTTCCGGGATAAGTGCACGTCCGCCGGTAAAGTTTGCCGAATCTGTGCCATATCCTGCGGAAAGTGCCTTCTGCAATTCGTTTACTTCCTGTGCTCCCATTTCGCCGGTTGCAGAATTATCAAAAAATCCCATTAGTTATCCCCCTTTTTAAGTTCTTTCTGCAAGAATTCATAATATTCCTGCTTCATTGGTTTACCTGTATACATACATTTCTGCATATCACTGCTAATCATGCTCGACTTCTGCATATCAATCACGCCTTCCTTGACGCAACGCTGCAAAACGCATTGAACCCGGTACAGGTCATCTTCTGTAGGTCTGCCGTTAGGCATTTTTACACCTTTGCCCGGTTTACCTGTACTACCCGGCATGCTTTTAGCCATAACTGAACGCGGTGGCATTTTTTCATTGCCGATTTTGCAAACCATTTTTGCCAAAGTTTCAACAGCTTCGCCCAAATCCTTAATCTGTTCCCTTTGGGCTTTCATCGATTTACGCATTGTTTTAAGTTCAAAGTCCAAAGACTTCAAAACTTCTGCACCGCTTACGTTTTCTTCTTCGTCTTCGTCTGAATCGTTTTCTTCTTCGTCTTCGTCTGAATCTTCATCACTGCTAAAATCGAGTTCGTCACCGTCTTCCAATTCGCCGCCGCCTTTGTTAAGCTCGTCATCGTCATCATTCTGACCAGCCCCTACAAGTGACTTATACAAATCAGAAACAGCACTTGAAAAAGATTTTTTCATATTCTGCGCTCCTTGAAATATTAGTTCGCAAACAATCGCTTGCGATGTTTCCATATCAACACCATGTGACATAAGATATTCAATTGCATTTTCTTCCCCGGCAATCTCGCCGTTTTTCAAAAGGTTTGCAACATCTCTAATCACACTGTCAAACTGGCTTTCATTCATTATGTTTACGGAATTGGTTGAAGTATCTTCGGGAATAAGGCAAGCACCGCCGGACAGTTCAGCAGAATCTGTACCGTAACCGGCGCATAAAGATTTTTTCATTTCAAGCGGCAGATAGTTGACAAACTCCTGCGCCGTCATGGATTTTGCAAAAACAGCACTTCCAACCGTATTGTTTACCGGGCTTGTAGTAAGTGCAAGGTCGTTCCAAAGTACATGGATAATTTTTTCAACGCCTGTCTTTTTATTTTTAACAACCTGCGGAAAAATACCACCGACACTAGCCCTTACACGAGTCGAACCAGCCTTAAGCATCTTAATCAGCTCTTTAGCCTTTTCGTTTGTAGAATAAAGCTTGCCTACCACTACAGTCGATTTCTTTTCAGTATCAAACTTAACATCAATAGGCTCACCAATAACCATAGAAGGGTCTGAAATAACATTGCCGTCTTCGTCTTTACGCTTGTGTAAATGGTCAAAACTGATTACACCGCCTTTCAAGAACTCTTCTTTTGACTCCATTAAGGCATTTTGTAAAACAATTTGATTTTGCAAATCAAGGTTTTCGTTGCTGGCTTCGACTTCAAAAATATAATTTCCAAAATCGTCTGTTTTCCCATTAGATTTTCTGATTTCAAGTTCAAGATAAATATTATCGTTCATTATGGAGTACCTGCCCCCTCTTCTTTATAACCTTCATGTTCTATGCGCCACTGGTAAATAAGTGCCTTAATCTGTGGGTACAGTTCAGCCACTTCTTCCTTGTCTTCAATCCAGCCGTAATACAGTTCAAGTTCCTGCAAGGCAAACTCGCCGTTATACTGCCCATGCCTTAACAGGGTGTAAATGTTTTTCAATTGAAGTTTAGGGAACTCGTCAAAAAACTCATTTGGAAAGAAAACCATGTTTGCAAACATAAAAACTCCAAAAAAAAAGACAGTCACAAACAGCTTTCAACTGCTTGTGACTGTCTCTTATGAGTACACATCACGACTAAATATCGCAAACAAGAATTAAATTGGCAAAAAATCTTGTTCCTTACATCTTAAAATCTACACGCTATCTTGTCAAGTTTATGTCAATCAAAGGTAGCATTAAGCAATGCTTCATACTCCCGGCAAAGTTCCATAGAAACCTTCCAGTTGTTACATAAGCCGTTGCAAACAATCTTTTTAAACACTTCAAACAAACTTGAATAATACCATTTCAAAGAATCTTTATCAGCGTTAAACCTTTCCCATATCTTTTCGCCAATATCGCATTTATCCCGGTAAATGCTTCTAATGTTAGAAAGTTTATCGGCAAAACATACAATCTTTGTTTCTTCACTTGCCGCCGCAAGGTGGTCTATAGTTGCCTGTTTTCTCTCTTTCCAAGTCTTGCTTTTATCTTCGCTTTCGCTCTGCACCAGTGCCAAAATATCAGCACCAAAGTTTTCTAAAATTTCCTGCGGTTTCGTGTCCGTATCTTCCAATGTATCGTGCAAAATCCCTGCAATAATTACATTTTCGCTACATTCGCAAGCCGTTAAAATCTGCATACATTCCATAGGGTGTACAATATACGGAATGTCAGTTCCCTTTCGTTTTTGCCCTTTGTGTTTCATTGCGGCAAAAATAATAGCCCTCTGTAAGTTAATTCCGTTCATACATCATTCCTCTCTTTCAGCATTTTGAAATTGTTATTTTATATCCTATCGCATTAAGGATATTACAGACAGTCACAAAGCCGGGATTCCCATTCTCTCCAAGTGCCTTATAAAGCCCCTCTCTAGTTATTCCTGCTTTCTTAGCAGTATTAGCCATTCCTTTAGCTTTGGCTACTGTCTGAATTGCCTTTATAAGTTCCGCCGGGTCATTCTCTTCTGAAACAAGTTTCAAATATTCGTTCTGCAATTCTTCTGTATCAAGATAATTTGCCATGTCAAAAGGTCTTAAGTTTTCCATACTAATAATTCTCCGCCATTTTCTTTGCCAGTTTAATGTCTTTTTCCTGCGATGATTTATCACCGCCAACCAATAATATTATTATTTTCCCGTCCTTGTTCATAAAATAAACCCTGTAACCTTTGCTTACGTCTATTCTTAATTCAAAAACATTATCACCAACAGACTTACTGTCACCAAAATTGCCGTTTTTAAGCCTTTCGATTCTTCTACCTATCGAAAGTTTTGCAATGTTATCTTTTAACTTAGAAAACCATTTTGAAAATCTTTCTGTTTCTAAAACTTCAAGTTCCATAATTTATTGTAAACTATGGTTTACACACTGTCAATGAAGTCAGTTTGTATATATTTCAAGCCGAAAAAATAAAAAACCGGAGAATTTCCCCGGTTTTCCGTTAGTAAAATATTATCTCACGTTTCATTAAACCGTTTTCTGTTTCAATACTTAGTATATAACCAGCAAACCAATCTCTTATTCTGTCTGCGCCTTTTTTTAAAAAATAACATTTTGAAAAATCCTTCATACTACAACCAACAAGCTCATAACCTTGTTTATCTAATTTATCAGCAACTTGATTAAAAGATTCACAGTTTTGTTCAAAAATTGACAGCATTTTTTTTACTCCCTTTTTTCGCTAGGCTCAACCATATCCCCTGCATGGCAATATCCCAAGAACTGCCATATTTCCGGTATTCTGTTTACTCTTATCAATGTAAGATAGGTTTGCTTACCGTTTACGTAACTATGCGGCTCTCCACACTGAAAATATCCGAAATCAAAACTTCTAGGCGGTACACTGTTGATTAAATCCCATGCAATATTTTCATCAAAATAATCACCTTTCTTGAAGTCTTCATCAATGCTTGTCTTCCAGTCTTCAAGCTGCATTACCTGTATTGTCTTTTCGTCTAACTGCATTTCAATCATATTCTTGCCGCCTTAGTCAAAATAAAGTGGAGTGTCATAAGGCACTCTTAAAGTTCTGTTTTGGATTTTTTCAACAAACTCTGAAAGTCTCTTTTTCCCATATTCAACCGTTCCGCCGTACTGGAAGTTGTGCCCATTAAGATAAAGCCGCATAAATCCACGGTTAGGAAGTTCGGGAATGTCAATAAGAAACATATAATTCCTCCCGATTCTCTTTTCTTCCACAAGTTCATATCTCGCCAACTCTTTTTCATCGTGACAAAGCGGATAGGCAATTTTCTGCCATTCTTCCCATTTATCATAATTCCTGTTTAATTTCATTCGGTACTAAATCTCCTTACATTTTTAACTATATACTTCAAAGTATATGCTGTCAATATTAAAATATATTCTAAAGTATAATAAATATAGTTAAATGTTGATTTTGTGTATTTTAAGATATATAGTATTTATCTATGAATATTAAAGAATATATACAGTTATGCTGCGTAAAACGTGGAATATCAGTAGCTGAACTGGCACGAAAAATAGACAACTCACCGCAAAACTTTAACCATAAAATGCAACGTAATTCTTTCCAGTCTTCTGAACTTGAAAAGATTGCGGCAGCTTTGGATTGTGATTTGAAGATAGAGTTTATTGATAATAAAACGCAGAAACCGTTAATTTAATTTGCCGGTTATTTGATTTTGTTTTGATTTTATCAGTTATCTAGTGTTGTTTTGTGGTTAAAATACTTAAAACAACACTAGATATGGATTGTAGAATATTTTTTTTATTTGCCACTAATTTGTTTAATCGTTACATCGTTCCCATTCTTCAATCCATTCGTTTTCTTCTTTATTCAAGTCATCATAATGCTCATCGACATAATCTAAAATCTGTTCAATAGTCATGTCTTTAAGGCAAAACTCTCGGTAAGAATGAAAGGCAAAAGGTCTAACCTTTATCCAGTCTTTTTTGTTTTTTCTAAAAGTATACCCTTCAACGTGTATATCTTTTTTTGTCGTGTATTGTACATATTCCATGTACTCATTATCGACTTTAAAAATAAAAAAGCCCGGATTTTTTTCCGGGCTTTCCTTTTATTTATTTTCCAGTTTTTCAGCTTCCTTAAAAATCTCATTAAAAGTATTGTCAAGGTAGCTTGAATCAATAGCGGCTTCGCTGTAAGTGCAACCGTCCCATTCCCAAGTATTCGGGTCGTTCATAATTCTTTTAATTTCTTCTTCGTTCATATCAATCACCTCTCTATGATTATGATAGCATTATTTCAAATATTAAGCAACATATATACTATAAAAGTATATATGTTATTTTAATCCTTTTTGAGAAATTACCTTTGCCTTAAACTCTCTATTGTCTCTAAAGCTCCAGTCGTCAACAATATCTTTAACAGAATCGAAAGATTTCTCATTATCCTGCATACTCAAAAGAATATCTGTTGGTACTAACCGCCCCGAAAAATCGCCTTTTTCAGTCTTAAATCGGTTCATTGCATTTACACAGCTTTTCTGAATAGGTGTAAACATATAATGAGCTTCAAGACTATAGCCTTTTTCCTTTGCTTCAAGCATTTCATTCTTTACCTTGTCCGGCTTTTTCGGGTTGTAATTCATAGTACCGTCAATAATAATATTCAAACCTGCCGACATAAGATTTTTTTTTATCTCTTTCATAAGATATGATGATTCTTCGTGCACTTCGCTTGCGTTCCAGCCCTTATACTCCGGTAAAAATTCTTTAATTGCATCTGCATCAAGAATAAAAAAGTTATCGCTGTCAAACATAACTTTTCTTCCTTCCGCCGCCGCACGTTTTTTATCGGTAAACCAAGACTTGCCGCTACCGCCCCTGCCACCAAACATAATAAACTTAGGCTTTTCGCCGTTTTTAGGTTTACAGGCTTGTTTTTTTCCCGGCGTGATAATTGCACTAATAATACTATTATGCAGTTGTTTTCTGTCATCATTCCACTCACCCGACACAAAATTGCCGTTTTCATCATATACAATATTGTGCATATTCTTAATTCGAGTATCACCGTGTTTCAATCTATGAGCCTGTTCATTCTGCTTTTTCTCAACCATAGCTTGAGTTCCAGCACCGTCTTTGCCAAGCAAAGAATAAACGTATTCAATACCGTCCTTGTCATTTGTGCATTTTGGGTCTGTAAACTGCTTTTTATAGTCACTCGCAGAAAATGATTCAGCCGGAATAGTGCCGTCTGCATGAGATACAACCTTTTTTACGTCTTCATGCGGCACATGGTATCTAACACCATTTTTTTCGGCTGTAATACCAATCTTCCCGGAAGCAACAACCTTACCGCCAGTTATTATTCTTTCCCCGGCATCATCTTTTATTTTAAAATCAACTTTATCACCGGTATTTGTAACATCTGTCACTGCTGTATTTTTTTTCTGCTGTGTTTCTTCATTCTTTACCTGTCTGCCTTTTGTTTCCTGCTTTTTGCGTCCTACAGTTTGTCGGCGCATAAAATCGCCGTGCTTGCCATGTACTACAACCATTTCCGTATGTTTACTATTACCATACTTATTTTTAATGTCGCTCTTTTCAATGGCTTCCAGCATTGACTTTTCCCAAGTAATTTTCATATTTATATGCTCCTTTGTTATGCCAGTTCTTCCAGTACGCCTGCTACCGCACTTTTAATCATCTGTTCACGTTTCATCATTTCTTCCAAAACAGCTGCAACCGATTTTTTAACGCTTTTTCTTCTTTCTTCATGGGCTTTGCGGTTCGCTTCATAGTTTTGATAATGCGTTTCTTTGTTCATAGGCATAATTACATCAAGGGTACTGCCTGTTGCAATTGTCATTGCTTTTTCTGCTTCGTTTGCCATTAAGTACGAAGTATTGCCGGTTAAAGCGTTTTTTATGTATTCGTAATTTATTGCAAACTTATCAAAATCGGGTTTTCCGGCACATTCGCCTATTTTTACACCGTCAAGCACAATGTCATTGCCCTGCAATTCAAAAACAAGCTGTGGTTCTTTCTTAAAAACAGCACCGCTATCTTTCATTTCGTTTATTTTGGCTTTAAGTGCCTTATTGTCTAATGCAAACTTGTGGTTTTGGCTTTGTGGCACTACACGCCGGTAATTAGGAAACGGTGTTTCTTTCGGGTCTTTATCTTTTCTGCTTACGGTTATAGAGTCTTTTGAAACATCTACATCTACAAAGCAGTTTTCTTCCAAACCTTCAAGCCTACCCACTTTTACAATGCGCATAGTTCTACCGTTAGTTGCAACCAAACTACCTTCGCTGGCAGAATAGAAAACATTGGTGATATAAGGTCTGAATGTGTCTTTGCTTACATTCTTAACAAGCTTTTTCAGCTGGTCTGCAACTTCCCTGCTGTATTTCAGCTGAACTTTCCCCTCGCCAATGCTTTTATTTTCTGTAATAGGCGTAAAACTGTCATAATCCGTAGAAGTTGACGGCGCAAATTCTTTTGACGGTTCTTTGTTGTCAGAATCGGGCTTTGTGCTTATACTGCTCATAGGAGCAGTTACGTTTCGGACGTTTGCTAGAGGCTTTTGTGCACTATGCGGCTGCTGATTTTTGATTCTATAAGCAGTCTGTAATTCAAGTTCTTTTTTGTATTTATTAAGGTAATAATCCCTGTTTACAGCATTTTTCAGCTTCTTAGACTGTAATTTCTTTACAAAATCCTGCTTTATTTCTTCAATTATGTTTTTTAGTGCAGTTTTACCGCTGAAATTTTCTGAAAGTCTGCCTAAACTGGCTTCTATAGATTCTATGGAAATGCCAACATCTGTAAGATTCTTTTCCGTTAAGTTTTCCAAAGCATCGGAAATATAATCTACCTGTTTTTTTATGTATTTCATTTCTTCTCTGTCAGCTTTGCTTATACCCTTACTGCTTTCTTTTTTTTCTGCTTTCGGCTTTTCTTTCTGTGCAGCCTTGTTTTGAGTAACTTGTGCGCGGTCTTCGGGCGTTTCGTTAATCTGCATAGACGTACCATTGACAGAACCGGGTTTAGAAGTTACATTTGAATCGTTGGGCAACGGCTTTTCTGTGCCGGTTCCAATAGTTGGGCTATCCGCCGCTACGTAGTAGAACCGGGTAGCTGTTTTTATTTTATTCAATACCTGCTTTTCTTTTCTGCTTCCAAATGAAACTGATACCGGTTTCCCCTCAATGTCAACGACAACGGCAAAAGTATATTTCTTTTTATCTTCTCCAATAAATGATTTTATATACAACTTTGCTTCTCTTCCCTGCTTATCAACATCTTCAAGAACAACACAGGGTTCTTTTAATGTTTGGTACATTGCACCTATAAGATTTTTTCTTGTTCCTGCGTCTTTTTCTCCAAGCCTTTCAAACTGATGTTCTCCAAGTTTTACGTTCTCAAAAGGTGTTTTAATTTCACCACGAGGGAATAGTTTTTCATATTCTTTCCTGTCGTAAGGCACGTTCATCATTTCAACAGCATTTTCTTTTAACTGTTCACGTGCCTTTTTTTTGTCAGCTTCCGTAAAATCTTTTTTAGCATTTTGGTTGCCTTTCATGGCTTCTGAACGGTTCTGGTGTTTTTCGGATTCGTTTTCCATTGCTTCAAAATCATCATTCAGTTTTGAAACATATTTTGAAAATTCCTGTATCATTGGCAGCGGTCTGCCGTTTTCGTCCGAAAAACGGCTTTTATTCTGCAATACAATCTGCATAAGTTCTTGAGACGTAGTACATTTTTCAAGCGATTTACGCAGTTTGCCTAAACTGATTCTTGCGCCTTTGCTGTCTTTCCGGTAAACCTTTTTACCGTTTTCCTTGTTAGGGTTTACCCATACCTTAGCCGTGTACGTTTTGCCGGTTTTAGGGTTTGTTTTTGTTATTGTTTTCGGCACAAGGTGAGACCGGTTAGCCTTTTCCAGCCAAAACCCTAATCTAAACGATTTTTCTATTTTTTCAGCTTCCTTGATTTTGTCATCAATAAAGCCAATAAGCTTCTTTTTCCAGTATTCAAACTTATTATCTTTCATACTTCCCCCTAAAGACAAAAAAAAGCCGGTTATCCCAAAAATGAGATAACCGGCTTTCTGTTTTCAGTAAAAACCAATCAAGTAATTATATTACACCGTGCGGCTGTTTGCAAAGGTACTTTTTCTAAACCACAAGTTACCGTTTTTGTCAAAATAACACCAAGATTTTTTTACATCGGTTTTATTTCGTCCAAACTTTTCATCGTTTTCAGCCTTGATTTTTGCTTTCCATTCATCGTCCATAGGGTGTAAATCGTTCATAATGTTTTCAACATTAAGCTTAACAAGCTCGTCAACACTCAAAATGTTCTTTTTGTTGACTTCGTTATCCAAAACAGCCTTACGATAGAATTCTTCCCTCATTTTGTCGGCTTTACCAAGGTTGTTTTTTGCTTCCGATATAAGCTTAACATAATCTTCAATCTTCGCATTACAGTCTTCCTTGCTGTTCATACCCTTAGAAGAAAGATACTTTTTACAGGATTCCCTAGAATCTTTCAACTTTTTCACGGCTTTGTTGTAGTCTTTAATCAGCTTCTTACTGTCTGCCGCCCGATTTTCATAGTCTGCAATATACCGGTCAATGTTTTTCAGCAAAGTTTCCAAACCCTTTTTACCGGTTTTTTCTTCGTTCCAGCCGTAATGATTTCTGTATTCGGTTTGGGTCGCGTCAAAAGAATCTTCCCTGCCTTTCCATTCTTTTGCAAGGTCTTTCTTTTTCTGTTCCCATTCTTTAGCTTTTGCGGTATTGTCGTCAACTTTTTTCTGTTCATTTTCAACTCCGTCAAAACGCCAGCTTACTTCATTCTTTGCCCTTTTCAGAATCGTTTCGTCTTCTTCAAAAGCAATTTGAATCTGCTTGTGCAACACATCAACCAGCTGACCGTACATTTTCTCATCGCTTTTGTTCTTTTCCTTAAACTCCATAACCTGCAAGTCTGCACGTTTTTTCGGGTCTTTTATCAAAGCAAATTTCAATTCTTCCGGGTCAACATCTTGTGCGTCCATTGTTTCACCTTCATACGAAAACAAATCATCGGTTCTTGATGATTTTTCATCGTGTTTTTGGCAAATCATCGGGTCAAGTGAATCGTGCATAAGTGGAATAATACAGTGTACAATTCCCTGTTTATTTCCCTGTCTCCAACCTCTACCCCAAAGCTGCTGAACGTCCGTAGGATTCCAGTCAAGTTGTGTACAGTAAATCGAAGTAGTATTTCCATTCAGAGAGATTCCTTCTTTTATGTCCTGCCCACCGATAATGATTTTACACTTTCCATTTACATCATTGAAATTGTCCTTAATTGCTTCACGTTTATCCGTGATTTTTTCAGAACTTCCCTTCGGCATTATTTCAATGGCTTCTTTTGGTATTCCGTGTCTAATCATATAATTTTTAACTTGAGGGTGCTGCTCTACTCCCAAAGGCATATACATAATTTGCCCGTGCGTAGAGTTCTGTTTATATTGTGCAATAATAGAATCACAGACAAACTTTAATTTTGGTGAAGATTCTACAAAGTCTTTTAATTCCGGGATTTCGTAACCTTCGGGAACAAAACTAGGGTCTACAAGTGCCGGACTTAATGCACAAAGTTTCATAGCGTTCATTGCACGGAACATATAACCGTCGTCACGCTTATCTTTCGGTAACTTCTCTTGTGTTTCAATGTACCAAGAACATTCGTTCATAATACCTTTTTGCAAGTCTGTTAATTCAAGTTCCATTGTGTGCATACGCTTACGAGGTCTTACTACTCCGGCTTTCTCACCGTCCACTTTGTCTATGTAACCAGTTAAAAGCCCCTGTAATTCCCCAAGGTTTTCAAAACCTTTTACTACTGGTGCTTCTGTGACAATATTAGCTTTTACCGCATATTCACGTTTTACTTTACAGAAATTAGAAATAAACTGTTCAAGAGAGTAATATCCCATTTCCTTGAGTTTATCTCTTGCCATATAAGACAAGATAGAATAAACCTCTGTAGGTGAGTTTTGAAATGGTGTAGCACTCAACAAGAAAGTGTTTCTGCCGTCATTTTTTCTCTGAATAAGCTGCGTAATAGCAAACAGTTTCTTTGCACGTTTAGAAGGGTCTCCGCCGCTTCCAAGTCCGTCAAACTCGTTGCTCTCTCCCTCTGCGTCTTCCTTGCCCTTTTTATTCATGTGTTTTGGCATTCTGAAAAGGTTTCGGAAATTATGGACTTCATCAACTGTAACATGGTCAAATCCAAGTTCGCTAAACTGTACGCCCTCATCTCTTGTGTTAATCATGCCGCCTACAAGTTCGTCCGTCTTTTCATCTTTCTTGGCAGCGGCTCTTTTTGACTGTTTCTTTTCTTCATCTGTAGAATCATAAGTAGCCCATTCTACATCTTCGTGAATCTGTGCTTCTTCATCTTCATTGAAGCCGATGTTTTCAAGTCCTTCATAAGTGCAAACAGAAATAGTACCGTCTTCAATCTTCATTCCTTCTTTCCAGTAATCCTTAGACAAGTTGACTAATTCATTTACTTTTATATCCGGGAATAACTGATGAATAGATTTTATCCAGTTTGCATAAACGGCTTTAGGAACACAAATAAGCGGTTTCTTTGCTCGTCCTGTCTGAATCTGATTTACAGTAGCAACAATTCCGCAAGCAGTTTTTCCTACACCAACATCATAAGCAAGAAGTCCAGTTCCCTTGTTTACAAGTGCAGAAATTCCCTTTATCTGTTGTTCAGTAAGATTAAACGGCTTCTTCCCCTTGTGCGAACTCATACCGTCTACAAAAATAGGAATCTTTGTATAATCCGGGTTTACAAAAGAATTACTCTTCAAGTTCCATGCGACGGTTAAGTCTTTTTGGTCTTCAAGGCTCAACCCTTCCTGTAAGTAGCGGTTAAACAGTTTTATTGCAGTATCTCGTCTCTGCTGCTTTTTGTTTTCCCTGTAGCGTTCCTTTCCCTTTTTATCGTCTGTTCCGGCTTCTCCTTTTTCAAGTTTAAGCGGCTTCTTTTCGATAAAGTTTATAATATCTTGCCAGTTGAGCATAGGTGGGATTTCTTCACGGGTAATAGGTGAATCACCCGAACCGCCATACCCTGCCCATTCGTAGAATCCTTTAATAAGGCTAATTCCGTCTTTAGTCTCGTATTCTCTTGCCCAGTCTGTAATTGGTGAGAGTGTAAACTGTCCGATTTTCTTTTCAACCGGGCAAACCTCTTCAAGAAGAGATTTTTTAAGTTCATACTGTGGGTCGTTTTCGTCAAGATTATTAAGTTTTTCACGGATATTACCACTCGCAAAGTTTACGGCATTTGTATAAACTTCACCGTCTTTAATGAAGTGGTCGCTACTCTTAACATATTCCTTTTGCTCTTCTGAAAGTTTAGTCATATCGACATTACCGAACTTGTCAGTAACCTTCCAAATAGGCAAATCTTTAGGGTCAATCTGCTTTCCGTATTTCTTGTTAAACTCCGCAGCGTCGATAATATGAGCGTCCGGGCTTATAGGGTAATTGTGTTCACCTTCGGCGTTCTTATTGCCTTTCATTGCTTCGCTTCGGTTGCGTTTTTCAAGCTGTTCATCGGTAAATAAAACCTGTACATCTTCGCCGTTAACATTAACGTTTACGCCTACAGTTTTGCGGTTCTTTTTAACATAACCGTTTACTTTACCAATGCCTTTTTCTGTTTTAACAACATCTCCAAACACGGTTTTAGAAGTTATCTTGCTTGCGGTCGGCTTTTCTTCAACAGGTTCAATTTTTGCCGCGGCTTTTATAATCTGTTTTTCAATTTCAACCTTGCCGGTATCAATATTTGCAACAGCACTTTCAAAAGTTTCTCCGTCTTTCGGCTTAATGTAGGTTTCTTCTCCAAAACGCCCAATGCGTGTTGATACTTCTCCGGCTACATGGTCGGGATTGTTTTCAAAGTATTTTGTAAGTGCTTCTGTAGTTGTTCCTTTGCCTTTACGGAATACAACAATATCAGTTCCAATATCTGTACTGTCAAAAGTTCCGTTAGGAAGTCTCCACGCTTCAAGAAGTTCAGCCTTACCGACAATCTTTTCAAGGTCTTTTCCGTATGAGGTTTTACCGTCCATAAAACCACTAGGAACAACCATTGCCATAATTCCGCCGTCTTCAAGAGTATCAAGAGTTTTTGCCATAAAGTAAGATTCATAGCGTTTAAACTCTTTGCCTTCACCCATACCCTTATATTTGCCGGAATATTCGCCGTATGGTGGATTTCCTACCGCTACATCAAACTTTTCAAAGCCTTTCTGTGTAAAACGTCCTTTCTTATTCTTCAAGAAGTTTTCTTGAAAAGCACCTTGTACTATTTCAGCTTCCGGGTGCAAAATATGAGCGATTCTTGCAGATTCTTTTTCAAGTTCAAACATCGTGAACTTTTCTTTTCTTCCTTCCGCAAAGCGTCCAATACCACTAGAAGGCTCAATAACTCTTTTATCCTGTCTAGGGTTGTATTTATCTACAATCTGCCATACTTTGGAAATTACATTGCGTGGCGTATAAAACTCATAAAGAACACCGCTATTGCTGCTTCCTTCTTCGTCAGTACCGCCAGCACCTACATATTGAGAAAGAATAAGCTTGTCAGCGTCAGTAATATCCTTATCATCTTTTTTAAGAATTTCACGGCACTGTTCGCGAATCTTGCGTGCCTGTCCTTTGGTTATTCTTCCTCTTCCGACATTAACGCTGTCTGCATCTGCAAATCGTCTTCCAAGTTCGTCAGTACCGAGTAAAGATTCGCTTCCGTTACTTTCATTCCCTGCGTTACCAGCATTTTTGCCGCCTGCATTTTTGCCCCTTCCAGTCCGTAAGTTTTCAGTACCATTGGATAATCTACCCGGTTCAATTTCAGCATTATTTTTGCCATTGCCACTATCTCCTACCAAATCAGTAAATACACCGTCTTTCGCGGCGTTCTTGTTGCCTTTCATGGCATTACTGCGGTTAGCGTGTTTTTCTGCGTCAGTTTCTTCTGCTTCTGCACGCTGTCCGGCTACACTGTACAAAGTCCATACTTTGCGCATTAAAGAACGGTTTACAACCATTTTGTCACCGTTCTTTTTTTCTTTCGGTGCTTTTTCGCTTGCCTGCAAACGTTCCGTTACTTCTTTCTGTGTTTCCGGCTTCTTGTATTTGTCGCGCTTTTCCTTTTTTGAAAAAAGGTTATCCCATTTCACTTTGTTGGTAAAATATTCAAGCACGTGCGCGGCAAAAGTTTCTTTATCAACGCCGTAATCTTTGTTGATATTGTTCGCGGTAAAATCCTTTTCAACTTTCGCTTTCTTAATACCAAAACATTCAAGCAAAGCCTTAAAAGGGTGTTTCCAGCTGTCTTCATAGACATAATTCCACCCTTTGCCCGATTTTTTCGGGTATCGTCTAATATACTTATGCGAAAGTGATTTTTGAATCTCTTCCCATTCAGTATGCCGTCTGTAACGTTCAATAAAACCTATATTCATCGTTACCCCCTTACAAGTTACTTGATTTTTTTGTATATTCTGCTATTCTATAAATGGTGATAGGAACGGTTTCAGTATCTACTATCGGGCACGCCGAGAAGTTGCCGCTAAAATCCTTGTTTAACAGCAAGGATTTTTTTATAGCCTTATCAGCAAACGAAAAAACAAATTTTCTTGTATCTTTATCAAAGTTAATTGCAAGTTCTACACTTTCAATTACATTTTTATTTTTCTTACTATCAAAATATTCCACTTGCCCCACAATGCCATAAATCACCCCTTCTTTTGATGATGATTTTTCGCATATTTTCCCATTCCTTAAAATTGCTGGAACAAAAGGAATGTGTTTAGCTTTATGTAGCATTTCAGCTGTAGTTCTAGGCTCGTTATGAGTCTCTTTTATATGCTCCTGTGTTCTTCCAGTAATATAAATACTATGGTTGCCTAAAGCCTTGCATTTTAATTTACCGTCCATTGCATACATACTTAGTTTTAGCAAAGCTTCGTCTATGTCTTTTTCAGTAACATCTACAAGCGGCTTTATTCCAGTAATAAGCTTTGTTTGTTTTGCAATATCTATTTTAGTTTCACTTCTGTTTGCTTTTGCTCTGTATTTAGGCGGATATTCATAATTCCATTTTCCATTAGCAAACCAGCGTTTTATATATCTAAAACTCTTTTCAAGGTCTTCACTGTTGTAAAGTTCCTGTATTCTTTCCGTAAAACCTTTTGTTGAATCGTTCGGGCTTTCAATGCCTTTTTCTTCAAACTCTTTTTTTGCCTGTTTTACCGCATTGTTCCACTTTTCAGCCTTACCGCTTTTTTCTGCAACAATCGCATCTAAAAAGCTTGTTCCCCTGTCATAGCGTACCCAGCTACCGCGGCAATAAGGGTGTAAAACACCGGTGCAAACCTTGTCATTTTTTCCAGTCCATTCCTTACCTTCCCAAATCACATAGTCCGCTATACCGTCACCAGCCTTTTCACTTGCCTGCGGTTTATTGCTCCATAATGCAATTTTGCCGTTCAAATCCTTGCAACGCTGGCAAGTGTTACTGTCAATTACTTCAATGCGCTGAAAATAAACTTTTTCCCCTTCCGGTGCGTTGTAAACCTCTTCGCGAATAAAAGCATTGTTAAAAGCGTTCTGTATTTCGGTGTCCGCAAGGCGTTGAAAATCCCTGTTATCGCCTACCATTCTGTCAAAAAGTGCCTGCGACACCTGCCCTTTGCTTTTATAGCCTTTTACGCCGTCAATAAGAGTCTGTTTAATGTCACTGCGTATTTTTTCATCGATATTGCTTATTTTTTCCGCCGCCGACTGCGACATTATTTCAATTCGTGCCATATCCTGCCGGGTTAAGCTTTCGCCGAAAACATTTTTCATGTTTTTAACGCTGTCACTTATCCAGTCAAACTTTTTTCCGCCATATTCAAGCTTATTCAGTTCTGCTTTTTTAACAGCTTTAAGGGTGTTGTATTTAAGCATACGGTTAAGAATTTTCGCCAAACTCTGCGCCTGTAGAATGATTTTTTCGCCCGGCTTTTTATTGCGGTTCAAAAACTTTTCAAGATTCTTTACAAACAAATCCCATTCTTTTTGTTTAATCGGTTCGCCGCTTTCCGGGTTATAAAGAACTTTACCCTTGTGCCGCAAAACAGATTTTTCCATAACCGTTTTTTTGGGTAAATCAAAATAATCAGTCACAAAATCGTAAGTATCACGTACAAAGACGGAAAAATATTTGCACCATTCATCGGTCAATTCTTCCTGTGCCTTGTAAAAGAAAATCTCACCTTTTGCGGCTTTAAGCGGAATATCCAAAGACATTGACATAGTACGCAAAGCCTTCTCAATTCTTTCCGGCGTTCTGTCTTTAAGGCGCAAATCAATGTTATACAATGGTTTTGTGTCATCAGCCGGAATAAAAACAGGTTTTTCGCCGTTAAGACATTTTTCAAGCTGTTCAAACTTTGCTTCCCGGTTGCCCTCTGTAATATGAGTCATGCAGATATGTATAGGACTGTTAATAATTTCCGTTGACTCGTTTTGAGATTTTGCTATAATTAAATTGTGAACTGAAAAGTGAGAGTCGCTTGCACACGGTTTTTTTAAACCACTTCGGACTAATCGGTTCATGCGAGGAGCGTCCGTAGTAAGCGATTTAATCACTTTGTTATTTACTACAAAAACCGATAACTGTGTTAAATACTGTACTTTTGCTTTATTTGTAACAAGAACAACAGCTATAGCACATCTCTTTTTTTCGCCCTTAACTGTAATATCTGCTTTTCCTACAATTTCAGTATAAACACCGTCTATTTTTCGGGTAACAAGCCCTTTTTTACCGTATTTTTCAATAATTGGAAAAACAAATGGTAAAGCCCTAACCCTTAATGTTTTATTAAAATCCGTGTTTTTGTCTTTAAAAATATGAGTAGTATTTACATCTACAACCTTTCTATTGTTTGCCTTACAAATAACATCACGAGTATTCACTTCATTGCGCATTTCTGATAAATACGCTGTACCTATGGATTTATAATTTTTTTCCGTACAAGCCAATTCTTGTACATTTGTTATCAATTGAGCTTTATTTGCTAAATATGCCCTTCTATCATTTCCACTCTCGTTTTTTAATATTTCTTCTTCTGTCAAATATTTCCACATTGCAGGGTTGTCAGATACTTTTTTGTGATTGCCGCTTATTGTTCCAACTGGCAACCCTGCTTTAACCATTTCTTTATTATCAAAATAACCCATATACACCGCCTTTACTGTTTTTTTTAAAACTGAAAAAAGAAAGATTTTTGCATATTTCCATTGCTGTTGTCTTCCTGCGGTTCGTCTGCGTTTTCGGTTTCGTCTCCGCTGTCGCTTTCCGGTGCATTGTCTGCGCCGTGTTCGTATTTAACTTCGCCCCATGCTTCGCTGTCTGTCATGCTGTCTTCATCATCGCCGCCACTCTCTCCGCTTCCGTCCGTTTCTTCGCCGTCTTCATCGTCTGCTGCGTCCGGGTCTTCCATTGCATCACCGCCGCCCATTTGTGCCGATTGAAACATCTGTACAAACTGCGGATTAGCCGGGCATTTATCAGCCCATTCAGCTTCAATTTTTGGCAAACCTTTTTCCTGTCTTACTTCATTAAGCGTCTTGAACGACTCTACCTCGCCTTTCGTAATATCCAAAATCTGTTTAGGGTCATCTCTTTCATATCCCACAAACTCAATTTCATAGCCCGGAAAAACTTTTTCGATAATTTGGTTAATGTACTGCTGCAAAAATGCCAGCATATCGCCCAAAACAAGCGACTTAGAAGCTTCAATTTCGGGTGCTGTATTTCTTTCAAAAACTGGTTGCGATTTTGAGCTGTGCAAGCCCAATTCTTCCATACTGCAACCAAAAAGAGAAACAATGGCACTAATAAGAAAATCTAACCAGCCTTGAAACTCCATTTCGCGGTTAGTTCCGTTCAAAGATACCCATTTAATCGAGTTCGACTCTCCACTTTTTCCATTGCCCGATGTAAGAATTGGCACACGCCATTGATTAGAAACAGAGCCACTCATAATGTCAGCAATATAATCTTCCATTTGTTCTACTGTTTCCTGCGAAGCGTTACCGTCAATTAAAAGCATACCGCGCGGTAATTTGTTTTCAGTGAAAAAACCTGCATTATACGCAAATGCGTTAATTGAACTTGTTATTAAATCAATAGCCTGCTCAACGTTTGAATATCCGTAAAACGAAAAATCAACGTCTGTTCTAGGGTTTTGGTAATCAAAAATTAAAGTACCTTCCGGGTAAAAAGCCTGCGGAATGGCATTTATGACTTGTACATATTTAATGTTGTAAGGATTGTCTTGTCCGGGTAAAACCTTTTCAACCGTTGCGCCGTCAACAGCCCAAAAAGCATAGGGTTTACCTGCTTTAGTAAAGCCTATTTCTGTTGCTACTTGGTCAATTTCCAGTGCATCGCGAACAATTTTATTGCAGAATTTTACAAAATTATCCCTGTCACTGTTTTTTTCAAGCCCGGTATTTTTCAAAAACTGTTCAATGGCTTTACGTTCCTTTGACTGTTTACCGGCAGCTTTAATAACGTCCTCACCAACTTTTTTTACTACATAACCGCGCAAGTTTCTGTTTGTGGAAGGTTTAAGGAATGGTTTTATTTTTTTTTGCACGTGAGTAATGCAAAGATTGATAACCCATGCTTTTTTCGATACACGGCGCAAAGTTTGACAGTCTATTTCACGGTTCATGGTTCTGTCAGCAGTGCGTAAGTTGCCGTAAATATTTTCAACGTCTGTTAATGGGTCAAAAAATGATGATTGAAAACCGTTTTCAGTTTCCTTGAAATAATTTGTATTTTTGAATCGCTTTGAATATTTGTTGACTTTTTCCAGCTCCCTTTTAACGTCAATCGGTTCGGGCATAATCTGTTTTGCTGCTGGTATAATATTATTTTGTGTTCCCACGGCTAACTCTCCTTAATACTGCGTTCAAGGATTTTCCGCTTCTGTGGGTCAGTGTAGAAGCGTCTTTTAAGAGTTCGTTTGTGTTTAATTGTAATGCAATACTGCTTTTTTTTCTAGCGTATTCGGCATAAAGACCGGGTGCAGAATCTATAGCAGTTGCCGCATGATTAGCCAAAGCCCACGCCCAAAAACTGTCAGCGTGTCCTTTTTCATTTCTTTCTGCATCATACCTAAAACTGCCGCCGCTGGAAGGTGTACGCTTGATAGAATGTATTTGAGCGTGAAATTCTCGGTCATTTTCCAGTTCAAACTCGTTTCTTTCAAGTCCAGTTTTTACCGCCATTGCAAGCACTTCTTTTGACTGCATCGTAAAAGCAAAAGGTTCAACACGTTCGCCGTATTCGTTGTGCAGGGTTTCCGCAAGGTCTCTACCGATACCGCCCATATCAATACATGACCGGTAAATCGGCAATTGGTTCATCAATTTTCTGTAAATGTTTTTCTGTACGTCAAAAGTTGTGTTTCTTAATTCAATCCTTAAAACAGAACGTTTTTTTTCGTTATGATTGCCAATTATATAAAACGAAGTAGCATCATGCGTTCTACCAATATCAGCACCCATAAATAGAGGTTTCCCGTGTATATCCGGGTTATAATTCAAAACCAGCTCATCAGCATCTTTGAAAACTTTTACTTCAACATCTCGTTTTGCTTCAAAATATTCATCATCATTATCAATGTTAGCCGGTATATCCTCTTCACGTCTTCCCGGTGTATTTGCATAAATCAATTCAAGTGAAATATAACTGCTAGAAGAATCAATAAAAGTACATTCACATTCCTGCTGAAAGTCTTCAATCGTTGAGTTCTCGTAAAGCGCAATAAGCCGGTCCGTGCCAAAAGTATAAACCCTTTCTTCTGTATTCATGTTTTTGGCAAGCTGTACGGCTTGTTTAACGTCCTTACACATTACTTTAGCATACCACCACGGAATAAAGTAACGGTCAAAGCTTGCGTATTTTTCCCTGTCAGTGCAAATCTCATAAAACTTGCCGATTGTGCCCAGCGGTGTACTTCCAACTTCAATACAGCCACGGCGCAAAGTACAGAATGAAGCGGCGGTGTAAATCTCTTTAGAAAGTCTAGGCAAATAAATGGCGTACTCATCTAAACAAACATCGCCGTTTTTACCTCGCGGCGGTCTGCATGGAAGCGATATTAAGCGGCTTGTGGTTTTGCCGCCTATGTCTTCAAACTCCAGCATTGTAGTAGATTCTCTAACCAGCCGTTTTTTATATTTATTTGGTATAGACTCGTAAAACTCTCTAGCGTATCGTATCTTTTCCTGTGCATCGTCTTCATTGTAAGAAACAAACTGCTTTGTATATTTTGTCCTTGCCGGGTCTAAGGCTTTTACAAGCCCTTTTGCGGACACAATAAAGCTAAAGCCGGTCTGCCTGCTTTTCAAAAGGCAAATAAACCGGCTTCTGTTTTTAATAAAATCGTCCTGCCAAAAATCAAGCTCAATATCTTGATTATCGTATTTCATAAAAGCGTAAATATAATTCAGCTTTTCTTCCGGTGTCCACAATTCCATTTTTACAGCCTTTTCAATAAATCTTTGTAAAGCTCGTTTACTCGTTTCGCATAAGATGTTTTTAACTGCTTTGCATTAGTAAAGCTTTTCTTCATTTCGTAGTTTGTGCCGGTAAACTCTCCGGTTTCTATCCAGTCTGTTATGCCCTGCAAAATATCGTTTTGTGTTTCTTTTGAAAAATTCTCCGGTGAGTAAATGTATTCAATAATTCGTGCGTCTTTCCTTCTGCCGCGTTGTTTATTTAACTGAATAACAATGCTTGTGTTTTTTGTCTTTTGTCTTTGGCTATTTTTTACAACTGCTTTATGGTCAGATATACGTAATTTCCCAACTTCATTTTCAAAAGTTTTTACTGCGTATGAACTTCTTGAAATATCATCAGCATTAAAACACTGTTTAAGTTTTTCAAGATATTTTTTAGGTGTTAATTCAGTGTTTCTTAAACATTCTTTTAGTTGTGATATTTTTTCTTTTACATCGTTAAACTCTTGCTGGTTATCCAAAAATGAGATATTATTTCGGTGTAGGCATTGTGCGGACGCAACTCCCTTTTCTTTTGAATTGGTCGTAGAAGGCGCGGCAATGCTTATTTTTTTACTTCCAAACTGTCCGTTACCGGCTCTCGGCTGGTTTTCCCAACCGTTATTACTTTTCTTCATTTTTTCAGTCTTCTTCTTCTCGTGTTGAACTGTCATTGTTTTTTAATTCAGATAATTCTGCAATTTCTGCATTTTTGTGAATTACCTTTGTTTTTACCTGCAAATTACCCTTGATAATTTCTGCGGTTGTTTCTACTTCGTAGCCGTCTTTCTGCTCGTCTTTATCATACATAAAGTCTTTATAAATCTTAAGCAGTTCATTTTCCGCCTGTATTGCGTCCGCAACCTTAAAATGCAGAAGTCCGCGCTGTCCTACAAACTCAACATCAACAATGTTGCTTTTCTGCTCCGGTGTTAGGTCTTCGGGCAGTTTTGGCGTTGCACTGGTAAATGTATAGCCGTTTTCAGTGGTCTGTTTTTCAAAGTCGTAAAAGTCTAACGGATTGACTCGTAAACGTGCCTTTTTTCGCTCGATAATGTCCTTAACTGTCAATTCAAGGTCAAGTTTGGTCAAGTTACTTGTAATTTGAGTGCTGATATTCTTAATTTCTTGAAGAATTTTAGGATTTTTTAGCAGCTGGTTTGCTTGTGATTTTGCTGTTTTTTCCGAATAACCAGCTTTTCTTGCTGCTTCTGCTCCGTTCTTTTTTAACGAACTTTGCATAGCATAATAATAAACAAAAAGCTTCTGCGCATCGGGCAAATTACGAGACCAGCTAAACTCTTCATCAAGAATAATGTAGTTATCATCGCCAACCATAGCGCAAAGCGGTATTTTTTCTTTTTGCCGGGCTTTACGTGTTTTTGATTTTTCTTCTACAAGTTCCGGTGTTTCAATCGTTATTTCGTTCATTTACCTGCTGTTTATCCGTGCATATATGCGGCGTATAACCTTTATTCTTGTGTCCGCTTTCTGTAATGATTTCAACCGGTCCGGCATTGCATACAGCTATCTTGTTATAACCGCAAGCAATATATTTAACCGGCATACCGCAATTTTTACAAACCTGCATTTTATTTACCTGTTAAACACTTTTGCAGCAAATCGCCTTTATAAGTACGCGAATAAGCATATTCAATAATTTTACCGTTTAAAAAAACAAAAATGACAGCACCATTAAAAGATGTGTCTTTAGCCATAACAATATACTTTTCAATCGTCTCGATTGTGTCAGCGTCACATTCTGTAGTAGGTAAATCAAACTTGTTAGCTTCGCAGATTCCCACAATAGCCCCGGACTCAAAACTTAGTTTAACGCTCCCGGTTAATTTGTTTTTGATTTTCTTTTGCAGATACTCAATAATAAGACTAAGACAAACTTTCATTTTGCGTTTTCCGTTTCAATCTATCATTGGTCAGTATGATAATTTGTATTTAATGTATTTTAAGGATTCGTTTTAATAAATTGTAACTTTATTTTTCAATATTTTCAACGTTACAACTGTTTGCGGCAATTTTTTCAAAACGGCTTGCCGCCATAACCACTACTTTTTTCATCGGCAAAACCGGGCTTTTGATAAAAAGTAACCAGTTATCAAGGTCATCGCTGTTTGCTTCTGCCTGCCGTACCCATTCGGGCAAAGATATAGAATTGCAGTTCTTGCATTCAACAGCATACGGAAAAGCCTTTTTAGCTCTACCGCGTAAGACAACATCAACGCCGCTCAAGCCGCTTTCGCGGCTGTGAATTTCGCAGTCATCACTCTGCTGGTCGTAAGCTATGCCGGTTATGCGGCTTATTATTGAGCAAACTTCTTTCTGCCATTCAAGCCCTTTATTTTTGGCACTTCTAGGCTTAATCGGTATCATTGATTTTTCAATTCTTTTAATCAAAAGACTGTTTGCCTTTGTGTCACCGTCTTTTTTCAGCAGTTCAATAATTTTTTTCTTTTCGCCCTTATTTAATGTCAGCATTATTCATCGTCTCCCATTTCGCTGATTTTATAAACCACATAAGCAAAAAAAGCAGTAAATACCACTATAAAAGCAATTCTGCATACAATTACTAACATTCATTCAACCTTGCAAGCCAGCGTTCAATTTTGCGCTTTATCCATGCACTTCTTCCTCTGTCAGTCCATTTCTGCTTCTAGTTTCGCTTCCGCCTGTATCTGCTTTATTTCTTCATCACTTGTATCTTTGAAGTCAAAATGTGGTGAATTTTTAATAGCAGAACACGTTAGGCAGGTGTTATGAGTGACAAGTTTATGAACCGGGCAGTTATAGTTACAAACTGTTTTCAGTTGTTCATTTTCTTTTACAAGCCTTTCATTGTATTCAATAACTTTTTCTCTGTCATTTTTTATTTGAGACAATGCCTTCTCAAATTTTTCTTTTCTGCCTTCTGTAAGTCCATATAAAACCGCATTTCTAACATTGCAAAACATTTTACATTTTTCTTTTTTACAAGAATCACTACAACTGCGACAACATTCTGTTGTTGCATAATCTATCGCTATTGTTCTGTCTTTATCTGTCATTTTTTATTCCTCGTTTTAGTAAAAAAATAAATCTGCGGTGCTGCTTTGCAATTTTTGATATTTCTTTTTTTCCGGTTAACAGCCGGATTTATTCATAACGCCAACGGCGCATAAATAACAGTTAAAAACTTACAGTTAAAGTAGTTCCGCTGAAATTCATGTATGTACCGTTTCTAAACTTTACTTCTGCGGAATTGCGGTAAATTACGTCTGTAGTCAAGTCGTGCCATGAACTGCCGTCGTACACAAAAGCGTGTACATCGCCTGCACGCGCAAAACCAACACCTGCAAATTCTCCGCCAACTCTTACCGGTGCAGTATTGCCGTTTACCGAAAGTTTTACACCGTTAGAAACTGCGTGGTTAGAATATCCGCCATAAGTATTTTCATACGCAAACTTCACATAAATAACTTTGCCAATACCTATATTTTTAAGTTCACTTTGAACTTCTTTTGTTTCTGCATTCCCTGCACTGTTGCAGATATGCAGTACATTGCAATTACAGTTTGTCTTGCCTGTCATCTATCTACACTCCTTTTTTTTGCGGTATTCGTTTATGAATTTTTTGCTTAGTTTGTTTTCACAATAACCGCAACCGTTAATTTCCGGGCATTTTTCGCCTAACCAATAGCAAGCCGGTTGACAGCAATAGCCGACGGCGCGCAAAAACGGTTCGTTACTTTGTTTAAGGGCTTTTACAGCGTCAACCATAAAAAAACGGGTTTTAATTTCGGTTCTTGCGCAAAGCCTTTGTTTTGCCATTTCCACAAAACTTTCTGCTGTGTGGTCTTGGCAAAAAAGTTTGTCTTCGTAAGGGTCAAGGCTTCGTTCTTTCCCAGTCCAGTCCGGGCGACTGCTTTGCACTTCCGGTTGCGGATGTCCTTTTGTCGCCCTAATAACCTGCATAACCACGCTTTTTGGGCGTGTATCAACAAGCCGGAAACGTATACAACGTAAAGTTGAATGATTGGCAATTATCTGTTTTATCCACCATTCAGTAGTATTTGATATAGATTCAAAAATTTCTTCGTTTTCTTCCTGCGTTAATTCAATACCCTGTGTAACCTTACAAGCTTCCCGGTAATCAAAAAACGGATTTTTATTCATTATCCTAAACTTCATAATTTCCCCCTAAAAAAAATCCATAAAAGATTTTTTTAACAAATAACGCATGGCAATTCTAAATCTCTGAAAAAAATTGGCAGACTCCATTTTTGCTTCAATTGCCGTGTAAACCTGTTTAACAGCAGTTGAATAACAGCTGTTAATTTCTTTCCTTATCTGCCGCTTATACCTTTCACCCATTTCTTATTCCTCTTTTCCAAAATCCATTTCACCCAGCGGTTCACTTATATTTTCCCACTCAAAGCAAAAACATCTTTTATATTCGTCCCAAGTCAAAAGCCCTTCGCGAAATTCGCCGTCAACTTCACGGATTTTGTCACCGTGTTTACAGGGCTTGCCGTGAATATCCGGCACAAAACCGCCGTTTTTCAAGTCATGTTCAATAGTTTCTATTTCCCGGCAAAAATCTTCAAAATCATCTTTTTCCTGCTCCGTAAAATTGCCGTCATGTCTCATGCCTTCAATAATTTTATTAAGCAGTTTTTTTGTTTCTTCCTTCATTTTTTTGCTCCTAGTGATACATCTCGTACTGATAACCTGTGCTGTACTGTTGCTGGCTGTTGTTTCTATGCTGTTGCGGCGGCTGATTGTAATTTCTGTTATTAGTCTGCTGGTTGTAACCGTAACCGCCGTTATTACCGTAATTCTGCTGGTAGGGCGCATTGTTTTTCATGTTGCCGTTACTGCGGCCAATCAGCTGAATCTTTTCAGCTACAACAGATATTTTTGAATGATTCTTGCCGTCTTTTTCGTAGCGGTATTGCTTCAATTTCCCTTCAACGGCTATCTGCTTGCCTTTCAGTAAGTAAGGCTTCAAGTTTTCCGCCATTTTGCCCCAAACAGTTACGTCAAAAAAAGAAACTTCATCTTGCCATTCACCGTTTTTCTTTATCCTGTCGTTTACGGCAATGCTGATTATTGCTTTTGCCGTGCCGCTTGCCGTATAGCCGAAGCTGTCCGAATCTAAATCTCTCGTTAAACGCCCAATCAGCACAATCTTATTCATGTCCGACATATCTACTTCCTTTCTGCTGTACTTTCAGCCTTTCTGCTTTCTGAAATGGGTTTTCTCGCAGTTTCCGTAAAGTTTCCTGCTTTATCCGTTCAATCTCCCTCTCGTATTTTTCCGGGTCTGACTGTCTCGACTTCCAGAACTCACGGTAAGATTCAACCGACTCTCCGCCGTAAGGGTCAAACTCACATACAGGACAATAAAGGTCGGTATAAACAGCACCGCAGCAAGTACATTTTCTGACCGCTTTTTTTGGCTGTATCTGCAACGCCCGGCAAGCGTCCATTAAAGTCTTAACGTCAATCTTCCAGCTTGCTGCAATGTTAGCCAGGAAATATTCGTAGATACGGTCAAGGTCATGCCTGTAAACCTTTTCCTGCACATACTTACAGAAGACTCTGAAAACTGCTTCGTTCTCAAAAGTTCCGTAATAATCCATAACGGCTTTGATGAAATCGCTAACTGTCATTTTCTTCTACCTCCATCTGTTCAACCCATGCCATCTGTTCAGCTTTTTTTTCAGCATCAGCATCAGCACCGGGTTTTCTGGTTGTAAGATAATTTTCAAGCTTAAAAGTGCCCGGCAAAAACTTAGTTATAGTTTTCTGTTTACAGAAACTATAAAAATCCTGTTCAGCGTTCCACCAGCTCAACCCACGGCGTTTCATCTCTACCACTTCTGCATAGTTTTTTACGGCTTGTATAACTTCGCTGCTGTTAAGTTTTAATTCTGCTATAACCTGCAATGCCAGTTTAAAATCTCTCATGCAGAAAGTAACCAAATTACCGTTGCAGCAAGGCAGATTATGCGCATAAAGCACATCAAAAACAGCACCTGCATAGTCCTTGCGCGGTTGCTCAATTTCTGTCGATACTACCGGATTTTCCGGTAGTTCTTCTGTTTCTTCACTTACAAAAGTTTCTGTAGGAATTTCTTCATAATGCTGTTCAACAGTCGAGTTTTCCTCGTCAGTTGACAAGCTGTCGGATTTTCCGACACGTTCAATTGACTGAATTTCGCCTGTAGATTCTTTTTCATCATGTTCCCGGTTAGCTTTAATTCTAAGGGTATAAACTCCGGTTGGTTTTTCCATGAGCTGGTCTTTTTCTTCCGGGTAATTAGTTTGTCTTTTTCTATCCTGTCTTATTGAGTTGTTAATTTTCCAATGCTTAATTACGCAAATACCGCTTTCAAATCGAATTACAAAAGCCTTTTCTATAAGTGCCTGAAAATCGCAATCGCTTGCACCGATAACGCGAATAAGACGTTTACAGTTATTGATAAACCCTTCATCATCTGCGTTCATAGACAAATGGAAGTACAAAGCTTGTGCAGGAAAAGGCAAATCCAAAAAAGCGTCACTTTCTGTAATAGATTTTGAAAACATTCTTCTTTCACTCATTTTTTATTCCTCACATTCCATTCTTGAAACCAAAAGGTTAACCAATCCCTGCTTGCTATAACCAATGCCTTTTTCTGCCAGCATCTGCTTAAACTTCGTTATCTGCATTGCATCGCCTTTCATCGTAATACTGGGCACTATTTCAAGGTTCATTTCTTCTGCAATCTCCCCTACAATTACAACCTCTTTTAAGTCTCCGTAAACGTGAAACGTATAAATCTTGCCGTCTGTTTTTGCCGGTTCGGTTTTGGGCGCGGCGGCACATTCGTTTTCTTCGGCTTCAACCGGCGGTTGTTCTGCCGATACAGCTTCTGTCTGCTTTTCAGCTTCCTGTTTTTTCGCGGCTTCAAGGCGTTCCCGGTTGGCTTTCAATTCTGCGCCTTTGTTCAATGTTGCCTGCAAATCCAGCGTTGACAGATACAGTTCTTTAAGCTGTGCCGTATCTGCCCCAAAAGCGTCTAAAGACGCAAGGTCGCCGTTAATTCTGCTTACAACAGCGTCCATATCGCTGTTAATAGTTTCAAGCTTGTATGTTTTATTCAGCCATTTAGGATTGAAAATCCGGTCAAGGCTTACAAGCTCAAAATGCTTTGTCCGCCACAAGTCTGTAATTACAGCTTTCTTTTCTGCCTTTTCCCTTTCTTCTTTTGCCTTAACAATTGCGTCAAGCTTTGCACTTGCGGCTTTAATCATGCCGGTTGTTTCGTTTACAACGTCCTTAAACTCGTTAAAAGGTTCAAGCCATTCTTTCTCAAGTTTAATGCGCTCATCATTCAGCTGTTTTGCGGCGGCGTTCAGTTCTGCCTTATCTTTTGCCGCCTGTTTTTCATCTCCGACATAATTGTCAACTGAATATGTTTCCAGTTTTTCAGCAACAAACTTCTTAATATCCTGCGCATTGGTAATTAAGCTACCAAGCGTTTTTTCTTTTACAATCAAAGACAAACTGTTTTCCATTCGTTCATTCTCCCAATGCCAAGTTTGCTAAACCTGCTATATCAATCTGATTTTCCGGCATGAATATTTTAGGTATTTCTAAATGCCCGGCTTTCTTAAAAGCTCTTTCAACCTTGCCCCTTAAATGTGGGTATTTATCTAAAAAACCGTCCAGCCGCGTGCGTGAAAGAACGTGTGTTCTTCTCGTGTCAGTGCTAAAACATTCCAAGCACAATCTGCAAATTGTGGAGCAGCACCACGGCTAACGATAGCGTTCCTCGTCTGTCGGCTTTCTTCTTTCCGTGCTTTCAAAAATAACGGTTATCAGTTTCCACACGCTTGCAAGCTGTTTGTACGTTCGGTGTTGAAATTCTGCGTCAATTTCGCATTTCAAAAGGATTTCCTGCTTTGTACGCTCTTCGCGCTTCTTTTTGCTTCCAAAAAGCTTGTATATCAGCGGAAAATCCTTTTCATCGCAAACCCTTAATACAATCTGATTCTTGTATAAAACGCCGTGAAAAAATGCCGTTATTTTCAAAAATCTTTACCTCACTTAGAACAAGCCGTTTGCGTCATCGTATGCCTGCGCCTGCGCTTCAAACGCCGCGTCAATCCCGGCATCATCATAATTTTCTGCCGACATTGTGCTTTCAGTCGGTTTTTCATCAATCTGCTTGTTGGCAATCGGTTCAACGTCCGTTACGTTTTCCGGCGAATAGTCAAAATCGTTGGTATAGGTTGCACCGTTAGCGCCCGGTACAATGTTTGTCTTAATAATTGCACTGTCACCATTTACAGCTTCTGCAACTTCAACTGCTTTGGGCGCATACTTCAACAGCTTTTTAAGTACGGTTTTAATTGCCATGCTTATAGGGTCTGTCTGCCAAGGCGAACTATAGCCGCCTTTAACACTCTGCGAATATTTCTGTGCGTGCTTCATTACGGCTTCCCAGCTCATAACTTCAAAAGCACTTGCACCGTTTTTCAGTTCATACAGGGCATAAACATAAACCGGGTTATCGCTCTGTTCTTTGGGTCTGTGTACAAGCTTTTCTTCCAAGCCGTAGGAATAGTCAAAATCATCACCCTCGTATACAACGCGTGCAACAATCTTCTTGTACTGCCCGGTGCGGTAGCACAAATCAATCAACCCTTGATAACCCATTTGAAACTGCGTTTCGGTTACGCCTTTTTTATTGTTTCTGTAAGGAATTAAAAAAGCCTGTCCTAACGGTGTGTTACACTCAAGCCCAAGCTGTGCACTCGTAAGCAGTGCCCCCATGAAACTTTCCGGAGTAGATTCTGCAAGTTTCGGGTCTTTGGTTATCGCGGTCATGGCGATTCGTACCATTCTTTCCGGCGTAATGTTAGAGGGTAATGCGTTCTTAATTTGGTCGCTCATTTTTGCAACCCACTGTTTAAGTGTTGGGTTCTTTGTATTTACATTTGCAAGTTTTGTATTTGCGTTATTTCCGTTTACGTTCATATTTCAATTTCTCCTGTAATTTACCCCGGCATAAAGCCGGGTGATTGTTAGATACATTTGCCTACGGCAAAAGCGGGGGCGACCCCACCGCCACTATTACTAGCAGCGTAGTTGTAGCTATCGCCGTTGTAGCCGACATAGCAGAAGTAGGTGGAGTGCGCCGAATACGGCGTTTTAAGCCACCAGTACCAAGTGTCACTATCATCAAGTAGTGTCTTGATTCTGTTTTTTCTTTCGCCAAAGAACGGCATATATTCTTCACTGTCTTTTTCAAAAACATTTTCTTTTGAAAGAAGACTGCAATCCAAAACATTAACGCCAAGTTTCTTTTCAAGAGCGTTCTGAAATTTGCCTTTAATGTAGCCGCCTAATTCAGTTTCTTCAAAATCACTACCCTTTACATAATCTTCATCAATGCAATGTCTGAACAAGATTCTTTCAAAGTTAAAAATAACTTTTGAAGGCTTTACAGACACCGCAATGACACGCACATTTTCTGCTTCGATTTCGTCAAAGTCGTCATATTCATCTACCGTGAAATTACCCGGAACAACAAACAAATCACCCTCTTTGATGTATTTGTCTGCACAACCTTCATTACAGAATCTCTGAATATCTTCAAAGGTGTAACTTTTCTTCTTTGCAGCGGCATTTATGTTCATTTGAGCTTCTGAAAACAGTAAACTCAATAGTTTCTGATGTGTCGCAAATTTCAACATTTTTAACCTTGTTGAACTTTTCAACCATAAAACCCTGTGCTTCAATAACCTTTATCAAATCGCTAATCATAAAAAACCTCGTTTATAAAAGACTTACACCCATTGAGTGTAATTTTGCAGCAACGCTTCTAGTTGCTTTAATATCTGCCATAGCGTCATGTGCGTTTTCAAGTTTTACGCCCAAGTGTTCGGCAACCGTAGAAAGTTTTCTGTCTTTCAAGTATGGCAGTGCTTTTTGCATACCTGCCTTTTTTACCTGCAAGAAAACATCAGCAACCACATCGGAAAAATAGTCTTCCAGTTTGTAGCCGTTTCTTTCCAAAAGTGCTTTAAGGTGTTTAATGTCAAATCCCACGTTATAGCCGGCAAGAATCATTTTTTCACTCTTGCTTCCGTCCTTTTGCCATAATTCCCTTGCTTCCCAAAAGAACTGTGCAACCTTTGGCATTTGTTCACGCTCCGAAGGGAAAGTTTTTATATCCTCTTCCGAATAGCCGTGAATCTTTCCTGCGTCCTCGTGATACTTGATAGTGTCACTCAAAGGATTCAGAAAGAAACATCTTTCACAAATCACCTGTCCGTTATCTACAAGAATCATTCCCAGTTCAAAAGCTGCACTGTCGGTGACTTCAATTCCTGTAGTTTCTGTATCAATCCAAAGGAATCTCATACGCTCTATTCCATGCCTTTTTAGCCATTTTTTCTGTCTGACAGTTAAGGGTGTGCTCTCCACAATCCGCACAACGTACAAAATATTTGAAGTTCTCACTCTCACTATCCTCACAAACTGAAATTTCAGAACTGCCGCAACTCCAACAAGTTTTCATGCCGTCTCTTGCTAAACCCCTTTTCATTACTGCACCTCTTTGTTTTTGGAAATACGCATAACTTTTGAAACGGATTCTTTAGCGTATTCATCATAAAGCCCGGCTTTTTTCAAAGCGTTAGTATCAATTCTTTTTGATACCTGTGTGTTATAACTGATTTTCCACTTTCCGCAGGTTGCAAAAGTTTTTTCAGCAGCAGTACCGTTTGAAGCAGCACTCATTTTGATTAAAACCTGTTCTTTCAGAGCGTTGACTTTTACCTGCAATTCCTTAATCTGCTTGTCAATAACGGCTTTTTCATCAAGAAGCGACTCGCACTCGCTGTCAAGTTCGATTGTTTCAGCCATTGGCATAGACTTGAGTAATTCAAGTTCGTTTTCGTTGCCGGTTGGTGAAGGCATAACACTTGCAAGAACATTGTCATTCCAAAAGTTTTTTTCAGCTTCAATAAGCTGCAAAATAAAATCGTCCATGCGCGGTACAACATAATGTCTGCCCTCGTATCTGTCGAAAATATAAACGGTGAGAATGAAGAAGTCCAAGCCGGTTACTGCCATATAGTGCTGAACTTGTGCGTAGTAACTGTCGGGAATTTCGTCATTTCCAAACCCTTTGCCGGTACGTGAAGTCTTTATTTCGTGTCCGCCAAGACCAGTGACAACACTACCGGCGATTTCTTTTTCTCCCTCAACATAAACAAGCCCGTCAAGATTCGCGTTCATAAAGCTGTATTCCTTGCTTGTAAACATTCCCGGAACGGGTTCAATCTCAATTCCCAAGTCAGCTTTTGCTTTTTGTCTGATTTTGTCTTCAAGTATGTTTCCCCATTCTGTAGCAGCATTCCCTTCAAAACTTGCAAAGCCTTTTTTTGCAAGATAAACGCTTAACGGTGTTGCATACTCATTCAGCCCCATAATTGCACCGGCATCACTTCCGCCAATTCCAGTAGTTCTAAGCTTTAACCACTCCTCACGTCTTAAACCGTCAGTTGGTGTAAAGTTGACGTTTCCAAGTTGAACGACACTCTTGTACAACATCTCTATATCTCCTTTTTCCTTTGGCACGCTATCACATAGCGAAGTTCTGCCATTTGGTCTTTGCCATATCCATACGCGAACAGTAAAGCACTTCTTAATGTTCCGCCGTATATCTGCCCTATTTCGTTTACGCCGTACCAAAGCCCATTCGGTCGCCGGTACAGCTTCACGCCCGATTTCACTTTCCGTTTCCTGTCATGCTGTTCAGTGTTTCTTCAACCTGTACCAGCCTGTCATTAAGCTGTTCAATCGTGCGTTTAAGCCGTTCTTTTTCGCGCAACAATTTTTCCGGGCTTTCTAAGCCGTTGTCTGTTACTTTTGCCTTTTTTCCCAAGTCGTCATCTACATTTGGCTTTTGTTTGGCAATTGCCTTTACCTGTTCAACAGTCTTACCTTCGTTTGCGGCTTCCTGCGCTGCCTGCTGAATCATTACGTCTTTTGCAGTAACAGCCTTTGCCATTTCGCTGTTTGTACAGTCTGTTTTTTCAAGGCGGACGTATTCTTTCGCCTTGTTGCGCGTTATCTGCAAGTCATGTTCAACAACGTCCTCAAAGCGTTCGCCGTTAAGTATGCAGGCTTCGTTAATCTGCCTAATAACAGCCCCTAAAGACTTCTGTGCTTCAATGATTGTTTTCTGCAACTGTTTTGCATTTTCAATAAGGCCTTTCGTCTGCCTGCTTCTTTCGCGTGAATAAAAGCCCAGTTGAATTGCTTTGTCTAGGAAGTCATAGAAAGTTGACCAAAAAATACCCGAATGACATTTTGTAGTTTTTATGCCTTTTTCGGTGGTCAAAACATGGTGGGTAAACTCGTGTACAGCCGTGTACATAAGCTTATTTGTCGAAGTGAAATTTTTGTTATGCAGAAAAATCTCACAAGTTGCCGGTTTATAAAAACCGTTTACTGTACTTGATTTCTTACCGGTTTGTGTAACCGTAAAATCAGTTTTGCAGTCAAAAAGTTTTGAAAGATTGCTTTTAATTTCTTCGTTGTTCATCTCTAAACCACATAAAAAAAGGCTTGAACTGGTGTCGTCAATTCAAGCCTTTGTTGCTACCAAGGTTCCCCCTGCTAGAACCGCCAAGCGGTTTAGAAACGACACCAATCTAAACAGCTCGATTTTGGAAAAGCTATTAAAATTAACTCTTCCCAAGTTGTTTTAAGATTAGTGCGTATTAGTTACATCAAACAGCACGAATCGTTTACAAATAGCCGTGCTTGGCTTATAATTGTTCATTATGGCTGTTATTATTCCTATTGCCGGCGGAAAAGGCGGCGTAGGCAAAAGTGTACTTTCAACAAACATCTCTGTAAGTTTAGCCGCAAGGTGCCAGAACGTCATTCTGTGCGATTTTGACTTTGGTGGCGCAAACCTGCACACAATGCTGGGGCTGAAAAACAACCAGAGCGGTTTGGGGCATTTTATAAACAAAATGGAAACTGACATGAGTGCCCTTGTGCAGGCTACAGGCATACCAAACCTGCATTTCATCGCCGGAGACTGTCTTTTTCCCGGTGCAGCCAACATCGATTTTTTTACAAAACAAAAAATCATCCGCGAACTTACCAAACTTCAGTGCGATTATTTAATTTTAGACCTTGGCGCCGGTTCGGCACACAACATAATTGATTTTTTCATTATGGCCAATAACGGCATTGTGGTTGTTACGCCGGAAATTACTTCGGTTTTAAACGCCTATTCTTTCCTTAAGTCTGTCATTTACAGGTTCTGCTACCGCCAGTACAGCCCCAAAAGCCCGGCGCGGCAAATACTTAAAAACAGCATCCTGCAAAGGCTTGAAGGCAGGGAATATTCCTTTGAACAGATTTTAAGCGTAATTGACGATGCAATGCCCGGCGAAGGCAAGCGCGTTTATGAAGAAATGAGCAAGTTTAAGCCGCGTGTAATAATGAACATGGGGCGCAATTCTTCAAACACGGAAATGGGCGTAAGGCTTCAGTCGCTGGTAAAGCACAAGCTGTGCATAGATTTGGAATACATTGGTTACGCGCCTTACGACGAAGCCGTGCAGGCAGCAATTGCCCAGCGCAAACCGGCAGTTCTGGCCTACCCTAATTCCATGTTTGCCCAGTCAATTCCGCCAATCGTACAGCGCATCTGCGCGGCAGGCACAAACAATTTAACAGACCTGCACGATGCCCCAGAAGATTTTGCAGACATTGTAAGGGAATTTTACGAAAAACAGGCAGAAAACCAGAAAAAACTTAACAGACGATAGCCGGCAGGCATTAAAGGAATGAGAGAGTAAATAAATGAACACAGAAACAATTCTTGGCAACTTAAAAGAAATAAGCGACGAAAGCGGACGGGATTTTTTTGACTTAAGTTCAAACTTCCCGGTTCTGGTAAGCGAACTTAATTTTATAAAAAGCACGGAAGACTCAGACGTTTTTGATAATCCCAAGCTTGCAAAATTCAAGCAGGTTCAGAATTCTCTTACCAGCATAATACAGAAACAGACTGAAATTGTAGAACAGAACAGGCAGGTTGCCGCAAACTTTAAAAACCGCAATACGGAACTGGTGGAAAGTTTTACCAAACGCATGGAACTGCTTGCAAGCATGAACGAACTGATTCAGCGCATTAAAGACGAAAGCAGCGAAATGGAACTTATTTCACTTAATGCGATGGTTGTTTCAATTAAATCCGGCAAGGAAGGCCAGGCTTTTTCCTACATTACTTCAAACCTAAAAACCCTTTCCCTGCGCCTTATTGCCCAGTCCGACGCACTTATTGACAACGAAAAATCAATTAAAGAAAACATTACCATGCTGGAACGCACAATCAGCGATGTTGAACGCATAAGCGGCAAAACTGACGACGATTCCGGCGAAAACATAAGCATTGGAGAAGCCCTGGAAACCATAATGGAAGAACTGGCCGGAATGCTGGAAAAGGCTTCCAGCGTTCGCCAGCCAATTTTAAAGGCCATGGAATGCATTCAAATGCAGGACATTATCCGCCAGTCACTTGATGACGTTATCCTGACGCTTTCCAAAATTAAGGAAATAAACAGCCGCGCCGCCGATGAAGAAAAACTTGACCAGTGCTGCTTTAACGAACAGCTTGCAAAAGTTTCAATTACCCTGCTTGAAAGCATTAACGGCAAGCTTAAAAATTCAATTGACGTGTTCAAGCAGAACCGCGATACGATTGACGGCATTCTTTCAGGCGTAGAACGCCAGCGGCAAAAATTTATAAACAGCAGTTTAACCGACACAAGCCGCAAAGACAGCCTGCAATCGTGCATTGAACGCACCAGTGCCGAATTCGGCGATTTTGTAAACATTTTCAAATCGTACCAGAGCGCGCAGGAACAGGTTCTGGAAAAATCCAACTCAATTCAGCACGCCGTACAGCGCATTCAGCTGTGCTTTACCGATTTTTTCCCTATTATAAACAATCTTACTTACGTTGCAATTGCCCAGCGCATTGAAGTTGCGCGCAATACCAACATCAATACCATCAAATCTACGGTTGAATACATGTCAAGCCTGATTTCGCAGACCGACCAGAACGTAGAAGAAGCGCAGAAGCTTTTGCAGAGCTTTATTGACAACAGTACCAAGCAGATTAAGCAGTTTTCTACCGATGCCGATGCCGACCGCAAGTTTTTTTCGGCCATCAACAAAACAAAATCTACGTTCATAAAGTCGCTTAGCAAATTGCAGAATGAATTTGTAAAAGCCGTAGAAAACTTTACGGTTTATTCGGAAGACTTTTTCATGTCGTACCGTTCAATAGAAGGTGCAATTGAACATCTGGAACAGCTTTCTGCGCGTTTTGAAAACGAACAGAAAGAACTTGCAGAAATTTATGAACAGGCAAGAACTGAAAAAGAAAGAATACTGAAAGAAAAAGGCATCAGCGAATGGTCAATCCGCAATTCCTCATTCAGCGACTTCATCAAGCACTTTACCATTGTTTCTGACAAGCAGGCGGTTGGTTCAATTACCGGCATGGAAGTTGACGCAGGCGTAGAAGCCGGAGAAATTACGTTCTTTTAGATTCAATTTCGAGTTTGGCATTAACGGCGGGTTTGCCGCAAATGCAGCTGCCGCCATGGTATAAAACTGCCGTTTCTGCATTTTGCAGGGCTTTTAACAGCGTTTTTTTTGACAACACCGGTGAAATACTGTAAACTTTTTCTAACTATTTTTCTGGACGGCTAAAAGAAAGAATGAACAATCATTTTGATTCGCATTTTCAAAAAAGCGTTGTAACAATTTTACCAGGTGAATATTTTTCTACTTCCGACGATGTGTTTATTTCTACGGTTTTAGGTTCCTGCATAAGCATTGCCCTTTTTGACCCACATAAGCTTCTTGGCGGCCTTAACCATTTTATGCTGCCTTTTTCTTCCAAAAATTTTTCAATTACGCAGGAAGAACAGGGCCGGTACGGCGATTTTGCAATTGAACTTTTAATTAACGACATGCTGAAAAAAGGCTGCAAGAAAGAAAATTTGCAGGCGAAGGTTTTTGGCGGCAGCAACGTTTTGGAAAACGGCGGCTTTTACCAGAATAAAACCGGCTTGAACAACATCAATTTTGCACTAAACTACCTTGAAACTGAAAAAATTCCAATTATGGCCAACGATACCGGCGGTATTTTTCCGCGCAAAATATTTTTTGACCCAAAAACTTCAAAAGTGTACTTAAAGCGCATTCAGCGTTCCGACATTGCAATGAGCGAAATTGAAGCAAGGGAAAAGGCTTACCGGGAATCGATTCAGAAAGAACAGCCCAAGGCAGGGGACATTACCTGGTTTTAGCCTGCGGAATGTAAAAGCAGCGTAAGCGGCAAAAAAATACCCGAAATTGTTTTCTGCAATTTCGGGTATTTTTTTTCCAGTATTTTATAGCTTCAATTCCGAATTTTCAGCCGAATGCCGCTTAACCTTGCAAATCTTATGCTTTATTATTCTGCGGCGTGGGTAATGTTGTACAATACAAAAAGCTGGCAAATCAGTTCATAATTCTTGTGATAGCTCCACTGTTTTGTGTACGGAAAAAGTTCCGTGGTTAAAGCCTTTGGCTTTGATTTGGATTTTGAAATATTTTTAATCTTGCTGTTTTTATCGTTGCGCTCCGCGTTCAGCGAATCCCTTATTTCGCTTAAGCTTATGGTTTCGTCATCAGAATCAGCGTCAAGAATCTTCAAGTCTTTCGGGAAATTTTCACCCTTTTCGTCAATCAAAAACAGTTTGTTTATAATTTCACAGAAATCCTTTACGTCAGCATCACTTTCAAGCGCAACCAAATCGTTTAAAATTGAATTGTTGATGTAATAGCCGTTTTCTTCATCAAAAATGAAAAGGTTGTTTGCCAGCGTTAAAAAACGGGTAACGCTTTCCTTGTCGTCA
The DNA here is from genome assembly GCA_045599185.1 of Treponemataceae bacterium. GTDB lineage: Bacteria > Spirochaetota > Spirochaetia > Treponematales > Treponemataceae > UBA1240. The sequence continues at coordinate 60,717 of JAZRVO010000032.1, read as the reverse complement.
AACTGGTTAATTACAGTATCAATTGTGTCGCTAAAGCTGCCTGCAAAAGCTGCAATACCGGCAAAAAGCAGGCAAAAAATTATTGAACAAATCTTTTTCATAAAATCCTCTTGAAAATTTAAAATTATACGGGTTTTGTATATTAGCAGGCGCGTGTAAAAATTTCAATTTTTGGCAATGTTTTTAATTGCCCAAATGCCGCGCCCAAACATTTTAAAATACCAGAACCTTGCAGCGTAATACTGCAAGGCGCAAAAAAACTTAATAAGCCCTATTCTTCAAATTTAAAGCCGTTGTACGCAGCTAAAAACGGCGTATCAAACATCAAAAAATCCATTACGTCGTTACCAAGAATGCCGCGCACAACAAGCCCTATACCCTTCTTAAAGAAAAACTCAAGCATCAGGTAGTGATAGCCTTCGGAATAGCGGGCAACCGGTTCCGTAACAAAATAGGTAAATGCAAAATCAGCATTAAATTTGCGCTTTGCATCATCTTCCTTAAGGCGCGTCAGTTCCTTAAATTCAATTTTGCGCCCGGTTAAAGCCTTTACATAGTTTACAAGCAGCGGCTCGTAAGCAAGCTGGCGTGCCAAATCTTCGTCATCAAGGTTCGGGTAGGTTTTTACTTCCTGCAGCAGGGTGTAACGCGCAATTAAACTGCCGCTGCTTTGGGCAACGCCAAACTGAATCTGGCATGGCACGTCAAGATTAGACGGCAATTCTTCCTGCGAAACCAAATCGCTGGCAGAAAAAATAACCGGAAACTGATTAACCGGCATTACGCGGTAAACAATATCCTTGGCTGTTACATAGGCAAAAAGGCTGCTGCAGCAAACAGCAAGTCCTAAAAGGCACAACAATTTTTTCATATATTTTCCCAATTTTAACAGTTTTTCTTCTATAAAAATGCTGAAAAATTTAAAAAAACGCAGAAGAAAAACCAGTTCAATCAATAAGACTCTGCCTGATCAAGCTCGTCTTCCATGTATTTAATTATTTTTTCCATGTCAAGAATCAGCACGAAACGGTCGCCGCTTGAACCAACACGGCTTATAAACTCGTTGTGAATCATGTCCAAAGCCGAAGTTCCGTCTACCGCGGTGGCAACATTTGAAAGCTGGTTTACGTTTTCAACATCGTCGGCCAGAAAACCGAAAACAATTTCCTGTTCGCCCGGCACGGTAGCTTCGGCAACAATAATGGAACTGTCTTCTGTTTTTGCAGAGGGCTGAATATTGAAAAGGATTCGCAAATCGATTACAGGAATAACGGTGCCGCGGATATTGAGAACGCCTTTAAGGTAAGGCGCAGTACGCGGAACACGGGTAACAGTTTCGTAAGTTAAAACTTCCCGGACAGAACAAACATCAACGGCGTAAGCAACATCGCCCAAAACGAAGGTTAAAAATGCATCGGTTGTGTCGTCGCTCATAAAAACTCCTTAAATAAAAATGATAGCACAGCTTATAAAAATTGGCAAATCTGTACATTGCAGCACGCGGCATGCATTGCAAAAGTTTTTCTTGCAAAATCGGGCTAATAAAACTAAAATTATGGTTGAGTATTTGGTAATTCCCACGGGAGAAAAAATGGCTAAAACCGATAATATTGGAAAACTTTCTTTAACCGGCGACCTTTCCGTAAGCGACGCTGAAAAAATACACGAATATATGTCTGCACTTTTAAAAGAATTCAGCACTGTGTGCATAAATTTTTCTTCTCTGGAAGATTTCGACGCTTCCATCATTCAGCTGCTGTTTGCTCTGTGCCGTCAGGCAAAAACCGAAAACAAAAAGGTAACTTTTGAAGGCACTTTTTCTGAAAGCGTGCGCAAAAGACTTTATGCCACCGGCTTAATCACTGCAAAAGATGCAGAAGACAGCGTTATCATCGTTCAGCTGACAGACAGAATGTTAAATAAATAAGGAATTTGCGTATGATGGACAAAATGGCAGAGATTTTTTATGACGAAGCAAATGACCTTTTGAATAAACTTGAAGACTTGCTTCTTGAACTTGAAAACAATCCCGAAGACCCAGAAACAATTTCCGCAATTTTCAGAAGCATGCATACGATTAAAGGCTCTTCCGGCATGTTCGGCCTTGAATCAATTTCCCATTTTACCCACGAAGTTGAAACCTGCTTTGACGAAGTACGCAACGGCAAGGTTGCAGTTACTTCGGAACTTATTTCAATTACACTTAAAGCACGCGACCATATCCGCATGATGCTGGACGAACCTGAAAACCCGGACATTGAAACGGAATCGGCTTCGCTGATTGCAATTTTTCAGAATTACGTAAAAAGCAACCACGTTGGAGAAGCTGCAGAACCTGAAAAAAAAGAAGAAGTACAGGCAAAAACTGCAAAACCGGTAGAAAAGGAAATGCCCAAGAAAGAAGCTACATGGCGCATTCAGTTTATGCCTTCGCCGGATTTGTTTAAGAACGGTACGCGCCCCTGCGCCCTGCTGGAAGAACTTCAGGGCATGGGGAAATGTTCAATTACGCCCTTTGTTGTAAAAATACCAAGCTTAAGCCGCATAGACCCAAGCTGCTGTTACATGTCGTGGGAAATTATCATTACCACTACTGCCGACGAAAACGAACTGAAAGACGTTTTCATTTTTCTGGACAGTTCTAGCCTGGTGCAGATTACCTGCATTGCAGACGAAGACAGCGAACCTGTAAGCAAGCGCATTGGTGAAATTCTTGTTGAACGCAATTCAACTACGGAAGAAGTTATTGATGCGGTTCTTTCTAGCAAAAAAACCGTCGGCGAAATTCTTACGGACGCAAAGGTTGTTTCTAAAGAAGAAATGCAGGCTGCCTTAACCCAGCAGCAGCACTTGAAGGACGTTCAGGAAAAGAAGCAGCAGGAAGCAAGCAGCCAGACAATTAAAGTTAATTCCGAAAAACTGGACAAACTGATTGACCTTGTTGGCGAGCTTGTTACTTTTAACGCACGCTTAGGCCAGCTTTCCCAGTCCATTCAAAACGGCGTGCTTTCTACCCTTGGCGAACAGGGCGAACGCCTGATTCTGGAACTGCGCGATACCACAATGGATATGCGCATGCTGCCAATCGGCACAATTTTTTCACGTTTCCGCCGCCTTGTCCGCGACCTTTCCCGTGATTTGGACAAAGACATTGAACTGATTACCGAAGGTGCCGACACCGAACTTGATAAAACCGTAATCGAAAAACTTAACGACCCACTGGTTCACTTAATACGCAACTCGGTAGACCACGGCATTGAAGTGCCGGCCGTGCGGCAGGCTGCTGGCAAAAATCCAACCGGCAAAGTTACCCTGCGCGCAGAACATGCAGGTGCCTTTGTTTTAATTACAATTGAAGACGACGGTGCAGGCCTGAACAAAAACGCAATCCGCAGAAAGGCCATTGACCGCGGCATTATCAGTGCCAGCGACGAACTTAGCGATAACGAAATTTGCGAACTGATTTTTCAGCCCGGATTTTCTACCGCAGCAAAGGTTACTTCTGTTTCCGGCCGCGGTGTAGGCATGGACGTTGTGAAAAAAGACATTACGGCTTTGGGCGGTACGGTTTCAACCATCAGCAATGAAGGCGAAGGCACAAAGTTTATATTGAAGCTTCCGCTTACGCTGGCCATTATTGAAGGAATTCTGGTACAAATCGGCAATTCTTTCTTTGTAATACCGCTTTCAAATGTTGTGGAATGCCTTGAGTTTAAGCGCACCACCAGCGCTCGGGACAAAATCTGTGCTTCGGTAAATATCCGCAACGAAGTAATGCCTTACATTGATTTGCGCACTTTCTTTGAAATTACAGACCCTGAACCGGCAACGGAACAGATTATCATTGTAAACGATCAGGATTCTCGCATAGGACTGGTAATTGATAAGGTAATTGGAAATTACCAGACGGTTATTAAGCCTTTGGGAAGGCTTTACAAAAATACACCGGGTCTGTCGGGTGCAACAATTCTGGGCGACGGTTCAGTTGCGCTGATTCTGGATATTTACAAACTGTCTGACATCATCAGGGAAATTGACACAAACAGCGACAGTTTTTCCAATTCTCAGGCAAAAGCCGCAATTGCAAATTTTTAATTCAGCGCAGCAGGAATGCAAATGAACAATCCCGGATTTTTAATGCAGAATCAGGAACTGACAGAAAAAGAATTCCGCACGATTTCAGAATACATTGAAAAAAACGTAGGCATAAAAATGCCCGAAACCAAGCGCATAATGATGCAGTCGCGGCTGATGGGGCGCCTGCGGAAACTGCAAATTGCAACTTTTGCCCAGTACATTGACTACGCTTTTAACAATGAACAGGAACTGGTTTTGATGATTGATACGCTTACAACCAACAAAACCGAATTTTTCAGGGAAAATGACCATTTTAAATACATGAACGACAAAGTGCTGCCGGAATTTGCTGCAAAAGGCAAAAACATGATTAAAATCTGGTCGGCAGGCTGTTCCAGCGGCGAAGAACCCTACACTCTTGCAATCGTAATGAAAGAATTTATCAGGCAGAATCCGGGAAAAATACTTAATTTCAGCGTAACGGGTTCTGACATTTCTACAAGAGTGCTGGATAAAGCCTACAACGCGGTTTACGATTTAAGCATTGTTGACCAGCTGCCGCACAACATTAAGCACGATTACTTTTTGAAAAGTTCAAATGCGGCAAACCCGGTTGCAAAAATAAAAAGCGACCTGCGCCGTCATGTAAGTTTCAGGCGGCTTAATTTTATGGATAACGATTTCTGCATGCCGGAAATTTATGACATTATTTTTTGCCGTAACGTTCTTATTTATTTTGACAAACCGACGCAGGAAAGAGTTATTGGTAAATTTATGAAATATTTGCAGCCCGACGGATATTTATTCCTTGGGCATTCTGAAACGATTTTTTCCATGAACCTGCCGCTGCAAACATGCGCACCGACGGTTTACAGAAAAGTATAGTTCCGTTCATTTTTCAATACAAACAAAAAGATTACTGGGGATTTTTATGATAAAAGTAATGATAATTGATGATTCGGCTGTTGTAAGGGCAACGTTAAGCCAGATTCTTTCCAACGAAAACGGTTTTGAAGTTATAGGTACGGCTTCTGACCCGCTGATTGCACTTAAAAAGCTTGAAACGCTTGAGCCAGACGTTATTACGCTTGATATTGAAATGCCGCGCATGGACGGCATAAGCTTTTTGAAGCAGATAATGAGTACCCGCCCTATTCCGATTGTAATATGTTCAAGCATGGCAGAAGACGGTTCTGCAAATGCCATAAACGCCATGCAGTTTGGCGCAGTTGAAATGATTAAAAAGCCGCAGGTTGGAACAAAAAAATTCCTTGAAGAATCTAAAATCCACATCTGCGATGCAATAAAGGCAGCGTACATGTCCAAGGGGCGGCTGCACAAAATAAACATTGCACCAAGCCAAAAGCCTGTTATGCCAGCCAATATTTCGCCAACGGGAATGCCGGTGCAGCCCAAGCTTACGGCAGACGTAATGCTTGCAAAGGCCAGCCCAAGCCAGATGGTGCTTGACACCACTGAAAAAGTTGTGGTTGTTGGTGCAAGCACCGGCGGAACGGAAGCTTTGCGCGTATTTCTGGAAATGCTTCCGGCAGATGCGCCGGGCATGGTAATCGTTCAGCACATGCCGGAAAACTTTACCCGTTCTTTTGCAGAAAGGCTTAACGGGCTTTGCAAGGTAAAGGTAAGCGAAGCCAAGGACGGTGATTCCGTAATACGCGGCCATGTTTTGATTGCGCCGGGCAACAAGCACACGCTTTTAAAACGGCGCGGTGCTTTTTACTACGTGGAAGTAAAGGACGGTCCCCTTGTTTCGCGCCACCGGCCTTCCGTTGACGTGCTGTTCAGATCGGCTTCGCGGTATGCGGGTAAAAACGCTGTTGGCGTAATTATGACCGGCATGGGAGATGACGGTGCAAAAGGAATGCTTGAAATGCACGAAATGGGCGCATACAACATTGCGCAGGATGAAAAATCGTGCGTAGTTTTTGGCATGCCAGCCGAAGCCATTAAAGCCGGTGCTGCGGATATTGTTCTGCCGCTGCATGACATTGCAGAAGAAGTTTTGCGCCGGTGCAGATAACCGTTTGCGCCATAAACGGCGGCCAAAACACTATTTTTCAGTTTATGCCCTTTTGCATTATGCTTTTTACGGCAAGCGCAAAAGGGCTTTTTTATTGTTCTGATGCAACAGAATTTTTCTGTTTTCTGTCTTTTTTTCAATTTTCAGAATGCAGCAAAAAAACGGCATTAGAACATTCACTGCATTTGTTTTTTTTTGTTATTTTTCGTATATTTTAACAGGAAGATAAAAACTTTTTGAACAATTTTTAAGAAAACTGACAAATTGAACACGGTTTTACTTTCTTTCAGACTGCCGGAACAGGATTCTGGCATGCGCCCATTTAAATTACGGAGGACTTTATGGACGAAACACCACAGAAAGGCAGAAAAAGCAAGGCACTTACCGCTTCTGGCGTAATTATTGTAATTGCTGCAATTTTGGTGCTTGCTTTAGCCGGAACAACAATGTTTAAAGTTGACGAAACAGAAGAAGCTGTAATTACTCGCTTTGGAAAATATTACACGACAGTTGGCGCAGGCCTGCACGTAAAACTGCCATTTGGCGTTGACAAAAACTACAACGTGCCGGTAAAAGTCGTTCAAACAGAACAGTTCGGTTTTCAGACCGTAAAGGCAGGAAGCCAGAACCAGTATAAAAACGGCATCACAAAAGAATCGACCATGCTTACGGGCGATTTGAACATTGTAGATGTTGAATGGGTTATTCAGTACAAAATCGTAGACCCGGTTGCATGGCTTTTCAACGTGCAGGAACGCAGACAGACCATCCGCGACATCAGCCAGTCAATAATCAACACGCTGGTTGGCGACCGGGCAATTCTTGAAATTATGGGTGCAGAACGTTCCGTAATACAGAATCAGGCCGTTTCGCTTATGAACGAAAATTTCAGGCAGCTTCAGCTGGGAATCAACGTTACCAACGTTCAGCTGCAAAGCATTGTACCGCCGGCCGGCGTGCAGGAAGCCTTTGACGACGTAAACAAAGCCATTCAGGACATGAACCGCTTTATAAACGAAGGAAAGGAAGTTTACAACGCAGAAATACCGCGCGCACGCGGTGAAGCCGAACAGCAGGTTCTTATTGCCGAAGGTTATGCCGCAGAACGCATTAACAAGGCGCAGGGTGACGTAGCACGCTTTAACGCCGTTTACGAAGAATACAAAAAGTCGCCGGCAGTAACACGCGAACGACTTTACCTTGAAACAATGGAAACCGTATTTGAATCGCAGAAAAATTCAACGCTTATTGACCGCAATCTGGACAATATTTTGCCGGTAAAAGATTTAACCAAAAAGGCAGGTAACTAAATGAAAAAATTCCTTATTTTTCTTGGACTTATTTTGGCCTTCGGCATTTTTTTCGTAGCTTTAGGCCCGTTTTATATCGTAGACGAAGGTTCGCAGGTTGTAGTAACACGCTTCGGCCAGATTGTTTCTTCTAGCACGCAGGCCGGGCTTCACTTCCGCATACCTGTAATTGACGAAGTTGTAACCTATCCTAAACGCATTCTTTCGCTGGACGGCGACCCTGAACCAATGCCGACCAAAGAAAAGCAGTACATTATTGTAGACACAACCGCGCGCTGGCGCATTACCGACCCGGTTCGCTTTTACCAGTCGTTTAAAACGCTGGACATTGCATACAACCGCCTAGGCGACATCATCGACGCTTCAACACGCATGATTATTGCCCAGAACCGGCTTTCAGAAGTTGTACGTTCTTCAAACCTCATCAACGAATCGATTCCAAGCCAGCTTGACCAGATTGTTGGCGTAGAAAGCAGCGACCTTGAAGTTGCAGAACTTGAAACGGCAAATCAGGAATCGGAAGAAGTAAAAAAAGGCCGCCGCCAGCTTACAATTGAAATGGCGCAGGAAGCACGCAAGCAGGTAAGCGAATACGGAATTGAAATAATCGACATCGTTCCGCGGCAGATTAAATACAGCGAAGAAATGACCCAGTCTGTTTACAACCGAATGATTAAAGACCGTAACCAGACAGCCCAGTATTACCGTTCACTTGGCGAAGGCGAAAAATCTAAATGGCTTGGTAAACTTGAAAACGAAAAGCGCGCAATACTTTCAATGGCCTATAAAAATGCAGAAGAAATAAAAGGTAATGCCGATGCTGAAGCAACACGCATTTATGCCGAAGCCTATTCAAAAGACGCAGAGTTTTACAGATTCTGGAAAAGCCTTGAATCGTACAAAGAAACAATGCCGAAGTTTGATGCAACATTCAGCACGGACATGCAGTATTTTCAGTACCTTTATTCTGCAAACGGAAGATAAAAAATGCAGCAGATTATTACAACAGACAGAAAACTTGTTCTGCACACCGGCATGAGCGACCGGGAATTTGCCCAGGCAAACATGATGCAGCACATGAAGGCAAACGGGTATCTGGCAACCATTGAAAACGGAAATACGGAAAACCCGGAATACAGTTTTTCTCCATGGACGTTTGAACAGACCGCACTTGAAGGCGAAAACTTTAACATTGAAGGACCGGCTTTTAACGGCACGACAATGTTTGACCTTTTTTCCGAAATTGAAAGCGAAAATGCAGAAAAAAGCATCTGCCATTGTGCCCTGCAAGCCAGCCAGAAACACTGGAAAAAAATTTTGGCCGTGTTGAAAGCCATGGTGCAGGCTCAGGCACAGGGCATAAAACTGCCAAACGTTGGTGCAATAGGCATTCTAATTGACGAAAACAACAATATTCTGTTTTTGCCGGAAATTCTTTTAAGCCGTTCTGTTGCAATAATTTCCCAGGCTGATGCCATAAATTACGCCGAAAGCTGGCGAATGCCACTTTTGCCGGAAAAAGAGATTTTCAGTTTTACTGCGGCGGTAATGGTTTACTGCGCAATATGCGGACAGCGCCCGTTTATGGGTCAGCAGAATCTGGACGACCTGACGCAGGATTTTCTGGACAGGAAATTCCTGCCGGTTCAGTATAACGCAGGCATAAAGCCTGAACTTGCGCAGATGCTGAACAATGCATTAAGCGGCAAAATTAACTTCAGGCCAACCGTAAAGCGGATGCTGGAACTTTTGCCGGACAATTTGCAGGATGTTTTTGTACAGCCGGAACAGGCGAAAGACGCAACGGAAGAAGCCCGTGCCAAAAACAGCAGCAAAATTGAAAAATCAGTAAAACGCATTCGTTTTTTCAGGAAGAATTTTAATGCAATTGCCGTTTCTTCGCTGGCTGTTATCGGTATAGCGGCTTTTGCAATTTCAATCGTAAACGGCAATCTGTCAAAACCACAAACACGCGGCTTAACGCCGGTGCAGGTTGCCGAATGTTTTTACACCGGCATAAACCGGCTTGATGCAGATTTTGTTGATTCTACCACCACCAAAAAAGGCGGCAAAAAAGTTTCGGACATGGTTTCTAGCCTGTTTGTTGTAGGTAAAATGCAAAACGCCTATGGCCAAAGCCTTGGCTATTTGCCGCCTGCCGAATGGATGAACATTGGCGATTACGGAAAAACCCTTGAACAAAATCAGGTATTCGGCATTACGCAGCTGAAAATTAACGGTTCTGCCGCAAACAGCAGTGCCAGCTGGTTTGAAACCGCAGACAGAAACGAAGAAACCGGTGTGGAAGGCGAAACGATTGAAATAAAGGCTCACTATTTTCAGTTAAGCAGCCTTGAAGAAAGCAATTTTGAAATTGAAGAATTCAGCGACGTGCTTACCCTTACCTACCAGAAAAAGCGCTGGCTTATTAGCGACGTAAACCGCAGCAGCACTCAGGTGCCGGTAGACGCGAAAGCCTTTTATCAGGACTTTTACAGCGGCAATACGGCAAAATACCCGTGGTTTCCTACAGACAAAGAACTTGAAACCGGTAAAGCCGACTTAAAAGAACGTTTTACAATCGGTTTGTAGCATTTAATTTTAAGAGGAAATCAAGAAAACAGACAAAAAAACACGCTGGCAATTGTCAGCGTGTTTTTTTTGTTCTTGCTTATTTTTTCAAATTATTTGGCTTTCAGCGTGCCAAAACGGTTAACCGGCCAGAAACGCAGCGCGGTAGAACCAAGAATGCGTTTTGCACTTACATACTGCGGTGACATCCGGCTTGAATAGTTCATTGAATACGGGTCAAGGCCGCAGATTGGTGACATGTATGCGTCGTAGCAATGGCGCATGTCAAGGCTGTTAAAACGGTTGTCGCCCATCATAAAGTAGCAGTTTTCCGGAATGAAAGCTGCGCTGCCATCGGCATTAAGCGGAAACTGCGGCATATTGCGGCTGTCAGTCCAAACCGTGTAATAGTAAAGTTTCTGCGCATTGGTCAGACATTCAGTTTTTACGCTGTCTTTTGATGCCGCAATGTTAGAAGTAAGAAGTTCAACATTGCGTACGACAAGCCGCCCAAAATTAAGTTTTGCCATCAAATTCAATCTGAACATTGTATCGTCGTACAGGTTGCCGCCAATAAGTTCGCCTTCTACCGGGCAAGCGTTTATCCACTCGGTCATAAAAGCCTTAAACCATGCAGCACCGCCGGCGGTAGACAGCAGTTTTCTGGTAATTTCTTCGTTATTGCTGAACATGCGGTAAATCCACATATTGTCGCCGTTTACAATTTTAGACCACTGGCTTTTGTCTGCATTTTCAGCGCCGTTCTGGTGCAGCAGGTAGCACAAGTTTTCAAAACGGTTGGCAAGATAAATGCTTTCAAGCTTTGCTTCGTCAATGTTAAGTTCTTTTCTTTCGCTTTCAACCTGACACAAAACCGAATAGCCGGATTCTTCAAGCGGAAAATAGCGGACATTTTTTCTTGTTTCCGCAGGAAGTTCAATCAGATTCCATTCTGCCCAGTTGCCGTCAGATTCAACAACTGCATACGGTTCGGCGGCGTTTTTACGGGCATAAAGAACCCCGTCAACCATCATCAGCTGTTCGCCGGGTTCGCCGCAAACACGCTTTACCAAAGGGTCTGCAATTGCGTTGCCGTTTTCATCATAGTTAAGGTTTACCAAAGTTAAACTTACCATATAAACAAGCTGGTTTATAAAGTTCTTCACTTCGCCCTTACGCCCGGTGTCGTTGTGCGGATTGCGGAAAACGACAATGTCGCCGCGCTTGTAGGAACGAAGCTGAGGCAAACTTACCGGTGAAAGAGGAAAAGAAGGCCCTGCCGAAGTTTTAAAAACCACAACACGGTCACCAATCAAAAATTCCGGCACCATGGATTCTGAAGGAATTTCGTACAGCTGGAAAATAAAAATGTTTATCAAAGAAACAACAAACGCGGCCTGAATGAAAGCGTCAAACCATTCAAGAATTTCCATTCCAACGCGCTTTACGCCCTTCACCTTTTTATTTTCAAGCTTGCCAAAAGGCGAACGCTTGTCGTTAAGCAGGAAAAGCGAAAAAAGTGACGAAACTAAAATTACAACCCACAGAACTACGGAAATTACATCAATTGCATAGCCTGTTTCGCTTTTGCCTGCATGACGCAGCACAAAAGAAACAAGCGCAACAAAAGGCAAATATTCAAGCATTTTGCGCACGGCACCAATGCATTTTGTCTGCTTTTGTTTTACAAGTTTCAGCAAAGCAATAAAGCCCAAAATCAGGCCAAAAATCAAAGTAACCGGCATTGCCAGCAATTCAACGCCCAAAGTGGCACTAAATAAAGAAAAAGAAAACAACAATGTGCTTAAAATAACAGCTAACAGAACGATAAATAATTTCTTCATAAAAAAAATTATAGCGAGTTTTCAGAAAATACGCTATAATAACTTGTTAAAGTTAATAATAATTATTTTTCAAAAGTTCAAATAATAAGTTTTCCTTAAATTGTTAAGGCAGTTCTAGAAATTTCATTTTTAGATTCTTTCATTATTTTCACCAGAAGGCGGAACTTTATGGAAAAGCAGATTCTTAATTTTGAAAACGGTATGGAAATGATGGGCGACGACCCGGAAATTTACAAGGAAATTATTACCGTATTTTTACAGGAACAGCAGTACGATCAGGCAAAAATTGAAGAAATGATTGCCCAGGGCAAGGGAATGGACGCCGGAATAGAAATTCACCGGCTGAAAGGTGCGGCTGCGACCATTGGCGCAGAACGTTTGCAGGAAGCATGTGCAAAGGCTGAACGCATTCTGCGCGGCAAGGAAGAAGGCGATGCAACTCCTTACATTCCGCAAATTACGGTTCTGTATCATGAACTTATACCCGAACTTGAAAAGGCACTGCAAAAATTGCAGTAAGTTTTCTGAACCAGTTCCGGCTGTTCAATATTCAAAAGTTCACTTATTTTTGCATAAACATTTTTTACTGCTTCAATCTGGCAAACTGTTTTTCCGCGCGGCAAACCGTGCACAAAAGGAAAATCAGTTTCCGGAAGAATGCGGTTCAGCGGCAGTTTCTGCACGCATTCAATTGCAGACTTTTTGCCCTGCAGCAGATTATTGCCAAAACCAAACCACGCGTTTACGCCCCTGCCAAGCAGGAACATGCTTTCGGCATAAGTGCCGCCCCAGCAGTGCAAAATTACGCCGGGCAGTTTTTTCATTTGGGGCGCGTATTCAAATAATTTCTGCACGCCGCGCACATTGTGCACAACAAGGGGCAAACTGAAATTTACGGCAATTTCAAGATGTTCTTCAAAAAGCCTGCACTGTTTTTCTTCACTCTGGCGAAACAATTCATTCCTGAAATCAAAACCGGCTTCACCAACGGCCTGAATCTGCCTGTTCCGTGCAAGCTGCTGCAAAATTGCCATGCTGTCTTCCAGCTGCCGGTCAGGCTGGTTCTGCAAATCCAGCGGGTGCACGCCGTAAGCTGAAAAAATAATGTTTTTTGGGTTATGTGCCGGATGCCGGTTTTGGAATAAGGCTTCCGCCTGTTTTGCAAGTTCTGCAATTTGCGTAATTTCTTCCATATTATTGGTGCAAAAACACGCTGCAAGTGCTTCGCTTTTGCCGCTGTCAAAATCCTTAAAAAAATCACCGGCATTCTGCCCTGCAAAATGGGCGTGACCATCCGTAAAAAAGGCCAAATCTTCAGAAAGCATAAGTTTATTTTACCTTAATTTCTTAAAATCTTAAAAGTCCAAATGTCGAGTTTTAAAATTTATAAAAAGGCAACCTTCAGGCAGTCCTTGCCTCGAAAAAAAGCGTTCGCCCTTCGGTCGTGACGAGTTTTTTTTTCGTGTCGTGCCTGCCTGAGGTTGCTTCTTATAAAATTATCTTGCAACTTTCAGACTAAGATTTAAAACTCGACATTCACGTTAAAAATTATTTTGCTTTGATAAAAGTGTAAAACATGGTCTTTATGGTTATTTTTTGCTAAACAAGCTACTTATACCGCCGACAATAATGGTGAGCTTTTTTCATAAACTTATGAATTTGTGCAAAAGCTTAACGTGGGAGGCAAGATTAAAAATTCGCAGAGCTTAAAAACCATCAAAGGAGGCCGATGTGGAAACTTATTCATTGCGAACTTTGAACGCTTCAAACGACTTTGTTACCATTTTGCGTGAAACTGATGAAGGATATGTAATTAGAATCGTCCGGGATAAAGACGGCTACGATGAAGTCACAAATGAATTTATGACAAAAGAGCTGTTTGATACCTGCATCAGAACCGGATACCTGAAAAAGGTTCAGCACGTTGAAGAACGGTTGGTAGCAACAGCCTAGTGCTGCCCCATAAAAAATTCAAAAGTTTTTTTGTGTTTTTTAAGCAGCAGCCCTGCCCTTTTTATTAAAAAAGGCTGGTTATAGCACGAGCAGCTTGCCCAAAAAAGACCGCATTTAATGCGGTCTTTTTTTTACGCCAGCGCGGTTTTGCTGCATGGGTTTGTCTTTTTTTAAAAACCGTTTTCTAAAAAATGAAAAAACCTTATGGTTTTAAGGCCGTCAAACCAGCAGTTAAAAGCCCACATCAGGTTTTTGCTGTTTTTACGGTTTTGGGCAAACAGATTAGGCCACACTTTTTCAAACTGCTCCTGCTGCAAAAACGCGTGGCTTTTTGCACTTACCGGCAGCAGTTCCGATAAAAAATCTTCTGCCTTTTTGCCGGGGTTCTGGCCTGCCGCGGTGCAGAAATTTTCCGCAAAAGTTAAAAGCGTTTTTAATTCTTCATATGAACCGGGCAAAAACCCCTGCACCGGCTTTGTCTGTTCAATTTGGGCTTTTATGGCCGTGCCGGTGCCAAATGCAACCCGGTTACTAAACCTTGCCGCAGGATGCACCATGCAGGGTATTTCTGCAAATTCGCCGTTGCGGCAGGATTTAAGCAGAGCCTGCAAAAAGTAAAAGTCTTCACCGGCGGTGTGGCGGTTCATGCCGCCGCAGGCACCGTAAAACTGGGCGGTGCAAACCAGCGTTGGGCCTAATGCAACCGGCCACCATGCCGAACCGCAATTTTTAAGGCTGCAGCTGTGGCTTTTTAAATATTCTTCGTAAGCGGCAATGGCAGCATTTTGCTCCGCAGTTTGTCCGGGCTGATGCGTAAAACCTGTTACACCGGCCTTAATTTTTTGCACAAGCTTACCGTTTTTTACCGCGTCGCCAAAAGTTTGGGCAATGGCAATAAAATAATTCGTGTCAATCAGCGTATCAGCGTCAAGGCAGCACAAAATGGCGTCACTTCGGTCGTTGCAGCACAAAAAACCGTAGTCCAGTGCTATTTTACGTGCAAAACCTGCGCCATCTTTTTCTGGTAATTCGCGGCCGGTGCTAAAACTGTTAATTGCAGCAAGTTTTATTGAATTGGTAAATTTATTTTGACCTGATGGCCGGGAATTTGCGGCATTTTTTGCCAGTGGCGAATTGCACAATTTTTCAAATAAAAGCCGGTTGCTGGCTTTTACCTGTTCGCCTGCACTTTTGCGGTTGTTTACATTTACTACAATTAAAAGCCGTCTAAAGTTTCTGGGCTGGATAATGGCAGTTTGGACATTTTCTTTATTTTGCCCGGCATTTTTGCAAAGTACATAAAAATTCCATGCTTCGGCAATCGAATCAATTGTGGCTGGCAGATATTCAAGCTCGTCCAAAGCCGGAATGCACACGGCAATGTCGCAGGGTTCAACAGAAAGCCCTGCAATATAGGGTTCTACTGCCGCCATGCGCTTTTTTCTGTAAGTTTCTACGCCAAAAGTCATAGGGAATCAGTCAAAATTTACGCCGCTCAGCATCTGCTTTGCCAGTTCAAAAACTTCGTCGCTGGTAGTAGTTTCGGTGGTGGGCAGCCAGTTTATTTTTACGCCTTTTCTTTCCATGCCCCTAAACCAGGTTTCCTGGCGTTTGGCAAACTGACCGATTGCAATATAAAGTTTATCAATAAAATCTTCCTTACTTGCAAATTTTCCCTGCAAATATTCAGCAATAAACCGGTATTCAAGACCAAGCCGTTCAAGACGGTCGTAAGTTGCACCGGCAGCAAGCAGGCCTTCTACTTCTTCAACCATGCCTTCGTTAAGGCGCTGGTAAAGGCGTGTTTTTATGCGCGCACGCAGCACCGAACGCGGAAACGTAAGGCCGATATTGAAAGAACGGATGTCCGGGCGCAGCGGCATTGAAGCAAGTACGGCTTTTGCGTCTTCGCTTTTTTCATATTCAGCAATTTCTATTGCGCGCACAAGGCGGTGACGTTCGGTTAAATCGGTAGAATTGTGCAGGTCGCCTTTAAGGTTCTGCAAAATTTCTGCAAGTTCAGCATCGCTTTTGCCGTTAAGGCTTTGGCGAAGCGGCACGTTGGTTGGCACGGTTAAAAGCCTGTAATCGCGCAGAAAGGAATCAAGGTACATGCCTGTGCCGCCGCACACAACCGGCATTACTTTCTGGTTCAAAATTTGGGCAAATGAACGGTAAAAAGCCTGCTGATAGTTAAAAACACTGAATTCGCAGGACAAATCGGTAATGTCAATCAGGTGGTAAGGCACGTCGGTAAAAGTACCGTCTGCATTTTGGTAATGGAATTCGCTTAAATCTTTGCCTGAACCAAGGTCTAAGCCTTTGTAAACCTGACGAGAATCAGCAGAAATAATCTGGCCGCCATGCAGAACCGCAAGCTTTACGGCAAGCGCGGTTTTGCCGGTTGCCGTTGGCCCTAAAACCGTAATGCAGTTAAAACTTTCTTCCATTATATAACCTACAAAACCCTAAGAACTGCACATTTAAGATAGTCAGATTTCGGGTAGCCCATTAAAACCGGGTGGTCTGGGCCTGCACCGCGTTTTTCAAGAATCTGTACACGGCGTTTTGCATCAACGGCCGCATTGTGTATCATGCCGTAAAACATGTTTGAATCGAAAAAGTGAGAGCATGAACAGGTAATAAGAATGCCGCCTTTTTTAAGAATTTTCATGGCGCGCAGATTGATTTCCTTATAGCCGCCGTAGGCTTTTTCCACGGCTTTGGCACTTTTGGTAAACGCCGGCGGGTCAAGAATAATCAGGTCAAACTGTTCTTTCTGCTGCTCGCATTCTTTCAAAAGGTCAAAAACATCGGCGCAGCGCACGCTCATTACATTCTGTGCATTGTTCATTTCAATGTTTGCCTGCACAGTTTTACAGGCATCTTCGCTAATATCAACCGAAAGCACCGATTTTGCACCGGCAAGAAAGCAGTTTAAGCCGAAAGCGCCTGTATGGGTGAATGTATCCAGAACTTTTGCATCTTTTGCATAGCTTGCTGCAATGCGGCGGTTAATTTTCTGGTCGAGAAAATAGCCGGTTTTCTGACCGCCAGCCAAATCTACCTTTAAAAGTACGCCGTTTTCTTTAATTGTAATGCACGGGTCAAATTCTTCGCTTAACCAGCCGCTTCTAAGTTCCAGTCCTTCAAGAAGCCTTACGTTTGCATCGCTCCGTTCGTAAATGCCGGCCGGTTTGCAAACTTCTTCCAAAGTCTGCAAAATAGGAAGCCGGAAAACTTCTACGCCGAGGGTAAGGAACTGAACGACAAGGAAAACTTTACCTGAAATATCGCAGTAACGTTCTACAATCAAACCGGGAATAAAATCCGCTTCGCCAAAAATAAGGCGGAAAGAATCTTCTTCCGTAAAAGTGTAAAGGCGCATCTGCAAAGCCTGTTCAACCAGTGCCGTAAAATATTCCTTATTGAAAAACTGAATGCCCTGCGGAACCGGCTTATTGGTTAAAAGCCTGATGCAGATTTTAGACTTGCGGTTGATAATGCCCGAACCAAGGTACAGACCGCCTTTTGTGTACACTTCTGCAAGCGTGCCGTCTTTAACTTTGCAATCGGCAAGCGGTGTCTGTTCCAGCTTGTCGCCGTTCATTGCCTTTACAAAGGCAATTTCGTTATCAAAAACCCAGGGAAATCCCTGCAAAATATCATTTTCTTCTTTTTTATTCAAAAAAACGCGTGGATTAGTCATAGTTTTAAGATAAAGTTTTATAAAAGAAAATTCAACCGCCGCATTTTTACACGCAGGCACACACCATACCGGTAGCCGCAAAAACTGAAAAAAGCAAAAGCTTTAATAAAACAGCAAGTTTTGCTACAATTTTGGCATGGTTTATGCAGATTTTACTAACATTTTTATCATTGTTTTTGTTGCAGGCACTGCTGCAACTTTTCTTTTCAACCAGCTGCTGGAATACCTTGACTTTAGGGCAAGATGCAAAAACGGCGGCAATGTACCTGAAGTGCTTAAAAAAATTGAAGGCGCGGCAGAACTGTTTGACGGTGAAAAGCTAAAAAAAATTGCTGAATACGAAAACGCCAAATATTTTTTATGGCTGCCAAGTTCCCTTTGCGGCGTGGCATTAACACTTGCACTTGTTCTGTGCGGCTTTTACCCGTGGATTTTTGGCATTGTTACAAAAATTACCGGCATGCCCCACAATTTTTTAAGCGTGTTCACCTGCTACCTGCTTTTTTCAATACTGGCAGGCATACCGGAAGAAATAATTGGCATGCCTTTTGCACTGTACCGGGAATTTTCAATTGAAAAACGCTTTGGATTTTCTAAAATGACCGTAAAACTGTGGCTGCAGGACATGGTAAAAGACACAGTTATTGGCCTTATACTGAACGCGCTTTTAACCCTTTGCGTAAGCTTCGCGTTCTGCCAGTTTGCCAAAAACTGGTGGCTTGTGGTAAGCATCGTACTGCTTGCGTTCGTGCTGCTCATTCAAATATTTTACCCCAAATTCATTGCGCCGCTTTTCAACAAATTTGAACCGCTGCCCGAAGGCGAACTGAAAGAAAAAATAGCAGGCTTTCTGGAAAAAATCGGGTTTAAAAACGGCGGACTTTTCATAATGGACGCATCAAAACGCAGCGGACACTCAAACGCGTATTTTTCGGGCTTTGGCAAAAACAAGCGCATTGTGCTTTTTGACACGCTTGTAAACCAGATGACCACTGACGAAGTTGTTGCGGTGCTTAGCCACGAACTTGGGCACTTTAAGCTGAAACACGTTACGAAACGCCTTTTCATTACAGTTCCAATGATTTTTGTGGCAATGTTCGTGCTTTTTCAGTTTACACATTTGCCTGGCCTTTATGCAGGCTTTGGCTTTACCTTTGATGCAGCCCAAATTGAATGGGTGCAGTTTTTAGGCTTAAGCCTTATCACAATGGTATGGTCTGGCATTTCAGAAATTTTAACGCCGTTTGCCAACATTTCTTCACGCAGGCACGAATACCAGGCCGACGCTTTTGCCGCCCAAACAACCGGCAGTGCTGCACCGCTTGTAAACGCCCTTGTTAAGCTGAACAGCGAAAACCTAAGCGAACTTTTTCCGCCGGCCATTTACGTGTGGTGGAATTACAGCCATCCAACTCTCATTCAGCGCGTACAGGCACTAAACGCATTAAGCCCGGCAACAGCAAAACAAAATGAACAGCAAATATAAGTGCATAGTTGCCGATTTGGACGGCACCCTGCTCCGTTCCGACAAAAGCCTTAGCGAAAAAACAAAAGCCGTAATTGAAAAACTGGAAGAGTCCGGCATTGACTTCGTTCCTGCCACAGGGCGTTCGTTTCATTCAATGCCGGAAGAACTTTTGCAGCTTAAAAACGTAAATTACGCCATCACTTCCAACGGCGTTTCAATTTATAACGTTAAAAGCAGAACTGCCATTTTTACAAGCTGCCTGCCTGCTGAATTTGTAAGCGGCATAATTGAACTGTTTAAAAATACAGTTATTTTTGAATGCTACGTTAACGGAAAAACCCACATAAACGCAAAGGATTTGGAAAACAAGCTGCTTTATACCGGAAACCCGGTTAGGCTGGAATATTTGAGGCAAACACGCCAGCCGGTAGACAACATAATTCAGTTTATGCAAGCCAACCTTAACCATATTGAAGGAATAGACATTTCCGTTGAACCGGGCCGGAAAGAAGAAGTTTTGCGCCTTATACGGAAAAAACTGCCGGAAGTTTACATAACGACAAGCGAACTGAACCTGCTGGAAATAAGCAATGCATGCTGCGGCAAACACCGCGGGCTGGAACGTTTGTGTGGCATGCTGAATATAAGCCCAAAAAAAGTTATTGCTTTTGGCGATAACAGCAACGACATTGAAATGCTTAAAGCCGCCGGTTTGGGGCTTGCGGTTGCAAACGCAACTGAAGAATGCAAAAAAGCCGCAGCCAGTTGCATACAAAGCAATGACGAAGATGGAGTTGCCCGGGCAATTTTAGAAATTCTTGGAATTTAGCCCAACCTTTGAGTTTGAAAATTTACAAAAAAGCTTTTTTAAAAACGCGGCAAAGCAACGGCACGCAGAAACTTAAAAACCTGCCTTAGCCTTGCCTGCAACCTGTAAAGCGTAAAAAAAGCCCCAAAAACTGAACTTTTTCGTCCGGTTTTTGGGGTTGATTTTTGCCGCAACTGCCGAAAAGCCTTTTTACAGCAGCAAATACAAACCCGGCACTCGGTTTTTAAAAACGCAGCTTGGCCGGGTTAAAACCTTAAGCCTTAATTACTGCGGCTGGCTTTCTGTGCGCCGTTCTGCGGTATTTTACGGCCGGATAGCCGATTACAAGCGTTGTAACCGGGTTTACCTTTCCATTTACACCGGCAATTTTTCTTATTTTTTTACTCTTTGAAAAACACATGGTAAAAAAGCCGCTGAAAAGCACGCCAAGCCCGTTTGCTTCTGCCATAAATGCCATGTTCTGTGCAGCAAGCGAAGCACTAACCTTGTCTTTTCCCAAAACAACAATTACAAGCGGTGCTTTTTTGAAGAAAAAATTTTCATCAATGTTCATGCCCTTAAGCACGGGAATAATTTTTTTGCCGAAGCCCAGAACTTTTCTGAACATTTTTACGGCAGCGGCTTCGCATTCATTTTTTGTGCGGCAGAGAATTACATAGCTTGTACCCTGGGCGTTTGTTCCTGTTGGAGCAAGCCTTCCGGCTTCAATTATCAAGTCGATAATTTCTTCACTAACCGACTGGGCTGTAAAATTACGGATTGTTCTTCTGGTTTTGATTGCATCAAGAAGCTGTTTCGGGTCAAGGCGCACCTGTTCCGCAAATTCTTCAACAGAATCGTCAAAACCTTCAAGTTTTACTGCCTTGTTAGGACAAATTGCTTCGCAGTGGCCGCATTCAATGCAGCTTTTGCCACCTGCAGCAGCCTTGCCGCCTGCAATGCTTATGTCAAAACCAACGCAATCTTTTGCGCAAAGACCGCAGCCTGTGCATTTTTCTGCATCAATAATTACTTTACTCATTCAAATTCCTAAAAAAAGCAGTTATTTGCCCAATGCTTCTGCAAGTTCTTTCATTGCGGCCGGAACGTCAATGTTTTGCGGACAGTGACCGGTACACGCACCGCAGCCTACACAGTCAGAAGGCTGGCCAGCAGTTTCTATTTTTTTCAAACCGCCAAGCGCGCCATTACCGTTCAGTTTGAACTGGTTGTAAACCTTAAGCACTTCCGGAATGTTTATCTGCACAGGACAGCCGTCGCAACAGTAGCGGCAGGCAGTGCAAGGCACTTTAAGCTGGGTCTGGAAAAGTTCGCAGGCCTTAAAAAGCAGCTTTTCTTCTTCGTCAGTTAAGGCGCGGTCATCAGCGTAGGTTGCCACATTGTCTTCTATTTGGGCAAGGTTAGACATGCCGCTTAAAGAAACCAGAACATTTGGCAAGCGCTTTAACCAGCGGAAAGCCCACGATGAAATAGACCAGTCCGGGTGACAGTCCTTAAGCATTTTTTCGGCTTCCGGCGTAAGGCTTGCCAGACGGCCGCCCCTAACCGATTCCATAACCATTATTGGAATGTTCCGTTCCGTTAAAATTTCGTATTCGGCTTTTGCATTGGAATAGTTCCAGTCGTAGTAGTTAAGCTGAATCTGCGCAAAATCCCACTGATGATGGTCTGCAAAACGCCTGAGTGTTTCAAGTGAAGCATGTGAAGAAAAGCCAAGGTACTTTATTTTTCCTTCCTTCTTTTTCTGTAAAAAGAAATCGATGCAGCCGTTCGTTAAATAATCTTCTATATTATTGTCCAGCAAACAGTGAATTAAATAAAAATCAATGCAGTCTGTCTGGTAACGTTCCAGCTGTTCTTCAAAAACGGCTTTGTAATCCGGGTTGGCAAAAAAAGCGTATTTTGTCGTTATGTAATAGCTGTCTCTTGGATATTTTTTAAGTGCCTTACCGGCAAAGCGTTCAGATTCACCGCTGTGGTAAACATAGGCAGAATCGAAGTAGTTAATGCCGTTGCTCATTGCATAATCAATAATTGCCTGTGCCTTTTCGTAATCAATGTCTTTATCCTTGCCGCCTGCAATAATCGGCAAACGCATATTGCCCATTCCCAAGCGAGAAAGTGACAAGCCTTTGAAATCTTTGTAAACCATGTTGCGCCTCTAAAAATGAAAAATACTATAAACACGATTATATATCCAAACTTTCAAAAATCAAACTGTTTTTATTCACCTTCATAAAAATTAAATTTTAGCAATTTTATTTCCAATTTTTATATAAATCGTTTTACAATGATAGTATGGAATATTCTTCAAATTCAGACAAAATTACACGCGATTATTTGGATTCTCTTTTACTTGAGACCCGTTATTTGGACAGCGGCATTCCTTCTACTAAGATGGAACTTTTCGGACACACTTTTGACACGCCTGTTATGACGGCGGCGCTTTCGCATTTGGGAAATACCGCAAAAAATGGTATGGAAATTTATGCAAAAGCTGCTGCGGCTGCTAACGCGGTTCACTGGGTTGGCATGGGTAATGACGAGGAACTGGAGCGGATTACGGCGACTGGTGCAAAAACCATAAAAATTATAAAGCCCCATGAAGACAATAAGGAAGTTTTCCGCAAAATTGAACATGCTGGTAAGGCAGGTTGTTTTGCTACCGGCATGGATATTGATCATTCCTTTAATGCAAATGGCGGTTACGATAATGTTCTGGGACTTCCTATGAAGGCTAAGTCTGCAGAAGAACTTGCTGATTTTGCAAAAGCCGCAGGAGATTCAGGCCTTCCGTTTATTGTAAAAGGAGTTCAGAGTACAAAAGACGCAGAAAAGTGCCTTAAAGCCGGTTGCGCGGGCATTGTCATTTCACATCACCACAATATGATGGCGTTTTCTGTGCCTCCTCTGTTAGTTTTGCCAGAAATTCTTTCTGCCGTTTCTAACCAGATTCCAGTTTTTGTTGACTGCGGAATTGTAAGCGGAATGGATGTTTATAAATCGCTTGCTTTGGGTGCCAAGGCAGTTTCTGTTGGCCGCCACCTTATGCCTTTGCTGAAAAATGGTGAAAAAGCTGTTGCAGACAGAATTCTTGAAATGAACGGCGAACTTGCAGGCATTATGGCGCGTACAGGCGTTTTATCACTTGAGAAAATGGATGCGTCAGTAATCCATAAAAGAAATTTTTAGTAACTTAGGAAAAAAATATGATTTTAGGAACTTCGTCACCGTTGCAGCATGATTCGCCGGAGGACTGGGCAAAAAAACATGTGGCTTTGGGGCTTGGCTGTGTAAATTTTCCGGTAAATTTCAGTGAAGGTCAGGAAAAATATATGGATTACAAAAATGCAGCGGACAAAGCCGGCCTTGTGATAGCAGAAGTTGGAGTGTGGAAAAATACGCTTGCAGCGGATAAGGATGAACGGCAGAAAAATATTGATTATGCCGTTGGTCAGTTAAAAATGGCTGATGAAATTGGCGCAAAGTGCTGTGTTAATGTTGCCGGAACACCCCATGGTTCAAGATGGGACGGCGGCTACAGGGAAAATTTCAGCGATAAAACCTGGGGCGAAACAGTGGAAATGATTCAGGAAATTATTGACCGGGCTAACCCTAAAACTGCTAAATATTCCATTGAATCTATGCCGTGGATGGTTCCTTCCGGTCCCGACGAATACCTTAAACTTATGCGCGATGTAAACCGCAGCCAGTTTGGAGCACATCTGGACATTGTGAATATGATTACAAGTCCCAAGCGTTATTTTTTTAATGATAATTTTCTGCGCGAATGTTTTGAAAAGCTTGACGGCCAGATTCTAAGCTGCCACCTTAAGGACATTCGGCTAAAAGATGAATACACCTTTCAGCTGGAAGAATGTGCCTGCGGAAAAGGCAGCCTTGATTTGGCTTTGTACCTTGAACTTGCAACAAAGCAGAACATTGCCATGCCTATGATTATTGAACACCTTAACACTGACGAGGAATATCTTGAAAGCGTAAAATTTGTGAAGGGCTTGCACAAATAGTAGCGGCAGCACAATGCGGAACAGCTGAATGCATGGCAAACATGCTTCAACCGTTCCGCGTATTTTGTGCGCCTACCAGTTTTTAATATTTACTCAATGGAAAGCTTGCCAAAAATTCTTTCTTTGGAATCTTTTCCGGAAGCAAAGGGCCCCGGAATTACATCAACGCCGCGATGATTTCCCGAATAATCAGAATCAAAGGTAATAGGCGTTCCGTCAGCATTTTCAAACAGCTGCTGAGGTTCAAAAGCTTTGCCTAAAGTTTCAGTTGAAACCATATCAACATTAAAATCTTTTAATGCATCATAAATATTCGTATCAAGGTAATAGCTGCCATTTTTTTCTACAACATCAACGTGCACTTTGCCCGACTTGTCTGAAAAAGCGTTTTTCTCATTTTTCCAGGACTTTGCACCTTCAAAATAAGCATTTCCGTCAATCCAAACAGGCAGATGCCCGAAATGGTATTTATCGTGCTTCATCATATTGGGATATTTTTCTTCCATGTCAAACTGGGCAAGCCATTCGTCAAAAGCAGGATATTCATCAAAACAATCTGTACCAACTTTTCTGTTTTCAACCTGCTTTCCATCAGGATTTGATTCATCAATCAATACAAAATCTTCTGAAGGCCACTTTTGAATAAAGATATTATTATAGATGCGGTCATCGCCATGAAGAATTGTCATAAAGCCCATAACTTCCGTGCGGTGGGGAATATGATAAGGTGTGTACCGCCATGTTGTACCTTCGCCAACCATGGTAAACGAACCTGCACACAGATTATGAACCATCGCAACGCCCTGAGTAGCAATGCGGAGTGAAACATCAGAAAGAAGAATATTGTTATCAATAAGTGTCGGTCCGTGACTAACTTCTACGAAAATATCCTGACAGGTCATTCCGCCTTTAAGGAACTGCGCAAAAGCCGGGCGTTCATTATCATGCAGAAGATTTTGCGTAATTCTTGTTCCCTGTGCTTCCCAGTCACACCAGATACCCATTGTACAATGATGAATATGATTCCTTCGCATAACGACATCAATGGCAGCATGCATTTTAATTCCTGCAATTTCTGCACCGCCAAGTTCCATCATATTATTAATGTGATGAATGTGATTATCTTCAATAATACTGAAAACTCCGCCCATACGGCCAATAATTCCACCCTGCTCGCAGTGATGAATATTATTCCGGCGGATTATATGGCTTCCGATTTTTTCCTTAAGCCAGCCATAATACTGTCCGCGGCATACTGAATCTCTTTCCATCTGGGTAGGACTTTTTACGTGCTTTGTAGTATAAAAATTGTCGTTTTCCGGATCAGAATAGCGTCCAACGCAAATTCCTGCACATTTACTTCCCCAAATTTCACAATCTTCAATTATCCAGCCCTTGCTCCAGTGGGGACTGATCATTCCGTCCTGATAGGCGGCAGGCGGTGCCCATGTTGTAGCCGCTTTGTTGATGTTAAAACCGGAAACGGTGATATACCCTACACCTTCCTTGCCTGGCATAAAGCATTCACGTCTTACATTAATTTCAACGCATTCTTTGTTAGGGTCTTTTCCGCCAAAATTGGCATAAATCACAGTTTCATCGTTCTGAATATCCTGTTCGGCATACCATTTTGTCCGTGAATTTTCAGGATCCCATGAACATTCATACACCTGTGCTTCAAGACATTCTTCAATGCTCAAAGCTTCGTAAAGCGCCGTATCATTCAGCCAGACACAGCCGGTATGTTTGTTTGGTGCTGCAAAATACCAGTCACCATACACCAGTGTTGTATAGGGATTATAACCGCCGAATACACTGTTTTTTATTCTTGCAACCCAGACATCATCTTTATATTTTGTCCAGTTGTTTACAATTTCTGCACCGGTAATAACAGCACCCAGCGGTTTTTCACTTTTATAAACTATACGCTTTTCTTCAGTGCCGGCATTTACAGGATTTACATATTCGCGATATATTCCGGGAGCAACTATAACTTCGTCACCCGGCATTGCCACGGCAGCAGCTTCGTTAATTTTTCTGTAAGGTAAATTCTTTGTACCGTTACCGTCATTTTTAGCATTTACATCTACATAAATAATCATAAAAACTCCTTAAGTTTTACGATGCGTAATTCACTTCATTATAAAGCACAAATTTAACCTTTAACAGCTCCGGCAATCATTCCTTTAACTAATTTTTCCTGAAAGACAATAAAAAGTATTATCATCGGAAGAACTGAAAGCGTCAGAACTGCCATATTAATCGGAATATTCAGCGCATGTTCACCCTTGAACTGACCAAGTGCAAGAGGAAGCGTTTTGTTTTCCGGCGAAATAAGAAAAGTGTTTGCAAAGGCAAATTCATTCCACATTGCTACACCATTATAAATTGCAAGTGTTGACAAACCGGATTTTGAAAGAGGCAGAAACATCCTGAAAAAAGTCTGATAGCGACTGCATCCGTCAATTTCAGCCGATTCTTCAATTTCCTTTGGAATTGTCTTCATAAATGCCGTTAAAATAAAAATTGACATTGGCAGGGCAAACGCTACATAAGGACCAATAAGCGACTTAAGCGAATCGTAAAAACCAACTGCCGTGGTAAGCTTGAAAATAGGAATTAACGTTACGTGCATAGGAACTGACATCATTGCAACAATTGCTGCATAAATCAGGGCATTGAGCTTAAATTTCATTCTTGAAAGCGGATAAGACGCAAAAGCTGAAACGGCAAGCATCAGTACAAGAGAAATTATTACTACAATCACGCTTCTGAAGAAAAATCCGAAAAATCCGTGGGTAACAACTTCAACATAGTTTTTGAAATACCACGGATCAGGAAGATGAAAAACACCCTGCTGAAGCATGTCAAACTGCTTGCGGAATGAATTCATTATCATGAAAAAAAACGGCGTAAGCGTTATTACAAGCTGAATAACTGCAAAAAGAAGCGCAATGTTCCATGCAATTTTCGACTTCATTTTTGCCATACGATATGATTGTGTCTTATCCATACTATAGGCTATATCTATTCTTTCTTTCATATTAATAATCCTCCTTAACTGTAAATACTTTATTAAAGAGAAGTGCTATTGTTGTTATCAAAATGAACATACCGGCTGCAACCGTTGAACCGTATCCCATATTAAACTGCTGGAATGAAAGCTTGTACATGTATGTTGCCATAAGCTCCGTACCGCCGGCAGGACCGCCCTGGGTCATATTCCAAATCATATCAAAATATTTCAGCGAACCTATAAGCGACATTGTACACGCCGTCTTGATGATAGGGCCAAGCATTGGCAATGCAATATGAAACAGATACTGGGCTCTGGTTGTGCCGTCTATTACGGCTGCTTCGTAAATATGCGGATCAATATTTCCGTATCCTGCAATAAAATAAACCATATAAAAAGGCGTAAACTGCCACGCTATAACCACAATTATTGTAAAAAGGGCATTTGGCGAAACACCTAAAAGGTCGATGTTTGTTTTTTTACCCGCAATAAATGTTGCAATTGAAGAAACAAGCCCGCCGTTTGTGGCAAGGGCATAAACAAAAAGAAATGCTACCGCAACCGAACTCATAAGGTATGGCAAAAACCATATAACTTTAAATACATTGTATTTTCTTCCGCCTGCATCAAGAAAAGTAGCCAGAAGCACACCTATGGGAATTTGCAGCAAAATTGAAAATACCATTACGGTAAGATTATGCGAAAAAGATTTCCAGAACATTTCATCGTGAACAAGCGCGTTCCAGTTTGCAAGCCCGACAAAAATTTTGTCAGAAGAAATTCCATTCCATTTAAAACCACTTATTACAAAAGTGTCGATAACAGGATAAACAATAAAAATAGCGATTAATATCAGTGCAGGCGACAGAAATACTGCTGCTGCCTTTGATATACTGTTCGCCCTTGCCTGAGCAAGACCCATATTTTTACTTTTTTCCATATAATACCCCTTGTTAATTAAAAAAATAAAAACTCTAACTCAAGGAAACTGTCCGCAGACTATTTTTTCTGCGGACAGTAAAATTTTAATGTATCTATTTTTTAATTCACTATTCTGCTATAGCTTTTTTCATGGCAGCATCATGTTCCTGACCAATTTCCTTAGGTGTTTTTACAAGACCAAAAAGTTCTGTCATACAATTCTTGTGAACTTCTGTAACAGATGCAGGCAAATACTGGTCGTACCAAAGCTGAACGTTTGAAGCATCGAAGAATACGTCGATAATCTTCTTGTTGTTCGGGTCGTCAATATCCTTGTTGAATCCCTTGATTGAAGGAACTGTTCCTGTATCCATTTTTTCTTTATTGTAGGTGTCATCATTAAAATACTGAGTTGCAAGTACATAGCAGGCATCAAGCATTTCCTGATTTACAGAACCGTCTTTGTTGAAACAGTTGAAAGAGAAACCTGTACCAATGGCTGTACCAATTTCTACATCCTGAGGAACACCGGCAGCCTTGGCTTTGGTGTCTTCTGGGAAGCGGAATACGCTGATGTTTTCGTTGTACCATTCTTCACTGTCAGCCTTAATTCCAGATACCTGCCAAGAACCGTGAAGCATCATTGCTGCTGAACCGTCATACAGAAGGGCTCTGTCCTGGTTATCATCTGCAGAAAGTGAGTTAACGCCATCAGGGAAGTAACCTTTTCTTACCCATTCCTGAATTTTTTCTCCTGCATAAATAAATGCCGGGCTTGTAAATGAACCGCCGTCTTTCTGTGTGTAGGCTGCATCAAATTCTGCATTGCCTGAATGACGGGCAACAAGGTACATATAGTACATGGAACCTGTCCATTTTGATGCATTTGCAAGTGAAAATGGTGTAATTCCATTTGCCTTAAGCTTTGCACAAACATCTTCAAGTTCATCAATTGTAGTTGGAACTTTAAGACCAAGTTTTGCAAAAATTGTTTTGTTATAGAAAATATCACAGCCTGAAAGGCCGCCGAAAGGAATTGCAAGCATTTTTCCGTTATAGGTTGACTGTCCTACTGCAGCATCAATAAATTCAGGATGATCGTATTTTGCATACATGTCTGTAATATCGTTTACAAAACCAGAATTGTAATATTCTGTCATTGGACCGCCGCCCCAGTGAATGTACATATTCGGTGCTTTTCCAGAACTCATTGCAACTACCAGCTGCTGCTTATAGTTGTCATTCTGCTGATGAATCTGTTTAACGGTGATGTTGGGATAATCTGCCATAAATCTCTTAACGGCACCTTCATCCTGACTTTTTCCCGGTTCGTTTGTCGAAATATCCCACAGAACAATTGTCAATGGTTTTGACGTTAATTCCGGAAGATTCTTTCCGTCTGTCTGTTTTTTTGAATTTGTAGCATTTACTGCTTTACCATTAGCCCCGGCAGAAGATTTTCCGCTGCAACCGCTAATCAATGAAACAGCAAAAACTGCACCAAAGACAAGTGCCAATACTTTCATTTTCTTTTTCATTTTTTCCTCCTGATTGAAAGCAAGCGGATACTTTTTACAATTCGTATTAAATATCCAGGAAAAACAAATATTTGCCTTTCCATACTTCTACCCTAAATGCGTTTTTTAAAACCTGCCTTTAAAAAGTTGCTTTTCAAACATACAAAAATTGCTTTTTTATTAACAATATTTCACTCGTATTCTAGTATATTTAACTATTTCCCTCTTTTTTTTATTGTTTTCAGTTAATTTTGGTTAGTTTTTCTGCTTTTCTTGTTTAAAAATGACTTAATTTTTAAATATTCAGTTAAAATCCTGTTATACGCAAAAGCAATTTTTTGCTTGTAGCATCAAAACATAATTGCTATGATTTGTTTATCTTTTTTAATGCAGGTTAACTTTAAGTAAAGCAGAAACATGAAAAATCAATATGCAGATTGCGAAGAAAGTATCCGTCACAAAATCAACAGCAGTTTGCGTGTGTTCATAAACCGGCTGCATGCAAACTTTCCTCCTCACTGGCACACGGACATAGAAATTATCTGGGCAAAAGAAGCTCCGTACAAAGTAATATGCGACAACCAAAGCTATTACGTTGACGTAGGAGACATTCTTCTTATATGTCCTGCCGTTATCCATGAAATTTTTTCCATTTCCCCCGGTGCAAAACTATACATTCAGGCAGATTTTTCAAAAATTACAGTATTAAAGGAAATTAACAATGTGTTCCGGCTGATGTCGCCGGCACTTCACATAAAAGAAAGTACGTGTCCGCCGGAAATTTATGACCAGCTGTGTGATTACATAAAAAAAATTGCAAAATTATATTTCGGCTGCATGCCTTCAATTCATTCAGTTGACGGAAAAGGCGACGTAGAAGAAAGCGTAATAGCTTTTAAGGAATTAAATCCGTATGATAAATTAGATATTTATTCTACCCTAATGCAATTTATTTCTTTCTGCGGAAAGAACATGCATCTTTTTCAAAATTCAGGTTCCGTTTCTGTAGCAAGCAATTCGCAAAACAACGCACTGCTGAATGATGTCTGCACTTTCATTTCTGAACATTTTACCGAAAACCTGTCCCTTGATAAAATTTCCCATTACGCAGGGTTCAGCAAATTTTATTTTGAAAAAATATTTACAGAATATACGGGCAAAACCTTTTACCAATACCTTCAGCAAATAAGAATAAATTACGCCCAGACGCTTTTATCAAATTCAGACCTTTCCATCACAGACATCGCCTATCAGTCAGGATTTGTAAGTTCTACGGCATTCACCCGTGCCTTCAGAAAAAGTACAGGCTATCCTCCGTCAGAATTCAGAATGCTGAACGAAGACCAGCATCCTATAAAAGGCTGCCCGCCCGTTACCGCTGAAAAACCAAACCAGAACTGAATTGATAAGACAGAAACAATTTTACAGTCAGAAGCGTCTTTTACCGTTCCGCATTTTGATAACAGCTAGTTTTACATTTAAATAGTAGCAGTTATTACATTTAAATAATTAGTATTATTACGTTTAAATAATTCTAATCACTGCGTTTAAATAACAGCTGGCATTTAAAATAAAAATCGGCAAAGTAAAGGCACGCTATGGTTTTGCGCTTTTACCTTGCCGTTTTTGTAAATTGCCGTGACGGCTGAACCGTATGGACTGTTAAGTCCAGTGATATTATTTTTCCAAATGACCTTTTCTTGCTTTTTTAGCCAGTTCTTCTTTATTTTTATATGATTCATTTCTGGATTCAACGGTAAGCACCGTTATTACGATTTTATCATCATCCATATACGCAATAAGCCTGTAATTCTTAAAATCTTTTGCCTTAAACCGCCAAAGACCTTTCAAGTTTCCAACCAGTTCTGTACCACCAAGTTCATAAAGTTCTTTTATGTTTTTAGCAGAAATAATTCTTTTGATATAATCAAAAACTGCTTTCTGAATTGGTTTTTCAAGTTTAGTTATCTGTTTAGAAGCTTTTGGAGAAAATTCTACTGTGAACACAGAGACTCTACCTCTTCAAGACTGAATGTTTTCTTTCCGGTCTTTACCCATTCGTTATATGCTTCTTCTGCAAGATATACATCTTCCATGTCATCAATCTGCTGTTCAATTGCTTTTGTTGCGTAAAATGTTTTTGATCTTCCTGTTTTCAACGCAAGCATTTCCAGTCTTTTTTCTGTTTCTGGATTTAATCTTAATGCCAACATAGACAACCTCCATTATTTGACAGATATTTGCTATACAAATATAGCTCTGCATTATATTTAACGTCAAGTTTTTCAATATTCATTTTGTACATTTCTCTTTTTTTATTGTTGTACACTTAAATACTTATTATTATTACATTTAGTTCAAATATCGAGTTTATATAAAAAGGTTCCAAAAACAGCCTTTCGACAGTCCCTGTCCCGAAAAAAGACTTGTGCATACGCGCGGCGTATTTTTTTTCGTGGCCGTGTCTGTCTGCGGCTGTTTTTGGCACAATTAATAAATGTATTTTGGTCTTTTATAGAAAACTCGAAATTGAACCATTTAAATAACAGCTGGCATTTAAAATAAAAAACGGCAAAGTAAAGGCACGCTATGGTTTTGCGCTTTTACCTTGCCGTTTTACGGTAATACTGCTTTAAAAAGCTGCGACTAACTATAAAAAGCAGCGAACTTTGTGACCGGGGGCTTTTTCTTTCAGTTCCGGTAATTCCGTTCGGCATTTGTCCGTGGCATTCGGGCAGCGGTATGCAAACGGACAGCAGTTTTCCTGCGTAAGCGTAGTCCTAACTTCCTGGCTGGAATTACTGACAGCACCCTGCGCACCTTCAAACAGAAGTTTTGTGTAAGGATGTTCCGCTGCCTTGTACAAATCGGCAGCCTGCGCTTCTTCCACCAAAAAGCCCCGGTACATTACTCCAATTACATCGCAAAAATAGCAGGCAACTTTTAAATCGTGGGTAATAAAAATGTAGGAAAGATTACGTTTCTGCCGCAAGTCCTGAAGAAGATTAATAATCTGCCCCTGAATGGAAACATCAAGAGCCGAAACAACTTCATCACAAATAAGCAGCTGAGGATTCATAATCAGACCGCGAGCAATGGAAATGCGCTGACGCTGACCGCCGCTGAATTCTGCCGGGCGACGCCACAAATCATCCGGCGACAAACCTACTTCCTGAATAATTTTCGTGCACAGTTCCAGGGCATCTTTTTTATTCGTCCACAAGGAAGAATATTTTAAGCCGCTTATAAGAACATTAAAAACCGTCATTCGCGGATTCAAGGAACGTGCCGGGTCCTGAAAAATGTATTTTACCTTTTCACGGTAAAGGCGCAGCTGTTTTTTTGAATAAACAGAAATATCCTGGGGCAGTTCGTTTTTTTCATCATTGAACAAAATTGAACCGCTGGACTTTTTATACATTTCAATAATAAGGCGTGCCGTTGTTGTTTTGCCACAGCCGGATTCACCTGCAATGCCATAGGTTTTTCCCCGCGGAATGGAAAAACTTACGTCGTTTACGGCGTAAACATTCTGCTTGTTTTTGCTGAAAAAACCTGCTTCCAGATTAAAGTGTTTTGACAAATGTTCAACTGTAATAATGCTGTCCTTATTCATTTTCAGCCTCCCCTACTTTGTAGCAGCTGTATTCTGGAACAGTACAACTTTCCTTTGCAAAACTGCATCGCGGTGCAAACGGACAGCCCGGTTCCGGATTGGCAGGATCTGTAACACGCCCCGGAATAGAACTCATTTTTTTGTCCGTGTAATGTGTGCCGAATTCTGGCAGCGCAGAAACAAGTGCCTGCGTGTACGGATGCTTCGGCGATTTAAGAATCTGTTCCGGCGTTCCGCTTTCTATAATTTTTCCGCCGTACATAACAGCAATCCGGTCTGAAATTTGTGCAACCAGATTGATATTGTGACTGATGAAAATAATTGAAAGATTCCGTTCCTTTTTTAGGCGCAGCAGCAGCGAAACAATCTGCGCCTGAATCGTAACGTCAAGGGCGGTTGTAGGCTCGTCGGCAATTAAAAGTTCGCAGTCCTGGGAAAGTGCCAGTGCAATGCCAATTCTCTGCAACTGGCCGCCGCTAAACTGATGCGGATAGGATTTAAGGCGGCTTTCGGGTTCAGGAATTCCTACATCGGTTAAAAGCTGAACGGTTTTTTTGTCAGCTTCTTCCTTAGAAATTTCCGGGTTAAGGATTCTGTAAGTTTCAAGGAAGATGCTTCCAATATTCTGCAGCGGATCAAAGGAACGTCCCGGTTCCTGAAAAATTAATGCAATTTTGTTACCGCGGTAATTACGCAATTCGTTCTGGGATAAGGCGGTAAGGTCTACACCATTGTAATAGATGTGGCCGGTGCTTGTGGCCGTAGCAGGCAGCAGGCCCGGAATTGCGGTTGTAGAAACAGACTTGCCGCTGCCAGATTCGCCAACCAGACCAAGCACTTGGCCTTTGTTTAGGGTAAAGTTTACGCCACGGGCAGCGTACACCGGAACCCATGTTGTGCCGCGCAAAACGTTAAAGGTAACGTGAAGGTCTTCGACCTTTAAAAGCGGCTGGAGTGCTGAACCGGGGCGTTGCGGGGTTTCCCCGCTGGAAGGGGTAGCGGAAAACTGCGAAGCAGGTTGGAGCGAGGGGGAGGCTTCCCCCTTCTTGCTAAATTTAAGCTTTTTAAACACTGCGTTGTAAGGGTCAAAATAATCGCGCAGGGCATCGCCCAAAAAGTTGAATGCAAGGGTTACAAGCAGCAGCATGAAAACCGGATACAAAAGCCACGGAAAGCTTTTAAGGTTTGACAGGGTTGAAATGTCCCGGTTGATTAGCGAACCCCAGCTTACGGCAGGGTCGTTTATGCCAAGCCCCAGATAAGACAGGGTTGTCTCGCTCATGATAAAGCCGGGAACGCTTAAGGTGATGCTTACGATAAGCAGGCTGGAAATTTGCGGAATGATGTGGCGGAATATTACCACAACCGGCGGAACTCCTTCCAGATCCGCATCGATTACAAATTCTTCGCGCTTAATGGAATGGACGATGCCGCGGATTGTTCGGGCACTGCCCGGCCAGCCTACAAGGGAAAGTATCAGGGTTATCAGCATGTACGCCGTGCCGCTGTCCATTTTTGTGTTCAAAAGTGAGCGCAGGAACAGAATGAAATACAGGCTTGGTATGAGCATGAAGAATTCTGCAAAGCGCATAATCGTCCAGTCGGCAGTGCCGCCAAAATAGCCCGAAACGCCGCCAAGAATTATGGCCAGCACCATTGAAATGAAAGTTGCCACAAAGCCGATGGTTAGCGAAATGCGGCTGCCGAAAACTATGCGGCTAAAAAGGTCGCGGCCCAAATGGTCTGCACCCAAAAGGTAAACCGGGTATGCATCATCTTTTGTTCCAAACAGGTGAATGTTTCCCGGAATGATTCCAAGGATTTTGTAAGGGCTGCCTTTTACGAAAAACTTAAAGTCGTGAACGGTAGAAGCGTCCTTTACCCGGGCGTACTTCCAGTCTATTTTGTTCAAAGCCCTGTATTCGCGCACTTTTATGCCCTGGCCAGTTAACTGAACGTTTGCCGGATGATAGGTATTGTTTTCAAAGGTACGGGTTGGTGCGTAGGGTGCAAAAAAATCTGCAAATATCATTATAATGTAAAGAATTATAAGAAAAATTACGGAAATTATTGCCAGCGGACGTTTTTGCAAGTAGTTCCAGATTTTTTTCATGCTGCGTTCCTCCCTATTCCCTGCCGTAACGGATTCTTGGATCAACCAGTGCCAGAAGAATATCGCTTGCAACCATACCAACCAGAACCAGTGCCGAAATGAACATGCTGTTTGCCAGCACAAGGTTTATGTCTTCCTGCATTACGGCTTCGTACATAAGGCGGCCAATGCCCGGATAGGCAAAAATAATTTCCAGCACAAGCGAACCGCTGAAAAGGCCTGCAAGCATGTTTGCGCTGCCCGTAATATACGGGTTTAGCGTGTTTCTGAATGCGTGGTTAAGGTAAACGCGTTTTTCGCTTATGCCCCGGGCACGGAGCGCAAAAATGTAGGGCATTCCCATCTGGTCCAGCATTGTGGCACGAATCATCCGCATTGTGCCGCCAAGGCCGCCTAAAAAAGATGCAAAGAGCGGAAGAAAAACGTGGTGCATGTAACTGAAGGTAAATTTGGCCGGTGATTCTGCAAAGGAAAGGTTTGGATATGCTGTTACCGGAAAAAGGCCTGTAACCGATGCAAAAAGCTGGAACAGAATTAACAGAAGGATGCCCGGAAAGGCGTGGAAGAACAATGCAAAAAAAGTTGCCGCCACGTCTATTTTTGTTCCGGCCTTGCTTGAAAAATAAACGCCAAGCAGAAAAGAAAAAGCCGTAATGAAAACTAGTGATATAAGGTTCAAAAGAACCGAATTCCACAACCGGCTTTTTATTAAAAAACCAACCGGCGCACGCGAAATTAAACTTACGCCCAAATCGTGATGAACGAATACACGGTTAAGCCACTTGAAGTATTGAACGTAAAACGGCTTGTCCAGCCCGAACTCGGCGCGGAAAGTTTCCATCTGTGTCTGAGAAAAAAACTTGTCTTCCCCAGCCTTTCCGCCGTTTCCCATTCCCTTCTGCGAACCTTCTGCACTTGACAAAAGCTGCTGTGTCATCATCTGGTCTACAATGTCGCCGGGTGCAAGTTCCATAAGGCCAAACAGGGCAAAACCCAGCAGGAAAAGAAGAAACAGCATGGTGATTATTCTTTCAGTAATAAATGCCAGCAGCGGTGTTTTATGCCTGAAAGCTTTCCACGGTGCGCCTAAAGTAACCTTTGTTTTATAGAAGAAAGTTTTAATATTCATAGTTTTACTGCTTTACTGCTTCAAATAAACGTGGTTAGTTTCAGAACCAACCCGGTTATCGTAATAAACGTTTGTCAAATCCCACTTATTGCGGATGGCAAAAAAACTTACAGGGCGCATAAGGTAAATAATCGGGCACTGTTCAAGTATAAGTTCCTGATACTCGTCCCAGATTACTTTTGCCTTAGCATAATCATTGGTATAGCAGCCTTCGTTGTAAAGATAATCGACACGCTCTTCCCATTCCGTTGCCGGGGTTTCCTGCATAGGGTACCACAAGTGAAGGTTGCCGCCAGAAGGCCATACATTGCTGCCCTGAGACGGAAAACTGTTTGTTCCAAGACCAATAAAAACAGACTGCCAGTCGAAAGTATAGGAAAGCATTTCTACAACTTTCTGAAAGTCAATCTGACGGATATTTACTTTAATGCCAATTTTGCCGCATTCATCGGCAACAATCTGGCCAATATCATTCAATACGGTGTTGGATGCCGGAACTGTTAAATCAAACTCAACCCTGTTTCCGTCCCAGTCGTAATATTCCCCGTCTTTTTTTACAAAGCCGGCTTTTTTCAGCAGTGCTTCTGCCTGTTCCGTGCTGAACCTGTATTTAAGGGTAATTTCCGGGTTGTAATAAGGGTTTGAACTTGGGAAAAACCAGTAGGTTGGTTCAGCAAGTCCGCGGTAAGTTTGGGTTGCAATTCTGTCACGGTTCAAAAGGCAGCTCATTGCCTGACGGAATTCTTTTTTGGTAAACCAGCTGTAAAAAGGCTGGTCTTTGTTTACAGGGTTCTGGTTAAAAGACCACATGGAAGCCCCCATAGAACCGTCGGCATTGAAAACCGTGTAATCGTCGTTCTGATTGTTGATTACGTCTGCGTATTCTTCCGGACGCGGCGTGTAGGCTTCGGTCTGCCCCTGCTTAAACAGAAGGTAATCAGTATTCTGGTCGCCTACAATCTGGCAGATGAGTTTTTCGTAGTAAGGAATTGAAACGCCATTTGAATCTTTATCCCAGTAGTTGGGGTTACGGGTAAACACAATGCGGCGTGCAGGAATATATTCGGTAATATAAAACTTGCCGCAGGAAGGAATTTTTAATGGGTCTTCTGCAATGCTGAAAAGGTTTTTTACGCCTTCTGCGCCGCCATTTTCTTTGGCAGGCTTATAAATGAAAGACGGACAAAGGCTCATGTTTGTGGCAAGCAGCGGGTCGGCTACAATGCGCGGAAAAACGAACTCGAAAGTTTTGTCGTCAATTTTGTTGCAGTCAACGTGGGCTTCTTCGCCGTTTTCTAGCACTACCCACTGCTGGCCGTAACCGCTTGAACCGAAGGCCGGATCACCGGCAATTTCGTTGTACCAGAATACAAAGTCGTCGGAAGTTACGGGAATTTTTTCATCGGAATTGTAGTAGCTCCAGTAAAAATTGTCCCGGATTGTACAGCGGACTGTAAGCGTGTTTCTGGCTTCGTCAGTAATAATTTCAAAATTACAGGCCTGGGCTTTCCATTCCCTTTTGTACGGATCATAATCGAAAAGATATTCAAGGGTCTGGCCTATAATGCCGCTGCTTGAACCATCGCGTTCGGCAATAAGCTGGTTGAAGGTTTTAGGGTCAGAAAGGATTGTATCATTCCATATTCCGGCAACCGTTCCTTCTGCAAAATCATTTGCTTTCCACGGTTTAGAAACCGTTCTGGCAATCAGCTCGCTGTCGTATTTCTGCGCATTCGATTCTATTTCTTCAAGGCTAAGCTCTTCCGTTTTAGAACAGGAAATTGCAGCAAAAGAAAACAAACCCAGCATTAATGTTGCTGAAATTTTATGAAAGTCATTCAATTTTACACCCACCACACATATAAATTGAGATTCTATATTTAGAAACATTATATCATAAAACATGAATAGGTTCAATTTCGAGTTTTAAATGAATGCGGTGGATGCTGTGCTTTAGCCGCCGGATGCTGAACCAAGTTCAGCATGACGATGTGTCATTTCAAACACCAAACTGTCATTCCGAACTTGTTTCGGAATCTATGTTTTTGCCGTGCGGCTTTCATGCTGATAGTGTTAATTCTGATTTTTGTGCCTTGCAGGCTTAATATTTATTCATTTACTTTGTATAATTTCTTCTATTATATAGCTATGTTTTTTTTACACTATTGAAAACTTATGCATTTTAAATGTATATTTTTACAAATTAGTACTGGAGGAAGAAACCCATGAAAAAATCATTAACTGTTGCAGCTGCCATTTTGTGTGCAGTATTTGCATTAAGCAGCTGTTCAAAGGCAGCCGCAAAAAAGAACTTTATTCTTGCAACCGGCGGTACAAGCGGCACTTACTACCCGTTTGGCGGTGCAATTGCCAACATCTGGAACACCAAAATTGAAAACATGAACGTAACGGCTCAGGCAACCGGTGCTTCTGCCGAAAACCTCCGCCTCATCAGCAAAGGCGAAGCTGAATTTGCAATCGTGCAGAACGACGTTATGGACTATGCATACAACGGTACAGACATGTTTGCAGGCAACAAGCTTGCAAACATCATGACAATCGGCACTTTGTACCCGGAAGTTGTTCAGATTGCAGCAAGCAAATCAAGCGGAATTAAAACCGTTGCCGATTTGAAAGGCAAACGCGTTTCTATTGGCGACGCAGGTTCTGGCGTAGAATTCAACGCAAAACAGATTCTTGCAGGTTACGGCCTTACATTTGACGACATCAAGAAAAACAACCTTTCGTTCAAGGAATCAGCTGAAGGCATTCAGAACGGAACACTTGACGCATGTTTCATTACAGCAGGCGTTCCAAACTCTGCATTGCAGGAACTTGCATTTACAGCAGGCCTCATCCTTATTCCTGTAGACGGCGCAGAAGCAGACAAAATCTGTGCTGACCATTCTTTCTATACAAAAACAACAATTCCTGGCGGCACATACGAAGGCACAAGCACTGACACTGCTGCCCTGGCAATTAAAGCTACTCTTGCAGTAAATGCAAAGCTTGACGAAGAAACCGTTTATCAGATGACAAAAGCACTTTTTGAAAACACGGCAGAACTTGGTCAGGCACACGCAAAGGGTAAGGAAGTTAGTGCAGCAAAAGCCATTACAGGTGTTTCTGTACCTTTCCACCCGGGTGCTGTAAAATACTTTAAGGAAGCCGGTTTTAACGTACAGTAACGGCATAAGGCAATGGCAGCAGAATAAATTACCGATTTCTGCCGGCCGTTGCCGCATTTTTCCTGCAAAAGTCCGTATTTTGCGCCGGGCACTTTACCTATTTGCCGGGCGCTTTGCCCGGTAAAATATTCAGAACCGAGAAATATTTTGAAAAAACCTAAACTAATTGCTGCATTTTCTGTTTTTTCGTTATTTTTGCTGCTGCTGTTTGTGCCTGTTTTGCAGGTGCTTGTGGTAAAACAATTTGAAAGCAACGCAAAAAGCCAAAAGTACGTTTCCCATTATGCAGCCAAAAACGGTTTTTCAATCAATTATACCCATTCCGTAAACAAAGGAAGGGTTTTCGATTTTTACAAAACCGGCAAAAACGGCAGGCTGTTTCTGTACGAAACCCATTTTGTAAACTACGGCGCAGGCATAAGCGAACCGGATGAAATTCCGGGTGCAGAGTTTAAGATTATGGGCAACGGGGTTTATGCCCTTACCAACCTTAACCGCGAATTAGACCAGCTTGTAATGGCTGTTGGCGTTGTTGCAAACCATGCAATAAAAATAGCCGGGCAGGAATTATTTTTAACCGAATATTTTGAAAGCCAAACACGCTTGCAGATTTTTATAAAAAGAGTTTCGCTTTTTGAATATTTGTTTTTAAGCAGCAAATTCTAGCAGGTTTACAAGACCGCAAATTTTTTAAGCACACCGTTATGGCGTGCCCAAAAGTCCGGCTTTACGCCTGCTGAAATTTTATAAGAAGGAGTACACCATTGGACAAAATTGACTCAATTCTTCCTACATCTACTGAAGAAGATTTGAAAGAGATGATGAAAAACATCGACCGTGAACAGGCTTACCGCGAGCATAAATGCTGGCGCCAGTACATTACGATTGTTGTGTCTGTGGTTTTCTGTTGTTTTCAATTATACGCCACCCTTTCCGGCGTGGTCACTGCCCAAATTCTCAGGGCAACGCATCTGGCCTTTATTGAACTTCTGGCCTTTCTGCTTTTTCCGGCAAGCAAAAACATGCCGAAAGACACCCTGCCCTGGTACGACGTTCTTTTAGGGCTGGTTGCCGCCGCCTGCTGGATGTACATTGTAATTAATTTTGACCAGCTTGTACGCCGTACCGGTGACAACACTGTTGTTGATATTGTGGTTGCCGTCATCGGCATTCTGGTTTTGTGCGAAAGCTGCCGCCGAATTGTAGGCGTGCCGATTTTGGTTATTGCCCTTTGTTTTATTGTGTATGCTTTTGCAGGCCCTTACCTTCCGGGCTTTTTAAACCACCGCGGCTATTCGCTGCAGCGCGTTGCAAGCCACCTTTTCTTCAATACCGAAGGAATTATGGGCGTGCCGATTGGTGCATGTTCTACATTTATCTTTCTGTTCATTCTGTTCGGTGCCCTGCTGGAAAAAACTGGCATCGGTCAGTTCTTTATTGACATTTGTAATGCCATTGCCGGTGGTGCAAGCGGCGGTCCTGCAAAGGTTGCGGTTTTAACCAGCGCCCTGCTTGGCACTGTTTCAGGCAGTTCCGTTTCTAACACGGTTGGTTCGGGCAGCTTTACCATTCCAATGATGAAAAAACTCGGCTACAAAAGCGAATTTGCCGGTGCAGTTGAAGCAGCTGCATCTACCGGCGGCCAGCTTATGCCGCCAATCATGGGTGCTGCCGCATTCTTAATGGCCGAAAGCCTTGGTCTGCCTTACATTACAATTGTTAAGGCCGCCATCATTCCTGCCGTTCTGTATTTTTCAGGCATTTTCATTACCGTTCACCTTGAAGCCAAAAAACTTGGCCTTAAAGGCCTGCCAAAAGAAGAACTGCCTAAATTTTTGCCGCTTTTGCTTAAAAAAGGCTACATGATTTTGCCGCTGCTTACAATTATTGTATTTTTGTGCATGGGCAGAACCGCAGTTTTTGCAGCCTTAATGGGCATTCTGGCATGTTTAATCATCGGGCTTGTTACATCTTTTGTAGACCTGGCCAACGGACGCAAGCCAAGTTTCGGCTTTAACGCCCTGCTTGACGTTATCTGTTCTGCATCGCGCAACATTATAAGCGTTGCAATTGCCTGTGCAATGGCAGGAATTATTATCGGTGTGGTTACGTTAACAGGAATCGGCTTGAAGTTTGGTGCAGGCTTAATCAGCATTTCACACGGCATTCCGTTCATTACCCTTTTCCTTACAATGATTTCTTCAATCATTCTGGGTATGGGCGCACCTACAACCGCCAACTACCTTATTACTTCAACCATTACTGCCGGTGCAATTATCGGCCTTGGCTTTGAACCTATTGCGGCACACATGTTTGCATTTTATTTTGGCATTATTGCCGACATTACACCGCCGGTTGCCCTTGCAGCACTGGCCGGTGCAGCAATTGCCAAAGGCAAGCCAATGTCAACCGCGCTTAATGCAACCAAGCTTGCAATTGGGGCGTTCATCATTCCGTACATGTTTGTGTTTAACACCAACATGCTTTTAATCAACGCCAGCGCAGTTTCTGTGCTTGTAATTATCGTAACATCGCTTATCGGCATGTTTGGCATAAGCGTTGCACTTGAAGGCTACGCCTTTAGAAACGTTGGCATTGCTGAACGCATCATTTTTGCAATCGGCGGTCTTTTGTGCGTTATGCCAGAAAGCCGTACCGACATTTTAGGCCTTGTAATTATGGCAGTGCTTGTTGTGCTGCAAATTGTTATGCGCAACAGAATGGATAAAAAAAGCCGTAACAAACTAAAAAACAAAAGTTTAGTTTGAAATAACAAAACAAAATATAAAAAATAAGGCACGCCCCGTAAAATACAGAAAATTCGTATTTTATGAGGCGTGCCTTATTTTTTTAACTGATAGCCTGAATTTTTTTTGAATCTTCTGCACGCGCCTTAACACTATAGTGTTAACCGCAAGCTTGCAAAAGCTCGCTTGCGGTTAAGTAAAGAAGGAGTAAATAACTATGGAAAAGAGTCAAAGACCCAAAGGAAAAAATCATGCTGCAGACATTCAAAACAGCAATAAGGGTACTAATGGAACGAATATCACCTATGATAAAAACCAGGGAAACCGTGGAAAACAAATGAACCCCAATAACAAAAAAGGTAATCATAAATGAAAAAGAAATTATTAGTATTTGTGATGCTTGTTTTTTTGGCAACCTTAGCAAGTGCCCTGCATTTGAACTTTCAATATTGCTTTTGTGCATTAGGAACAGACAAAGGTTTTTTAGCAGTTCGTTTTAATGGAACTAAAGACGCAAAATATGCAATTTTTGAGGATGAAGACATTATTTGTAAAGGGGAAATAAGACAGTATGAAGAAAAAATTGAAGGAGGCTATTCCTTGGTAACCTTCAAATTTTTATATCTTGAAGTTGATGACAGAGTTTATGGTTATGATAAAATAGATTCTTATTTACGAAAATACGGGCTTATTGACGTTGTGGATAGTGACCTCAATTTAAGGATTCTTTTACCACCCGACTTTGAAACAAAAGTTTACGAAAGTAACGATTGCGTTACCTTTGACAATTTTGGCGATTACATGCGTAAAAATCGTACAATTTCTAATATACTGGTTAACCATTTTGTATGTTTTATACCCCCTGTTATAGTGGAAGATATAAAAAGTTATAGCAAAGAAGAATTGGATGATTTTTATGATTGGTATACTGAGGAACTTAAGAAAGCAGGGTACTATTAGGTACACATGTCGCATTTTTTTCAAAACAACTAGCGACTATTAAGACATAACAAAGCAAAACGCCCTTAAAAGCAGCAAATACTTTTAAGGGCGTTTTTATGTTTAAATGGGTTCTTATTTATTTTTATCGTAAATGTCTAATTATCGATAAACGCATGAATATTATTTTAATATACTCCAAACAGCTGCAGGCAGGCACAACCAGAAAAAAAACGCTGTGCAAGGCACGAGCCTTTTTTTCATGGCAGGGACTGCCGAAAGGCTGGTTGGAGCAAAATTTAACAAAACTCGACAGGTTATTTAAGATACCTAGGCTTAGTCTGCAACCATGTAGGTATGCATAAGCCCCTTGCCTTTTACTTCGTGCTGCACGCCTTCTTCAAACTGAATTATTTCTTTAGTGCGCTCAACAACCGAACCGGCGCACATAATTCTGCCCGGAATGCAGATTGATTCCATTCGGCTTGCAACGTTTACCGTATCACCCCAAAGGTCGTAAATAAACTTGCTTTGGCCAATAACACCTGCCACCACCGGCCCGGAATTAAGGCCAATGCGGATATTAAACTTGATGGTGGCATTTTCATTATATTCCT
This sequence comes from Treponemataceae bacterium, assembly GCA_045599185.1. GTDB lineage: Bacteria > Spirochaetota > Spirochaetia > Treponematales > Treponemataceae > UBA1240. The sequence continues at coordinate 17,084 of JAZRVO010000032.1, read as the reverse complement.
GCAAATCCTTGTACATTCCCCGGGCAAAGTTAATCATGCGCAGGGCGTGGTCTTTTTTGGGCACGGGCACACCGCACACCGCCATATAGGCATCACCAATTGTCTTAATTTTTTCAATGCCGCAGGACTGGGCACGCTCGTCAAAACGGCTGAAAAGACCGTTAAGTGCATCTACAATTTCCTGTGCCGAAAAATTAGAAGAAATTGTGGTAAAGCCAACAATATCGCTGAAAAGAACCGTAGCTTCGTCAAAACGGTCAGCTATCGTATCATTTTCGTTATTTTTCAGCCGGTCAGCAATCTGGGTTGGCAAAATATTCAAAAGCAGGCTTTCGGACTTGTTCTTTTCCTGTTCCAGTTCCATGGTGCGCTGCTTAACCATTTTTTCAAGCTGGCGCTGAACCCTAAGCATGCGCTTGTCGCGAATGCGCAAAAGAACAATAAGAAGAAAAACAAAAACGGCAAACACAACGCACCAAAAAACCGGACGCTGCCAGAAAAACGGCAGCTGAACGAAACTTACCGATGCCGGCATTTCAGACCAGTTTTCGTCATCGTTGCTGGCAATAACCCTGAAAGCGTAAGTGCCCGGCTTAAGGTTGGTGTAAGAAACCATGCGTGCAGAACTTGCCGCCGAATAGTCATCGTCAAAGCCGTCAAGCTTGTACCTGAAGCGCATTTTTTCAGGAGAAACGAAACTTAAACCAGTGTAGGCAATGTCTATGCGCTTGATACCGGCAGGAATTTCTACCAGTTTTTCCGGCGCTTTTATTGTCTGTTCGCCAAATTTTATGGACTCAATGGTCATAAGCGGCAAACTTTCCTGACTTTTCAGCTTTACAGGGTCGTAAATTGCGTAGCCGTCAATCAGGGTTATCCAGATTCGGCCATAATTGTCAATCATGCTAAGGGAAGTTGAAGTAATTCCGCCGGTGCGAAGACCGTCGTTGCGGCTGAAAAATTTAGGGTCAAGCGCACTTACAGAAGAATCCTTCATGCCGTCAAGCTTCTGGGCTTCAATAATAGAAACGCCACGGTTGCTTGTCATAAGCACTTTGTCAGTGTAATCAAACAGCATCTGAAAAATACTGTCCGTGCCCAAACCGCAGGACGAAGTATAATTCAGCATGTACTTTCCGTCGTAACGGGTAACACCGCCGCCGGTACAGAACAGGTAGTCGCCGCCGGGTGCCTGGCTTATTTTGAAAATAACGTTGCCAGACAAACCGTCATCAGAATTCAGCGTCTTTACAATCTGTTCATCTTTCAAAACGCAGATACCGCCGCCGTCGCTTCCAATCCACATTGTGCCTTCATCATCTTCGTAAATGCACATAATGTAATCATTTGGCAGGCCTTCCTGCACAGTAAAGTTTTTAATCGTGCCGTCAGGGTGAATGATGCTTAAACCGGTGGTTGTGCCCACATACAGGTCGCCGTTACGCGTTTCTATGGCAACGCGCACGCGTTCACCTGCAAGCCCGTTTTCGGTAGACCATTTCTGCAGGCCGTCTTTACCGGCGCGTATCTGCCCAAGTTCGGAATAGCAGCTGATAAGGAGGTCTCCGTTTTGGCAAAGTGCCACGTGCCTTACGCGCAACCCCTTGCAAAGCCGGGTCAGTTCGTTTTCTACAAGGTTCTGGTTCTGGTCAACGCACAAAAGGCCGCTGTCCGTGCCAAGCCAAACAAACTGGTCTGCGTCCTGGGCAATGGCGTTAACCGTAGTATTCAAATTAACGGTGCGGAATTTGCCGACGCTGAGTTTTTCTACGCCGCCGCGCCCCGTTGCAAACCACAGGTTGCTTTCACGGTCTTCAAGCACGCGGTAAACGTGGTTGTTGGTTAAACCGTTGGCTTCCGTATACGGATGAAACTTTCCGTCACGGTACAGAAACACGCCTTCTTCGGTACAAATCCACAGAAAGCCGTTTTTATCAAGAATAATGTCGTTAAGGTATGCACCTTCAACTGCCGTACCTTCGTTAAAAAGCTGAACATTGCTGTTGTCAATGCGAACAACGCCGCCAAAACTTATGCCAAACCAAAAAGCCCCGGCGCTGTCCTGCCCTATTGCAGTAACTTCGTTTTGCGTAATGTAAGGGCTGGCTTCGTACTTGTAATATCGCCCGGCAGAATAGTAAAAAACGCCGCCGATTTTGGTAGAAATAATCCACACCCTTCCGGCCGTGTCGCAATAAAGCATCTGAACAAGAATGTGTTCCGCGTCAAAGGCTTCAAGGCCTTTGGGATTGCAGATGTTTTCGTCTTTATCAATGTAAACAACGCCGTCAGCAGTGCCTAGCCAGATATTGCCGTCATGGTCTTCTACAATATCGCGCACCGAATTATTCGGCAGTCCGCTTTTAACGTCAAATATTTTTATGCCGTCCGGTGAAATCCGCGCCAAGCCTTCATCGTTGGAACCAACCCACAGGTTGCCCTTGCTGTCTTCGTAAATTGAACGCACGGCAAGAATGTCAAAGCCTTCAACCGTGTTGCGGTTCATAATTTCAAAATCAATGCCGTCAAAGCGCACCAAACCTTCGTAAGTGCCAATGTAAATGTAGCCGTTGTGGTCCTGAATGATGTCCGTAATCGTGTTTCCCGGCAAACCGTCCGCCGCAGTCCAAACCCGGCTTACGTAGTCGTCAGGAAAAACCTGCGCAAAAATAGAATTGGAAAAAGCAAGAAATGCGAAAATAGTCAGAATAAATAAAGAAAACCGTTTCATATTCCCTACATTATACAACCATTCTGCTATTTTTTATATGCCAGAATGCCGAGTTTGTAAAATTTACAAACATGCAACCTTCAGTACAGTCCCTGCTACGAAAAAAAAGACTTGTGCCGCACGGCGTATTTTTTTTTCGTAGCCGTGCCCGTACTGTCGGTTGCTTTTTATAAAATCATCCTACAACCGCCAGGCAAATATTTAAAACTCTAAGCTTAGGCTATAAGAAAAATAGCTTTGGTATGTTGCAGATTTTTAAGGGTAAGTTGCAAGAATTTTATTTCAGGCTTCAATATCATTTATTCATAAACACAGACACAAACACAGAGGAGAATTTTATGAATATTGCAGGTGTAATTGGAGCTATTGCTTTAATATGGAGCAGGGTAACTTTTGGGCCTTTTATAAAATCAGCAAATTCTGTAGAAAAACTTACAGAACATTTTTACTACATGGAATTTAAAGGTGATTATCAGCTGGAATCCCTTCTTGAACAAGGCGGCGCTGAATCCAATTCCGAACTGGCAGTTTATATAGAACAGGTTCTGCGTGGTAAAGTAATCAATAAAGTATTTAAGGAAGAAATTCCCCTTGATACAGGTTGTTCCGTGCTTTCAGCTTTTTCGCCTGAAGGCAGCAAGCTTTTTGGCCGCAATTACGACTGGGACGATTTGAAAGCTGCAATGATAATAAAATCCAGTCCACAAAAAGGATATAAATCAATTTCTACAACACAGCTGGATTTTCTAGGATTTGGCGAGGATTTTAAACCAGAAAGTTTTCAAAACCGCTATCTTGCCGCAGCTGGAATTTTTGTTCCCCTTGACGGAATGAACGAAAAAGGGCTCTGCATTGCAGATTTAATGGCAGGCGATAAAGAAGAAACAAATCAGCGTACAGGAAAAGCTGACGTAACAACAACACTGGCAATCCGCGGCATTTTAGACTTTTGCGCAGATGTACCGGAAGCAATTGCCTTTCTTGAAAATTATGACATGCATTCTGTAATCGGTTCTGCCCACCACTTTGCAATAAGCGATGCAGCCGGCCGCATGGCAGTAGTTGAATACGTAAACAATCAGATGATTGTTACAGAAGCAAACGCAGTTACAAATCATTATCTTGGCGTAGAAAAGGATTTGCCCAATCCTGAAAATTCTGTTTACCGGCTTGAATTTTTACAGCAGAAGCTTTCTGAAAAGAATGCGTTGAGCGAAGAAGAAATAAAACAGGCTTTATTTGATATTCGTGCAGGCCGGTTTGATAGCAATGCAAAAACCTGGTGGCGCGCAGTTTTTAACCAGAATGATTTGAGCGTAAGTTACAGTCTTGAAGAAAATTACGAAAAAGCGGCAGAGTTCAACTTTAAACTATAGTGGTTTATATATAAAATTAACTTATGAAGATTACGATTTTAGATAAGGAAAACCCTTCGGAGGAAGATGAAATAATTATTAAGTGCAGTTCGCTGGATGAAAGTGTTATTCGCCTTTTGAATGTACTGAAACACGGAAAAGACAAGCTTTCTTTGTATAAAAATTCCACAATTGTTTTGCAGGATTATTCTGATATTTTATATTTTGAATCGGTAGATGACAGGGTTTTTGCCTACACGGAAAATCAGGTTTACGAAAGCCGGCAGAAACTTTATCAGCTGGAAAATGAACTGCCTTCCAATTTTTTGCGTGCCAGCAAGGCAGTTATTGTAAATATAAACAAAATAGAAAACCTTGCTCCAGATTTTAGCGGGCGCATAGAGGCAGCTTTAACAAATGACTGTAAAGTTATTTTTTCCAGAATGTATGTTCCGGTTCTAAAAAAACATCTGGGACTTTAATCTAAACAAGAGGTTCGTAAAATGAGGAAATCAATATTCAGTTTTTTATTAGACATGTTTGCAAAACTTACCGCAGCAATTTTTCTGTTTTCTTCAATATATATTTATATTTTTAACGGGCTAAAAGAATTTTTGTCCGTAACATTTATATGGGGAATTCTTGCCGAGGCTTTTTTACTTACATTGGCATACATTCCATTTATCATTGAAAAAGAAATGACAAAAAAACGGTTCGTAATTTGCAACATGTTCTATTTTGTTTTTGCTGATTTTGTAGTTCTGGCATTTGCATTCTTATTCAAATGGTGCAGCCTTAATCAGCCAGCAACAATAATAGCCATGGAAATTACTTTTATTGTAGTTTTTACCGCTGTTTACGCTGCAATATTTATTTCCATAAAAAAAGATGCAGTAAAAATGAACGAACAGCTGAAAAAAATAAAACAGAATTAGCTGATTTTTTGTGCCGGTGGTGGATACGTTGTTTTCTTCCTGAAGGAGAACGCGGAAATGTGATCAGTCAAGATACATCAATAAAGATTTTCCACTCACTGTGTGGAAAATGTCTGAATATAATTTGAAGAAATTATAAAAATTGTAGAGATTTGTTTTTGTAAATCTGAAATAGTCAAGAAAAGTGCAGTCCCAAATACACCTTAAATTAAGCTGCCATTAACTGTGCAGTTTTTGACAGCCTGTATTTTGTTGGAGTAAGACCTCCGTTTACAGTGCTGATTCTTACTGTGTTGTAGTAAGCAAAAATGTATCTCCAGACTTCTTTTTTTTACTTCCTCGACTGTCATTTTTGTCGTGTCCATCTGGTAGATTTTTTCCTTTTTAAGGGTTGCGAAAAAACTTTCCATCCTGCAGTTGTCGTAGCACTTTCCAACATCGCTCATGCTCTGGACAATGTGCAGCTGTCCAAGAACTTTTCTGTAAGCTTTGCTGGTGTACTGACTGCCTGCATCACTGTGGCAGATAATTCCGCTTTCAGGGTTTCTGTTCTTCCATGCCTCCGTTACAGCCTTTATGCAAAGCTGCTTTTTCATGTTTGTATCCATTACGCAAGCAACAATTTACAGTGGAATACGACCGTTTTATCCCTTTCTGTTCCAATGCAAGCTGCATCCTTTCAATTCCGTAATTGTGGTTGTCGGGATGCTCATCGAGAATTTTATAGATTTCTTCAAGCAGCTTTTGTGCGGCCGATTTCTTGTCTCTGTTCCTGATCCATTTGTAATAGCCTGTTTCACTGACCGGAAGTGTCCTGCAGTATTCTTTTGCTGAATATTTGCTGCATTCATAATTTTTCATGTAAAAGATATATGCAAACAAATCTGCTTTCTTCATTTCTTCCGGTCCAGTGCGAAAAACCGAGGGCATCCTTCAGTATGTCGTTGGCTTTCTTCAGTTCTGCACTTTCCGCCGCGACCAGATTTATTTTACGGACATAACCCCGGAACACCACACTACCCGGCTTTACAGCCTTGCAAGCCTAAAATGCGCCAAAACTGATAACGTACTGAAAAAATACCTGCAAAGCACCTACTGCAAAGTTCCTAAACCATAACAGGTGCGCCGCCACCGCCTCGCCTGGGTGTGCCGGGTTGGTGGTGCACGAAAGCACGCGGAAAAGTGGCGGCGTAAAAAAAAGCGGTGGTGTTATTTTCCGTATATTGCTTTATGGCCACCAACGTTTACTGGTATTATTGTTTCACCTTCTATCATAAAATCTATTGCAATTCTGTACTGCATATTTATTGATACAGAAAACAGGTCCGAAAACTTATGAAGGCGAAGTGAGGGATGATACGGATTTAATTCCATTAATTGCAAAGTTTTCTTATATTGATTTGTTAAATCAGGATGTTTCTTCAGGAACTTCTTCACCCGTTCTTCATAAGATTCTGTAAATATAATCTTATACATTCGTAACCCGTTTTATATGTTCGTCTATTCCATCCGTACTAAAACGGCATGCTGCAATATCCGCTTTTGATTCCTGAATTGCCAAATCCAATTCCAGTTCTCGTATTTTGTTATAATCGGAAATTTTGAGAACTACGTATTTTTCAACACCGCGAACGGTAATTATTGCACTCTGATTTTCTTCTACAACAGAATCTATAAGCGACACGCCTTTTACTTTCAAATCATTTGCCGAAATCGTCATATCCATACTAATACCTCGCACTGTTAATAATACTATCAGTAATATGATTAGGCAAGTTAGGTAAATAAAACAACAAGTTTAGCTCGCTGCATAGGGAAATATTATGCAAAGATTACAAACTATTTAGCTTCAATATAGAACTTTAATGGCATGATGAACTTGTTAGCTTTCGGCAGATTATATACAGGCTAACTTACAGAAAAAGGGATGCAGTTTTTGACTCGAAAAAATAGGGGCTTTTGCGTATTTCAATTCCACCTGTTTTTGAAATTAAAGTGCTGTGGATTTTTACAACTTGCTGGTAATCAAAGAAAGTCATTTTGCAAGTTCCTTATAAGCTTCCATATTTTGGCTTATAAGGGAATCTGACATGGGAAGAAGGGTTTCGTCAGAAACAGTATCAAACTGTTTTTCATCGTCAAGAACAGTAATAATTATCTTTTTACCATTGAATTTTTCAAGAGACTTATCATTTGTCATAACTGTATTTCCATGAATTATTCCTGTCATAGCGTACATTCTGTACCCTCCTTATGAATTATTACAGCATAAAAATTCTGTTTTATTCTGTTTATGCACCCTTTTAAAAGCAAAAAGGCACTGAAAATTATTCAGTGCCTTTTTGTGGTAATTTTATTCTGCGTTTTTCGTAAAATTACAGAATGTTGTCCATTGAATACATGCCCGGCTTGGTTTCGCCGCTGTCAATTCCGGCTTTCAGCCATTCTACAGCACGCACTGCACCAAGTGCCAACCCTTCGCGGTTGCGCACGGTGTGGGTCAGTTCAATCGTGTCGGAAGGACAGTCGAAATAAACGGTGTGTGTACCGGGTACGCTGCCCAAACGAGTGCTTGAAACGTGCAGTTCTTCTTTTTTAGGGCGTTCGTGGAAAGCGTCGGTAACGATTTTTGTTTTTGAAGGCGTATTGTCAAGAATGATTTTGGCAATTTCCAGCGCAGTGCCAGAAGGACTGTCTACCTTTTTGGTGTGGTGGGCTTCCCAAAGTGCGCAGTCATATTCATCGTAGCTGGCAAAAAGTTTTGCAGCTTCTTCAACAACCTTGTAAAAAAGGTTTACGCCAATTGAATAGTTTGCAGCGTGGAAAATGTAAGAACCCATTTCCTTTGCCTGGGCACCAACGGCTTCGCGCTTGTCGTTCCAGCCGGTTGTGCCAACAACTAAAGGCAGCTTTAATGGCAAAAGTGCCTGAATGTTTTCGTATACTGCCGAAGGATGAGAAAACTCAATTATTCCTTCTGCGCCGCATTCTGCAATTTTTTTTGCTGTTTCTGCCGGTGTTTTAGGGTTAAAGTCGGCATCTGCTGCAATCGGGTCTACGGTTAAAACAACTTCGTGACCGCGCTTTTCTGCCTGTGCACGCAGCATGTGCCCCATCTGTCCATATCCAACCAAAGCAATTTTCATAAAATTCTCCTAAATGTTACGTGCGCCTAGGCACCAAAAAACTCGTCGTGCAAAATCTGTACAACTCGTCCTGCTTCATTGTCATCAACAATCATGCTGATGTTTACTTTAGAAGCACCCTGACTAATCATCTGAACGTTAATCTTTTCGCGCAGCAAGGCATCAAAAGCTGCTTCAAGAATTTCGCTTGAACGGGCAACATCGCAAATAATCGTAACGATTGACTTGTTCTGTTTAATGTCAATTGAAGCATAACGCTGCAAATCTTCCTTTAAGCCGTCAAGCGATTTATCGGTGTTGATTGTAAGCGAAACAGAAACTTCTGATGTAGCAATCATGTCGATGCTTATTTCCCACTTAAGGAACTGGTTGAAAACGTGTGCCATAAAGCCGGGCTGGCCAAGCATGCGTGTAGAAACAACGTCAATAAGTGTTGCACCTTTTTTTGAAGTAATTGCGGTTACAGGCGGTTTTTCGCCGCTGTGCTGGCCAACAATAAGTGAACCTGGGGAATCGATGTTGTAAGAGTTCTTTACGCGAACCGGTGTCTGGTGCACGCGGCAAGGATTCATTGAACGCGGATGAAGTACCTGAGCACCGTAATAGGCAAGTTCCGCTGCTTCGTCGTAAGTTACTTCCGGCACTGAATGTACGTTTTTAACGGATCTCGGGTCGGCGGTCAAAATTCCGTCTACGTCCTTCCAGGTCTGCACTTCTTTTGCCTGCATTGCAGAACCAATCATGGTTGCAGTCAGGTCGCTGCCGCCGCGGCCAAGGGTTGTAATATAGCCGTTTTTGTCTTTTGCAATAAAGCCTGTAATAATCGGAATGCGGTTATCCTTTCCGCTGGCAAAATCGCCCAAATGTTCAGGAATTGTTTTCCATACTTCGTCAAGAAGCTCTGCCGACATGAAGTTTGAATCGGAAACGAAACCAACGTCCCACGCATCATAAAACTGGGCAGATGTTCCGTTTGCATTAAGGTATGCAGACATCATGCGGACACTCATGCGTTCGCCGAAAGATACAAGATAGTCGCGCGTACGTTTGGTAAGTTCATGCAGCATAGAAATGCCGGTAAGAAGGAACTTGAGTTCTTCAAGCAGGCTGTTAATCGGTTCAATTTCTACGCCAAGTTCTTTTGCCGTGTCACGGTGAAGTTTTTCAACATTTGAAATGTCAACAGTGCCGTGCAAAGCAGTTTCGGCAGCTTCCAGCAAAAAATCGGTAGTGTCGCCCATGGCCGAAAGTACAACAGCAGGGCGCTGGTCGGCATAAGCTTTAATAATTGATGCAACGTGTTTAATGCGTTCTGCATTTGCAACGGAAGAACCGCCAAATTTCATAACAATCATAGAAACCTCTCAAACGTAAACATTTTTATAAATTGCGTTATTTGGCATTATATAGTAATGCGCGTCAATTTGTAAATATAAGTAATGCACATGGGTACGGTCAATAATTTGTTTTATGGCAATAACTTAAAACATGAAACCTTACGCAATGCGGCAAAATTGCCGTTTTTTCAGCACGCCCGTAACTTGAAAACAACACAATTTCTTCTATATAATGTGCTATGTTTTCAAAAGGTTCACTTGTAATTTATAAAAATCAGCCAGCCGTTATTGCGGAATGCGGCGACAAATTCACGATAAATTTTGTTACCGGTCCTAAAATGCAGCCAGCCAGCCAGAATGTGCGCGCAAAGGACATTGTTCTTTTGCACAAAGGCCCGGTTAGCGACATAAAGGCCGTTGTAACTTTTGCCCAAACTTTGCAGGAACAGGCGCAGGATTACCGGCAGCCTATGCAGGAAGCCTACGAACTTTACGGCGAAGATGATTCGGCAGTGGCTTTAAGCGAACTTGCCGAACTTGTTTTTGGTGATTTTGAAGCACCAAAGGCCTGGGCTTATTACTGTTTTTTAAAGAATTCTTTTTTATTTGAAGAAAAATCGACTGAAACGGACATTCTTTTCTGCTGCCGTTCTAAAGAGCAGATAGAGATTTTAGAGAAAAAATCCAATGAAAAGGACATGGAAGAATCTTTGCGCAGAACATGCGTAGAGCACATAAAGGCAAAGCAGCCCTACACCAGCGACGATGCCAAATACATGCAGGAAGTTGAAGCCCTTGCGTTGGGCAAAACTGCAAAATCCAGAGTGCTTAAAGAAGCCGGGCTTACCGAAACTGACGAAACCGCGCATAAAGTGCTTCTGGACTGTCAGTTCTGGCCGTATTATAAAAATCCGTTTCCAAGCCGCTGGGGTGTTTCCATGCAGTCTGCAAACCAGCAGCTTAGCCATCCGCCGGCCGAAGAACGCCTGACCATTGAGCACACGGCTTTTGCAATTGACAACAGCTGGAGCGCCGACCCGGATGACGCCGTTGCTTTTGACGGTGAATATTTGTGGGTTCACATTGCAGACCCGGCTTCTACCGTTCTGCCAGATTCGGCCATTGACATTGCAGCCCGTAACCGCGGTTCAACCCTTTACATACCGGAAGGTGCTGCCCGTATGCTTGCAGAAGAATCCCTTGCGGACTACGCTTTGGGCTTGGAAGAATGGTCTAACGCGCTGAGTTTTAGAATAAAGCTGGATGAGAACAATGCAATTGCCGATACAAACGTGTTTAAGACAAGACTGAAGGTTAAACGCCTTACTTACGAAGAAGCCAGCGAAATGTGCGATTCGCCGGATTTAGCACCTTTGTTCAGAATTGCCATTGCAAACGAAGAAAGGCGTAAAAAAGCCGGTGCCGTTTCTATTACACTGCCCGAAGTGCACATTAACATAGAAAAAGGCGAAGCAAATGCTGAACCTAAAGTTAGTTTTACAACAATTAAAAGCACAAAGGCTTCCGAAATGGTGCGAGAAATGATGCTTCTGGCAGGCGAAGGCGCGGCTCGTTTTGCATTCAAAAATAACATACCATTTCCTTACGTAAGTCAGGATGCCCCGGATTTACCCAAGGAACTGCCGGAAGGTTTGGCCGGTCAGTACAGGCTGCGAAGGTCTATGCATTCAAGAAGCGTGGGTATAACGCCTTCCATGCATTCCGGGCTGGGTATCGGCATGTACAGCCAGGTTACAAGCCCTCTGCGCCGTTACAGCGACCTTGTTGCCCACCAGCAGCTGCGCGGATTTATAGACGGTAAGCCGCTTTTGGACAAAGACACGGTTTTGGAACGCATTAGTGCCGGTGACGCGGCAAGCGGTGCGGCGGTTAAGGCAGAACGGAAAAGCAACCTGCACTGGACGCTGTGCTTCCTGTACCAGAATCCACAGTGGGAAGGTACTGGTATTGTTGTTGAACTGAAGGAAAAAACTGCCGTAGTCCTTATTCCGGAACTGGCAATGGAAACCCAGATTGCACTGAACGGCAAAATGCAGCTGAATCAGGAACTTAATCTGAAGGTTTCTAAAATTGACATTCCAAAACAGCTGGTAAATTTTCTGGCAGTTTAGGAAAGCTTAAAAGCGTAACGCAATTTATAAAACACAAAAACTGTAAAAAAAACCCGCAAAAGCAAAAAGCAGATGCGGGTTTTTTATTGCCTACTTACAGGCAGAATGCCGAGTTTAATTGAATATTATAAAAACGGTCTTAAGCCAGTCCCTGCCATGAAAAAAAGCCCCCGTTTTTTACAACATGGGCTTTGCCGTATAAGTTGTATAAAATAAAAAACCCGGCACAGTAAATGCGCCGGGTTTTCCTTTCAACAAAGGTCAACTACTCTGAAGTAGGTGTTTCACAGATGTTGAGTTCTGTGTCTTTGTCAAAGAATTTGCTCTTTTCCATAGCTGGTACAAAGTTAACGGTTTCACCGATTGTATATTTGTAGTCAGGCTTACAGCGAGCAGTAAGAGACTGAGTCTTCGTTGTTACGAACAAGTTGGTCTCAGCACCAAGTGGTTCAATAACAGAAACTTTCATCTGCATATTGTTTGTAGCCGCAGGAGTTTCCTGGAATGCAAGATCTTCTGGACGGATACCGAAGTAAACTTCTTTTCCAACATAGTTTTTGAGTGCTTTTGCCTGTTCAGCGGTTGGAACGATTTCAAATGTTCCTTCGTCTGCAACAAGCTGACCGCCTTTTTCTACGATTTTAACGGTCAAGAAGTTCATTGGCGGCGAACCAATGAATCCAGCAACAAACTTGTTGATTGGGTGGTTGTACAAATACAATGGAGAACCAATCTGCTGTACTTTACCGTCTTTCATAACAACAATCTTGTCACCCATGGTCATAGCTTCAACCTGGTCGTGGGTTACGTAAATCATTGTAGCATTCAAACGGTGGTGCAAGTCAGAAATTTCTGCACGCATCTGAACACGAAGTTTTGCGTCAAGGTTTGACAAAGGTTCATCAAAAAGGAATACTTTTGGATTACGAACAATTGCACGTCCAACAGCAACACGCTGACGCTGACCACCAGAAAGAGCTTTCGGCTTTCTGTCTAACAATTTTTCAATGTCAAGAATGCGTCCAGCTTCGCGAACACGGCGTTCGATTTCAGCTTTGTCTGTTTTGCGAATTTTCAAACCAAATGCCATGTTATCATATACAGTCATATGAGGATACAAAGCATAGTTTTGGAATACCATTGCAATGTTACGATCTTTTGGTGGAACATCATTCATCAATTCACCATCGATGTAGAGTTCACCCTCAGTGATGTCTTCAAGACCTGCAACCATGCGCAGGGTTGTAGACTTACCACAACCAGAAGGTCCTACGAAAACAACGAATTCGCGGTCTTCAACAACGATGTTAGCATTGTCAACAGCACGAACGTTGCCATCGTAAACTTTTCCGATGCCTTTGAGTTCTACTTTAGCCAATTACGGCCTCCTTAGAATTATTTTATGTATTCAGATTAAGGCATAAATTACCATCTGTCAAACATTTTTTTTCAAAATATTTAATTTTTTTTAGCAGGATGCAAGAAAGCGTGTGCCCTGCCCTTTTTTTGCAGCACAGATTCCTGCAAAAGCAATATAATTTGAAAAAACCGAAATTTATTTTACAATTAAAAAGCTAATATCTGGGGAATAACATGGAAGAATATAAATGTGAAGACATTCTGCATAAAAAGCAGTTTGAAATGCAGTTCATCATTCGCTTTGATCTTGTTGTTGACTACAATTTTTATTCACCCTTTCACTGGCACAACCACATTGAATTAATTTATATAATAGAAGGAAAAATGGATCTGTTTGTAGAAGGCCGGCAAATGGTTTTATCAGCAGGCCAGCTTGCCATCATCAATTCAGAAGAAATTCATTCAACAAGGCTTCAGGGAACGGTAAAATACCTTCTGCTTCAGGTTCCGCTAAGCGCATTTACCGGAATCGATGCTTCAATGCCTTCGTATTTTTTTGATACTTTTTTTGAAGGCGAACAGGCAAAAAAAGCCGGTGACGAACTTTTGAAAATGAAAGAAATTCTTGATAGGGACGAAGCCGGGTGCAGGATTAAATTTGTTTCACTTATGTATGATTTATTCTACATGCTGATAAAAGATTACCGCATTCAGGAAAAATCCATGGCAAACCTTAACTGTTCCCGAAGCGGAATTAAACGCATTTCGCCTGTAATTGCCTATCTTGAAAAAAATTTCAGGAAAAACCTTTTGCTTGCAGAAATTGCTTCTACCATTAATGTTAGCGAAGAACATTTGTGCAGGATTTTTAAGCAGTATACGGGCACAACAATCAACAAATACCTTATGAGCCTTAGAATTGCTTCAATTTACGGCGATTTACGGAACACAGACCGGAAAATTTCCGTAATTCTTGAAGAAAACGGCGTAAGGGATTACAAAGGATTTATAAGGGATTTTAAGAAAACCTTTAACCGTACGCCCCAGCAAATCAGGAAGAATGAGTAAGCATTCCATAAACCGGCAAGCCCTGGCAAACGTTCAGCTTTTTTGCTTAAACGCCTGCCGGGGCTGCTTTCATTATTTTTACATATTTTTTTATTAATTCTGGTTATTTTTAATTCACCTTATTTGGTTTTATTGCATGCAATACGCATACCAATTGTTTTTGACTGCTGTGAAGCAAACTTCAGTTCCTTATTGGTGCATTTGCCTGCATTTCCCCTGTCAAACCAGCTGCCTCCCCTGCAATACCGGCTTGCATCATCCCTTACGCTCCAAACCCATTCAAACACGTTGCCGGACATATCATATATTCCGTAACCGTTCGGTTTTAACGAAGCAACCTTATGGCTTGAACCGCCTGCGTTACAGTCTGTCCATGCAACGGTATCAAGATCATTGCTTCCGCTATATTCTAAATTTTCGCCGCCAAGAATAGCATAGTCCCATTCTTCCATCGTAGGAATATGATAGCCGTCGGCAGTTTCGTCAAAAACAATTTCTGCCTTAATCAGTTTATATTGATGCGGAACGTAATCCCATTTGGAAACATCGGTTTCTCCGTTTATGGAATAGCAGGGTGTTTTGCCGCAAATGGCGCTAAGCTTGTTGCAGAAAACAAGTGAATCGTACCAGCTTAAATTTTCAGCAGGAAAATCAGGCTGCTTGTTGTGCGAAGGATTTTCGCCCATTACGGCTTCGTAAAAATCCTGCGTCACTTCAGTTTTGCCGATTAAAAAATCCTTTTTACCGGCAGCAACAAGTTCATATTCAGAACCATTTTCCAGCTTTATTGTACTTTTTCCATTGCAGGAAAAGAAAAACAAACTGCACGCAAAAACAACCACCAAAACAAAACACGACTTCTTCATTTATAATCCTCCAAATAAAAAGCCAGCAGAAAACACTATTTTCAATCTGAAATTTTAAACACACTTACCATTAAACGTAACTGTGCACTTGATGTAAAAGAAAACTTACGGCCGTTTTTTATTTTCTTTATGTAGAAACTATAAATGTACGGCCCAGCATTTGGAAGAGTGAAAATTTGTTTTAAATAGGTGAAAATTGATATTGTGAAAAATTTATGAGTTCCTAAAGTTTTATGCAAACCGCGCAGCACGGCCGCCAAACCGTCTGCGCCAAATTTACGTGCAGTATTCTTTTATATAATCAGCAAAATAAGGATTTTATATTAGCCTTTAAAAGGCTAACCATTCAGAATACAGGCAATTCCTTTTGCAAGCCTAAAAAGCGGTTCCGAAAAGTGGCCGCCTTCGTTCCATTCAAAAACGAACCGTTCTACTTTGGAACTGCCGACAAGCAAGGCTTTCTGCTTTTCTGTCCGCTCGCCAACTGCCGCCATAATTTTGTTCCGCGTTTTCTCTTCACGGTTTCCAAGGCTCATGTAAATGCTGGCCGATTTTTTAATTTCGTGCGCGGCGGCATATTCATTCCAGTTTTGAAACCACAGGGAAGAAGAACAGCAGACGGCACCGTCAAAAGCGGCAGATTCGTAAAGCGCCCACAGCGAAAACAAACCGGCAAGAGAATAGCCGGCAAGAAAGATTTTGCTTTTGGCAAATGTTTTTTTTATTGCAGGAAGCATTTCTGTTTCCAGATATTTCAAAGTTTCGCCTGCGTTTCCAGAAAAACCTTCATCTCCAAAAACGGCCGGCGCTTTCCACGGTGAAAACTGGCCGTTCCAGTCCGTTACGCTGAAAGAAGCAATTGAAAACGGTTTGCCGGTTAACTTTTTTACAGCCTCAAAAAGCTGTTCCGCCGACTGGTCGTGAGATTTTTCTTCGCCCCAGACAAACACCGGCGCATTTATGGCATTTTCGCTTGAAATAATTTTCATTTTGTCACCCGCAGAAAGTTTAGCACATAATGAAAGGCTTGAGCATCCTAAAAAACGGCAAACGTTTTGACGCAATGTCTGTTAGAAGGATTGGAAAATAACAGATGAAATTATTGAACAGCTGGAAAAATTCTTTCAATAATCTTTGGAGAATACGGGCTTCCCACAAAGTTCTTTGCATTACCTTCAAGTTTTTGAGTTGTACCAGAAACTGGAAGCCCTTTCCATTTTATATTTTTGAGTGTCACAAGATAATAAAAATCAGCTTTTGGATTTTCTAATTTATACTTTGTATTTTCTGCCAACTTTACTTTTAACTGTTCTGCAGAAACCAATTCTGTTTTTTCAATTTCTGCACTCCAATTCTCTAAGATAACTTCTGAAGTTTTTCCTAAATCTGTAACCGTTCCACAGAAATATTTTGCATCAACTGTATTGGGGTGAAGCGAATAAACTGCACCATTTTTTATGGCGTGATAATAAAAATATAGTCGTGATCCTGGATTTTTCAATCTATAATCAAAATCGACTTCTGAAAGTGGTATATAGTGATTTACCTTAAGATGGTTCAGGTAATCATTTCGAATCATTCCACAAAGAACATATTCTTTTTTTTCAACATCTGATTGAGTTGAACTGTTCAAAGCACTCGGTCCTTTTATAATAGAATTTTCAAAGTAATCCTTACGATACTGGCGGGTAGACTGATTGCTCTTGAACTCGATTATATCCGAAATGAATTTCTTTAAGGCTTCTGCACTGGAATCATCTTTATCTCCCGGTCTAATTGCAAACGCGCCAACGCCTGGAAGAAGTTCATCGTAAACACTGAAATTGTTTTCTTCATTTGTTTTACCAGGATACAGAACATAACTGCCAATTGTTTTGCGGATGGCATCGTTGTAAGTATGCATCTTAAGAAGATCACCGCGATTATATGTGTTTATTGTTTCCGCTTTTTTCTGCTCTGCGAAATATTCATTTTTAAGTTCTTCATCTGTTTTTGTTTTAGAAGAAGCATTCTGACGTTTTTCATCTATGATTTCTTTTGATTCTTTTCCAAACAAAGATGTGATATCTGTTACTCGATATTTTGCATCAAAGTGGATGAAAGATACTTCGCCAAGTTTTATTGCCTGTTCTTCTGTATATGAATCTGGATAAAT
>JAZRVO010000031.1:0-127074 GCA_045599185.1 Treponemataceae bacterium | reverse complement strand
TTCCTGGCAGTCGCACTATGAATATTAGAAGGTTCTTTTTTCTATGTATAGCTAAAGCTTCCTGAACCTCCAGCCGAGCTGGAGGTTTTCTTTTTACAAAAAAACCGGCTAAAAATAGCCGGTTTTTTGCCCCATACGCGATTCGAACGCACGACCTGTTGCTTAGGAGGCAACCGCTCTATCCAGCTGAGCTAATGGAGCACGAACGGATAGAGCCTAGCATAAAACAAGCAAAAAAACAAGTTATGCGCCGAATCTAAAAATCATTAAATGCGTAAAAAAAATTCAGTTAATTTGCCCAGCCTTTTGCCGGTGCAGAAAGTTTCACGCTTTTCAAGCCGTAATATTTGGCGTAGTCGTTATTCGGCCAGTCATCTTCCCTAACGGACAAATCCATCATGTACAGCAAGCCAGGGTAAACGCTGAAAGGTTCAAAAACCACGTCTTCGCCTGCCGAAGAAAGAGAAACCCTGTCGCGGGCATCAGCTTCCGCATCGTACTGCCGGGCAATTCCGTTTGTAATGCACCTGAATGCCGTAAAACCGTGGGTTTTTCTTCCGCTGAAGCAGAAAAAAGAAAACAATGCAAAGAAAACTGCAAAAACAAGCCACAGCTTTGATTTCGGCATAAGTTTTTCCGCCATGCCTTCCAAACTTATGCCGGTTCTGCTGGCAATGTAACCGCAAATGTAAAATTCCTGCACAAAAGCCAGCATTACAATTGAAAAATAAATAACATTCAGCAGGCGGCCGTCGCCCTGATGCCCCATTGCATAAAACGGCGGACAATACATAAGGCACGGCCACGCAAGAGCAAGAACGACAACCAGAAGCGGCCTGTTAAATTTGTATTTACGGCTGTCAACCAGCGCTTTTGCACCATTGTAAAAAACAGGAAAAGCTGTAATAAGCCCCAAAAACAAAGGAATTGCAAACCAGCTGTCCGCATTTTCAAAGCCGTGAAAAGTTGAATTTACGATTGTTTTGGCAAAAGACATGCCCGAACTGGCAAACTGTGCCTGCCGCACCGCCGTGCCCGGAGCCTTAAAATTAAGAACCAGCCCGAAACCAGAAGCCACCAAAGGCAAAAGGTTGCCTGCAAAAAGCGGCATTTTTTTGAACCATAAACCATAAACGACAAATCCCAGAACCATTAAAAAGCCCAAAAAAGCCGTTACGTGGTTTCCGCCGGAAAGAACAAAGGCCAGAACCGCGGTTAAAACAACTTTTACACCAAATTTGCACCAGTTAATTTCTGCAAAACCGTTTTTACAGGCATCTGCACTTTTGTAGTTTGCGCCAAAACCAATGCTTGTACAGGCAACAGCCAAAATCAGCATAACGCCGTAAAAAAACGTATAGTTTCCGGCACCGTTAAACCAGTAAACACCCTGCGCACAATCGGGCATCCACTGAATTTCAATTAAAGCAACTAAAAAGCCTAAAGAAACGCTTTGCAAAGCCCCAAAACCCAAACGCCGGTGCAGCATGTACCACGCAAAAAAAACAGTAGCCGCACAAAGTACAAACAGAATGAAAATTCCTGCCCAGGCGTAGGCGCTTTCTCCAAAAATGGAAGGCTGCAAGGCAAGCAGAAATGCTGAAGAATAAAGCCCCTGCCAGTTATGCCAGTACCAGATGCTGGTTTTTACAGCCTGACCAAGCACGGCAAAAACAGAATGAGTGCTCAGCCACACATTCCGAGCATCAAAGGAATAGCTGAAATCGTCTGCGCCCGGATGATTGTAAAAAGAAAGCAGAATTAACGGCAGCAGAAACGCCGCAGAAACTGCTATAATTCCCCAGTAAAATAAATTTTTTCCTGCTTTTTGCGATAATTCAAAATTTTTCATTTTTATTCCTTTTAAATGTTAAAGGTTTTACCCCAAAACTGACCGTAAAACGGAATTTTACAGCCAGCAAATTATCTAAACTTCTTCGCGTACAATATAAAGCGGACGGTTTTTAGTTTCCGTGTAAATTTTTGCCATATACTGGCCCAAAATGCCAACCGAAAAAAGCTGCAAACCGCCGATGAAAACAATAATGCAAACTAAACTTGGCCAGCCGGCAACAGGGTCGCCCCAAACCATTTTGCGCACAATAATCAAAATAATCATTAAAAAAGCAATTATAAGAGAAAACAGCCCCAAAATACTTGAAAGCATTAAAGGCTTTACGGAAAAAGCAGTAATTCCGTCAATTGAATACAAAAACAGTTTGTAAAAAGACCATTTTGTTTCGCCTGCAACGCGTTCGCGGTTTTCGTATTCAAACCACTTGGTTTTAAAACCAACCCACGGAAAAATCCCTTTTGAAAATCTGTTCTTTTCAGCAAGAGACAAAACCGCATTTACGTAAACCCGGCTCATCACCCTAAAATCCCTTGCGCCGTCCACAACTTCAATGTTGCAAAGCTTTCGCATAATTTTATAAAACATGCGGGCAAAAAACGAACGGATTGGCGGCTCGCCTTTGCGGTCTACCCGGCGTGTGGCAGCACAGTCGTAATTTTCATTCTGAATGGATTCAAGCATTTGGCCGATTAAGCTTGGCGGATCCTGCAAATCTGCATCAAGAGTTGCAACGTAATCACCGCAGGTTTTGTTTAAGCCTGCGTAAATTGCAGCTTCCTTGCCAAAATTGCGCGAAAAACTTACAAAATGAACATTTTTGTCTTTTTCCGCAAGCTGGCGCAAAATTTCAACGGTTTTATCTTTAGAACCGTCGTCAACAAAAACATATTCTGCCGAATCAATCAGTTTTTTTTCAATCAAATCTGCAACGGCTTTCTGGCTTTCTTCATAAAAAAACGGCAAAGCTTCTTCTTCGTTAAAGCATGGCACAACAATTGAAAGTTTTGACATTGTCCCTAAACTCCTCTATTTTTCCAAATCTGCATTATTTTCAGGTTCTGGGTTTTCAGTATTTTTTGTATTTTTTTTGGTAAAAACAACAAAAATGCTCAAAAAGTAATTAAGCACAATTACAACTATGTTAGTAAATATTTTTGCAGCAATTTCGGGCATAACGGGCGGATTGCCGAGCATTAAAAACCACATCAGGCCAACGTCAATAAGGCCTGAAAAAAGCCGCATTGCAAAAAACATTGCCATTTCCTTACAAACGGCAATAAAACCGCGTTTGTCGGAATGGAAAACAAAGGCGCGGTTGGTAAAAAACGCAAAAAGTACCGCCACAACCCAGGCAATTGCAGTAGAAACCGCAACGGAAAACGTTTTGTCCAGACGCAGAAGCGCGTAGGCAAGAACATTTACGCCGGTTGTGCAAACACCCCAAAAACCGTAGGAAACAATTTGCTTAAAACGGCTTTTCAACAATTCAAAAATCTTCATCATTTTTCCTTACTGCCCGGGCAAGCAGGCCGCCGCGCAATTTTGGCAAGGCAACATTTTCATTTTCGCTTAAAAGAAACTCTTCAGCCAGTGCATCTTCTTCCAGCGTATTTTCTTCTTCAGTTTCCGGCAAAGCAGGCTCATCGTTCAGCTGAATTTTTTCAGCAGTTTCTGCCCTTTCTGC
Source organism: Treponemataceae bacterium (assembly GCA_045599185.1). Classification (GTDB taxonomy): domain Bacteria; phylum Spirochaetota; class Spirochaetia; order Treponematales; family Treponemataceae; genus UBA1240. The sequence continues at coordinate 123,535 of JAZRVO010000031.1, read as the reverse complement.
AATTTCCAAACCATTGTCCGTTTCTGCAAAATCAGCAGTTTCCGTGCCCGGCGTAAACTCTTCAATACCGGCCGCAAGCGGCACAGGTTCAAAAAATGCCGGAACTTCCGAAAAAGGCTGGTCAGTTTTGCTTTCTTCCTTCAAATCTACCATCAGCATGTCTTCTGCCAAAGTTTCTTCTTCCAGAACCTCGTCAAAATCATCAGGCCGGGCACTTTCCTTTGTAGCCAAAGTCAGGCTGCTTCCAAGCCTTTCAATCTGGGCACTGGCCAAATCAAGGCGTTTGCCAAGGTTTGTGCCGTCAAGCAGCACGGACTTATCGTGAAAATCGGCTTCATCAAGGGAAGCATTGTCAAGAAATTCGTCTTTATCTTCAGTTTCATGCAGAAATATCGTAGTTTTCTCGTTTTTATCAAGAATTTTCCCGACCATTCTGTACAAATTGACAAGTTCATCTTCCTTCGGGTCTATGTAAAAATTCCTGCCGTTTTTGGTTAAAAGGGTTGCACTTTTCAAAAGCAGGTAATCATCTGCATCAATGCTGTCGTTAATAAGCGCAATTTTTTTTGCATCCCTGTTGAAAATAAAGGCAAGCAGAACCAGAAAAACAGAAACAAGAATATAAACAAAAACCACCAGAAAACGCAAAAAACACTGATAGTTTTCATACAGTTTTTCAGAAAGTATCAAAATTCCGCTTTTTGGCACCCATACCATGCCTTCTGCATAAACAAAGTCGCCGGCAAAATCAATAATAAAACTGTAGCAGTTCGGCGCATTCAGCATCTCGCGGTAAGTTTTTGCGTCGCGCACATAGCCGCCGGCGCGGGTGCGAATCGTTCCATTCTTAAAAACCGCCACAACGTCCGGGTCTTTTTCAACCAGCCGTTCAAAAAACAGCGGGCTTTGGGCATAAAGGGAATGGTAAGAAGAAGAAAGCTGTTTTTCCATGCTTGCCCTGAAAGAAAAAGCCATTGCAAAAAAACCGGCGGCGGCAAAAATACAGAAAATTGCACCGGCCGCCAGAACCCGGTTGTGCACGAAGGAACGATTTTTAAACACAGTTCCAACCGCAGAAACAATGCGGAAAATGCAGAAAACTCCCAGTGTTTTTGGCAGCGGCAGTTTGAAAAAATAAAGCAGAACCGTAAAAACAACCGAAACCGCAGCCAGGACGTCAACAGCCGTAAAAAGAAAATTGATTTTTCTGCCCAAAAGCCTTAAAAACAGAACCAGCACAAAAAAAACGTCACTTGCAAAAAGCACTTCAAAGGCAAAAAAGGCAGCCCAGGATGATTTTGCACCGTTCAAAAACTGGCAGAAAAAACCGGCAAGTGAAAGCACGGCAAAAAAAGGCAGCAGTTTATCCAAAAAGTTCAAAATCGGCACAAAAACAGGTTTTTCGCTAACTTTCATAATTCTTCCTAAAAAACATACTTTGCATCAAAAAGCGCTGATTTTGAAACCAAATCCGGGTTTTTAACCAGAAAAGACTGAAAAAGTTCCACAACTTCCATAATTTCAGCATTTTTTTCTAAACTTGCCTGCTGGTACATTTTTTCACTTGTTTCAAAAAGCACGCCGCTGCAAAGCAAGTGCCGCCGGTTCTGCGTACCGTACAGGCGCAAAAGTTTTTCCTGCTGTTCCGGGTCTGCGGCAGCAAAACGCTGGTTAATGTCATAAATGTTTCTGGCCAGTTTTTTAAAAAACGTGTAAACAAACACAATTGCAAGGTTAAAAAGTTCATAATTGGAAAAATCTTCGTCAATAATTAAGCTGGTAAGACGCTTGGAAACGTGCAAAGGGCGGATTTCTGATAATTTTGAACCGTGAAGAAGAATGTAAAGACCCAGCTGAATGTCGTATTTTTCTGTTTCACCGTGGGTTTCGGCAAGAAGCTGCAAAAATTCCTTCATTTTGGAAGCAAAAGGACAGTCGTTTTCGCCAAGCATTGCACCAAAAATAAACGGGTTTTCTTTCTGTTTAAGGATTTTGTCCTGAACAAGCAGTTCCAGCGCAAAATTTTCAAGCTTGCGGCCGTTGTTCAGCACTTCAAAACGGGAATCATTCAGGCCAAAATCCGTGCAGGCGCGGCGAACCAAAAATCGGGCATAACGTTTTGCATCAGCAAGGGTATATTCCACCTGAAAATCCTCAAAAAAATAGACAAATTAACTTTTAAAGTGTACCGCCAAAACGTGGAATTTTCAAGGTGTGGCTTTTTTGCAAACCCGTTCAAGGGCTTTTGTTGAAGCGATTTGTGCAATTCTGTATAATTTCTTCTATCAGGTCAAATTTCGAGTTTTGCATAAAAGGCCAAAAGACATCTATTAACTCGACATTCGGCCTATTAAATTCAATTTCAATTTTTTTTGAACGAATGAAAAAAGGAAACGGAATGGACAGAGATGCTTTTATAAACATACACAAATGCGCCGTTAGCGACGGCCGCAAGAATTTTATAGAAAACCTTGAATGGTTGTACAAAAGCGGCGAAAACTGGCTGATTACCGGCAGCAACGGCGGCGGCAAAAGCGCAATGGCTTCGGCTTTAAGCGGAAATTTGGAAATTGTGCCGGACAATTTTGAAGAAGGCAGTTTTTACGCCAACGTTTTCAAAGATTCGACGGTTTCCGTTTCTTTTGAAAAAGCAGCAGCTCTTATTGAAGAAGAAATGGCAAATGACGAATCGGAATTTGTTGAAGGCGGCGTTGACATTGGCCGTACTGCCGGCGCGTTTATTGCCAGCGCCCTGCCCCAAAATGAAAAAAACTGCAATCTTGCCGAACATCCGGCGGTAAAACTTTTGGGCATTGGTCACATTTTGAACCGCGGTTTAAAATATCTTTCCACCGGCGAAATACGGCGCACGCTTTTGGCACAGGCTTTGGCCGCAAAAAGCGATTTGCTGATTTTAGACGAGCCTTTTGAAGGTTTGGACGTGCAGAGCCGCGAAAACCTGCGCAATTTTCTGGCCGGACTTTTGCAAAATGAAGGCAGCAACGCCGGTTCTGGCAATGCGCCGGACGTGCACATACCCAAAATCCTGCTTTTAATGGACAGGTTTGATTACGTGCCCGATTCCGTTACCCACGTGCTTGAACTTTACAGGGGAAAGGTAAGTTTTTGCGGCAAGGTTGCAGACTATGCCGGATTTTTGAAGGCACGCCAGGAAAGCGAAAAAGAAGCAAAGGAAAAAATGAAGGCTGAACTGGTGCAGGCCGTTGCCGAAGCCCAGAAACAGGGCATTTTGCAGAAAGAAGCAGCTGAACCAGACGGCAGCAATTTGCCGTTAATTGAAATGAATAATGTATGCGTCGGATGGGACGGTAAAAAGGTTCTTGACAATTTGAACTGGAAAGTTGAAAACGGCCGGCACTGGTTAATCCGCGGACCAAACGGAAGCGGCAAAACCACGCTTTTGGAACTGATTACCGGTGACAATTCGCAGGTTTTTTGCAACGACGTAAGGCTTTTTGGCAACAGGCGCGGCAGCGGCGAAACAATTTGGGAACTTAAGGCAAAAATGGGCATTGTCTCTTACCGCCTGCACGTTGATTACCGCAATTTTGGCGATATGAAAATTGAAAACATTGTAATTTCCGGTCTGCACGATTCCATAGGTCTTTACGAAAAAGTCGGCGATTATGAAAAAATTCTCGCCCGGTCCTGGTTAAAGCTTTGCGGCTTTGAAAACCGCTATGACGAAGCGTTTAAAACCCTTTCTTACGGTGAACAGCGCGGCGTACTGATTGCACGCGCCGTGGTAAAATGCCCTAAACTGCTTATCCTTGACGAGCCTTGTCACGGTTTGGACAGCGAAAGCAAGACCCGCGTACTTTCTATTTTGCAGACCATTGCCGACAGCGGCCTTACAACCCTTCTGCATGTTACCCACGACCCGGACGAAGTTTTGCCATGCGAAAAGCGCGTTTTGGAACTGCATCCTGGTGAAACACCGATGTACCAGATTCTTGAAAGATAGGCATTCTGTACAGCGTAAGGCGGTTTTAAAAAATCGTTTTACGCCGTACATTTTGCGGCTGCGGAAACATTCTTCTAGTCTTTAAAAACAAAAAAGCACTGAACAAAAATTCAGTGCTTTTTTTACGCCCGTACAATGTACAAGCCTGTTATTTAAGAACAGAAGCTCCGCGGCTCATGGCTGTTAAACCGGTGCGAACAAGTTCCATAATTCCAAACGGTTCAAGCAGGCGGATAAGACTTTCAATTTTGTCTTCACTACCAGTTGCTTCAATAACTAAAGAATCAACGCCAACATCAACAATGTGGGCGCGGAAAATGTTTGCGGTTTCTACAATTACGCCGCGTTTTTCACCTGAAACTGCAACCTTGATAAGTGCAAGTTCGCGTACAACAGTTTCGGCTGGTGCACAATGTTCAATTGAAATAACTTCAACCAGCTTAGAAAGCTGCTTTACAATTTGTTCCAAAGTATATTCATCGCCGCGTACAACAATCGTCATGCGCGACTGGTCCGGGTTGTAGGTTTCTCCAACAGTAAGGCTGTCAATGTTGTAACCGCGGCGGCTAAAAAGCCCGGAAACACGGCTTAAAACACCGGCGTGGTTTTCAACCAAAACTGACAATACATAACGTTTCATAATCTATCTCCTTCTATTTTTATAAAGGGGCTCTAAAATTTTCAATTTATAGAGATACCACTAATTACATCTGTTCCAGGTTCCACGAAACCGTGCGCAGAATGTCGCCAAATACGCCAGCAGCAGTTACGCCTGCACCGGCGCCGTAGCCGCGCACTGTAAGCGGAATCGGCTGGTAACGTTCGGTATAGAAAACAAATGCGTTTTCACCGCCGCGCACGCCGTACAGCGGATTTTCCTGATTAACTTCAAGCATTCCGACAGAAACTTTTCCGTCTTTAATGGAAGCACCCATGCGCAGAACCTTGCCTTCTTTTTTAAGGTCGGCAATTTTTCTGGCAAAATATTCGTCAACTTCCGGCAGGCGTTTCAGGAATTCTTCAACAGTTCCGCTTGTATCAAAACTTTCAGGGAAAACCTTGTTCATCGTAATGTTTTCAAGCTCAATGTTCATTCCGCTTTCGCGTGCAATAATCAGGGCTTTGCGTGCAACGTCCATTCCGTTCAGGTCGTCGCGCGGGTCAGGTTCAGTGTAGCGCAGTTCTTTTGCTTCAAGTACGGCCTTGCTGAAAGAAACGCCTTCGTCCAGTTTGCCAAAAATGTAAGAAAGCGAACCAGACATAATTCCGTTGAATTCGGTAAGCTTGTCACCGGATTTGAAAAGGTTCTGCAAAGTGTCAATAATAGGCAGGCCTGCACCAACGTTTGTTTCGTACAAAAAGCGGCGGTGCATTTTATTTGCCGTATTGCGCAAATCCTTGTAGAACTTCATGTTCATGCTGTTTGCACGTTTGTTCGGCGTAGCAATGCTCATTCCGGCATTAAGAAGGTCAAGATAGCGTTCCGGCAAATCGTAACTTGCGGTACAGTCAACAAATACAGGGTTAAGCGGCTTAACGCGCTTTACAAACTCAATAATTTCGTCAACGTTTTTGTCGGAAGTAGAAAATTTAATAGGCGGATTTTTCATTGTTTCACGCCAAGTAGAAAGGTCTATTCCTTCTTCGTTCATGTACATGCCGTCAATTGTGGTAATGCACATAACCTTAATGTCAACGTTCTGTGCCAAAAGCTTGTCGTGCTGGTCACGAATCTGGTCGATGAGAGTGCCACCGATTGTACCTGCACCAAAGGCAAATACTTCAATAGACTGGGCTGTGTTAAAGCAGAAACGGTGTGCAATGCGCACGGCAGTATCGCCGTCTTTTCCATTAATTACAACAGAAATTGAACGTTCGCTTGAGCCCTGGGCAATTGCCAGAATGTTGATGTCCTGAGAAGCAAGTGAATCGAGGAAAGTTCCTGCAATTCCGCGCTTGTGCTTCATTCCGTCGCCAACAATCGAAACAATGGCGCAGTTTTCCTGCAATTCAATCAAATTGATAATGTTTTCCCGCAGTTCAAGTTCAAATTCCTGTCCCAAAACTTCCTGCACTACGCGTGCGTCGCTCTGGTTAACGCAGAAACTGATTGTATATTCCGAACTTGACTGGGTAATTAAAAGCATTGAAATGCCGGCGCGAGAAACTGAAGCAAAAATACGTGCTGCCATTCCCGATTTGCCCTTCATTCCGCTGCCCGAAACACTGATGATTGCCGTGTTTTTAAGGCACGAAATTCCGCGGATCGGACCGCCGGATTCAAACTGGCCGGAAGTGATTCTTGTACCGCGTGAAGCCGGGTTCATTGTGTTAAGGCTCCATGCTTCAATGCCTTTGGCGGCAAGTGGTGCCAGTGTTTTAGGGTGAAGAACTTTTGAACCGAAGAATGAAAGTTCCATTGCTTCTTCGTAGCTCATGTCGTCAATCATAATTGCATCTTTTACGATGCGCGGATCTGCGGTAAAAATGCCGTCAACGTCTGTCCAGAATTCAACTTTTTTAGAACCCAGCCCTACGCCAACCAGCGCAGCCGAAAAGTCCGAACCGTTGCGGCCAAGCAAGCCCATTGAACCGTCTTTGTAAGAACAGATGAAGCCGGGGAAAAGAAGGATGCGTGCGTCTTTTCCCACTTTTCCGTCGCGAACAAGTGAAAAAGCTTCCATTGTGCGCAGCATGTCCGGGTCGCCCTGTGCCTGGTTTCCGTTGGTAAAAATGTATTTGCGCGAATCAAGCAGACAAACGGTCTGGCCTTTTGCACGCAGAACTTCTGCAACAATCGGGCTGGAAAGGCGTTCGCCAATGCCCATGATGCGGCAGTGAACGGAAAGCGGACATTCGCCGAAAGCAGAAACAGCGTTCAAAAGGCGTTCATATTCACCGAAAACTTCTTCAAGTTCAGCCAAAACAGCTTTTGTATCAAATTTTGAAAGGCTTTGGTTGATTTCAGTACAAATGGTAGTGTGGGTTTTGCGAATTGTATTGATAAAATCGGCAGCAGATGCACCTTCGATGGTTTTGTCGATGCTTTCTTGTAATTTGTTAGAAACTCCGGCAACAGCAGAAACAACAACGCTGATGCGGTCATTTTCAGCACGACCAAGCATAATGTCGGCTGAATCCATAATGCGGCGGGCATTTCCCATGGAAGTTCCGCCAAATTTTAAAGTAATCATTTAAAATCCCCTAATTTTTTTGTTTGTAAATACAAAACCTGCACAAAAAAAATATTTTTATGATTTTACCTTATAGGCTAAAAATAATCAACAAAGCAAAAATGCTGCCAGTTTTGCATAAACCAAAAAAGGGGCGAAATGAAATTAGTTCTGTCATGGATTCCGAACCGAATTCGGATTCCATGCCAGGCTAATTTACAGAAAAAGGGGCGCAGTTTTTTGCGAAGGCAAAAACTGAGGGCTTTTTGCATATATCAAGCAGCAAAAAGCACAGCCCTGTTTTTTCAGCTTAAAAACGTTTTATCAGTTCAAGGCACATTCTGCCGTTGTGGTACGGGCATTTCCACGCTTCGGTAATCGGTTCACCGGGTTCGGGCACGCCGTTTTTGTCTACGTAGCCAAACCATTCACTGCCCGGCCGATGGTCAAGCTGTTTTTCTTCTATAAAACTGAACACGTTTTTTGCAGCCTGCAAAAATTCGCCGCTGCCGCTTTTCTGATATTCGTTTAAAAAACCGACAACGCCTTCTGCCTGCACCCACCACACGCGCTGCATGTTAATTTTCGCATTGCCGGCACGCTCGCCGCGGGATTCGTTATCAAGGGAATTATCGCTGTAAGCCAGCGACAGGATTTTTTTTGCAAGAATGGAAGTACAGGCCAAAGTATCTGCAATTTCTTTTTCGGCGGATTTTTTTTCATCCTCGCCAAGCAGGTTTATGTTTTCGCTTAAAGTTTTTGCGGCCAAATCCAAAAGCCAGCTTGCTTCAATGTCGTGGCCGTAAGAATGAATGTCTCCAAGGGGCGACATTTTTGAATCGAAAAAAACTTCCAGCCGTTCAAGGTCGGCATAATAAACTTTTTTGCTGAAAAGCTGTAAAATTCTGTATAATTTTTGTGCAACCGCCGGATGCCTGTCAACTTCCAGCAGAAGGGTATACGCTTCCAGCACGTGCAGAAGCGTATTCATGGTTTTGTCTGCCACCACACCCTGATCGCAGATTGCGCTTTCAACCGGCTTTTTCCAGTCGCGCTCAAAGGATTCAAGATAGCCGAACTGGTCTACGCAGTAAGTTTCAATATTTTCAAAAAGCCGGTAAGCCCGGCGCAGGGCAAGTACATTCCCGGTGGCCTTATAATAAGCGGCAAGGCCGTAAATTGCAAAAGCCTGGCAATAGGCATTTTTTGTACAGTCGGCGGCAGTTCCGTCATAATTCATCATCCAGTAAACGCCTGAAAATTCTTCATCAAAGCACTTGCTGTACACAAAATCAAAGGCGTGGTTTGCCATTTTAAGGTTTTCATCGCCGCCAATAACTGAATAAACAGTGGAATAGAACCACAGAATGCGGCTGTGAAGAATTACACCTTTTTGAGCCTTTTTATCAACATTCAGATTCTGGTCAACATAGCCATAAAAACCGCCGTTTTCAAAATCAGCAAGTTTATTCCAGTAAGGCAAAATTACTTTCTGCAAGTGTTCTGTTGCTTTTGTTTTCATAAAAAGACCCTTTCCGCGTAAATTATTTAAGAAAACAGCGTATAAAAACCGGTTTCTCTATTCACCAATATAGAACCACATTCCATTTTTGGCAACAAATATTTTACTAGGCTAAATGCCGAGTTTATATAAAATGGTTCCAAAACAGCCTTTCGACAGTCCCAGCTTGTGCTAAATGCGTTTTCTGTAACTGTACCTTGCATCAGAGCACGGACACGAAAAAAATACGCCGTGCTCATGCACAAGTCTTTTTTTCGTGGCTGTGTCTGTCTGCTGCTGTTTTTGGCACAATTAATAAATGTTTTTTGGCCTTTTATACCAAACTCGAAGTTTGGGCTAAATATGGAAAGATTTTGGAGATTTTTGACTTTTAAACTGATGGCGGACTGGTGATGGTTTTTATTTTTCCCCGTTTTCGTTGAAAACATAAACGGAAAAATCTTCAAAATATTTTTTCGGTTCGTTGCAAACCGGACACAAAAAGTTTTCGGGCAAATCGTCAAAAGCAGTGCCTGCATACAGACCGTCTTCCAAACCTTTTTCCGTGTCGTAAACGTAACCGCAAACGGTGCAAATATATTTTGTCATGTTTTCCTCGTTTTTTTCTCATTCAAATTTGCTAAAAAAAGCGTTACTTTTAAAATATGCCCTCAAAGGCTAATTTGCAAGAAGTTTTTCAAGTTCGTTCTGCTGGTTAAGCAGTTTCTGGTCGCTTGGTTTAATGGCAATAACCTGCCGCAAATAATACTGTGCCTTTTTGTAATCCTGTTTTTTGTAATAATAGCGGTAAAGGTCGTAAAGCGCGTCTTCGTTGCGCGGATTGCTTGTTAAACTGCTGCGCAAATCGTTCAGTTTGCCTGCGTCGCTGCCAGCAAGACGGCTGCGCTGGTAATATAATGAACTTTTTGTTTTTTGTGCCGCATTGGGCAGCAAATTTTCTATAAGTTTAAGCGCTTCTTCATTGCTTTTTGTGGCAATAAGCGTTCGTATGTACATAATCTGAATTTCTTCATTCTGCGGCCAGCTGCCGTACAAAGCCTGGGCATTGTCTTTTGCATCGGCAAATTTACCAAGCCCCAGGCACGCATCAATATGCAAAAGCCTTGCCTGGTCATTGCTGCGGATTTGCAGCAGTTTTAAGGAATTGTTGAAAGCAGTCTGCCACTGTTCGTTTTTAATTGCTTCCTTAACCATTATTACCATTGCGTCCGCGTTGTCCGGCTGGTCGCCCAGTATTTTGGAAGCCATTTGCGACGCGGTTAAATCGTTTATGCGCACGCCGGATTCTGATGCAATTCCGGCGGCGGCAAGCAGAATCGCCGTATCGTTTGGAAATTTCTGCAATGCTTCCGTTGCAGTGCTTGCAGCGTAATTCATGTTTTTGTTCCAGTCCTGCAAAAGCCGCAATCGAACTAAATAATATTCCCGGTTGGGTTTTTCAGTACGGCTAAAAAGATCCAGCGCCGCCGAAGAACGCAGATAGTCGCCCTGTTCCAGAAGAATCCGGGCGCGCATCAGCTGGCACTGGGCATTTGTAGAATCGCCCTGCAAAACCTGACTAACGTACTGGTCAGCAAGTTCCCAGTCGTTCATTTCAAAGGCCGCCTTTGCGCACAATGTTAAAAGTTCCCGGTTATTGTTATTTTTCAGCAGGCTTTTAACGCCGGCATTATACGCATCTTTTGCCCTGCCCAAGGCCAGCAGTACCTGTATGTAGGCCGTTGCAACAGGCACGCAGTCACTTTGAATTTTATAGGCGGTTTCAAGCGGTTTTACGGCCTGCTGGTATTTACCCTGACGGCTGTAAACCACGCCCAGAAAATACGGTGCAAGAATTGCATTGGGATTAATATCCATCGCTTTGGTAAGCGCAATCTGGGCTTCGGCATAGTAATTCTTTACGTTCGGGGTTGTAAAAAGCAGAAGGCTTGGCAATACAAGGGTTAAATAATCAGAACTTTTTTCATTGTTAAAGTCGTAGCTGCCCATTTTCGCAGATTCAATTGAACTGCGGTAAATTGAATTTTCCGTAAGTTCCGGCAGTTCCCACGTAAGGCGTTCCGCAGGGTAAACTATTGTATAAATTGAAGTTGCAACATAAAGCAGAAGTTTTTCGCGTTCGCTGGCGTTTTTTCCCTGCTGGCGTATACGGCTGACGGCGCTGCGTAAAGAAGCAGGCGTACCTTTTTCAATTTCGGCCTGAATCTGTAAGTCGGCAACATTGGCAGTACGGGTGCCTTCGCTTTGGCCGTTTGCAGAACCGGCTGTTTTTTTTACGCCCGTGTTTTTTGCAGAATTTTTGCCTGAACTGAAAGAATCACCAATGTCGCCTGCCAGTGAAGAAACATTTGGCAGCGCAGACAGGTTTTGCACAGAGAAAAAAACATATATAAAACAAATGAAAAAGAAAACGCAGCAAAGCCGCTTTCTAATCATGCAAGTTTCCTTAAAAACGAGAAAATTTTTACAAATTAAAAAACATATTATCTGTAAAAATCAAATAAATTCGTCAAACTCTTCTTCGCCACTTTCCATAATGGATTTCTGGCTGCCCTGCGTATACAGGAACAGAACCACCAACCCTATGCCGGTGAGAACAAAAAGCATTGGCCACCACTGCAAGGCAAATACGCGGAAAGAAACACTGATAATGTCCAGCGAAAAAAGTAAAAAGAATCCGCCCATTACAAACAGAAGAATTGTCGGTACAAAAATTGCGCCAACAAGCCGCTTGTACCGGAAGAATCCTGAAATAATCAGCGCAATGCCTGAAAAGATAACAAACAAAGGCCACAGTTGATACAAGCCAATATTAAAAATATTCAAATTAACAAGCAGAATTAAAAAACCGCACAGCAAAAGCATTATGCCCATAAAAAGCGGAATTGCGCGCTTGAATTTCGTAATGTCAACATACAGAACGATGCCGCCAAGGAACATTAAAATGGCTGGATATGTTAAGAACAGGCTGGGACCGCGGTCTGCAAATTTTGCAGCAAGCAAAACAAAACCAATGAAAATAAACAAAAGACCGCTGGCAAGCAAAGAATTATATTTTTTTGCAGACATATAAACTCCTGTAAAAAATTAATAAACAGAAAACGTACTTTTTGTTTATGTATAATTCTATATCAACATTAAAGAATGTAGCAACCGCAATGTGTTTAAAAATATTGTTATTTTGCTGAAAATGTCTAAAATCTCCATAATTCATGCAAAAAACGGCATTTGGTGATTATCAAACGGCATTCGCGTGCGGGCGCAGGCTTGCCAATTCAAAAAGCAAATGGTAAACTCGCCCTATGTCTAAAACTGTTTATTCTTGCAGAACATACAAATTAATTTTTTCAGTTTTTCTAGCCATTTCGGCTATTTTACTTTTTACGGGCTGCCGCCACAAAACACCAGCCACCGACATTTTAAGCGAAAAACAGAAACAGACCGTTCTTTTGCAGATTTTACAGAATCAGGAATTAAGCCAGATTAGCCGCTTTACCATTGTCAACCAGATTGCCAGCAACTACAAGGCACAAAACGACCAGACGGCTTTCATTCTGTTTTTAACCGATTACGTTGAACGTCACCCGGAAGACACTTACAATTCATACTGGCTTTTAATGCTTGCAAACGAATATATGGAAGAAAAAGCCTACCCTTTTGCAGAATATTATTTTGAACGCATTTTGAATAATTACGACGACCTTCTGGTAAAGGGAGAATCGGTTCATTACACATGTTTAAGCAACCTTCTGCGCCTTGACCAGTCGGCAACAAAGCACATAACTTACTACAACCAGCTCATTCAGCGGTTTCCTGAAAAAATAAGTTTAACCGAATGCTACGCCCGGCTTGCCGCAGAGTATGAAAAACTTGGCGAATGGGAACAGATGCTTAAGGCCTACGCGCTTTTTGAAGCCCAGAACGATGCGGCAACAATTCAGATACCCGGCCTGCCGAATGCCTACAACCGTGCGCACCAGATGCTCCGCATTACTTCGTCTGCCAAAAACTGGTCTTTTGAATCTTTGGAAGCACTGGAAAAAGCCGTAAAAACTGCCATAAGCAACCACAATTATACCCAGCTTGACCGCTACAAAAGCCGCAGCAATTTTTTTGCAGTTTCATGGCGGCAGGATGAAAACGACACGAACAGTCAGGCGAACTTTTCGCTTTCTTCAGTTATGAAAGGCCGCATACGGTACAGCGAAACTCTGGACGAAACGACAAACTCCAACGAAGCCTATCTTCGCACCTGGGGCTGGCAGCAGAACGTTTCCGTATGGTATTTCTGCTTCCGCAAAATCAATTTTCCGCTTGACCCGGAAATTCACGGGCGATGGGAATGGGCAGGCATTTATTACGGCGAACGCCTGTAACACTGGTGAAAACGCGTAAATTTGACGAAAATATACTGCGGCTTTGTTTGCCGCACAACAGTACCAAAGTTGAGCAGTATGAGAAATTCCCGAAACAATCAAAAATCTTCTATATATATGCGTTTTGCCGGCATTTTTATTTTATGCCAGTTTTTCTTTATTTTTCCGCAAAAAGCCGCTGCGCAAATTTTAACCGGTCCTGTTGCAAACCCGGTGGCTACGCGCACAAATGCCAGTGTCAGCACGCAAAGCCCAAGTGAAGAAGCGCCGCAGGAAGCAAAACCGGATGCCGCTAGAGAAGAAGCGGACGAAACGCCTGACGGCACAATAAAAACCAAAGATGAAAATATTGACAAATCTCAGGTTGTGGCAGAACAGATTCAGCAGTTTGCACCTGCGGAAGAACCGGAAAACGGAGAAAACAGCGGAAAAACTGAAAAAGCAGAAGAACCCGTAGAAATTCAGCCAATTGGCATTAGCTACCCAAAAAACGACGCCCTTGTAAAAAAATACATTGACCAGTACACCACAAGCTACGGCAAAAAGTGGCTTGTTACCGTTATGCAGAACGGCGCGCCATACCGCAGCTACATAAAAGCCAAAATTGCCGAATACGGCATACCCGAATGCATTGAATTCCTTCCGATAATTGAATCAAGCTTTCGCATTGACGCAGTTTCAAAATCCGGCGCAATGGGTTTGTGGCAGTTTATGAAAAACTCAATAGGGCCTTTTGGCATACGCGTAAACGAATGGATGGACGAACGCTGTGACCCGTGGCTTGAAACTGATGCCGCACTGAAAAAACTTAAGGAAAATTACGGCGTTTTTAACGACTGGGCACTGGCTCTGGCAGCGTATAATTCAGGTTTGGGAGCAATAACGCGGGCATACCAAAGCAACAACAAGGCCGATTACTGGACTTTATCGCGGAAAAAGAAACTTAAAAACGAAACAATTCAGTATGTGCCCAAATTTATTGCAATTGCCCACATCTTAACCAATGCAAAGGCTTACGGCATAGAACTGCCGGAATACGAAAGCGAAGCACACCAGAATTTTGCGGTTTTGCAGGTTAACCGCAATATGGACATAAGCATGATTGCAGAACTTGCAGAAATTGATGCAAAAACCATGAAATTTTTAAATCCGGCACTGCTTTACGGCGTTACGCCGCCGGGTACAAACTACGGGCTTCGCATACCGGCCGAAAATCTGGAAAGCGTGCAGGCAATTGTAGAGGACAAAAGCATTTTTCTGCTTAAATTTCACCGCTACAAAATTAAATCCGGCGACAATTTAAGCACGCTTGCAAAACATTACGGCGTAAGCGTGAAAATGATTACCGATGCAAACCCGGGCATAAAGCCCAACGCCTTGCAGATTGGAAAAACCATTTTGATTCCGGCATTTAAGGACGTTGCGCCCTACGCCGGAAAAAGCAAGGCCAGCGGCGTAAATTACGGCGGTTCTTACACCGTAAAAAAAGGCGACAATTTGTGGAACATTTCCCAGCGGTACGGCGTGCAGGTTGAAGAACTTGCCGCAGAAAATAATATTGATTTAAATGCAACTTTACGTGAAGGAAGGGTTTTGAAAGTGCCGATACTAAGTATAGAATAGAAGAAGTATTTTGTTTTCACTTTCATCTTTCAGTTTTTTGTTGAAAAGAGGTACAACTGTGCTTTTGCATAAAACAGGTTTTAAATTTTTAATTTGCGCGCAGGTTTTTATTTTTTCCTTCTTGCTTTGCGCCGCACAAACCCAAAACATGCAGTCCAGCAGCAACGTAGACTGGACGAACCAGACTTTTGCTTCAACCATCATGCTTGATACCGAAAAAGCCGGAATAAAAATGCCTTCCGGCCGCGCAACGGCGGTAGACCGCATTACCACGCAGGTACCGCTTCTGGTAAAAGACGCGCTGCTTTCAATTAAAGTAAACTCTTTTACACGCCTTGGCGATTTAGTCATTCATGAAGACATAAGCCTTGAAGAACTTAGCGGAATTATTGACGTAGGCGAAAAAACGCCAAGTTATTTTTCTTCCAGCACAAACATGCTGCAAATTTCCCACAGCATTTCTTTAAGCGAAATTTCTGCAAAACTGCTTTCTCATCAGAAACCGTACCAGCCCAAGCGCCCAATTGACAGAATTGCCAGCCGCGCGTATACGGGCATTATAATTGATGCCAGGGGCATGCTGCCGGTGCACGGTGAATTTGTAAGCGAAACCGCTGAACCGTGTCTTTTTCCGCAGATTTGGGACGAAACGATGGAACTGCTTTACGAGCGCAACATGGTAGAACCGGAAATTGTAAGGCAAAAAGGCCTGGTAACTTACGGTTACGACGGAAATTTGCGCAATTATGCAGACCGCGTAGGCGAAGATCCGCTGGTTATAAAGGCACGCCAGCTGTACGGAACAAACCGCACAGACCCGGTTATTTCCAAAAGCGACGCACTGCGCATTCTTTCTGTGCAGGAAAACATTGACCTTATTACGCAGGGAAAGGTTGTCATTCTGCTTGACAAGGAACGGCTGGTCAAACGGATTCTCGTGCCAATTAAAGACGATTCTTACTATCTGGCATACAACCGCCTTAAGAAAACCATTTCTGACGGCGATGACATACTTTCTGCACCGATTGATACGGATACCGGCATTGTTGTTGCCGTGCATAATATCCGCTTTAAGCCGGATTCTGCAGAAATTTTGCCGGAAGAAGGTGAACGCATTGACAAAATTTCAAAGGCACTGCGTGATGCAATAAGCACCAATACATTTACTATTCTGGTAGAAGGCCATACGGCGCGCATTGGTGACATAAATACCGAAATGCCGCTTTCTATTGCCCGCGCCCAGACCATTGTAAACGAAATGATTAAGCGCGGCATTCCTGCTGAACTGTTCAGTTATAAAGGCTACGGCGGTAACGTGCCGATTGCCGACAACGATACTGCCGAAGGGCGCGCGCTGAACCGCCGCGTAGAAATTACGCTTCAGCCGGTTTTCAACTTTACTTCGTGGTATTAAAACTGAAATAAATACAGTTAATTCAATAAAAAGGCACAGATGCTAGAAAAACATGCAGCGTCTGTGCTTTTTTTATGCGCTTTTGAAACTTACCCGAACATCGGATTTTAAAATTTTGCCATATCAAACTGAATATTTTTTTTCTACAAACCTGGTTTTGCTATTTCAATTGAAAATTGTCACCTAAAATCGGTTTTTGTCATCCCAAACTGGATTCGGGATCTGTTTGCTGGCAAATTTTCAGCCGCTAGCTGATCGAAAACAGCTGAACCGCCTGCCATAAAATTGCCCATATAGAAACTTATTCTTTCTTCTGCTATAATAATTCAATCTAAACAGCTGTTTTCAGCGCAAATTATCAAAAAACACGAGGCACTTTTTATGGCTAAATACCCTTTCGAGACAATAGAGCCAAAATGGCAGAAATATTGGGACGAAAATAAAACTTTCCGTGTAACCGAAGATCCGTCAATTCCCGTTGAAAAACGCAAGTACGTTCTGGACATGTTCCCCTACCCTAGTGGCGCAGGTTTGCACGTTGGTCACCCAGAAGGCTATACCGCAACCGACATTTATTGCCGCTATTTGCGTATGAAAGGTTTTAACGTTCTGCACCCGATGGGTTACGACTCATTCGGTTTGCCGGCAGAAAACTATGCAATTAAAACCGGTACACACCCTTCAATTACAACAAACAAAAATATTGAAAACTTTACCCGCCAGATTAAGGCTTTGGGCTTCAGCTACGACTGGGACCGCTGTGTTTCTACCTGTGAACCAGACTATTACAAATGGACGCAGTGGATTTTCCTTCAGCTTTACAAAAAAGGTCTGGCTTACGAAGCAGAAACACCTATCAACTGGTGTCCAAGCTGTTTAACAGGCCTTGCCAACGAAGAAGTTAAGGAAGGCAAGTGCGAACGCTGCGGTTCGGTTGTAACTCACAAAACCATTCGTCAGTGGATTTTGAAAATTACTGACTACGCAGAAAAACTTCTGGAAGATTTGGACACTTTGGACTGGCCGGAAAGCGTTAAACTGATGCAGAAAAACTGGATTGGTAAATCTTTTGGTGCAGAAGTTGATTTTGAAATTGCTGACGCAGCAGGAAAAGGAACTGGTGATAAATTAACCGTTTACACTACCCGCTGTGATACGCTTTTTGGTGCAACTTACATGGTTGTTGCTCCGGAACATCCGCTGGTAAAAAAACTTACCACTGCTGGACAGAAAGCAGCCGTTGAAAAATATGTTGACGATGCAGCAAAAAAATCGGATTTGCAGCGCACCGACCTGAACAAAGACAAGACCGGCGTTTTCAGCGGAAGCTACGCCATTAACCCGGTTAACGGAAAACTTATCCCAATCTGGATTGCAGATTACGTTTTAATCAGCTACGGAACAGGTGCAATTATGGCCGTTCCTGCCCACGATGACCGCGACTGGGAATTCGCAAAAAAATTCGATTTGCCGATTATTGAAGTTTTAAAATCAGAAGTTGACGTTCAGACACAGGCATGGACACAGGACGGAATTCACGTAAATTCAGGATTTGTTGACGGCCTTAACAAAAAAGACGCAATTGAAAAAATGATTGCTTTCCTTGAAGAAAAGAAAATTGGTAAAGCAACCGTAAACTATAAACTCCGCGACTGGATTTTCAGCCGCCAGCGTTATTGGGGTGAACCGATTCCGTTGGTTCACTGCGAAAAATGCGGCTGCGTGCCAGTGCCGGAAGACCAGCTGCCGGTAAAACTGCCGGACGTAAAATCTTACCAGCCTACAGGCACGGGCGAAAGTCCACTTGCCGCCATTGACGAATGGGTAAACTGCACCTGTCCAAAGTGCGGCGGCAAGGCAAAACGCGAAACCAACACAATGCCTCAGTGGGGCGGCAGCTGCTGGTACTATTTGCGCTATCTCGACCCTAAAAATGAAAAAGAATTCTGTTCCAAAGAAGCAGAAAATTACTGGATGCCGGTAGATTTGTACGTTGGCGGCGCAGAACATGCGGTTTTGCACCTTCTGTATTCAAGATTCTGGCACAAGGTTTTGTACGATATTGGCGTAGTTTCAACAAAAGAACCTTTCCAGCGCCTTATCAATCAGGGCTTGATTACGTCTTTCGCATTCCAGCGCAAGAACAAAACCCTCGTTCCAACCGACGAAGTTGAAGAAAAAGACGGTAAATTTTTTGAAAAAGCAACAGGTGAAGAAGTTGAACAAATCATTGCAAAAATGAGTAAGTCGCTTAAGAACGTTGTAAACCCTGATGACATGATTAAGGAATACGGCGCGGATTCTGTGCGCATGTACGAAATGTTCATGGGACCGCTGACCATGAGCAAACCGTGGAACACCAAGGGTCTGATTGGTATCAGCCGCTTCCTTGAAAAAGTTTGGGCGGTTTCTGAAAAACCGCTTTGCGACGATGAAGTAACCGGCGACATAAGAAAACTGATGCACAAAACTATTAAAAAGGTTAGCGAAGACACCGATGCATTAAGTTTTAACACCGCAATCAGCCAGATGATGATTTTCATTAACGAAGTTGCAAAGCTGGAAAAACTTCCGAAAGAACTGTGGAACAATTTTGTCCGCATGCTTGCACCTTACGCACCGCATTTGGGCGAAGAATTGTGGCAGAAACTTGGCAACACAAATACAATTGCATTTGAATCTTGGCCAGAATATAAAGAAGAATTCTGTGCAGACGATTCATGTACGATTGTTGTTCAGATTAACGGAAAAATTCGCGACAAAATTGAAATGCCGTTAAACGCAGACAAGGCAGAAGTTGAAAAAGCAGCCCTTGCAACTGAAGGCGCAAAACGCTTTATGGAAGGTAAAACACCTGCAAAAGTTATTGTTGTACCGAACAAACTCGTTAACGTGGTTGTAAAATAATGGCTTTTATCGATTTTCGTAGCGATTCTGTTACGCAGCCAACCGATGAAATGCGCCAGGCAATGGCACAGGCACCGGTTGGTGACGATTTTTATGGCGAAGATCCAAGCGTAATTGAACTTGAAAATTATGGCGCAAGCCTGACTGGGAAACAGGCTGCAATTTTTGTACCAAGTGCAACTTTTGCAAACCAGCTTGCGCTTTTCTGTCATTGCAACCCGGGTGACGAAGTAATTATTGACGAAAACAGCCATATCGTTCAGAAAGAAAGCGGCGCAGCTGCCCTTATTTCCGGCGCAACATTCCGTACGTTTGTTCCAAAAAATGGCACTTTGTGCGACGACGATTTAATTTGCCGCATACGCACTGGTCAGGAATTTGGCGAACCCAAAACTGCGCTGATTTGTCTGGAAAATACAATGAGCTGCGGCAATACGATTCCGCTTAAACAGATGCAGTCCATGCGCTATATTTCTGCACGTTACCACGTGCCGGTGCATTTGGACGGTGCACGGCTTTTTAACGCCGCTGCTTCGCTGAACATTAGTGCAGCTGAAATTGCCCAAAATGCAGACACAGTAACTTTGTGTTTATCAAAGGGGCTGTGCGCACCGGCCGGCGGACTTTTGTGCGGCAGCAAGGAATTTATTGAAAAAGCACGGCAGAAAAGGCGTTTGCTTGGCGGCGAAATGCACAAGGTTGGCGGACTTGCCGCTGCCGGTTTAATCGGCCTTAAACAGATGCGACAGTGTCTGGTACAGGATCATGAAACAGCTTTTTACCTTGCCAACAGCCTTACCCAGTTTGCAGAAATTGAAGTAGATATTACCAAAATTGAAACCAACATGGTTACTTTTAAGTTCCGTGAAGACAATTTTGAGCCGGAAGCCTTTGAAGATTTCTTTAAGCACCGTAATGTTCTGCTGTTTGGACCAAATGCACAGGGCTATGTAAAACTTTACACCCACCACTGGATAAACAAGCAGCACGTAGACAGTTTTGTTAAAACGTTGCAGGAATTTTTACAGGACTAATCAGGTTTTACTGCAAAACAAAAAAAAAGACTGTTTCAATCGAAACAGTCTTTTTTTATTTACGGTTCGTTACAAACCGTAAATAAACAGCAAAGGCAAAGTTGAAAACATTACCGTGCCTTGCCAAGGTGATTGCTTAAAAATTCAAAAACTTACAGGTTATTTCCGCCGGCACGTTCCCATGCGTCAATAAACTCCATCATGTATTGCTGAATGTCACCAAACCATTTTTCTTGCAATTTACAGGCATCAACACCAATATAACGGTAATGCCAGCATTCCCACCGGTAACCAGTCACCGGTTCATAGCCCTGCGGAAAAGACAGGGAAAAACCATACTTTGCAGCATTTTCATCAAGCCACTTACCGGCCTTTGTCTGGGCAAAACTGTCATCAATTGAACCAAAATCTATTGCCGTGCCCAGCTGGTGCTGGCTTGTACCTGCCCTAGCCGACTCCCGCTCTGCTTCTTCAAGCCCATCTATCTCTACCCATCGTGCAAAAAGTTTTTCCTGGTATTCATAAGAACGGAACGTGGAACTTACCAAAAGCCAAACATTGTCTTCCAAAGCACCAGCTGCCATAACCTGCAATGCTTTTGCTACCGGCACGCGCAAAGATAAATCATTACGGCTTACAGAATAATAATCGTTGTTTGATAAGGGAATTAAATCTTCCGGCTTGTAGTCTTTTGCCAGATGATGTGTCTTATCTACCAGAACCAGCAGAAAATCTTTATCGTTTTTGTAAACCTGTTCAAATTCAGCAATAAAATCCTTTGCATTCTGCTGAATTAAACCGGCTGTTGGCAGATTAAGAGTTTGAACAATACTGGCGGCAAGCTGTTCCTTTTCAGAAACAGGAACAACTGCCGCAATTTCTGCGTTGGCACTGTTTTCTTCTTCGGCTTTTGGCATTTTTGTTTTTTCACCTTTGCACGAAACGGTAGAAAAAAAGGCAAAAATAAACAGAACAGCAGAAAAAAATGCCAACAGTTTACGCATTACAGAACTTCCGTTAAAGAAAAAATTACAGGGAAGCAGTCTGCAAAACCAGTAGAATCAACAGCTTTTTGGGCAATTGCAGAAGGACGCATAATATAAATCTTGTTTCCAACTTCTTCTGCATCATCATAGGCAGCCAGCAATACACCCAAACCGGAAGAAGAAAGGTTTGTTATCTGTGACATATCAAGCACCAGATTTGTTTCTTTTGCAATTGCAAATACTTTCGCCTGAAAGTCCAAATATGTATAAGAATTCAATACACCCGACACTTCGAGCAAAACATAGTTTGCACCTTTTTTCTCGTTAATTACAAGCTGTTCCATTTTTAACCTCCTTAAAAATGAAAAATCAATGCGCCTTAGTTATTCTCAGTCCTAAGCACTCTAATAGCAACAGCAGTTACATCATCCTGCAATTCCTTAGACGTAAATTGCAGCATATCCTCATAAACAAAGTTAACCAGACGACTGGATTCGTATGTCTTATTGTCCATAATAAGCCTCTGAACACGTTCCTTTCCATACTGTTCGCCACGCAAAGATTCAGAATCAAGCAAACCGTCCGTACAGGCAAGAATAACGTCACCCGGTTCAAGTGGAATATGGCGAACCTTTACCATTCCGGAAACTTTTCTTGCAAAACCAAGAACCTTACCTTCGCCCTGAATTTCAACAACGTTACCATACTGTTCAGTATACCTGAACAAAACAGGCAAACCGCAGTTTACATAGTACATAACGTGTTCTTTAAAGTCGAAAATTGCAAAAACACCGGCAAAGAAAGTACCGCGCGGCAGGTTGTATTTGATAAAGTGGTTTACCTTTTCAATCAAATCCTTAAAATCGGTAGTTTCGGCCAAAAGCGTGCGAATAATTGATTTAAGAATGACCATAGACATACTGGCGTTCAAACCTTTTCCGCTTACATCGCCCATAATAAGCATGTGCCGCGTATCGGTAAGACGAATAAAGTCAATAAAGTCACCACCCAAACTGCGTGCAGACCGTGAAATATAGCCTACATCCACAGACGGGTCTTTAAATGCATCTACGTTATCCTGAATTGAACGAATAACCTGCGATGACATCTGAATTTCCCTTGCAACGGTACCAACCAGCGACTGGTTGGCAATATTTTTCATATAGTAACCGAACAAAAAGAAATAAGAATACAAATTGGTCAAAGTCTTGTAATCGTAGTCACTAAAAGCATTGCCACGGCGTTTAGGTCCCAAAGAAATCATTCCGAACAGATGGTGGCTTTCACGCAAAAGGAGAATTACTTCTACACCCTTGCTTTCAAAAAGTTTAAGCAGTTCATCTTTTTGCGTGTAATAATCGTGATGACTCATCACATGAGACTTAAACACTACATCACGATTAACGCCTGCCAGAAAATCAACAAGCGCACTGTCCATAGCAAAAGGCTTGGAAGGCACATCAAGAGACGAATAGGTTGTTTTCAGCATTCCCGAATCATCATTCATCAGCAGTTCTACGTGAACAGTTTCAACATTATTCTTCATTAAAGAAACAAAATTTGCCGTAAGTTCATCGTAAGGTGCTTTATAGTCAAAGTTTGCAAGTGCAGCATCAAGTTCATCTTCGTAATAGCTGTCTTTTGCAAAACTCATGTGCGCATACTTGGTTCTAAAGAAAAACTGTAAAAACAGTGCCAAAGAAACATCTGCAACAAGCAGAATGATAAACACAATCGGCATTGTACGGCGCAGCGGCATAAGCAATGCAAAAATAATACCACTAAGCAGCGACGGAATAACATAAGGAATGAAAACACGCAATGCACCATTTATAATGGTAACAAAGTCGAACATAATTGTTATTTTGCCGGAAATATAGGTAATAATAATGATACAGGCCAGACACAGCGGAAACAGAGTCTGATAAAACGGAACTGTTATTGATGCCAGATTAAGCAGATAATGCATTACAGTGGCTAAAATCATTCCTCCAATCATCACGATTGCCTGCTGCTTTTGATGCGCAGAAATTTTCAGGCGCAGCTTCAGCAAAAAAACAAGGATTGTAAGCAAAGGAATAATTGTCATGTACAGGTTTTCAAACAGCGTTGACCAGGGAAAAAAGTCACCAATCATATTAGCAGGACTCAAAAAAATACCTGAAACCGGAGAAACTTGAATAACTTCAATTTTTAAAACGCATAACAAGGCAAAAGCCCACATTAAATATTTAAAAACGGAAAGCGGTACGCTTTTTTTGTAATACGGAAACTGAAGCGCAAAAATAAAATAACCAATAAAAAATATTGCAACAGCAAACATCATCAGCATAGAACCGATGCGAACGAAATGTACGTTACCCTTAAAAAGCGCAACAAAGACGACAACCATGAACAGTACAACCGTACCCAAAGACAGAACAAGATTTACAAAAAACTTGGAACGCAAATCATGGTCGTCCAGATCGACATACATGGAAAAAAAGATAAGTCCAATGCCTAAAATCAAGTTCAATACAAAGAAAATCATCACTTACCTCTCAATTTTTACTGCAAGCATTGTAACGTCATCTCGCAATTTTTTATCGCCGTTATATTCAAGAACCAAATCAGAAATATCATTAACAAAATGCTGAGCCGATTTATACGCACTGTTCTGAATTGTCTGCTTAAACAGTTCAGTATCACCAAGTTCAATACCTTCATCATTCATAACTTCAGAAACACCGTCAGTTGCAATCAGAATCATGTCATCATAAAACAGCTTCTGCACTTCAATCTCAAGGTCGTCAATTTCAATAATACCAACCAGACTACAGTTAGAACCAAGCGGTTTAATGTTAAAGCCGCCGGGCGTTTTGGTAATTACAATCGGGTCAGACATAGACGCATTTATGTACGAAATAGTCATGGCAGCAGTGTCTACAATGCCAAGGAACATAACCGTGTACTTATCGTCAAATTTCATGCTTTTAATTGCACGGTCTACAGCCCTAATCATTGCAGGCAAGTCTTCTTTATTCTGAATGTTTTTTACAGTGTTGATAACGATACCCATAACAAGGGCAGCCGCCAGACCTTTACCAGAAACGTCGCCTAAAAGCAGCAGGGTTTTATCTTCGTCTATCGGCAGAACCGAATAATAGTCGCCGGAAACATTTACCAGCGGCCTAAAATAGGCAGCAAGATCAAGATGCTTAATTTCAGGCATTTTCTGCGGCAAAAACGAACGCTGGGTATCAGCAACCATGTTCCATTCCTTGGTCAATTCCGAAATTCCTGAAAGCTCGGCAATCGTATCACTGCGCTTCGTATAAGAAATGAATTCATCCAGAACCTGCGGAAAAATAAGCTCGTCCAAAAGGCGCGTACAGCGACAGAAAACGTAAAAATGAACGCCATTGTGAATTACAAAAAAACCGCGACTCTTGTTCTGGTCAGAAACAACGCCTAAATCAGTACCAAGCAAATACCAGCCGTCAGCCATGGAAACAGAAAAGTTCCTTTCCAGAGTATCCAGCGTTTCCTTTGCAGAAACAATCCGGTCAGGGCTGTTATAAACTACATAATTCTTTTTACGGTCAATAATTAAAACAGAAGCATCAGCCTTGTCTTCAAGTTCGGAACGAATGGCTGAAATCAAGTCTTCTAGTGAATAGGCAGAACGGATTTTTGTAATGAAGCCGCTTATCAATGCAGTTTCTTTCGTATAAAGTGCTTCGTTACGAAGTTTTGCGGCCAAAGCCTTGTCAATGTAGCGAAAAATACAAAGCACCAAAACCATAAGAACCAAAGCAACTGAAGCTGCAAAAACAAACGAAACGTCCTGTTTCGGAATCAAGGTCAAAGCCAGTACAATAAAAAAGATTCCAGTAAGAAGATTAGTAATTTGAGAAAGCGCCGCCCGCTGTTTTTGGAACATCATTTACCTCGAAATATTTATAAGCAGAAATAGCAAAACTGCATTTGCATACATTTCTACTATATCATAAATCGGCAAAAACTGTGAAAAAAAACATTGTACATTTTACAAATTCTTTAAAGCACAAAAGCCGTATATGCCTTTAAAAATAAAAAAGGCACATGCAATATGTACCTTTTTCTTCAAAACATAATGTTTTTCTAGCTGTTAATTTCCGAAAGAAGCATTGCTTCCGGGCTGTCGTTTTCACCTTCAATTTTTGCAACTTCTTCAAGCAGCTGCTTTGATTTTGACGAAAGCTTTGAAGGAACCTTTACCATGATTTTGATGTACAGGTCGCCTTTTCTGCCGGCCGTGCCGGAAGGAACGCCTTCATCCCGGACGCGCAGAAGCTTGCCGCTTTGCGTACCGGCCGGTACTTTTATCTTAATTTTCTTGCCGTCAAGCGAAGTAACGGTAATTTCTGCGCCCAATGCAGCCTGAATAATTGAAATCGGTACGGCACAGTACAAATCCTGTCCGTTGCGTTCAAACTGAGGATGAGCCGCAACATGCATGAAAATATACAAATCGCCGGCCGGACCTCCGTTCTTGCCTGCATCACCCTGCCCAGGAATGTTTATGCGCTTTCCGTCGTCAACTCCCGGTGGAATTGTAATGGCAATCTTGCGCTTGCGTTTTTCAACGCCGGTACCGCCACAAGCCTTGCACGGGTTATCAATCGTGCTGCCTTCTCCGCGGCAGGTTGGACAGGTTTGTGCCATTGAAAAAAAGCCGGAACTTCTTCTGATTTGACCGGCGCCGCCACAAGTTGGACAGGTTTTGCGTTTTGAACCTTCTGCACCACCAGTGCCGTGACAAACATCACAAACTTCATTGTGGCTGAAAGTAATTTCTGTTTTTGTGCCGTATACAGCATCTTTAAATGGAATTTCCAGATCGTAGCGCAGGTTTGCACCCTGATTGCTTGCAGCCCTGCCGCCGCCAGAACGACCGCCGCCGAAGAAACTGCCGAAAATGCTTTCAAAATCAAAACCACCGCCAAAAATATCCTGAAAATCACTGTATGCGTGGGAATAACCGCCACCACCGCCGCCGCCCATTCCTTCAAGACCGGCAAAACCATACTGGTCATAAATCTGGCGCTTCTGGTCGTCCGAAAGAACTTCGTAAGCTTCAGTTGCTTCCTTAAATTTGTCCTCGGCTTCTTTATTGCCCGGGTTTTTGTCCGGGTGATATTGAATTGCAAGCTTGCGGTAGCCTTTTTTTATTTCGTCTTTGCTTGCACCTTTTTGAACCCCAAGAACTTCGTAATAATCTCGTTTGGCCACGGTTATACCCTTTTATTTTCTATAATTTTACTAAGCTTAATTTGCAAAAAGCCTGACAGAACACTCCGTAGAATATTCCGCAGGCTTTGCATTTTTCTTTAGCAGCCGTTTTTTGCCGGCCGGTTAAGTTATTTCTGTTCGTCTACAACTTCATAGTCAACGTCGTCAGCAGAACCCTTTGTTGAACCAGAAGCATTTGCACCAGAATTTGCGCCGCCCATGTCTGGACCGGCACCGGCTGCACCAGCAGCACCCTGCTGTTTGTACAGTTCTTCAGCAATTTTGTAAGAAGCTTTCTGAAGTTCTTCTGTTTTTGCTTTAATTTCTTCTGTGTTGTCGCTTTCAAGTGCGCGTTTAAGTGCTGCAACAGCGTCGTCAATGGCCTGTTTGTCTGCACCAGAAACTTTGTCGCCCATTTCTTTAACGGTTTTTTCAACCTGATAAATCATGTTTTCAGCTTCGTTGCGTGCATCAACGCGTTCACGTTCTTTTTTGTCTGCTTCTGCGTTTGCCTCAGCTTCCTTAACCATGCGGTCAATTTCGCTGTCGCTCAGGCCGCTGCTAGATTCAATGCGAACGCTCTGTTCCTTGCCAGTGCCCAAATCTTTTGCGCTAACGTGAACAATACCGTTTGCGTCAATATCAAAAGTAACTTCAATCTGCGGAACACCGCGTGGAGCTGCCGGAATACCTTCAAGGTCGAACTTACCCAAAGTACGGTTCTGGGCTGCCATTTCGCGTTCACCCTGCAATACGTGGATAGAAACTGCTGTCTGTCCGTCTGCGGCAGTAGAGAAAATCTGGCTTTTGCGTGTAGGAATTGTTGTGTTGCGCGGAATGAGTTTTGTACAAACTGCACCCATTGTTTCAATACCCAAAGAAAGCGGTGTAACGTCAAGCAGAAGAACGTCTTTAACGTCACCGCCAAGAATACCGCCCTGAATTGCAGCACCGATTGCAACGGCTTCATCCGGGTTAACGCCTTTAGAACCTTCCTTACCGAAAATTTCTTTAACAACCTGCAAAACTTTCGGCATACGTGTTGAACCACCAACAAGAAGAACTTCATCAATCTGTGCAGCTGTAACACCGGCGTCTGCAAGTGCCTTGCGGCAAGGTTCCTTTGTGCGTTCAAACAATTCTTCAGTCATCTGTTCAAACTTTGCGCGTGTCAAAGTTTTCTGCAAGTGTTTAGGACCGGTTGCGTCAGCAGTAATGAACGGAAGGTTAACTTCTGTGCTAGACTGTGCAGAAAGGTCAATTTTTGCCTTTTCAGCAGCTTCACGCAAGCGCTGCAATGCCATACGGTCAGCAGAAAGGTCAATGCCTGTTTCTGATTTGAATTCATCAACAAGCCAGTTGATAATCTTGCGGTCAAAGTCGTCACCACCAAGGTGAGTATCGCCATTTGTAGATTTTACTTCAAATACGCCGTCGCCAAGTTCAAGAATTGAAATATCGAATGTACCGCCACCAAGGTCATAAACGGCGATTGTGCGTTCATTTTTCTGGTCTTTGTTGAAACCGTAAGCAAGAGAAGCTGCTGTAGGTTCGTTGATAATGCGTTTTACTTCAAGACCGGCAATTTTACCGGCATCTTTTGTTGCCTGACGCTGTGCATCGTTAAAATATGCAGGAACGGTGATAACAGCTTCTGTAACTGTTTCACCAAGATAATCTTCAGCAGTTTTCTTCATTTTCTGCAAAATGAAAGCAGAAATTTCCTGCGGAGAATATGGTTTTCCGTTGATGTCAACGCGAACATCCTGACCGTTGTCCGTTACATGGTATGGCACCATTTTTGCTTCGCCGGTCAATTCGCTGTAACGGTGACCAATAAAACGCTTAATAGAATAAACTGTGTTTTCCGGGTTAGTAATCATCTGGTTTTTTGCAGGCTGACCAACAATGCGTTCGCCTTTAGCAGTAAAACCAACGATAGAAGGTGTTGTGCGTCCGCCTTCTGAGTTCTGAATAACAACAGGCTCGCCGCCTTCCATAACAGCTACACAAGAGTTTGTAGTTCCTAAGTCAATTCCAATAATTTTTCCCATAGTATATCTCCTACTTGATTAGTTTTCAGTTTGTTCGCCAGATTCAGCATTAGCAGAATCTGCAGTATCTTCTGCCTTTGGTGCAGGCATGTGAACCATTACCTTAGCGTGGCGGATTACGCGGTCTTTAAGTTTATAGCCTTTAAGGTAAACTTCTGCGCATACAGGTTCTTCAACCGGACCCGGTACGCTTGCAATTGCTTCGTGAATGTTAGGGTCAAAAGCATCGCCAGGTTCGCAGTAAGAAGAAAGGTTGTATTTTGATTCCAGAAAGCCGTGCATCTGCTTGTTAATCATTTTTACGCCGTCAATAACTGCCTTAACTTCCTTTGCATCTGCTGCGGCAGCAAGGCCGCGGTCAAAGTCGTCAAGAATTGCAACCAGATCTGTCAGAATTGCAGTGTTGGCATAATCAAAAGCGTCCTGTTTTTCCTTAATCATGCGCTTGCGGTAATTGTCAAAATCGGCAACCTTGCGCAAATAGTTATCTTTCAGTTCAGCATACTGTTTTTCAAGTTCAGCATATTTATCTTCAATCGTCTGTTCTTTTGGCTCTTCGGCGGCTTTTTCACCGGCAGAAGTTTCTTCAGCAACATTTTCAGCAGCGGCCTGTTCAGCCTGCTGTTCGTTTTTCATGTTTTCTTGTTCTTTTGTATCGCTCATATAAAAAAATTACTCATTCAAAATTAAAACGGCAAGTGAAAACTAACATTTTTTTATTTTTTTTTCA
This sequence comes from Treponemataceae bacterium, assembly GCA_045599185.1. GTDB lineage: Bacteria > Spirochaetota > Spirochaetia > Treponematales > Treponemataceae > UBA1240. The sequence goes on along the minus strand of JAZRVO010000031.1, from coordinate 94,478 downwards.
AATTTTTTCACTTTTGCGTAAAACCAGAACCTGCTTACAGATACTCAAAATCCGGGCCGTCGTCGCCAATAAAAGTGCGGATTTTACAGTCTTCCATGCACGCCTGATCCACAAACGCCAGAATATTCCCGGCTTCCGGCGACAAAATGTCTTCCGGGCTGTAAGAAAGTTCCAGCACCGATTCTTCGCCTTCGCCCCAAAGCCGGGCAAGCGCACCGTTTAAGCGCACCATGTCGGCCATTGCAGGTATGGCGTAAGAAAGATGCTTTTCTTCATATTTAAACTGCAAAAACGAAAGCTGCATCCGTTCCAGTTCCTGATGGCTGCAAAAAACAGGATTAAAACCAGTATTCTGGGCACAGTTGTTGCAGCGCTGCCATTCGGCAAAATCCGTTAAAAACTGCGAAGGCTTTATGCGAAGCGGCTGCAAAACCGGCATAAACCAGCCCACTGCCCTTCCGCATGAATAGAAAACGTCGCAGGCAAAAGCCAGATGTTCCGCTTTCAGCAAGTCTCCGCTGGAAAAAGTTGGTGCATGCTGAACCAGATACGGCGGCTTGCCTTCCGTTTTAAGGCCTGCTTTCTGTGCTTCCTGATAAATTTTACTGCCACTTACCGCGCTAAAACGAGAAAATTCCAGGTTGTTGGGATAAAGGCTTAAGGCAAAATCAACGCTTTCCTTAAAGCCCGGCAAAGTATCGTTTGGCGCGCCGTAAACAAGGTTAAAGCCAAAAGCCAAATCGTATTCGTTAAGAACTGCTATTTTTTTGCTGAAAGCCTTGCGGTCAACGTTCCGCACACTGTTAAATTCAATTTGAAGGGAACATGCAAGCTGGGACAAACTGGCCGCAAGCTGTTTATCAATGCCTTGCGCCGCCAAATTGAAGCAAAAATGCGCATTGCCAAGTTTTTTTCCAAAAAGGCGCAGCATCTGCAGGGCGCGGTCCTTGTTTGCGCCAAAATTTTCATCAAGAACAAAAACGTCCGGCACGCGTTTTCTGGCAAAAATTTCAAGTTCCTTTTCTACGCGTGCAGCAGGCACATAACGCGGCTGACCGCCTGTGCGCCCAAGCTGCAAAACTGCGCCGTTGTAAGTTACCGGGTCTATAACCTTGCCCAGCCACGGCGACGGCAATTTTTCAAGGTTTTCTTCAATGCCAAAGCGGATTCTATTTTTAATGGAAGTTTTTGCATTTTTGCCACCGGCTTCGCAGGCCAGAAGTTCCTTTACAAGGTTAAGGCAGGCGGTTTCTGCTTCACCGGCAATTAAAAAGTCAAAAACGGCAAGGTCGTCACCAGCCGGTGCATTTTTGCCGCATTCAAAACGCGCAGAAACATTGTCGCCCATGGCAGCAAAAGTTAAATCGCCGGCATTTACGCCGTTTTTTTCGGCTTTTTCCTTAATTTTTTCCACGCACAAAAGGCTTTCTGCCACGTTCCAGTTAAAAAGGCTGAAAAATACTGCCATTTTCTGCTTTTTGCCGTTTGCGGCATGTTTTGAAAAAATTGAATCACTCAGCAAATCGGCAGGCGTTTTTTTGCTTTGGGCAGCTTCGTCAAAAGACAAATCCAAAAGGCTAAAACCAAGGTTAGAAAGCCCGGCATTTTGCAGCATTGCTGCGGCATTTGCAGCCTGCAAAGGCAGCCAGCGGGCATTTGTTTCTTTTAAAATTGTGACGAAGTATACTTGCATAAAAATAAAATTACGTTAAATTGCTACAATAATCAACCGCAAAGCGGCCATAAACCCCATGTTTTGCCTTTGCCGCAAGTCCATTTTTTTCAAATTGAACGCATAAAAATTCCGCAAAAAAAAAGCACAACTGCGCTTTTGGCGGCAATTGTGCTTTTAATTCAGCATGAATTATAAAATTAAAGCAGCGGAATACCGGCTTTACTGCATTCATCAATCATTTCTTTTGGCCAGGTACTAACCTGCGTTTCGCCAATGTGGGCTTTGCGCAAAAAGTACATGCAAAGGCGAGACTGACCGATGCCGCCGCCGCAAGACTGCTTAAGTTCGCCGTTAAGAAGCTTTTTGTGGAAGTACAGTTCGGCGCGTTCAGGGCAGCCGCGCTGTTCTAGCTGTCTTTTAAGCGATTCCGGCGAAACGCGCACGCCCATTGAAGAAATTTCAAATGCGCTTTCAAGAACCGGATTCCACAGCAAAAGGTCACCGTTCAGACCGCGTTTTCCGTCCGGCGTTTCTGTAATCCAGTCGTCGTAGTCTGGGGCGCGGCCGTCGTGCAGCTGACCGTTTGCCAGAGGTGCGCCAATACCGATGATGAAAACTGCGCCATATTTTTTACAGGCTTCGGTTTCGCGTTCCTTTACGCTTAAATCAGGGTACTGGGCAAGCAAATCTTCAGAATGAATGAAGGTTATTTCTTCCGGCAGAACAGGTTTAATCTGCGGAAAGTGGTCGTAAATGTAAAATTCAGTGCGTTTAAGGCAGTTGTAAACTTTTCTTACAACGCTTTTCAAAAATTCAACGTTGCGCTGTGCCGGGTCAATAACCATTTCCCAGTCCCACTGGTCAACGTAAAGCGAATGAATGTTGTCCAAATCTTCGTCGGCACGAATTGCATTCATGTCCGTATAAATGCCGAAACCTTTCTGCAAGTCAAGGTCGGTAATTTTTACGCGCTTCCATTTTGCCAGCGAATGAACGATTTCAAGAACCTGTTCGTTCATTGTTTTTACTGGAAAACTTACCGGGCGTTCTACGCCGTTCAGGTCGTCGTTAAGGCCGGTGCCTTTTGGTACAAAAAGCGGTGCAGTAACGCGGGTCAGGTTCAGTTCGGTAGAAAGTGCCAGCTGAAAAAAATCTTTAATCATTACAACCGCATGTTCAGTTTCCTTTACGCTAAGCAGCGGCTTATAGTTTTTAGGAATTGTTACCATATTATTATTTCCTTATAATTTAAAGAATTAAAACTTCCATAATTCAACCGGCTGAAAAACCGGCCTTAAAATAAAAAGCCTTGTTTAATTTACAAAAAAGGCAAAGTTTTTGCAAACCAAAAACTCTGCCTTTCATTAAAATCGTCTGTTAAAACGACAAAAGCACGTCTTTAAAAATTGCCAGGCCTTTTTCGGCGGTAGCTTTGTCAAGAATTAACGGCGGCAAAAAGCGTACGGTTTTTGTACCGGCGGTGCTTACGCACAAACCATTTGCAAGGCATTTTTTCTGCACTTCGCCCGGTACCATTGTTACGTCAATACCAATCATCAGACCTTTGCCGCGTACTTCGGTAACGCAAGGCAGGTTCCAGCTTTTTATCGTTTCGCGGATAAATTCGCCGGCAGCGTTTACATTGTCCAAAAAGCCGGGACTCTGCAATTCTTTCAATACGGCGCGGCCGCAGGCACAGGCAAGCGGGTTGCCGCCAAATGTAGACTGATGATCGCCTGCTACAAAAACGTCGGTGGCTTTACCGCCATAAATGCATGCTCCCATCGGTACGCCGCCTGCAATACCTTTTGCGCAGGTAATTACGTCCGGGTGCAAATCCATTGCGGCACTTGCAAAAAGCGTGCCGGTTCTTCCCATGCCGGTCTGAACTTCGTCAATCATTACCAGTGCACCGGCTGCGCGGGCTGCGTCACAGGCTGCTTTTGCCCAGTCTGCGTCTATCAGGTTTACGCCGCCTTCACCCTGCACGCATTCCATCAAAAAGCCGCAAACAGAAGAATCGAAAGCAGTTTTTAATGCTTCGTAATCGCCGGGTTTAATGTGCCTAAAACCGTCAGGGTACGGTGCAAAACTGTCTGCGTGGAATTTGTCCTGACCAGTTGCCCGCAATGTTGCAAGCGAACGGCCGTGGAAAGATTTTTCCAGCGTAACAATCGTTTTGCGCGGAACGGCCTTGTTTTTTTCCTGCTGGTCTAAAAGCCAGCCATATTTGCGAGCAAGCTTAATTGCTGCTTCGTTTGCTTCTGCCCCGGAGTTACAGAAATAAACGCAGTCCATTCCTGCTGCTTTTGTAATTTCTCTGGCAAAAGCCAGTCCTACATCAGAATTGTAATAGTTTGAAATATGAATCTGTTTCTGAGCCTGTTCCGTAATTGCCGAAACTAAGGCCGGGTGATTGTGCCCAAGGCAGTTAACCCCGATTCCCGAAACAAAATCAATGTATTTTTTTCCGTCTTCGGCAGTAAGTTCTGCGCCATTGCCGCTTTTGAACACTACCGAAAGGCTTCCAAAATTGTTTGCAATAATTCCTGCCATAATTTTCTTCCTAAAATACTAAGTTACAAAATCATTGTACCGGCGCCGCGGTCGCTGAAAACTTCAAGAAGCAGTGCGTGGGGTACGCGGCCGTCTATAATGTGGGTGCGCAGAACGCCGCCTTCAAGGGCTTCGGTACAGCATTCAACTTTCGGTATCATGCCGCTGCTAATTACGCCGCTTTCTACCAGCTGGGGAATGTCTTCCCGCTTCAATACGGAAATTAAAGAAGACGGGTCGTTAACGTCGCGCAGAAGGCCGGGAACATTTGTCATCTGAACAAATTTTTCGGCTTTTAGCGCAACGGCAATTTTTGCAGCCGCGGTATCAGCATTGATATTGTAAGAATGAACGTCGTCACCGGCGCCGCCTGCCACGGTAGAAATTACCGGAATAAATCCGTCTTTCATCAGGTTTTCTACTATAGAAACGTCAATATTCGTAACTTCGCCAACAAAGCCCAAATCTACGCCGTTATTGTTCATTTTTACGGCTTCAAGCATTCCGCCGTCAATACCGCAAAGACCAACAGCCTTTCCGCCGGCTTTCTGCAAAAGTGCTACAATTTCCTTGTTCAGCTTACCGGCCAAAACCTGCTGAACAACTTCCATCGTTTCTTCGTCAGTATAGCGAAGCCCGTTTACAAACTTCGGTTCTTTGCCTATTTTTGCAAGGCCTGCATTTATTTCCGGACCGCCGCCATGCACAAGCACGGTACGAATGCCTACAAGATTCATCAGAACCAGGTCTTCCATAACGGCCTGCTTAAGTTCCTGATTAAGCATGGCATTGCCGCCATATTTTACAACAAAGGTTTTGCCCCAGTAACGCTGAATGTAAGGCAAAGCCTGAACAAGTACGTCAGTCCAGTCAGAATTTGAAATCATGTTCTGTAATCTCCGTTTATTTTTACATAATTGTAAGTCAAATCGCAGCCCCATGCAGTACCGGTACAGTTACCTTCCTGCAAATCAATGGCAATCTGAACTTCTTTTTCGGTTAAAACAATTTTTGCCTTGTCTTCGTCAAAATCAAGGTTTGCACCGTTTTTGCAAACATCAATTGTTCCCTTGCTGTTGGTAAAACTTACGCATACTTTTTCAGGGCTGAACAGTTCGCCGGAATAACCCATTGCGCAAAGGATGCGCCCCCAGTTTGCGTCTGCACCAAAAAATGCAGCCTTTACCAAGCTTGAACTGATTACAGACTTTGCAAGCACGCGCGCAGATTCAACGGTTTTTGCACCTTTAACAACGCATTCAATCAGGTGCTCTGCGCCTTCACCGTCGGCAGCAATCTTGCGCGCCATCATTGTGTTAATCTGGTTAAGGGCTTCTACAAAAAGTGCATAGTCAGCATTTTTTTCAGTAATTTCCGCATTTCCGGCCATGCCGTTAGCCAAAATCGTCAAAGTGTCGTTTGTACTTGTATCGCCGTCAACCGAAATGCAGTTGTAAGTGCCTTCAATTGTTTCGCGCAGGGCACTGTCAAGCATGGCACTGCTTATTGCGCAGTCGGTTGTCATAAATGCAAGCATTGTTCCCATGTTAATGTGAATCATGCCCGAACCTTTTGCCATTGTACCGATGTGCACGGTTTTTCCGCCAAGTTCAAACTCTACGGCAACTTCTTTATAAACCGTGTCTGTTGTCATAATTGCTTCGCGGGCGGCAACATTGCCGGTTTTGCTTAACCCGGCAGCAAGGTTTGGCAGGGCTTTTTCAATTGCTTCAATGTTAATCTGCTGGCCAATTACGCCGGTTGAACAAACAACCACGTCGTCACTGGAAATTTTAAGGGCGCTTGCGGCAGCCTGTGCCATGCGAAGGGCATTTTTTGCACCCTGTTCGCCGGTACAAGCATTTGCATTGCCCGAATTGGCAATTACACCCTGGGCTTTTCCGTTCTTCAAATTTTCTCTGGTAAGCTTTACCGCTTCAGCCTTTACAAGGTTTTTTGTAAAAACACCGGCCGCATTGCACGGTTTTTCCGAATAAATGAGAGCCAGGTCATTTTTTGTTCTGCCGGCCTTAATGCCTGCAAGAACACCGTTTGCCGTAAAACCAAGCGGTGCACAAACGCCGCCTTCTATCTGTTTAATCATATATTTTTCCTCAAAAATCGCATTCCTAAAGTTTTTTACAAACTGAAAAACTTAAAAGGCTGGCGGAATCATATCAATTCCGCAGTCTTCTTTAAAGCCGCACATGATGTTCATGTTCTGCACAGCCTGACCGGCAGCACCTTTAAGCATGTTGTCAAGGGCGGAACAAACTTCAAGCATTCTACCGTTCTGCACAACATGTACCGAAATGTCGCAGTAGTTTGAATAGCGTACATTTTTGGTTGTCGGTACCATTCCGGCAGGCAAAATACGGACGAATTTGTCTTCCATATAAAAGTCCTGATACAGGCGGCGGAAAATGCGGGTATTCGTATCAACGTCTGCCGAAGTATAGATTGCTTCGTTAAGCTGGGCGTAGCTTGTACAGATAATGCCGCGGTTCATAGGCACAAGGTGCGGCGTAAAAATAACGCTGCACGGGGCTTCGGCGGCCTTTGTAAGGTTGTGTTCAATTTCCGGCTGGTGGCGGTGTGCGCCAACTGCGTACGGAGAAAAAGCCTCACCGCATTCACTGAAATGGTTTTTCATGCTTGCATTGCGTCCGGTACCGGTAACGCCGCTTTTTGCATCTACAATAATCGGGTCTAGCTTAATGAGGCCGTTTTCTATTGCAGGCAGAAGTGCCAGCGTTGCGGCAGTAACATAGCAGCCCGGATTACCGATGATGCGTGCCTTGGCAATTTTCTTGCGGTTCATTTCCGGCAAGCCGTAAACCGATTCTTTGTGGGTTTCAGGGAATTTCCACGATTCCTTGTACCATTTGGTAAAAGTAATTTCGTCTTCGTCAAAGCGGAAATCGGCAGAAAGGTCGATAAGTTTCTTGTTTTTTCTGATGCATTCGTCGGCGTATTTTTCGGCAACACCATGCGGCAGTGCGGTAAAAATAATGTCAGAAGCGTCTACAACTTCTTCTGCACTTTTAAGCACAGAATCGCAGCGTTCATAAAAGTTTGGATAAATTTCAAAAAGGCTTTTACCTTCAAACGAAACTGAACTTAAATGCAGCCGCTTTACCTTGGGATGCTGAAGCAAAAGCCGCACAAGTTCTGCGCCTACGTAACCGGTTGCACCAATAATACCAATCTGCATAATACTCTTTCCTTATTTTTGCATATTTATAGTATAAAATACCTAATTTTTGCATATTTATGCAATATGAATGTATAAAATTTAGCAAGCTTTTTCAAGCATCTGCTTACCTTATAAAATCGGCTTGTTTTCTTCCATATATAACATGTTCATTTTCATTCAACTTAAATTGGCGTGCCAAAACCATGCGGCAAAACAAAAAAAACGCCCTGCAAGTAAATCACTTTGGCAAAAGCCAGCGGTTGCTAGAAAAAAAACAAAATGCTAAACTTTCGGCAGTATGAAAAACCTGAAAAAAACTTTGACAATTTTAGCTGCATTCAGCATTTTAAGCACCCTTTTAACTTCCTGCTACAGCGTACCAAGCGAAGTGCCGGAAGACATGACGCCAGACCAGATTATCAACGAAGCGATTGCATTCGGCGACAACAACAACCCGGCTGCTGCAAAATTCTATTTTGAAGCGCTGCTAGACCGCTACGGCACCGACAGCAATTACCGCGTTATCGGCGAATACGAAATAGGCCACATTCTGGTAAAGCAGGGCAAATATTCGGAAGCCCTGCCCTATCTGTACGACGTACTTTACACCTGCGAAAACGACTATTACGGTTCAATTCCGCCAAAATATCACGTGCTTGCACAAAACGACATTGAACGCGCCTTAAACAAAGGTGCAACCTTAAGCGAAGACGAAGAAGAAGACGAGGATTACTAAGCCTGCCGGACGTTAGGATTAGGCAGAGCAAATAAAACTTGCATAAAAAACAGAATGAGCAAAGTTTATTTTTGCCTGTTCTGTTTTTTGTGTTAAAATGGGTATATTGTGGAAACTTTAGACAGCAAACAAAACAAAGAAGAATTAGTATTTCAGTCTGTTGCCCTTGACGAATTTTTTGAAGACGACCAGTACGTTGAAAAAAATGACGAATACAATACCAACATTATTGTTCTTTCGCCAAAAGAACGCGAACTTGTGGACATGGTTTTTGAACGCCTGCGCACGGCTTCGCCCGAAGCACTGGAAAACATTTCGGCACGCATGACCGACCTTGAACGCCTTGCCGCAACAATCGCACGCTTCCCTTCTTTGCTGCAAAAACAGGTAATTGCCGAACAGGAAGTCCGTACGCAGGAATCACTGGTAAAAGCCCTGCTTGACTTTAAGAACGGTGACCGAATGCTTCACCTGCCTACAAAGGCAATTCTCGGTAAGGGATTTCTTGTAGCAAAATTTCACGCATTCGTTTCCATAAGCAAAACAGCCCGTATGCAGCATTTCAATAAGAAAGAACTTGAACATCTGCGCACGGCAACACTGCGCGTAATGTTTACCATTATGGCGGAAGACGTTTACCTTTCGCTTCTGGGTGACACTTCAATTGCAGACGACATACGCGAACAGATTGCAACCAGCCTTATAATTTTGTGGGAACACCGCAACGACCAGACCGTTGCCGACATTGCGCCGGTTCTTGAAGCCGTATGGACTGTACGAGACAAAATTGTGCCGGCTTTTGGTACAATGGTTGGTACAAGCGAACTTTTGCGCCTTACCATTGAACTTGACGAACAGTGGACGGCTTTCATTAAAACCAAGCTTGAAGATTCTGACGTATCACAGTCCCTTGAGGAATTCCTTTTTGGCCTTTCGTTTGAACAGATTGGCTTTTTGAAAAACAAAATCAAGGAACAGAAATATCTTTCAATCAGCCGCGATGACGTTTATGCGCTTTTAGGCGAACACATTCCGGTAGACATTGAATTTGACCCGCGCAACTTTTACCTGCGCTACACTATTCGCCGCGACAATGCCCGTGCAAGGTCTCGCATGAATCTTGAAGGGCCGCACAAAACCCTTGAAGACCACTTTGTAAAATTCATTTTGGAACAGAACCGGGAGAAACAGCATAATGACGCCTACGCAGACTAAACGTACTTTTTGCTTTGGAGAAAAATTGCGCCAGGTGCGTGAACGCAAGGGCTATACGCTGAAAGTGGTAGCCCAGCAGGCAGGCGTAAGCGAAAGCCTTATTTCGCAGATTGAACGGAATAAAGTTTCGCCGGCGATTGATACCCTGCTTAGCATTGCTGATGTTCTTGACATTCGCCTTGAATACCTTTTTGACGAGTACCGTGCTGCACGCCCGGTAAAAGTTATTACTGCCGATGAACGGCGCACCACAGTAGAAAGCGACGTTACCTACGAAGAAGTTGCCCAGCCCTGCGAAAGCGACGGCACCCACGCAGTAGAATCTTACATTATTTCCATACCGGCAAAATCAATTACCCACCGCGGTTCTTACGGTCACCCTGGCAGGGAATTTGGCTTTATTATGGAAGGGAAAGGTGCCCTGCACTACGAAAACGACGTTTACCAGCTGAATACCGGCGACAGCGTTTCTTTTGCAGCCTCTGCGCCCCACACGCTTGAAAACGTTGGCGACACGGTTTTGCGCGCAATGTGGGTTGTAAGCCCGCCCCAGCGCTTTTTAAACGAATAGCTTTTTACAAAACCCTGCGCAAAAGCCCGGACACGCTTTAAGTGTACTTTGCACGTAAAGCATCCGGGCTTTTTATTCGTGTGGAGGGTTTAATACCCCGACGCTTGCGGCGAGGCTGCTGATTGCATTTACGCGTGTTCATCTGCGTTTATCTGCGCCGCGAAGTTTTTTCAATTTCAATTCATTAAAACACGTTTAACTATTGCATAAATACTTAAAAAACTTTAGTATTTCTAAAGAAACACTAAAAATAATGCTTCATTAAACTTTCAATAAGGAGTTTTTTATGAAAAAAAATATTGCACTTATTCCTGGTGACGGAATTGGTCCGGACGTTGTAGCAGAAGCCGTAAAGGTGTTGGACACTGTTGCAAAAAAATATGGACACAAATGGAACTATACAACAGTAACGGCAGGCGGCTGCGCAATTGACAAATTCGGCAAGCCGCTGCCACAGGAAGAACTGGACAAATGTCTGAAAAGTGATGCAGTTCTGCTTGGCGCCGTTGGCGGCCCGAAATGGGATAACCTTGCTTCTGAACTCAGACCGGAAAAAGCACTGCTCGGTCTTCGCGGCGGAATGCAGGTTTTTGCAAACCTTCGCCCGGCAGTAATGTTCAAACAGTTAAAGGATGCCTGTCCGCTTAAAGACGAAATTGTTGGTGACGGCCTTGACATTCTTATTGTACGCGAACTGATCAGCGGAATTTACTTTGGAGACCGCGGCACAGCAGCCGACGGAAAAAGTGCATGGGATACAGAAAAATATACATGGGAAGAAATTGAACGCATTGTACGCATGGGTTTTGAATTTGCCCAGAAACGCCAGAAAAAACTCTGCGTTGTAGACAAGGCAAACATCCTTAACTCTAGCCAGCTGTGGCGCAAAGTTACAGAAAGCATTAAAGGCGACTACCCTGACGTTCAGCTTTCTTACCTTTACATTGACAACGCTTCTATGCAGCTGGTACGCAACCCGCGCCAGTTTGACGTTATTGCAACAAGCAACATGTTTGGCGACATTTTAAGTGACGAAGCTTCGCAGATTACAGGTTCAATCGGTATGCTGGCTTCTGCTTCACTTGGAAAAGACGGTCCGGGTCTTTACGAACCTATCCACGGTTCTGCCCCGGACATTGCAGGCAAAGACCTTGCAAACCCATTGGCAACAATCCTCAGTGCAGCAATGCTTCTGCGCTATTCTTTCGGCCTTGAAACCGAAGCAAAAGCAATTGAAAGCGCAGTAGAAAAAGTGCTTGACGAAGGTTACCGCACAGGCGACATTGCAGGCAGCGACCGCGATGCACTTAAAGCAAGCGGCAAGCTTGTTGGCACTAAAAAAATGGGCGAACTGGTTGTAGCAAAACTGTAATAAGTCTGGTCAGGGCATTTGCAGCGGCAAAACCCAGCCTTGCCCTTTTAAGGTTTGCTTAAAAACCTTAAAACACCACCGTATATAAAAAAAGCACTGGTTTTTCCAGTGCTTTTTTTATGCCCGCCGCCTGCTTTTTCAGCAGCCTGCAGGGCAAATAAAATTTCCATTCCGTTAAAGGAATTTCTTGTATTTCTTTTCCAAATCCTTAATAAGCTTGTATTCAATTGAATCAACAAGCGCAAGCCACGAAGCTTCAACTATGTCGTTGGAAACGCCAACAGTCGTCCAGTCTTCTACGCCGTCGGTACTTTCTATAAGTACGCGAACCCTAGAGGCCGTTGCGCTGGTAGAATCCAGAACACGAACCTTATAGTCCGTTAGGCGGATTGAAGAAACTTCCGGGTAAAAGCGAACCAGTGCCTTACGCAGTGCAGTATCAAGAGCGTTAACAGGGCCCGAACCTTCACCGGCGGTAATTTCAATCTGGCTGTCAACTTCAACCTTAATCTGGGCAAACTGGCTTGCATCCGGCGAAACGCTTGGTTTTTCGCCCATTGTTTTGTAATAGTGCAGTTTGAAAAACGGCTGATACTTGCCGATGATTTTGCGCACCAAAAGTTCAAAACTGCCGTCTGCGCCTTCAAACTTGTAGCCTGCGTGTTCAAGTTCCTTCACTTTGGCAACAATTTCTGCAACAACAGGCGAAGCCTTGGTAATGCTGCTGTCAAATTTCTTAATTTTTTCAATGATAAGGGAACGGCCTGCAACTTCACTCATCAAAAATACGCGGTCGTTACCAACAGATTCGGGCGCAACGTGTTCGTAAGCGGCCGGATTTTTTGTAACAGCGTCAATGTGCATGCCGGCCTTGTGGGCAAAAGCATTCGTGCCAACATAGGGCATTCCACTGTCCAGATTAACGTTTGCAATTTCTGCAATGCGGCGCACAACGGAAGTAAGCTGGCTCATCATTTCGTCCGGCACGCATTTAAGGCCGTTTTTAAGCTGAAGGTCTGCAATAATGGTACTAAGGTTTGCATTGCCGGTACGTTCACCAAAGCCCAAAAGAACGCCCTGCACCATTGTTGCACCGGCCTGCACCGCAAGAATAGAGTTTGCAACGGCAAGACCAGTATCGTTGTGGGTGTGAATGCCAACCATAACAGGTTCAAGCTTTTTTTCGGCACAATATTTATTGAAATATTCAGTAACTTCTTTTGTAACTTCAAAAAGTTCCAAAGGCATTGTACCGCCCTTGGTATCGCAAAGGGTCAGGCTTGCAGCGCCGCCGTCAACCGCAGCCTGCAAAGTTTTCAGGCAGTAGTCTTTGTTGGCAAACCAGCCGTCAAAAAAATGTTCTGCATCGTAATGCACAACGCGGTCGTTATTCTTCAAAAAACTGATGGTTTCTTCAATCATCGCAAGGTTTTCTTCCAGCGAAGCGTGCAGAATCTCGGTAACCTGAAAATCCCACGACTTGCCGAAAATTACCACGTGCTTTGTATTTGCAGAAAGCAGGCTTTGCAGCTGGGCATCTTCGCTTGCCTTCAAATCCTTGCGGCGGGTAGAACCAAAAGCCGCAATCTGGGAATATTCCAGATGCAGGTTCTGGGCAAGCTGAAAAAATTCCAAATCCTTAGGGTTAGAACCGGGGTTTCCGGCTTCAATAAGGTCAATTCCCAAAGAATCCAAAGCCTGCACAATATGAATTTTGTCTTGAACAGAGAAACTAATGCCTTCACCTTGGGCACCGTCTCGTAAAGTAGAATCTAAAATGCAGATTTTTTTGCTGTTTGCGTCCATTCAAGGCTCCTGTTTTTGTTATTTTGAAGAAAATTGAAGCAAAGGGAATTTTTTGAAAAACCCGTAACATTCATTTTTCTTCTATTATAATATGTTTATTTACGCATTTTTAAAGGGAAATGTCAAACCGGGCTTTTTATGCCTGCCACTTATTCACTAAAAAAAATGAACAGTTTTCTTCCATCCGTTCAGTTAAAGCACGGCTTTAATGCGGCGGCCTTCCTTTTTGTGCTACAATACCATGATGACAAGGAATCTTATTGTCATGCTGAACTTTAAAACTCGATATTGGAGTTAGACAGCAGACGGAAAAAAAATGGCTGAATATTACAGGGTGCACACGGCAGACATTGCCTACATTACGCAGCAGCCGCGTGGAATTTTTACCGCAACAGGCAAACTGGCGGATGCAAAGATTTTGAACGAAGAAGAAACTGCCGAATACTGGAAAAAACGGGAATATTTTGAAAAGGTGCTGCCGGTTCCGCCTTTTTACGAACAGGAAAACCCTGATAGGGCGACAACATGGTTTAAGCACTCGCCCGAGGGAAATGACATTTACCGGCAGATGACTTTTTACCGTAAAATGGCAAAAAAATACAGCCTTCAGCTTTATAAAAGTGAATGCAGCGAAGTGCCGGGTGAAATTGTTTACGAAGATGAATTCCAGGTTGCGGTGAAAAACACGCCGGAAAACCTGAAAGAGGAAACGACAAAACTATGATTGAAATAAAAGAACTTGCCGCCGCAGATTTTGAAGCCGTAAAGGAACTTTTTGCTTCGGTTTTTACGAATGAGCCATGGAATGACGACTGGAGCGACGAAAACCAGCTGAACGAATACTTAAAAGACGTAATGTCGGGGCGGAATCCGCTGAATCTTGGTTTGTACGACGGGACGGAACTGGTAGGAATTTCTTTTGGGCACATAAAGCACTGGTTTTCTGGAACTGAATACGTTATTGAAGAACTGTGCATCCGCACTGAACGGCAGGGACAGGGATTGGGCACAGCATTTTTTAACCTGATGAAGCCAGTCATGGAAAGCCGCGGAATTGTTCAGTATTTTTTGCAGACCGACGTAAACGCACCGGCCTATAAGTTTTACACAAAGCTTGGATTTACCGATTTGAAAGGCCACGTAAGTTTTGCAAGGAAAATATAAAACGTGGCGTCACCGTGGCGCAAGTGTGTGGCACGTACAGTCGACACGGAACAGGTGCGGAATGCCTTAAAAACTGCGGCTAGCAGAAATTTTTCAGGTTTCTTTTTGCCTTTATTTTTACGGAAGAGTTTTCTTCAAACTCGCCGATGAACATTCTGAGCTGCATTTTGTAAAAATCTTCCCAGTTTTCAAAATCTTTTGGGGCGGCGGACAAACCGTACCTTTCTCCGCAATGCAGGCGGCCTTTATCAGCAGAATTTACGGCAAGTGCATTTTGCTTCTGTTCGTTTTCATATTTTTCTTTATACGCCTCATCCGAGACAAAAATTTCCTTTACGCAGTTTGAAGGGCCGTAAACTGCCCTGCCGTTTATTTCTGCACTTCTTATCAGCAGTGCCAGAAATATTCCTTTTTCAAGTGAAAGGCAAACGTCCATTCCCTTGTATGTTCCGGTTTTTAGGGCACCGTTCATTTTATGAAAATACAGCTGCCCGAAATGATTATCCTGCAAGCCTTTTTCGCGGTGCACATACTTATCTTCAAAAAAAATGTCCATGTAATAGTAGGCTTCAACTTCAACGGGCTTAACGGTTTTATTGTTTACGGTTAAGGAAAAGTTACGCAGAAAATAAGCCATAATACACTGAAGCTGTTCTTCAATTTCATTTTTCCGGGTAAGTTTTGCCAACCGGATAAATTCGTTTTTCAAATTTTCAATTGCGCTCATAATTCTAAAAACCCCTGCGCCTTATAAATAAGGAACAAAAAGGCCGAATGTTGGGTTTATGTAAAATGCCATAAAAACAGCTGCTTTTTGCGGCATATTTTAGCCTGAAAAGACTGTTACTTTAATAATTTTTTTAAAATTTCCTTTGACTGTTCCGCAATTAATTTGGAAGCATCATCTATTATTTTGTTCCTGTCCAGAACATGTTCTTCGTCCAATGGCTTTAACAGGTAGTACGAAGGTATTTCGAGAATAGAAGCAATCTGCTCAATCATCGAAAGAGGCGGAATGCTCTTTTTTCCTTCAATCATATTTATGTAGTTAATGTTTTTGTCCAGTTTTGCAGAAAGTTTTTCCTGTGATAATTTTGCTCTTTGCCTGTAAAATCTAAGGTTTGTCCGAAAGATTTCTTCCAATGAATTATCCATACAGCATATTATGTTGGATTACCCGGTCATAAATCATATTATAAAACTATGAATTTATTGACCATTAACCCAATATAATATATTGTATTTATAAAAGTTGATTACAGCTTTTTATATTGTAATTCAAGGAGAAGTTGTTATGGATATTTCAATTAATCAAGGAACAGTAATTGTGCAATGGGGCGAATTTTGGGAAGAAAGTGATCATTTTCAGGCTGATGAAATATCAAGACGTGAAGGGAAATTCCATCTTTCATTTATGGGTAAAACAGTTATCTCTACATATAATTATACAGACGCAATTGAACTTGGACTTAACAGCATGAGAAAACATGGTTTGAAATTTGTAAATAAAGATGATGAGAAAGCCTTGAAAAATATCAAGGAAATAGAAAATAACCCGGACAACGGTGGTTTCTTCATATCATTTCCATTAAAAAAGTAAGAGGTGGATTATGTCTGAATTGAAAACAAAAGATGCTGTCATTAGATTGTATGGAGTAGGAATTGTTATCGAAGATTCTGATATGAATTCTGTAGATTTTTCTGGAGAAAAACTTCCGAGTGTTCCGGGACATGAAATTTTCAGCTTAAAAAAAGCAAAGGAAAATGTAAAAGACTACATGAATAAAAATGGTTATAAATTTTCAACTTCAATAGATGAAAAGAGATTCAACAATTATAACGAAAATATGACTGTAAATATTGAGAGGAAATAAAAATGGAAGCTTATGAAGGAATTTATAAAACTGCAAAAATAAGGGTTGAGTATGAATCAGCATTTAAATTGAAGTCATCTCACATCAAATTAATCATCAATGGGAAACTTTCAGATACAGCAAAACGAACTCTCAAAGAAATTTTGGAGAACTATACTCTCCAATCAGTAATAGTTATCGATGGAGAAGAACTTGTTGTTGTTGCACAAATTAAATCGGCAGAACATTTGGTAATCACGGAACCAGAAGTATATGTTGGAAATACAAAAATCCCAATGATAAGAGTATCCTAGTGCTATTACAGCATTTATCTGATAAGTTTTCAGATAGATATAATTGAATTCTGATGAATACTTTTATAAATCTTATAATCGCAGGAGATAACATAATGAGTTTGATGGATATTGCAAAAGATGTGATGGAAGACAATGCAATTGAAAATCTTTGCAAGAAATCAAAAGCTTTTGCTGCTTTCACTAAAATTCAGTCAATACTTGAATTCATGGCTGAAAATAAAATAAATCCAACTTCAGATCAAGGTAAACATTGTTTGTTGGATTTAGAGTTCGCAGCTAATGAGTATAATCAAGTATTTATTGAGCATGGGCTGGATCCTCAATTAAGATTTAACTGCAAAAAAATAACTATAAAAGAGTGAAATTATTAAGGCGGCTTTAAGTTTTTTTTCTTTTCTTTCAGGAAGAAGAAAATCTACAAAACAGCCCTGCAAGATTGAAGGACTCTTCTGTTTTACAGGGCTGGTTTTGTTTTTTATAAAATTTCAACTTTTTTCTATTATGTACCGCTATATTTGCTTTTTTTTGCAGCGGCGCAATTTACAGCTTAACGCCGGAAGTTGCTATGCCTTCAATAAACTGCTTCTGGAACAGAACGTAAAGCAGAATCATTGGAACGCAGGCGATGAGCGCCGCCATCATCAGTTCCGGATATTTCTGCTGATACTGGCCGTTCATTTTTGCAAGGGCGCTTGCAAGGGTTGTTTTGGTGCTGTCAGGGCATACAATCATCGGCCACATAAGGTCTTTATAGGCAAAAACCGTTGTAAAAATTCCCAGTGCAACAAGCGAAGACTTTGTAAGCGGTGCCATAATAAGCAGGAACGTGCCCGGAATGCTGCAACCGTCAAGGCGTGCGGCTTCTTCAAGGTCTTTTGGAAGCCCCATATATGCCTGCCGCAAAAGGAAAGTGCCGAATGCGGTTACAAGGCCCGGAAACAGAAGCCCCCAAACGCTGTTTGTAAGGTGCAATTTGCTTACCATAATGTACTGCGGAATAATGAAAACCTGCGTCGGAATCATCATCTGAAAAAGCACGATGCCGAACACAAGGTTCTTTCCCTTAAACTTAAGGCGCGCAAAGGCATAGCCGCTAAGAGACGCCGTAATGACCGCGCACAAAACCCTAAGGGCAATCATAAGCAGGGTGTTTTCGTACAGCTTTATAAAGTCCATTGCTTCAATAACCTTGCGGAAATTTTCCCACTGCCACACTTTTGGAACGATTACGAAAGGATCTACCTGCATGGTTTCGGCAACGGTTTTAAATGCCGTAAGGAACATCCACACAAAGGGAATTATCATAATGGCGGAAAACAGAATCAGGATGGAATAAATAATACTTTCTTTTGCTGTGTTTCTCATTTTCATTCCTCCCTTAGTTGTAGTGAACCCATTTTTTCTGGCCAATAAGCTGAATTGCCGTAACAATCATGGTAACAACAAGCAGCACTACAATTACCGTTGCGCCGTAGCCTTTCTTACTCTGTTCAAATGAATATTTATAGAACAAATAAACAAGGGATTCGGTTTTTTTAAGTGCCGGGTTGTTGTAGTTAATTACCATGTAAATAACGTCAAACACCTGCAGGGCGGCAATCATTCTTGTTGTAAGCACAAAGAAAATTGTAGGCGAAATCATCGGAATGGTAACGTGAAACAGCTGCTGCGCACCGTTTGCACCGTCAATCGATGCGGCTTCATAAAAGTCCCGGGGAACTTCAAGAAGGCCGGCAAGCAGAAGAACCATGTTGTACCCAACTACCGACCATATACCGATTGCCGCAAGTGAATAAATTGCAATGTTCGGGTCTGAAATCCAATTTATCTTTACGCCTAAAATGTTGTTGAAAAGACCAAAGTTTGAGTTATATAGCCACTTCCATACCATTGCAATTGCCGCCGGGGCAGCAACCATAGGAAGGAAGAATAATGTTCTGAAAATTTCTTTTCCCTTGATGTTCTTGTTTAAAAAAACTGCAAGCATCAGGGCAATGACGAACGAAACCGGCACTTCGATAATTGCGTACTTTACGGTATTCCACAAAGACTGCCATACTTCAGCGTCGCCAAATACTTTTTTATAATTCAATAATCCTACAAATACATTGCCTCTTCCAAAATCTCCGGTTTTGAAAAAGCTCTGGTATATTGTCTGAAAAATAGGAAATATGTTCAGAATGATTAAGCCGAGCATTGTGGGAATGATAAACATCCAGCCCCAAAACATCTCGTCCTTTTCCCTTGATGTTCTTCTTATTCTGTCCATAAGCATTCTCCTTTTCCGGCCAGTTTGAACTAAGGGAATGCAGTACAAAAAACTGTACTGCACCCTTAGGTAACTTTTTTTACATAAAACTTTACAATCCTGTGTTTCTATTACTCTTCAGCAAGTGCTTCGTTCATTGCAGCAGCAATGTCTTTACAAACAGCTTCTACCGGTTTAGAACCAGTCCATGCATCCTTAAGTTTTTCAGTAACCATATCTTCCCATACAACAGTGTTTCTTGAATATGGTCTGAAAACAAGCTTTGCATCCAGCATTTTCATGTGGCCGTCAAGGTTAAAGCATTTAACTGTATTAACCCACTGGTCAGAACAGCCTTTGTATGCTGCCATTGTAACGCCAAGCTGTGCCTGCTTAATCTGTGCTTCTTTTGTACCAAGGTATTCAATCAGGCTCCATGCGGCTTCAGTATTCTTTCCGTTTGCTGCTGCTGCCCAGCCCAAACCGTTGTAAATTGAAACGCGGTCTGCCGGTGTTTTAGTGAACGGAAGAACTGCAACGTCGCAGTTTGCTGCCGAATATTCGTTGTCGCGGTAACCGGCAAGCATCCATGAACCGTTGATTGACATTGCAACTTTTCCGGCGCACAAAAGTTCGTTTGGTGCTGTTTCAGAAACAGTGTTCAAATCAGGGCAGTAACCGGCTGCAATCATGTCAGTAAACAGTTTAACGGCCTTAATTGTGTTAGGGTTGTCAAAACCAGAAGTTTTTTTGTCATCGCTGATAACGTAGCCGCCCATTGAATAGATTGTGTTGTAATAGCCTTCCTGGTTGTTACCCGGCTGAATTGCGTAGCCCCAGTGGCTGGCATTTGTAAGTTTCTTTGCAGCGGCGGCAAAGTCGTCCCATGTCCATGTTTCATCAGGATATGCAACGCCCATTTCGTCAAAAATTGTCTTGTTGTACCACAGGGCGATTGTATCGATGTCTTTTGGAACTGCGTACTGTTTGCCTTTTGAGTTGTACAGTTTTGTAATTCCTTCGTAGTAATTGCTAAGGTTAATTTTATCGCTAGAAGCAATCTTCTGTGTCAAATCAAGCAGAAGGTCGTTTTCCATGTACATCTGGGCAACATTTGAATGCATCCAGAATACGTCTGGAAGTTCGCCGCCAACAGCACCGGCTTCAAGCAGTGTCCAGTAGTTATTCCAGTCTACAACCTGAATTGTTGCCTTTACGCCAGACTGGGCACTCCAGTCGTCTACAATCTGCTGAAGTCCAGAACGCTGTCCTTCATCCCAGATTGTTATTGTCAGCGGAGCAGACGATTTGGCTGCTGCTGAGTTTTTCTTTTCTCCCGAGCATGACATGATTGTCATTGCACAAGCCAGAACTGCCAATGCAGAAGTTAAAATCGAACCAATTCTTTTTTTCATAAATTAATTTTCCTCCTAATTATTTATGATATTCATGCATCAATACCGAGTTAAGGCACGCTTTCGCATTACCCTAACCTTTCCGGTTTTAAGGTTCGCTGCAAACCTTAAATGTAAGCCTAAAGCAACACCCGTTGCTTTAGGCAATTGGCTACTTAACCAAGTCTGAAAGAATGGTAACACCCAATTTTTCAGCTGTGTATGTTTTTACGTGCCGATTTTATGTCATTTTGTGACATTTACCGCCACTTATTTTGCTTCTATAACCGTCACAAACGAAGCAAAATCCTTAGAAACCGAAAATTCAGAACCGCTGAACATGGCAAGCGGACAGCCCGAATTCATAAGTTCGTCACCGTAAAATTCCCTGCCTTCCATTGTATAAACCAAATCTGCGTTAAGCCCGGCAAGCTTTAAAAAGCCCGGCAGGGTGTTTACCCGTGAACGCATGCAGTAAAAGCCTGCAATTGCCTTTTTACGGTCTTCGCTTACAACCATCCATGCGCTCTGGTCTGATTCAAAAGGCGAACGAAGCCTGTAAAAAGTGCCGAACTGCAACAGTTCCCGGTTTGCCTTCATAAATTCAACCTGCTTCTTAACGGTTTCAAACTCTTCGTCACTTATTTCGTTAAGGTCAAGCTCGTAGCCGAAAGTACCAAAATAGGCCACGTTTCCGCGAGTTTCTATTGAAACGGTACGCCCGGTTTGCTGGTTTGGCACTGCCGAAACATGCGAACCGATGGAAACAATCGGGTAGCCGTAGGAAGAACCGTACTGAATGCGCACGCGGTCAATTGCGTCAGTGTTGTCGGAACACCATGCCTGCGGTGCGTAATAAAGCATTCCGGCATCAAACCTGTTTCCGCCGGATGAGCACGATTCAAAAAGAATGTCCGGAAAAGCCTTTATGAGTTTTTCGTAAAGGGAATAAACGCCCATTATGTGCCTGTGGTATATCGTTCCCTGATAATCCGCAGAAGAACCAAGGCTGTAAACTTCGGTAAGGACACGGTTCATGTCCCACTTGATGTAGCTCACCGGTGCATCTTTCATAACTTTGTAAAGCATGTCAAAAATGGCATCCACCACTTCCGGCCGCGAAAAATCCAGAACAAGCTGGTGCCTGCCAAGTGACGACTTGCGTCCCGGAACGGCAAGCACCCAGTCCGGGTGACGGCGGTAAAGGTTGCTGTTCGGGTTAACCATTTCAGGTTCAATCCAAAAGCCGAAATCCAGCCCTAAAGCCCTTATTTTTCTGGCAAGACCGGCAATGCCTTCAGGCAGTTTTGCAGGATTTTCTACCCAGTCGCCAAGACCTGCGGTATCGTCATTGCGTTCGCCAAACCAACCGTCGTCAAGAACGAACAGTTCCACGCCTGCTTCTTTTGCCTTTCTTGCAATCTTAAGAATGCTTTCTTCGGTGAAGTCCATAAAGGTTGCTTCCCAGTTGTTGTTAAGAATCGGGCGCGGCCGGTTTTTCCATTTTCCGCGTACAAGATTGTTGTTATAAAGCTTGTGGTAGGTCTGGCTAAGGCCGTTCAGTCCGCTGCTGCTCATGGCAATTACAACTTCCGGCGTTTCAAAAGTCTGGCCTTTATCAAGAGGCCATTCAAAACGGTCTGGGTGAATGCCCATAAGCAGACGAAGCCTGTCGTAGTTGTTGCCTTCGGCAAGCGCAATAAAGTTTCCGCTGTACACAAAGGAAAGCCCGATTGCTTCTCCGGCAAATTCGTCTGTATTTGGCCGCTTAATTATTACGAACGGATTCTGGTTTGCACTGGAAGCACCGCGCTTGCTTTCTATTAATACTGTTCCCGTAGAAAGTTTTTTTATTTCAGGAATTCTTTCACGCGCCCAGCCGCCGGAAAACTGCATCCATTCGTAGTTCTGGTCAGGCAAATCAAGGCAGCAGCTTAACGCGCGTGTAAGAATTACCCGGTTTTCGCCATTGTTTTTAAATGTGGCGTGGCGGGCAATGGCGGCATAATCCTTAAAAATGGTATAAGAAAGAACAAGCGTCATTTCTGCCACAGTGTCTTCAAGTTCCACTTCAAGGGTCATTGCTTCGTTTTCTGCGGCATAGGTTGCTGGCAAACCGGCAAGGCCTTTTTTGCCGCTAAAAATGGTGTGGCTTTTGTACACAAAAGAAGTTACGCGCGAACCGTTAGCCTGTTCAACTTCAAAGGCCTGCGTACCAAAATCCGTAGTACCAAAGGAAGGATATTCCTGACGGTTCAGTTCCATGGCATAAGATTCCGTATCTGCATCAACTGCAACAACGGGCATTCCGCCGCTAACAAACATATAGGACATGTCGTTTCTGTCGTGGATTTTTTTACCGAAATACAGGTTACCAAGTTCACCGCTTGGCGTTACTGCGAGAATATAGCTGATTTTATCATTGCTTAAATGGAACTGTTTTGATTCTTTATGAAAAATAATATTCATTACGAACTCCCGTAAAAAGTAAATGTAAAAACATCTGTATGTGCACAGTATAGGGCAGGAATTTCAATCCCTTAATGGTTTTATTTGATTTTTTTATGTCAAAATGTGACTTATGCTTTATACTTAAAAACAGAATACTGCTGGCAAGGGGGCTGGAATGGCACAGGAACTGACGGGCTGCGATTTCTGCAAGTTTGTTAATTACGAAGATTCGGATGATTTCTATCTGTATGAGCTTGGTTCTTACAAGTGCGAACCGCTTTATTCTTACCGGCATTTTGTAAAAAGGCGCATCATCATGCACTTTGTGGTTAAGGGCAAAGGCATTCTTCAAATAAACGGAAAAAAATACCACATAGGTCCAAAGCAGGTTTTCCTCATTCCGGAAAACACTACCGCTTTCTATCAGGCAGACAAGGACGACCCGTGGGAATACATCTGGCTGCACATTGGCGGACCCAAAATTCCCCTTATATTGAAGGAAGCCGGCGTTACGCCGGAAAACCCCGTGTACACGCTTTTTAACTGTGCCGACGAAATTGAAGAACTACTTCGCAGCATGATTGCAAACTATACGCGCCAGTATTTCTGCATAGGCACGCTTTACCAGATATGCGATTACATCATAAGGAATTCGGAAGCCGGGCGCGACGTGTCCACACGCAATTCCATGATTTACGTTAAGAATGTTATTTCCTATATACAGCTTAAATATGCAGAACCCGTAAAAATTGAAGACATTGCCAACGCCATTGGACTTAACAGAAGTTACCTTACGCGGCTTTTCAAAAAATCAACCGGCTATTCGCTGCAGGATTATCTGCTTACATACCGGATGAAAATGGCAGCAAAAATGCTTGGAGAAAATGCAATGAGCGTAGCAGAAATTGCTGAAAATGTGGGCTACGAAGACACTTTTACGTTTTCCAAGGCTTTCAAGCGGCATTTCGGCAAGTCGCCCTCTGCCTTCCGGGGCGTTGCATACAACATTGCAACGGGAACGGTGGATTACAAAGCGCCTGCTGCCAGAAAAAGCAGGCAGCCCGCTGCCGGAAAACCAGCCACGACAGAATGAGAACGAACCGCCGTGCTTTGCAAAACGGCAAATTTTTAACCGGCATTCAAAATATACGGTGCAAAACTAGACTATAGGTTTCAATTGTGCTACAATATTATTTAAGAAACTTAAGTATTTATAAAAGACATGTAATTATACTTAAAACTGGCAGAGCAAAAACTATTCTGTTTTCAGCCCTGCCAGCCAGCATGTCCTTTTAAAGGGGTATATATGAACTATTTCAATTCTATTCCTTGGCGCGAAGCTTTAATGCAGCTTGGTACATGCCGCTTTATGGACCGCAACGAATTCAACGACGGAACAAACGCACTTAAAGGAAAGAAAATCGTTATCGTTGGTTGTGGTGCACAAGGTTTGCACCAGGGTTTGAACCTGCGCGATTCTGGTCTTGATGTTAGCTACGCATTGCGCAAAGAAGCCATTGAACAAAAACGTGCCAGCTGGAAAAACGCTACAGAAAACGGTTTTACAGTTGGAACATACGAAGAACTTATTCCTTCTGCTGATTTGGTTGGTAACCTTACACCAGACAAGCAGCACTCAAACGTAATTGCAAACGTAATGCCTCTCATGAAACAGGGTTCTGCACTTTGGTACAGCCACGGATTCAACATTGTTGAAGAAGGAATGCAGATCCGCAAGGACATTACCGTTGTAATGATGGCTCCTAAAGGCCCGGGTTCAGAAGTTCGCGTTGAATACAAACGCGGATTCGGTATTCCTACCCTTATTGCCGTTCACCCGGAAAACGACCCTGAAGGAAAAGGCTGGGCAATTGCCAAGGCTTTGGCAGTTGGTACAGGCGGAAGCCGCGCCGGTGTTCTTGAATCAAGCTTCATTGCAGAAGTTAAGTCTGACCTTATGGGCGAACAGACAATTCTCTGCGGTATGCTTCAGACAGGTTCTTTGCTTTGCTTCGACAAAATGGTTGAAAAAGGCATGGACAAAGGTTATGCTGCAAAACTCATTCAGTACGGATGGGAAACTATTACTGAAGCCCTTAAATGGGGCGGCATTACCGGCATGATGGATCGTCTTTCTAACCCTGCAAAGCTTAAGGCACACGCTTTGAGCCTTGAACTTAAAGAAATTATGGCAGATTTGTACCACAAGCATCAGGACGACATCATCAGCGGTGAATTCAGCCGCATTATGATGGAAGACTGGAAAGCCGGTGATAAAAACCTTCTTGCATGGCGCGAAGCTACTGGTAAAACAGCATTTGAACAGACACCAGCAGGCAATGACGAAATCAGCGAACAGGAATACTTTGACAACGGCATTTTGATGGTTGCAATGGTTAAAGCCGGTGTTGAACTTGCATTTGAAACAATGACAAACGCAGGCATCAAGCCGGAATCTGCATACTACGAAAGCTTGCACGAAGTTCCGCTTATTGCAAACCTTATCAGCCGCAAAAAGCTGTACGAAATGAACAAAGTTATTTCTGATACAGCAGAATACGGCTGTTACCTGTTCGACAACGCTGCACGTCCGCTTTTGGCAGACTTTATGAAGAAAGTTGACCTTGACATTATTGGCAAAGGTCTTAACGTTAAAGACAACAGCGTAAGCAATGCTGAACTTGTTAAAGTTAACGAAGAAATCCGCAATCACCCGATTGAAATTGTTGGTAAAAAACTTCGTGCTTACATGACAGCAATGAAAGCCGTTATCTAATAAGAAATTACCGGCATTCAGCTAACAAAAAAACAGAACGGTCTGGTTAAAAGCCAGGCCGTTTTTTTATAAAAGCACACATTTTAAAATTATTAATTTTTCATTAAATTTTATTTTTACTGATAAAAATATCTAAAATCTCTACTATTACTCTTACATATTTATTTTTCACGTGTTAATATTTAGCTGTATTTTGTGATACTTTGCCATTCAGGAGAGTTTTTATGGAATCATCATCACATCTTGCCAGCAGGTTTGCGCCGCCACAGGAAATTTACAGTGAATTGCCGATGCAGGTGCAGAAACGCATTTCTTACATTATTGGCGGAAACATTGTCTGCATCGTCGGAATGATTCTGTTTTCAATAATTCTGTGCATAATGCAGCAGTTCCTTATAGGTATTCTGGGCGCAGTCAGCATTCTGCTTTTTTTCCTTTCCATTGCAATGATAAAAAAAGGCAAAGTAATTTTAGGTGCCAATTTTTCAACATTCGGCTTTACCGCTGTCTGCGAAATAATGATTTTCTTTCTGCCCTATTACGATACGGGCCTTATGTGCTACCGTAATATCTTTTTTCTGGTAGTAATGGCAGTGCTGAATATGCTTATTTCAGTTTCCCGCCGCCAGCTGGTTATTTTCTATTCGGTGGTGTTGTGTTCGTGGATTTTAAGTGCATTCGGCCCTTTGCACCCGCTTTTTGAACATAAATTTCCAAGCGCAATAACGAATATGTCCCTTGCCACTTTGGGTTTTGTGGTAGTTAACACAATAATTCTGTTTTACAACCGCTACAACCACCGGCTTATAGAAGTAGCCGAAGCAAAACAGAAAGAAGCAGTTGAAGCCCTGGACACAATTACAAAAGCCATTGAAAACACAAAAGACAGCCTTAACATCGGCCATCAGCTTAACAATTCAGTAAACGAAGCAACCGCCAGCGTAAAGGAAATTACGCACCTTTATCAGGCGCTGATTATGCAGACCGACAAGCTTACGGACGAAAGCAAATCGGTTCAGATGTCCGGCAAGCAGGTTACACGCGAAGCCAACGAAATGAAGGCCAGCGTAAGCGAACAGAACGCAAGCATTACTGAAACTTCTGCGGCAATGACCCAGATTGCGGCAAACCTTTCAAACATCAGCAATATTGCCGAAAAGCGCAAGGCCGGTATGGACGTCATTTTGCAAACCCTTGATTCTCAGGCCAAGCTTTTGACGATACTTGTTGGACAGGTTCAGCGCGTTAAAGAATCTTCTGACAAAATTGCCCAGTTTGTTAACACCGTTGATTCAATTGCAAGCCAGACAGGCCTTCTGGCAATGAACGCTTCAATTGAAGCAGCCCACGCCGGAAACCTTGGTAAAGGCTTCAGCGTTATTGCCCAGGAAATCCGCAAACTTAGCGAAGAAACTACCAAAAATGCCGGTAAAATTTCTGAAACATTGCAGGAAAACACCCTTGTCGTTCAGGAAACGGCTAATTCCGTAAATTCTTTTGCAAGCTACACCCAGAACAGCACCGAAGAAATTCGTACAACAATTACGGCAATTGAAGAAATTCTTTCCGGCATTGGCGAAATGAACATCGGTACAAGCGAAGTTATGAAAGCCTTGCAGGACATTGTAAAGGAATCCCGGGCAAGTGCCTGCATGGTAGAAAATGTTGTAAACGAAGTTAGTGCCCAGAATGACAGCCTTGATGTTATTGCCAATTCTTCGATAGACATTCAGATGCAGTTTGCAAACCTTGATGATTCGCTTAACCACATTAAGCACGCCATGAACGAAATTAAGAAGCAGGCTGAAACCAATGCCGACGTTTCGGCTAAAATCGTTTCTTCATTGCAGTAGTTTTTACCCTTTGCAAAGCCATTAACTGAATTTTATGATGCATAAAAAAAGCCCTGAAAACTTTTTACGGTTTTCAGGGCTTTCGTTTTTTCAGGCTTTTTTCAATTTTCTGCAAGCCTGCAACAGGCAAAAAGTTTTTATGCCAAACGTTCTGCAAGAAGAACAAGACCTTCTACCATTGCCTTATGTTCTTCCGGTGCAATGCGTGCGTACAAAGTTTCCGGGGTATCGCCGGGCATAACGGGCACTTTTTTCTGCAAAAGAATTGTACCAGTATCACAGCCGTCATCAACTAAATGAATTGTACAGCCCGATTCTTTTTCGCCGGCAGCAAGCACGGCTTCGTGCACGTGGTGGCCAAACATGCCTACACCGCCGAATTTTGGCAGAAGTGCCGGATGCAGGTTTATGATTTTTCCAGAGTATTCTTTTACCACGTCACCGGCAAGCACGGTTAAAAAGCCTGCAAGAACAATGGCTTCAATATTGTTTTCCCTGCAAAGCTGCAAAACCCGGTCAGAAACTGCCAGCCGTTTTTCATCCCGGCTTGATTCTTTGGCTTTTTCTGCACCTAAAATAGCAGAAGGAGAAGCAACAACGGTGTTTATTCCTGCATTCTGGGCACGGGTCAGCGCGTAGGCATCCTTTGCGCTGGAAACAACCAGCCCGATGTGATAAGGGCAAAAACCTCTGTCAGCAATCATCTGCTTTTCGGCATCAATAAGTGCCTGAAGGTTTGTTCCGCCGCCGGAAACCAAAACGGCTGTCTGAAGTATTTTTTTAGGATTATTCATAGAGTTCAATATTTTAAGGAAAGAAAGATTCTGTACAAAACTGCCAGTACATGGCAGCCTTGCACAGCGTAAAAATACGATTATTCAAAAATTACGGCTTCAGCCTGTGTTTCTGCGGCTTTAGCAGCTTTTGCAACTTTACCAATTTTATATGCTTTCATGCCTGCGTTCAAACCGGCATCTTTGCCTGCGGCAAATGCATCAAAAGCAGCAATTACGTCATCGGCTTTGTCGGCAGCAACAGCCATTACAAGGCCAATACCCATGTTGAAAGTATTGAACATGCGAGAAGGGTCTGCACCGCGGCGTTCAAGTTCTGCAAAAATTGAAGGAATTTGCCATGAGCCTTTTTTGATTACGGAAATAAGGGTTTTGTCAGTGTACATGCGCGGAATGTTTTCGTAAAAACCGCCGCCTGTAATATGTGCCATACCGTGAATTGCGTTTGTTCCGTTTTCGCCTTTAAATTTTTTCAAAACTTCAAGAACCGGGCGAACGTAAATGCGTGTTGGCGCAAGAAGAACTTCGCCGATTGTTTTGCCTTCAAAAGGTTCGTTATAGTCGGTAACAAGCTTGCGTACAAGCGAAAAACCGTTAGAATGAACGCCTGTTGAAGAAAGGCCGATTAAAACGTCACCTTCCTTAATTGCTTCACCAGTAATGATTTCTGATTTTTCTGCAATGCCAACGCCAAAACCGGCAATATCGTATTTGCCTTTGTCGTAAAATCCCGGCATTTCGGCAGTTTCGCCGCCCAAAAGTGCACAGTCAGAATCTACACAGCCATCGGCTACGCCTTTTACCAGGTCAGCAGCAACCTGTGCATCAAGCGAACCGCATGCAATGTAGTCGAGGAAGTACAAAGGTTTTGCACCCGTACAAAGAATGTCGTTAACGCTCATGGCAACGCAGTCAATACCAACGGTATCGTATTTTTTCATTGCAAAGGCAATGTCAAGTTTTGTTCCTACACCATCAGTTCCGCTAACCATTACAGGTTCTTTCATGCCTGCCGGAACCTGAAACATGCCAGCAAAACTACCCAAACCATTCAGTACACCCGGAATTTGAGTGCGTTTTGCATGGTCTTTGTATTTGTTTACGGCGCGATAGCCTTCTTCAACGTCAACACCAGACTGTCTGTAGTCAATCATCGTTATCTCCTATACTTCTTTATAAAAAAAGACACTTTTTTACAAGTGTCCCCTATGTTTCAGTTACAAATCAACGCCCAAACCGCCGTTTTCTTCTGCTTCTTTTGCCAAAGCGGTGCGGAAATCAACAAGTTTTTTACGTAATTCAGGATATTTAATTGCAAGCATTTCCACTGCAAGGTATGCAGCATTTGCAGCATTGTTAATGCCTACTGTTGCTACAGGAATCTGGCGCGGCATTTGAACGATTGAAAGCAAGGCGTCCATTCCGCCCAAACCGTTGGAACTGCGTCCCTTTGCGTCGGCGCTTAAACATTCCAGCGGAATGCCGATAACTGGCAGAACGGTCATTGAAGCAATTACGCCCGGCAAATGTGCAGCAAGGCCTGCACCGGCAATAACAACTTCACAACCGCTTTCTTCCATGCGCTGCAATGTTTTCTTTAACAACTCAGCAGATCTGTGTGCTGATAAAATGAATGATTCGTATTCAACCCCAAATTCCTTAAGAACTGCGGCTGCTTTTTTCATTGTGTCTGTGTCAGATTTTGAACCAAAAAAGATAGCAACTTTCATTTGAAAAATATAACATAAACAGCCCTAAACTTGCAAGCATTGGAAAATTTTACCATTTCTTCCATCTTTTTACATATAAAAAAATAATGCAGAATATAAAAAAGCGTGTTATCCTAACACTATGCCGATGATTACTGCTAAAAAAGACCCTCATTGTGATCTTTACTTTATTTTTAGAAAAAGCGATGTGCTTGTTAGCAATGACGGTGAACTTCCAGCGGAAGCACTTTTACAGAAGTGTTTTGAACAGAATGTTGCCCGCGACTGGTTCAGCGAGCCTGAATATGCGTACATTGCGGTACTTTTGGAAGAAGACTGTGCAGCTCCTGCCGGATATAAATGGGTTCGTTTACGCGACCTTTTTGCTCAAAATTTTCAATATGCAAAACAATGTTCAAGGGCGCTTGCCCTTCTTAACTGGCGTAAGTCTACGCGTTTTTGCGGCTGCTGCGGCGGCCCTTTAATTGACGATAAGTACGAAACTGCGCGTTTCTGCCAGCTTTGCGGCAATGTGGTTTTTCCGCGCATTTCGCCTGCTGTCATCATGCTTGTGCATAAAGGCGAAAGGGTTCTGCTTGCACGCCATTCCCAGCGCAACACCGACGTTTACACCTGTCTTGCCGGCTTTATTGAACACGGCGAAACTGTTGAAGAAGCGGCGGTAAGGGAAGCAATGGAAGAAGTTGGCATTAAAATTACCAATATAAGATATGAAGCAAGCCAGCACTGGCCGTACCCGGATCAGCTGATGATTGCACTGCATGCCGACTGGCAGAGCGGCGACATTAACTGCGACCCGGACGAAATTGACGATGCCCAGTGGTTTGACTTAAAAAATCTGCCTAATACGCCAAAAGAAGGAACGGTTGCCTACAACCTTATTCACAGCGCCATGTAGTACAATTTTCAAAATATATTCAGCCTGAAAAAAAAGCCTTCAAGGAAAAATTCCTCGAAGGCTTTTTTATTCAATTTCTGTATTTTGCATTAACCGTGAACATTGATTACGGCGCAGTTTTATTAACGGTGCGCACTACCCTAAAACCGGTAAGCTGGTTACGGCCGTACACGTTAAGGGAAAGGCGTGCATTTACGCGCATGTAGCTAGGGAAACTGTACCAGCTGCCGCCGCGGATTGAACGGTAAGCTTCACCGGTGTTGGCACTGCCGCTTTCCGTATCGCCGCCGGATTCTTCATCGCCGTAAAGCATGAACGCATCCCAGCACCATTCCCAAACGTTACCGCTCATATCAGCAAGACCGGCCTCGTTGGTAAGGGTTAAACCAGCCGGGTGAGTTTTAGACTTGGCGTTGTTAGAAAACCACGCGTAGTTTTTAATCAATTTTGAAGACGATTTTGCATCTTCAAGGTTCTGGCCGGCAAATTTTTTCTTCCAGCCCTGAGTATTTATTCCGTTCTGATCTAAATCAACAGAAACTAAAGGTCCGCTCATTGCCGCCCACATCCATTCCTGTTCCGTCGGCAGCCTGAACCCGTTGGCATTTCTGTCCCATTCAACGGCAAGCCAGTCAAGATTGTTGTTTATAGGCACGTCGCCCCAGTCTGCCGGGTTGGTACTGCCCTTTATTTTGTAAACAGGCTGAACTCCGTTAAGCATACTTAACTTGTTGCAGAATACCAGAGCATCAAACCAGCTGACCATTTGCACGGGATTTTCCATTTTTTCTTCTTCACTGGAAAAAGTGCTGTAATTGTCGTCGCTTGGGTCTACGCCCATAACCGTACAGTAAACATTTCTGGTTATTTCAGTTGTGCTTACTTCCAAATCGTGTGGTATGTCTTCTATAGTTGGGCTTTTTTCGCTGCGGATATATTTGCCTTTTGGAATGATTTTGGTGTTAAACTTGAACCATTTTGCAAAAAGCGTAATGTCACTGCTTAAATCAACCTTAACGTGCACAGGCTCTTTAATTTCGTAAAGGCTGTCCATTGAATAAAGCGACGAAAGGCTGGAAGTGCTTGCCCTGCCCGTAGAAAAACCGCCGCCGCCTTCAACCGGACTTACAATGGCAGAACCTTTCATTTTACGCGCAAACAAATCCTTGCTCTGCGTCTGTTCCGTCGAAAAAGCCGTGGAAATAGGTGTTTTAAAGCCCGAATCTGCATACCAGCCGCCAAATGCCCATCCTTCGCGCTGGGGAACAGGCAGCGAGTTTTGTACGCTTTCAACTGTATACTGGTGCAAATACGCAGAAGGCATTTCGCCGCCGTTTGCCTGATACTGAATGCTGAAATATACAGGCTGCCAGTTTGCATACAAAGTGGTATTGCCCTTTAAAGCCTTTTTGCTGTTGAAAGCCTGAGTGCATTCCTTATCGTAAAACCAGCCGTCAAAATCGTAATAATCGCGGCTGGTAATCGGCAGGTCGCTTACAAAAGGTTTTTTGCTGCTCAAAATAATGCTTTCGCATTCATCACCGCCGGTACTGTCAAAAGAAAGCGTACAGCTCCAGTCAGCATAAAAATCACGGTTCCCTTCACTGCCCTGCTTAATCAGCGCAACGTCCGCATTCTGGCGTTCCGCATCAGCATACCAGCCTGCAAAATCCCAGCCTTCACGGTACGGAATAGGCAGAAGGAAATCTTCTGTTTCCCGGTTATAAAGGAATTTCTGGCTGTATTCGTTAAGTGCAGAACCATACAGATGCATGGTAATCGTATAGTCTACAGGCTTAAACTTTGGATAAAGCTTTTTATCGCCAAAGTTGCCCTTAGGCAATTCATAAAAAGCCGGCGCATTTTTTTCAAAACCTTCGCTCCAGCCAAGGAAAACGTACCCGTTTTTGGTCATTTCCGGCAGTTCGGTATTTTTTTCAATGTCGTAGGCAAAATCATTAAAAACCTTTTTACCGTTTTCGTCGTAAAGGCTTATTTTGTAAGTAACAGGCTGCCAGCATGCCCAGTAATTCAAATTTTCTGCCGTGTTCGGTTCAATTGAAAAATATTTCTTAACTTTTGAAGAATTGTAAAAAATTTCTTTCAGTTTAGAAGGACTGTCGTTAAGTGCCCAGCCTGCAAATTCGTAACCGGGTTTAACCGGTCGTGGCAAAGCATACTCTTCTTCACTGATTGTATAATTTTTCAGCACGTGGGTATTTTCAAGGTATTCGCCGCCGTTAAGGTTGTACGCAACCGAATATTCTTTAGGAAGCCAGCGGGCATAAAAATCCAGCGCGCCGGTAGAACCGCTTGCAACGGCCGTAATCGGCGTATTGTCCGTTTCATCTAGGGCTTCGCTGGTCATAAACCAGCCGGTAAAATCATAGCCGCGGCGGTACGCATTTGGCAAAGTGAAAAAATCTTCTATTGTATAGCTTGAAATTTTTGCAATCGCCGAATCTTCAAGATTGTTGTAAGAAATCTGGTACGAAACAGGCTGCCACAACGCGGTAAACTGCAAATTGCCGGTGGTTTTTGCCGCAATTGTGGTGCGCGCTTTTTTAGGCGAAGATTTTTCTACCCAGCCCATAAAATTATAGCCGTTGCGCTCTGCCAGCGGCAAATCGTAAGTGGTACTGCTGATTGTATAATTCTGTAAAATTTCGTCTTCGTTCAGGCCGATAAAATCGCCGCCGTCCAAATCGTAGGAAAGCGAATATTCAACGGGTTGCCACGTAACCAGAATCGTTACGTCGCGCTCGATATTTTTTACAAAAGTAAAGTGCCTGCCGCTTCCTTCAAAGGCTTCGTCGGTTACTGCCAGTTCTTCAAACTGGTAGCCGCGGTGAGGCGTTAAATTGATGTGAACCGTGTCATCGTCGTCTTTTTTAAGTTCAACCCAGCCGTGCAGATAGCTTGCCGGGTCTATGTAAATGCCGGCAAGTGAATTTTCAAATACGGCAAAGGCAAAAATATCGCCCTCTGGCATGGAAAATTCACCGTTTTTTACCTGAATTTCCTTGCCGTTTACGCGTAAAACCAAACTTTTATCTTTATAAACCTTGCCTTCATCAGCAATAATTTCTACATGTATAGTTTCGCCTGCAAAAGCCTGTGTCTTGCTGAAAACAAGCCTGCCGCCTTTTAAATCGCCGTCAACGTTCAGGCTGTACAGAACCGGTTCAGGTTCCGGCTCTTCGGTAACTTCCACAATTTCAATGGGTGCAGGCTGGGGTGTCTGCTTTGCAAGATAATTTTTGTAAAGCCACCAGCCCAAACCGCCGCCTAAAAGCAGCAGAAGCAAAAGAATGATAATGATTATTAAAAGACGCTTTTTTTCTTCTTCCTTTTCGTTTTCAGGATTTTCGGAAGAAGCGTCGGGTGAGATTTTTATATTCTGTGTTTTTTCTATTTCTTCAGTTTTTCTATTCATAGTTGAAAAGTTGAAAAGTTATAAATTGGCTGGCCCTGAAAAAACAATGCCAGCCTTTTTTGCTGAAACTTAGAAGTTTTCCAAACCAGAAAAATCGATGGTTGCAAAATAATCTTCAATTGTTTCACGGCGGCGAATCTGTACAATTTCACCGTTTGGTCTAAGCAAAAGTTCACCGCAGCGCATTTTTGCGTTGTAGTTAAAGCCCATTGCCCGGCCGTGTGCACCGGCATCGTGAACAATAATCAAATCGCCCATATCAATTTTTGGCAAAGTGCGCTGAACGGCAAATTTGTCGCAGTTTTCGCACAAAGAACCAACAACGTCATAAACTTCGGTTTGTGCAGGGTTGCCGCCATTTGGTGCATCCGGCGTGCGGTCACATTCCTGCGGCTTGCCTGCAACAGAAACGTGGTGGTATGCGCCGTACATACCGGGGCGCATAAGGTCTGCCATTGAAGCATCAACGCCAATGTATTCGCGGTAAATGTGCTTCTGGTGAATTGCCCTCGTTACAAGATAGCCATACGGACCTGTAATCGGGCGGCCGCATTCCCAGCAAATTTTCATCGGGTCAAGACCGGATGGAACAAGAATTGCGTCGTACTGTTTTCTGATGCGCTTTGCAACATCGTCATAATCAACAGCAACCTGATCCGGCTTGTAAGGAATGCCCAAGCCGCCACCCAAATCGATTGATTCAATGCGGACGCCGAGTTTTTCCTTTAACTCTGCTGAAAGCTGGAACAGAATGCGTGCCGTTTCTTCAAAACTTTCAGGGTTCAGTTCATTTGAAGCTACCATTGCGTGCAGGGCAAAACGTTTTACGCCCTTTTCCTTACAGATTTTGTATGCTTCAAAAATCTGTTCACGGGTTAAACCGTATTTGGCTTCTTCCGGCTTACCGATAATTGCGTTTACGCCGCCACTTTTAAGCGAACCCGGATTGTAGCGGAAAGAAATCAAATCCGGCAGTTTGCCCAGAGATTTTTCTACATATTCAATGTGGGTAATGTCGTCAAGGTTCAGAATATTTCCGCGGTCAAAAGCGTATTTATATTCGCTTGCAGGGGTTTCGTTACTGGTAAACATTACGTTTTCGCCATTAATTCCGGCTTTTTCGCTTAAAACCAGTTCCGGCAAACTTGAACAGTCTGTTCCGCAGCCTTCTTCTGCAAGAATTTTTAAGATATATGGATTAGGCAAAGCTTTTACGGCAAAATATTCTTTAAAAGAAGGAAAAATGCTGAAAGCTTTTGTAAATTTACGGATGTTTTTGCGGATTGCATCTTCGTCATAAAGGTAAAATGGTGTGCCAAACTTTTGTGCAGTTTGTTCAAGCTGGGTTTTAGTCAATGGAAAATATTTTTCGTTCATACAGGTTTCTCCGTTTAAAATATCGGCAAAAATGCCAAATTTGGGCACGCTGAACCAGCGCATTTTTACAATGAAATTACATAGACCGAATGTCGAGTTTTAAAAATTTATAATTTTTCAGGCAAATATTTAAAACCCGAGGTTTGGTCTACATAATAAAAACAAAAAAAGCTGTCAGAAATGACAGCTTTTTTTGCGGATTAAGTATTAGTGAATTAAAAAAGCCGTTTAATTAAAGGTTGTCAAAAAAACCTTTAGCTTTCAGCAATTCTGCATTAAGAATACCGCCAAGGGCAGCACCGCGTTTTGTATTGTGGCTTAATGCAACAAATTTTACGTCGAAAACATTACACGGGCGAAGGCGACCGATTACACATGCCATACCTTTTTCTGTTTCGCGGTCGCGGCGTGGCTGCGGACGGTTTTCTTCGTGGCGAACAACGATTGCGCGTTTTGGGGCACTCGGCAAGTCCAGTTCCTGCGGCAGGCTTGAATAGCTTGTCCAGATTTTTTCAATTTCTTCCAAGCTTGGTTTTTTGTCATCCGGCAAATCAAATTCAAGCGAAACACAGGCTGTATGACCGTCAATTACAGGCACGCGGGTACATGTAGAAGAAACTTTCGGCAAAGTTGCGTTTTCAATTTTACCATCTTTTACTGTTCCCAAAATCTTAAGGCATTCTTTTTCTGTCTTTTCTTCTTCACCGCCAATGTACGGCACAATATTGTCAATCATGTCGAAGCTTGGCACGCCAGGGTAACCGGCACCAGAAGTTGCCTGCAAAGTGGTAACAATCATGCGTTTTACAGGGTAACCAGCCTGAATAAGTGCATGAAGCGGCATCATGTATGTCTGCAAAGAACAGTTTGGTTTTACGGCAATAAAACCTTTGTCCCAGCCGTGGTGTTTTTTCTGTTCAGCAATTACATCCAAGTGGCTGTAGTTAATTTCCGGTACAAGCATCGGAACATCTTCTGTCCAGCGGTTTGCACTTGCGTTAGAAACAACAGGAATGCCTTCTGCAGCATAAGCTGCTTCAAGTGCCTTGATTTCGTCTTTACCCATTTCAAGTGCAGAAAAAACAAATTTA
Source organism: Treponemataceae bacterium (assembly GCA_045599185.1). Lineage (GTDB taxonomy): Bacteria > Spirochaetota > Spirochaetia > Treponematales > Treponemataceae > UBA1240. The sequence continues at coordinate 57,969 of JAZRVO010000031.1, read as the reverse complement.
CATTTGCCCAAGGCCTTTTTTTCATCGTTTGCATCTTCTACAACAAGGTTTGCAACGCCTTCAGGAATTTCTGCGCCGATTAACCAGCGGCTTGAAACAGCATCCTTGTACAATTTACCGGCACTGCGCGGACTTGCAGCTACGTAAGTAACTTCAAACCACGGGTGATTTTCCAATAATTTAATGTAGCGCTGGCCAACCATTCCAGTTGCGCCCAAAACGCCAACAGCAATTTTATTACTCATAATCTGCTCCTACAAATTACACTCTTTCAGTGCAGCTTCAATAATTTTCTTTGCATTGTCAGTAACTTCTACCAGTGGCAAACGCAAACCGCCAGCCGGCAAGCCCCTTAAGTTCATTGCATATTTAATTGAAGAAGGGTTACCGTCAACAAATGCAGCCTTAAAGAAAGGCAAAAGCCGGTAATGCAAATCCTGGGCAGTTTTCATGTCGCCGTCAAGGGCAGCATGGGTCATTTTTGTAACCAAATCCGGCGTAAAGTTAGAAACTACCGAAATAATTCCGTCACCGCCAGCAGCAATCATAGGAAGTGTAAGACCATCGTCACCGCTCAATACGGTGAAATTTTCCTTTTTGCGGCCGATGCGTGCAATAACTTCCATCATCTGGTTAATGTTGCCCGAAGCTTCTTTTACGCCCACAACATTTGGCAGTTCTGCAATACGGCACAAAAGGTCAGTACAGATGTTTTTACCAGTACGACCGGCAATGTTATAAACAATAATCGGAATTCCTACTTTAGAAACCGCTTCATAATGTCTGAAAATTCCTTCATCAGAAGGTTTGTTGTAATAAGGTGTTACAACCAAGGCATAATCTGCACCCAAATCCTTGGCACGCTGAACGTATTCAACGGCATCTTTTGTGCAGTTTGAACCAGCACCCACAATAACAGGAACTTTACGGCCTGTTTTCAGTTCATAGGCTTTTGATTCAGCCATAATGATGTCAAGAAGTTTTACTTCTTCTTCGTGTTCATCCAATGTGGGAGTTTCACCAGTTGTTCCTAGCGCAAGCAGTCCATCAATGCCGCCTTCAAGCTGCAACTGAACCAGTTTGCGCCAACCTTCGTAATCAATTGAGCCATCCGCAAACATTGGAGTTACAAGTGCGGTAAAGGCTCCGCGCAGTTTTGACATGATAATGCCTCCAAAAACTTGTAAGTTTGTTGCGATTATCGCATTTTTTACGGTATTATGACAAGTCTTGCAGAAAAGAAAAGTGTAAAACCGAATACAGATTGTTGAAAATATGCCGCATTAAAGCGCGTTTACGATTTAAACCCTAACCTGCCCTTTTTAATGACAAAACCGAAAACTTAAAAAAGCATAAAAAAACTGCCCTTTCGGACAGTTTTTTTTGGCTGGTAAATTTTTTCAGCCCTGTAAAAGAAAAATTAAATTTAAAGACCCATGTTAAGCGTTAAGCGCAGGGAAAGGTCTGCAATACGGTTTTGTTTTTCGCTGGTAACGCCAACAACAAATTCGCCTTTCATGTTAATGTCCTGCATAATCAAGGCCTGACCACCAAGGTTTAATTCCGTATAGCGGTAATATTTTTCAAATTCTTCACGTTTAAATACAATTTTTCTTGTAAGTTTTGGCTGAATGTAGCTGGCAAGGCCTGCATTCACCGAAATTGACGGATTTATCTTCCATTTAAAATCGAGCTGAGGCTTTAACAGGTTAGCAAAGCCGCCTTTATAAAAAGTACCTGCATTTACATAGGTAATCGGGCGGTATTCAGACCAGCCGTCATCGTTGTTTGGCGTACCATACTGAAGGCGGAATGCGAGCTGCTTGTTTTTGCTTAAACGGTATGTTAAACCGCCGTTCAAATAAGCTGCCATAAATGTTTCGCCCTTGCTGCTTGTACTGCGCGCCAGCACTTCGCCAACAATACCAAAATCGTAAAGCAAACGGTTGTTTTTCTTGCTCCATGGGCCGCTAAAACCAGTTCCAATATATATAGAAGAAACTTCTTCTTTTGCATTCTGCTTAACTTTAGAAAAACGCGAATTTTGAACTGAATTGCGTACGTCAACCTGAGCAATCATATCGCCATAAACTGCGGTACGGCCAATAAATTCCGGAAACAAAGTTGACCACTGGAAAGCCACGCGTCTGGCACCAAGACCATAAAGACGGTCTTTGCGTTCAGCAGCCGCAAGCATGTCGTCAGTAGAAATCATTGCTTTAGAAGTCAGGTTATTCTGCAAGCCGAAATAACCGGCTGTAAAATCCATTACCATTCCCGGAATAACCAGATGGGTAGAAATACCGTCAACCTTGTCATTTACAATCATGGCGTGGGTATCGGACATAATAAAACGGCCAATGTCCCAGGTTACGTAACCGTGCAGAAACGGCACTTTCGGGGTAGAAATTCTGAAAAGGTCAAGGTCTAAAATCGGGCGGAAAAGCAGGGCATCCGGATTGTAGCGGATATAGCCGCTGCCCTGAATTACAAAACGCCAGCCCGAAAGTTTGTCAGAACGGACTTCTACCCACGGACTTACGCGGTACTGATAGGCGAAAGTGGTAGTAAGACCAAGGGTCAATTCGTTGGTAACGCCGTAGTTAACACCAACCGCATTCGCATTTTGCCCCAAAATACCAAAAATTAGAAAACAAAAACAGAAAATTACCGGTTTTTTCAAATTTTTCATATAAATTCCTTTCTAGTTGCGTGAACCAGAATAACTAAGTGACAGATGCGGATACATTTCGGAAAACTGGCCTAAAGTTGTAACAAAAAACGAACCGTTGGGCACGTCCGACGGGAAAGTAGAAACAGAATAAAGCCCAATCTGCTGCATTTGCCGGAAAGCATAGCGGCGGTTGCCGGTTGCAAGAAATAAAATGCTTTTTGCAGGAATATTAAAGGCTTTTACCAGGAATTCTGCCATATAATCGTAGCGCAGGGCTGTACCCGGCTGAATTTTTGCAGGAACAAGTCCGTGATTTTTAAAATAATCAAAAGTCTCCGCAGGCGTAATGTCCTGCAAATCTTCATTCTGCGCATTTGCTTCGTCCATAAAAAAAGCCAGATAAGTCAAGCTCTGCCAGTCTGTCTTACCAGATTTTACAATTTCCGTTAAATTTGCAGCACTCTGCGCATGAACGGCAGCTGTCAGGAACAACCCAATACACAAGGCTATCAGTTTCTTCATCGTTTATTCCCTTTGTTATTTTCAATACTAAATTTCATTAGATTATAATTTAAATTAACTTAAATTAAAAGCCTGCAAACCTTTGATTTGAAATAAATTGACAGATTTTTACAAATTTTAAATTCAGCAGTTTCATTTTTGCCGTACCACACACCGAGCAAAAAACATTCCGCGGATTATTTCATGTTCCATTCTTTCCTGCGCTTGGCGTTCTTCCATTCATTCATTTTAAAAGTTTCGTAAACTGAAACGATCTTGTCGGCGCAGGAAACGATTATGCCTTCCTTCGTTTTTGGAGCAGGAAACGTCAGCGGAAACATGTGGTTTTTTATAACGTCAGTTTCAATTGAATTCAACTGAAGGCATTTCCGCGCATTGTTAAGCGCTATGCCCGGGTGGTAAAAACCGTGCAGCCTGTGATGACTCGTCCTGTCGTGCCAGTCGTACAGAAAATAATCGTGCAGCAGTGCACCGCGAATCATCGATTTGCTGTCAATTTTTATTCCAAAAAAACGCGAAATGCGCAAAGCCATGTAAGAAACCGAAAGCAAATGTTCAAAAACGGAAGTCGTTCCGTGCTGGGTATATTTTTTCATTTCCAAAACACGTGTAATCCCAGCAAACTCAAGCATGGTTGTGTTTACAAGCCTTACATCAGAACATTTCAGGTAAACGGAAAACATAGCAACATTATAAGAGAAAAATAGATTTTTTCAAGCAATTGTAAATTATTACAAAAAATTGTAGACTTGCCGTGAAGTTTCAGCAGCTTAAAACTTGCAGGCGTTTATAAAATGCAGAACCCGTATTTTTTTGAAATGCCGCAAAATAAGCCTGCAGGGATTTCAATAAAATACGTATTTAATAGAAGAATTATAGAAAACATTGCGGTTTAACCGCTTAAAATACAATTCCAAAGAGATGCTATGAATTTTACAGAACTTTCACTTGACGAAATGCTTTTAAAAGGCATTGCCGAAGCAGGATACGAAACCTGCACGCCTGTTCAGGAACAGGTGCTCTGCGGTGCACAGGAAGGCACCGACCTTTACGTACAATCCCAGACAGGAACGGGAAAAACAGCTGCTTACTTAATCACAATCATTCAGCAGATTATTGCCAGCAAACAGAACGGCAAGCAAGCCCTTATCATGGTGCCAACCCGGGAACTTGCCGTGCAGGTAGAAGAAGAAGCAAGCACACTGGCAAAATATACAGGTTTAAAAAGTGCCAGTTTTTACGGCGGCGTTGGCTACGAAAAACAGAAGCAGCTGCTTGAAAAAGGCGTAGACATTCTGATTGGTACGCCGGGCCGCGTAATTGACCTTCAGGAAGGCGGCAGCATGAAACTGGACAACGTAGGTTTTCTGGTAATTGACGAAGCTGACCGCATGTTTGACATGGGCTTTTACCCGGACTTGCGCAAGCTGATTAAGCTTTTGCCAGGCACAACCGACCGCCAGACCATGCTTTTTAGTGCAACACTGAACACTTACGTGAAAAACCTTGCATGGGAATACACCGAAGACGCAAAAGAAATTACCATTGAATGCGAAAACATTACCGTAAGCGAAATTGACCAGCTTTTGTACCATGTTTCTAGCGACAACAAAATGAAACTTTTGACAGGCATTTTAACCCGCGAAAAACCGGAAAGCATAATTATTTTCTGCAACACAAAGCGTACAAGCGAAGTCGTTTCAAAACGCCTTGAAATGAACGGCTTTGAAAGCGAGTTCATTATAGGTGACTTACCCCAGGCAAAACGCCTGCAGGTTATAAATGCGTTTAAAAACGGAAAACTGAAGTGCCTTGTTGCAACCGATGTTGCAGCCCGCGGAATTGACGTGGACGACCTGGCAATGGTTGTAAACTTTGACCTGCCGAACGAAGCCGAAAACTACGTGCACCGCATTGGCCGTACAGCCCGTGCCGGAAAAACAGGTAAAGCCTACACTTTCTGCAGCGAACAGGACGTTTACAACCTTCCTGCCATTGAACGCTACATTGAAATGTCTGTACCAAGCGAAGTTGCAGACGAAAGCCTGTTTGCTGAAGACAAAAGCGCAGGCACTTACATTAAAACCGGCAATTATTACGAAGACGAACGCGGAGAACACCGCGGCCGTCGTGACGGCCAGCACGGAGAAAGACGCGACGGCGGAAGAAACGGCCACCGCGACGGTAACCGCGGCGCTTACAAAAGAAGCAGCAGCGGCTATAAAAGCGAAAATTCTGCAAAAGGCGAACGCCGCGGCAACTATAAAAACGGTCAGCATTTTGACAAAAACCGCCGCAATTTTGAACAGTCACAGAACAATGATGCCGAAAAACTTTCTTCTATGTCTTTTGACGAGCGCATGAAGGTTTACCGCGAAAAATACGGACAGGCAGCCGGCAGCAGCACGCCAGCCCAAACCGGCGAAAAAACCGGCAAGAGTAAAAAACCGGCCACCAGCCAGAACGGCGGTAAAAAATATAACGGCGGAAAAAACAACCGCTACGGCGACAAACCGCAGAACGGCAGCGGTTACAAAGGCAAAAACAGCAGAAATTACAGCAAGCCTTCAAACAATTCTGCAAAGCCTGTTCAGAATTATGCAAAAACTGAAAGCAGCCAGAAACAGAGCGTACCGGCAAAAAAAGGCTTTTTGGCAAAAATTAAAGGTCTTTTTGGCAAAAAATAATTTTTAGTGTCCGGCAAACGGGCGCATACAAAGCCGGTTTAACTAAAAAAACGCGCGCCGTAAGGCTGTGCGATTAATTTTTCTGTTATTGCCGGCAGGCATTTATACGGCAGGCAAAGAAATCTTAAAATCTTTCGCCTGTACAATGCTTTTTTTTCAACAAAACAACCGCCTTACTGCGGAAAAAGGACAAAAACTTGATTACAGTCAGCGACGTTAGTCTTAAATTCAGCGAAAAACCACTTTTTAAAGACGTAAACCTTAAATTTACCCACGGCAACTGTTACGGCATTATTGGTGCAAACGGTGCAGGTAAATCAACATTCTTAAAACTGCTTTCAGGCGAACTTGAACACGATTCCGGACAGATTAGCATTACGCCGGGTGAACGCATGGCAGTTTTGAAGCAGGATCACTTTGCTTACGACGCATATTCAGTAAAAGATACGGTTTTAATGGGTTTTCCTAAACTGTACGAATGCCAGAAAGAAAAAGACGCAATTTACGAAAAAGCCGATTTCAGCGAAGAAGACGGTATTCGTGCCAGCGAACTTGAAGGCGAATATTCTGAACTTGGCGGATGGGAAGCTGAAAACCAGATAGAACAGATGCTTTCGGGACTGGGGCTTGAAGAAGAATACCACGACCGCATGATGAGCGAACTTGACGAAAGCCAGAAAGTTCGCGTACTTCTGGCGCAGGCACTTTTCGGCGCACCGGAAATCCTTCTTCTGGACGAACCTACCAACGGTCTTGACCTTGAATCAATCAACTGGCTTGAAGAATTCTTGATTGACTTTCCTAATACAGTTATCGTTGTAAGCCACGACCGCCACTTTTTGAACAGTGTCTGCACCTGCATCTGCGACATTGACTACGGCAAAATTACAAGCTTTGCCGGCAACTACGACTTCTGGTATCAGATGAGCCAGATTATGCAGCGTCAGGCAAAAGATCAGGCCAAAAAACGCGAAGAAAAAATGAAGGATTTGCGCGAGTTCATTTTGCGCTTTGCTTCTAACGCAGCAAAAAGCCGTCAGGCAACCAGCCGCAAAAAAGTTTACGACAAGCTTGCACTTGAAGAACTTCAGGTTACCAGCCGCAAATTTCCGTACGTTAACTTTAAGCCGGACCGTGAACCGGGCAACAACATTCTGCGCGTAGAAAAACTTAACTACAACAACGAAGGCATTCAGCTTTTGAAGGATTTTTCGCTTACCGTTAACAAGGGTGAAAAAATTGCCTTTGTGGGCGTTGAACACAAGTCAAAATCGGCATTTTTTGACATTATTACTGACACAATTAAGGCCGACAGCGGCGAAGTTTACTGGGGACAGACAATTACATGGTCTTATTTGGGAATTGATACCACGCCGTATTTTAAAAACGACATGAACATTACCGAATGGCTTCGCCAGTATTCCAAGGAACAGGACGAAGCTTACGTGCGCGGCTTTCTGGGACGCATGCTTTTCAGCGGCGACGAATCGCTGAAACCGGTTAAGGTTCTTAGCGGTGGCGAAAAAGTGCGCTGTATGCTTTCAAAAATGATGCTTAGTGGTGCAAACGTGCTGATTATGGACGAACCGACAAACCACCTTGACCTTGAAGCCATTGAAAGCCTGAACCAGGGACTGGTTGATTTCCCCGGCATTGTGCTTTTTAACAGCCACGACCACGAATTCATCAGTTCAATTGCCACACGCATTATTGAAATTACACCAAACGGCGTAATTGACCGCATGATGGATTTTGACGACTATCTGAAAGACGAACAGATTAAAGCCATGCGTCAGGAATATTACAAGGGAACTGACAAGAAAGTAAGATTTTAGTGTGCCATACTTGCGCTTAAGCAGGGCACGTCAGGCAAAGGTTCGCTAACGCGAAAAAACTTTTGCTTTTAACGGCTTAGCGGTTTTTGCCAGCCCCTTAAATAAAAAAAGCCGGTGAATTGTAAAAAATTCTCCGGCTTTTTTTGTGTTTTGCCATTACCCTGAATATCGAATTTACAGTACATAGCCTGAATATTTTTTATAAATGCGCAAAAAACAGCCGCAGGCAGGCACAACCATGAAAAAAAATACGCACGCGAAGCGTAAGTCTTTTTTTTCATGGTGGGGACTGACGAGAGGCTGTTTTTTGCACAATTTAACAAAACTCAACATTCAGGCTAATTAACAAATATTAATGGCGAAAATTCTTTTTTGTTCAATTAACATTTGTTAATAACGCCAAAAGACATTTTTTTGGCTATTAACATTTGTTAATGACCCAAAAAGAATTCTTTTTTACCAATTCACAAATGTTAACGCCTCAAAAAGAACTCTTTTTTACCAATTCACAAATGTTAATGACCCAAAAAGAATTCTTTTTTATCAATTCACAAATGTTAACGGCTCAAAAAGAACACTTTTTGCCTATTAACAAATGTTAATAACGGAATTTTTACTTTCTTCTATTAACATTTGTTAATGGCGATTTTTGCAAAATGCTGTTTTGCTACGCGTTTTGGGCGGCAAAAGTTAATTCGCCTGCACCGGCGGTGTAATCGGCGCAAATTGTTGCATTTTCGCCCATGCTGCCGCCCAGAATGTACCGCGCCAGCGGATTTTCAAGATAATTCTGAACGGCACGTTTTAAAGGACGTGCACCAAACAGCGGATCGTAACCGGTTTGGGCAATAAACTCAACCGCCGCATCGCTAACTACCAGATGCAAATGGCGGTTTTCCATTCTGTTTGCAAGCAAATCAATCTGTTTTTTAACAATTGAATTAACAAAGGACTTGTCCAGACGGGTAAAACAAATGGTTTCGTCAATTCTGTTCAAAAATTCAGGGCGGAAAGTGCTTTTAAGCAGCGCATCAATCTGCGGTTTTACGCCTTCCATGCTTTCTGCATTCAAAATAAGGTCGCTGCCTAAATTGCTGGTCATAATTATGATGGTGTTCTTAAAATCTACCACCCTGCCCTGCCCATCGGTTAAGCGGCCGTCATCCAGAACCTGCAAAAGAACGTTGAAAACGTCCGGGTGCGCTTTTTCAATTTCATCAAAAAGCACAACGCTGTAAGGGCGGCGGCGCACGGCTTCAGTCAACTGGCCGCCTTCGTCATAGCCAACATATCCCGGCGGCGCACCAATCAGGCGGCTTACGGAAAATTTTTCCATGTACTCGCTCATGTCAATGCGGGTAAGGTTCTTTTCGTCGTTAAACAGAAAATCTGCAAGGGTTTTGGCAAGTTCAGTTTTGCCAACGCCGGTTGGACCGACGAACAGAAAGCTGCCCAATGGGCGGTTCTCGTCCGAAAGTCCTGCACGGTTTCGGCGGATTGCATCACTAACCGCGGCAACTGCCTGATTTTGCCCGATTACGCGTTTATGCAGAACTTCTTCCAGCTGCAAATATTTCTGTTTTTCGCCTGCAAGCATTTTATTAAGCGGTATGCCTGTCCAAATTGAAACAACCGCGGCAATATCTTCTTCGCTTACTTCCTGCCGCAAAAGCGGACGTTTGCCGCCGTTCTGGGCATCCGCATTTTTTGACTGTTCAATTTGTGCAAGAATTTCTGCAAGCTGTTTTTCGGCGGCAGGAAGACGGCCGTATTTTATTTCTGCGGCTTTTTCCAAATTGCCGTCACGGGCAAAACGGGTTTCTTCAATGCGAAGCTGTTCAATTTCGGCTTTAAGGCGGCGGCTTTCGTCAATTCTGCCCTTTTCATTCTGCCACTGCATTTTCATGCCGTCGCATTTGGTCTTTAATTCGGCAAGCTCTTTTTCCAGCTTTGCAAGGCGTTCCATACTGGCTTCGTCACTTTCCTTAGAAAGTGCCTGTTTTTCAATATTCAGCTGCAAAATACGCCGGTCAATCTGATCAATTTCAATCGGCTGACTTTCAATTTCCATTTTCAACCGGCTGGCGGCTTCATCAACAAGGTCAATCGCCTTATCCGGCAAAAACCTGCTGCTTATGTAACGGTTGCTTAAAGTTGCCGCAGCAACCAGCGCTTCGTCCTTTATGCGCACGCCGTGATGAACTTCGTATTTTTCCTGCAAACCGCGCAAAATTGCAATCGTATCTTCCACGCTTGGTTCGGGGCAAAACACCTGCTGAAAACGGCGTTCCAGCGCGGCATCTTTTTCTATGTATTTGCGGTATTCGTCCAAAGTGGTGGCACCAATTGCACGCAGTTCGCCGCGGGCCAAAGCCGGTTTCAGCAAATTGCTTGCGTCCATTGCGCCTTCAGTTGCGCCGGCACCAACCAGCGTGTGCAGTTCGTCAATAAACAGAATCACGGAACCTTCGGCTTTCTGCACTTCGTTAATGACGGCTTTTAATCTTTCTTCAAATTCGCCCCTGAATTTTGCACCAGCAACCAGCGCACCAAGGTCAAGGGCAAGCAGGCGCTTGTTTTTAAGGCTGTCAGGCACGTCGCCAGAAACGATGCGCCGGGCAAGGCCTTCTACAATTGCAGTTTTGCCTACACCCGGTTCGCCAATTAAAACCGGGTTGTTTTTGGTGCGGCGGCTTAAAACCTGCATAACGCGCCTTATTTCGTCATCACGTCCAATAACCGGGTCTATTTTTTCCTGCCGTGCAAGGGCGGTTAAATCGCGGCAATATTTTTCAAGGCTTTTCATCGTGCCTTCAGGATTCTGAGTGTTCACCTTGTCGCCGCCCCTTACATTTTTAAGCACGCGTAAAATTTCTTCGCGTTTTACGCCTTTTTCGGCAAGCATCTGGGCGCAACGGTCTTCGGTTTGGGTTAAGCCCAGCAGAATATGTTCAACTGAAAGGTATTCGTCGCCAAGGCGTTCGGCTTCTTTTTCTGCCTTTGCCAGTGCCTTGCTTGCCTGCGGCGAAATGCCTACAGACGCGTTTCCGTGTATTTTTGAATTCTGATCAAGCAGTTTCTGGCATTCGCCTTGCAGTCCTTCTGAAGAAACCTTCAAATTTTCCAGAATTCCCGGAATGATTCCATCGTTCTGCTGCAAAAGCGCATATAATATGTGCTCAGTGCCAATCTGGGCATGGTCTTCTTGCTGTGCCAGCATTGTGGCGGTTTGCAAAGCCTCCTGGCTTTTAAGCGTGTAATTTTCGTAATTCATATAACTAAATTACTTTCGTTTTTTTGGGGCGGCAAGTTTTTTAATAGTAATTTGCTTAGAATTGTAAAAAAGTTGAAAAATGGCAGCATACAATTAAAGCTGAAACGTGACACAAAATGCAGAGCATAAAAAAAACCCGGCATTTTGTACCGGGTTTTGCAGCCTGCTATTTTTCTTCGTATTCACCGTATTCGCAGCCAACGTGGCCAATAGAAAGATGTTCATAAACTTCAAGGTTTTTAGAACCGATTTTCTTAAAAATCTTTATATCGCCGCGGCCGTTTCCACCGTTCCACAAATTATCGTGCAGTTTCTGGCCATTAGGGTTTTCATATTTTACCTTAATCATGTCCTTTTTATTGCAAAAAACATTGATGTCTACCAGATAATTGCGACTCTGGGCACTAATCGTCCAGTGAACTTCGTCGCCTTCGTCAAAAAAAGTGTAACGGGTTGAAGATTTTTTCCAGAATTTAGAAAAATTGAATTCAAATTCTTCGTCTTCAAGCTTTAGGTAGGTTAAAACCTTGCCCTTAACCGGAATGCCCAGAACACGCGGCGTGCCGCCACCAAGTTCAAAGCAGGAATTTTCCAGCCTTTTTCCGGTAATAAGGCTTGTAATGTCGCAGCTAGAAAGCCACACCCACGGATTGGTAAAGTCTGAACCCCAGTTTTTGTCGGCATAACCGTAGCAGGTTTCCGGCAAAACGTTGTAAACGCTGCCGTTCAAAGTTACCTTGCCTGAATATTCAGTTTTTACGCCCTGTGCGTGCCAGTACATCTGGAAAAAGTGAAAAAACCTGAAAAACCAGTTTGTGCCGTAGCCTACGCAGTAAGGCATTTTTTTATTTACCTGCAAGTTCCACGACATTGTTCCTGCATCGGTCATGCATTCCGGATAGCGTAAGGCTTCTTCCTTATCAACACTAACCGCACCGGAAATTGCATGTTCGCTTAAAATGCAAGACCCAACCTGAAAATCCAATTTGTTGCGCTTGTAAACCAGTTCTTTTGCGGGGTAAAAATTGTTAATCTGTACGGCATCTTCACCCCACGCACCGGCCTTAATCATTACATAGGAAGGCCGAATGCCATAAGTTTGGTTATCAGACCGCTGACCTAAAACAACTTTTGTAGGGTACAACCCCGGATTTACGGCAAAATATTCAATAAAAAAAGCTTTTTCTTCGCCAGTAATAGCATTTACACCCGTAAAACTGTGCCACCACCAGTCGTACCCGCGCCGGGCATAACGACCTTTAAGCATAAAAAGGTTACGGCGTAAAAAGCGTTTAGGATTGGTCATCAAGAAACTCCAAAAATCAACAAAATAAATTAAAAGTAAAAATTACAAAGACCGTTCAAGAGTACGAGAAATATCTTCTGGTTCCTGTGGAAATTTTTCATTGAGATATTCAAAACAGTCAATTGCGGTACGCTGAATATGTTCATACCAGATGTTGTACAATTCACTATTTACAGCAGCAGGATACGGAGCGCCCTGAACTTCAGAAAGCAACTGTCTTAATTTTTCGCAAAATTGTTTGTCCATTTTACTCTATATTTCCTTTACAAATAAATTTCTAATTCTTGCATCGCCATTATAATGCCAACTGCACAGTTTTTCCACTAAAATTCTCATTTTTTGCAGAAATAATTACATCAGAAAAATCTTCAAAATGATTTTCGACATATTCTGACAGTTTTTTTGCCATTTGTTCAAAATCTTCCGGCGTCAAGCCAAGCAGAATGCGTTTTTTCTCTTCAATTTCGGCGGTTTCAACACCGGAAAAAACCTTTGCGGCTGCCCGCCCGCCCTTATCGCTTACAGAAAGGGTGCCGGTAAAATTTGAATAGAAAGCCGCAATGCAGCGGTGAACTGTATCAGTGCTGAATTTAACGGCGGCAAGTTCTTTAAGCGCATTTTTGTACACCTGTAGCGACTGCAACGGTGAAGGGTCGCGGTAGGAATAAAAATTTATAAGCCGGTTTTTGAGGTTTGCGCTGCTGTGACAGCCGTAAGCACCGCCAACCGTCCTGATTCTTTCCCATAAAAAGTCGCCGGAAAACCACTGCAACAGGCAAATCAGCGCTACGCACTTTTCTTCGGTTAAAAAACTTAAGTTAAGCGAACTTGCAGAAAAACCGCCCTGCATGTTGGCAGTAAAATATTCCATATTTTCAAATTCTTCCCTGCCTTCCGTAATGTTTTTCGGCGGCAAGGCATTCCGGGCAAATTCATAATAAAGTTCTTCAGGCATTTTTTTGGGCAGCGCCATAGGACCAAAATTACCGGCATATTTATTTATCTGCCCGTAAATTGAATCAATTTCGGTTTCGTCACTGGTAAAAAATACGCATGCACCGGATTTAAGGATTTTTCCGTAAATTTCTTCAAGCTTTTTGCAGTAAACGGTGATCTCCTTTTCTTCGGCGTAAACATTAAAATACTGGCTGAACCCGTAAATCAAATCCCGCCGGGCACTGGTTTTGCTTAAACGTGCCGCAGCCCTTGTAATTGCCGATTTATGACCGGAAGTAATGAAATCGTCAAGTATTTGAGACTTTTTATTGAAAAAAGTGTCTTCAATGCGGCTAAATTCGTCATAATTTGGATGAAGGACGTTTAAAAACAAACAGTCCAGTGCTTCGGCAATTTTTTCATTTGTGGTTTCAACATGCCAGCAAATCATGTCGCGGGCAAACCACGGTTCTGTTTTCTGCCGTTCTTCAACAGCTTTTTCGCTTATAAAATCATTCTGCTTTGTACACGAAAAAGAAACGTCAAAATCGGCACAGGAAAGGAACCTCTTTTTGCACGAAATTTCCCAGTTAACGCCGTTGTACCCGGCAAAAAGCAGGGCATTTTGCAGCGCCTGCATGAACTGCAAATCTTCCAAGTCCAGCACGTCAAAAGGCAGCATCAAATCAAAATAAACCAGCCCGTTGGTAAAAGTTTTAAAATTGAAAACTTCAATATTGCCAATTTTTTTGCGTTCGGCGGTAAAATCTTCTTCATCCGGCGTTAAATCACCGGGCTTAACGTGGGGAATAAGCGCCAGAAGTTCATCGCTTTCCTTCTGCTGCTGAAAATCGTGAAGTTTTTTCTGCTCTGCCCTAACCTGCGCCAAAAATTCTTCTTTTTGCTTGTGGTTTTTGCCCTGCAAAAATGAATCGATGTAGGATTTTTCAGCTTTTTCAATTTCAGCCTTAAAATTCGGGCTTGGAACGTAAGTTATGCACGAATAATAAGGATTGTCGATGAGGCATTTTTTTACCAGATTTTTAAGGTAATTTTTATCGCTTCTTATGCGCCGTTTAATTTCTTCAAAAGCAGCGGTGGCATGCAGAAAATCGAAAGGCGTAAAACCGTTGTTCCAGCCCCAAAGGCAAATGCGCGACAGAGAAAGCGGATTGGAACTGCCCACGCTAACTTCCCGCACCGAAAAATCGCTGTCCAGAAGGCTCATTTCTACCAGATCATCGTCAAAACCGTCTTCCGCAACCTGCCGCAAAGTATCCCAAATCAGTTTTTCAACTTTCGGCTGGTCTTTTTCTTCAACTTCGCCAACACCAACACAAAAAAACATGTACGGCAAATAATTTATGCCGGTGCTTTTGTCCGTATCCATGCCGCTGCCCAGCTTGCAGTGGGTTAAAACCTTGCGCAAAGGCGAAGCGTCAAAACCCATCAGCAGTTCCACTAAAAAGGAAGATTCGTAAAAAGCGGCAAGCCCCTGACTGCGCGTGCCGATAAGCCAGTTGCAGATAACGGAAGGCTTGCTGCATGTTGCATCCGGGCCGTTCAATGTAACATATTTTGGCGGTTTGCATAAATTTGAAATTTCACAGCTTGCAGGCTTTAAAAAACGGCCAACATTGCGCGCTTTCTGCCGCGTGTCCGTATTTTCCTCTTCGGCAGGCTCTTCACGCGCCGACTGCACTGATTGCGTTTTCTGCAATTCCTGCGCCGGCTGCGCCGTTTCCTGCGACATTATTTTTGCATTTTTATACGGCCTGTTATCTCCGCCCAAAAGCGAAGAATTTTTCAGTTCGCTCAAATAGTCCCAGATAACCGCGTTATTTTCGCCGTTTTCAAAATTGCCGGCAATTTCTGCCGGTTCAAGCTGAAACGAATCAAAATTCCTTACGAAATTCTCGTCAATAAACGCCAGCTGCTTTTCAAGGGCAATGTTACCGTACAGAAAAATCTTGCAGTTTGAAGGCCTGTAATAAGTTTTGTGAAACTTCAAAAAGTCTTCGTAGCTTAATTTTAAAATTGATTTCGGGTCGCCGCCGGAATCGCCTGCATAAAAAGTTGGCGATAAAAAAGTTTTGTAAAGCTGCTTAAAGTAAGTGCGGTTAAAATCGTTGTAAGCACCCTTCATTTCGTTGTAAACAACGCCCTGCACCGAAAAATCGCCATTATCGTCGGCTTCCATGCGCCGCACTTCCTGCTCAAAAGTCCATTTTTCAAGGCGCGGAAAAAACACCGCATCACCGTAAACTTTCATAACGTTAAAATATTCGGCTTCAACGGTGCTGCTTGCCGGATACATGGTAGTGTCGGAACTGGTTAAGGCATTCAAAAACGTGGTAATGCTCTGCTTGTTCAGCTGCAAAAAAGGCGACTTTAAGGGAAAATGCCTTGAACCGCACAAAACAGAATGTTCAATTGCGTGGGCAACGCCGGTAGAATCTGCCGACGGCGTAGAAAAAGTAAAATTAAACAGGTTTTCGCTGTCGTCGCAATCAACGTAAAAAACCTGCATGCCGGTTTGCAAGTGAACAAGCCAGAAACCGGTGCCGTTCAAGTCTTCTACCGGAGCAATATCCAAAACTTTAAATCCATAAAGTTCGTCATCAATTTTTAAGTTCATTAAACCCATTCCTCATCATTGCTGCTAATCATCAGTTCGCCCTTTTCCCAGGCAGCACGCAACATGTTCATAAATTCATTGGTAAGGCGGTCAAGTTCTTTTTTGGAATAAGGTGCTCTCGCATCTTCTTCTTCCAGAACACTGATTCCACGGGTTTTAGAAATATTGTTAAGAATTTTCTTACGGAATTCGGGCTGCTTGCCGTGAATAATCATCGCAATCGTATCATCAGTCATGGCTTGCAGCTTTTTCTGAAGGAATTTGTCATCAGCGGCAATAACATCGTCAATGGTAAACAGGCGCTTGCGTAAATCGCTTTCAAGTTCGCCGTCAACCAGACTGAGGTTTGAAAGAATGTTCTTTTCAGAATTAACATCCATTTTCCGCAAAATTGAAGCAAGCGCACCGCGGCCGTCAATTGAATTGGAAACCGGCGTTTTTACGTTTTCAGCTTTTTCGCGCAGGGTGCGGTCAATGCGGCTTAAAATGTCAGGCGAAAATTTTGTCAGTCGCGAAAGGCGCAGAACAGTTTCCTTGCGCTCTTTTTCGTTCATCTGGTTTATAACCGCCGCCGCGACAGCCGGTTTTACCTGGCTTAAAACCAGTGCCTTTACCGGTACGGATTCATCTTTTAAAACCAGCGTAAGCTGTTCGCCGTCAAATTTCTGCAAATAATCGAAAGGCTTGCCGCCGTCGTAAGGCACGGCACGCTGCATAATGTCCTGTGCCTGCTGGTCGCCAAAAGCTTTTTCCAAAATCGTCCGCGCCGTAGTTACGCCGCCGCTTTCTCTGGCTTTCGTCATCAGCCCCTGAAATTCAGCAAGAATCTGGGCTTTTTCTTCAGGGTCAACCCGGCGTATTGAAGCAATTTCGGGCACGATTTTTTCAACCTGATCCTGGGGCAGCTGGGCAATAATTTTTGCCGCTTCGTCAGTGCCAATTAACAGAAGGAATTTGGCTACTCGCCGGGCATTGCTGTCTTTTGTTCCGGCGGGAATTTTGTAAAATATGTTGTCACTTTTTACAAAACCGCCGCTTGGTGTTTTAACGCCGGAAATATTTACGGTATTTTTCGTTTTTTCAGTATTTTCCTGCGCCTGCTTTTTCACGTAAAATGTTTCCAAAGGCTGGGCCGAAAACTTTTTGGCTTCAAACGCAGAACCGCTTTGTTTCGCCGCAAAGGCCGCAAAGTCAAACTGGGTGCCTTCCGCATCTTTCGGCGGTATAATTTCCCTGGCAGATTCTCCGACTGCCGAGCGCGCATTGGTAATTTTAGAAAAATTCTGCTGGCTTTGCTGCGCCTGCTGGTTTTGCGCAAACTGGCGGCTTAAATCCGCCCATTCCCGCTGGTTTTGGGCAGCAGTCTGTTCCGTCTGGGAAGAATTTTGCATGTTGCGCAAAGTTTGTGCTGCATAATTCTGGTTAAATTTGCTGGCATTTACAGGCGCGCGCAAATTAATCGGTTCATTCAAATTTGGTGCGCGCGGTTCAGTTTCTTGCGGAGCAAATGCGTCCTGCAATTTTTGCCAGAAACCTTTTTTAGGCACGGTATTTTGTCTGGGCTGTTGCCAGCTGTTTTGGGCTGGCTGTGCATTTGCGCTGTTCTGCCGCAGCTGTGGTCGTGCATTAGCATTGTGTGCCGGTTCGTCCTCGTCAATTTGGTATCGTGGCAAGTCGTTTGGCTGGCTGCTTGACATATAAGATGCAGCCTTGTACGGAACAGGGTTTGCACTGGTTTTAATTTCTGCCGGTGCAGGCTGGGCTGGCTGTTCCGTTACCGGCGGCTGCTGGTTTTGAACAACACTTTGCAGCGTGTTTTTGTAATTTTCATTCAATGCTGAACGCAAATTGGCAAAAGCCTGCGCACCCTGATTCTGCAAAGCCTGTGCCTGCGTCTGATAATTCAAATCACTCTGCGCATTCGGGCTGTTTTCCGGCTGGTAAGGCACCGGCTGATAGGCTTCAGCCTGACCATTTGCAAAGCTTTCTGCATTTCCTGCATTGGGAGCAGCCGGGGAGGCCGGGTTCTGGTAATTTGAAAAGTTCTGTTCGATAGAATCAGAGGCAGAAGTAGTGGCTCTGAAGGCATCCGCATTGTTGGCCGCATTTGCCGCGTTTCCGGCACTGGCAAAATTACCAAAATTGGGCGCATTCTGTTCCTGCCCAAAGTTTGGGGCAAAATTATTGTTTGGGTTACCGGTGCCGGTGGTGTTTGCCACACCAAAGCCTCTAAAATTGCCTGCGTTTTCCGCACCACTCTGCAAATTATTTACCGGCGGCTTGGGTATTGAAGGCATAAAAGGCGCAGCTGCAGCCGGCTGGGCGCTCTGTTCCTGCTGAAAATTCCTGCCGTTTTGAAAACTGCTAAAATCTGCTGCGTTTTGCCACGGCTGTTCAAACTGGCTGTTCCCGGAATTTGGGTCTACATACGGCACCGGCTGACGATAATTCTGATTGTTCTGATTATTCTGCGCATTCGGGCTGTTTTCCGGCTGGTAAGGCACCGGCTGATAGGCTTCAGCCTGACCATTTGCAAAGTTTTCTGCATTTCCTGCATTGAGCGCAGCCGTGGAGGCCGGGTTCTGGTAATTTGAAAAGTTCTGTTCGATAGAATTAGAGGCAGAGGTAGTGGCTCTGAAGGCATCCGCATTGTTGGCCGCATTTGCCGCGTTTCCGGCACTGGCAAAATTAGCAAAATTGGGCGCATTCTGTTCCTGCCCAAAGTTTGGGGCAAAATTGTTGTTTGGGTTACCGGTGCCGGTGGTGTTTGCCGCACCAAAGCCGCTAAAATTGCCTGCGTTTTCCGCGCCATTCTGCAAATTATTTACCGGCGGCTTGGGTATTGAAGGAATTAGGGGTGAAGCAGCTTTGGGATGAACCTGTTCATTTGTCTGGTTCTGGCCGTTTTGGGCAAAGTTTTCAGAATGTTCCCTCCGCCCTTGCTGTTCTTTCCGGCTGTTCTGGTTATTCTGTTCCGAATCTTCTTCCTGATTTAAGGATTTATATACTGGTGCATTTTCAAACGAAAACGGCTTAAAACTCTGATCCTGCGGTTTTTCTTCAACCGGCGCATTTTTTTTACTTAAAGCAGCAATTGCAGCATTGGTCTGGTCTTTTGTACTGGCTTCAACTGCCGCATTATTTTTGGCAACTTCATCTGACGAGATTTTTTCAGGCATAAAACCTGCAATTTTTTTGTATGTACTCATCCGCTTGTCAAATTCACTCATTCTTTTATGATACCAACAGCTTAAAGAATAGGCAAGCAATAGGCTTTTTTACGCGTAAATTAACAAAAAAAAAGGCCGCAATCTGCGACCTTTTGCAAAAATTGAAAATATAAAAACACAACAATGTTCAGGGTGTTCCGCCACCGCCATCGGTCTCAATTAAAGACTGCTTGATTTCCACCAGTATTTATGACGTTGTTCTGGTTTACATTTGTAACCGTGTTTACAGCCGGTTCAATTATCGGGTTAATTTCCGTGGTTTCAATAATTGCCTGATGGCTTACATCAACAAAACCAACAGCCGGGCTTGCGGCATAGCTTTCGCCCAAAGAACCGCTGCTAAATACCAAAGGCGAATTTGACCTTGAAGCCGGGTCTGTAACCAAAGAATTTACGCTTACGCTTTGACTGCTTTTCGTAAACGGGCTAACCATCACACCGTCTTCTACAGAAATGGATTCACCGGCGTTTACAGTAAAAGAACCGCCCATTGCATTTACGTTGTAAACAGAACCTTCGGTGGTGGTTTCGTTGCCCAAGCCGTCCACAGAAAAAACCGTGCCGCGAACAGACGAAGTAACTACCGGCGTTTGAACCTGAAAACCGTTTGCCTTATTGTTAAGCGGCTTTACGTTGGCATCAAGCGCACCGGCGTCTAAAAACAAATCGGTGGTAACCTTATTTTCGCCTTCCGTAAGTTCGCGCAGGGTTACGCGCGTAAGCTGGTGCACGGTTAATTTAGAACCTCCAAGCTTCACGTCCGCCTGCGACTTAAAGCCGGTAGAAATTATTGAACCTTCGGGTATTGCATCACCTTCTTTCAGTTCTACCCAATCGCCGTTCGGCCGCTGAATTTCAACCTTGCCCGAAACGGAAATTACCGTACCGTCAATTGCAAAAACGGCTGCACAGCAAACAAAAAGAATGCAGAATCCTAAAATCTTTTTCATAAAACACTCTCCTTACCAAAGAGCAAATTCCCAAAAACCGAAGTTTTTGGACCATATTTGAAAAATATACGGGCATCTCCAAAACAGAATTTTAGAGATGCCCTTAACAAATAATCAAACTATTTTATGCTTTTTTCCGGCCAGCCAGTTGCATGTAAATTACTGGCGTTTAACCGTAATTCGACTTTAGTATAATTCTAAAAATTGAAGTTATCAACAAATTCTTTACAAAAATCTCTAAAATCTGCAATTAATTTAGAGATTTTCGAGTAAATCATTCAAAGCTAACTTTTACATTTGGCGCAATGCCTGTTGTTTCAAAAATTGCTTCCTGGCTGATGTCATCAAAACCGGTAGTTGGAGAAGAACCAAAACCTTCACCAAGCGAACCGCCGCTAAGACGCAACGGCGAAGCAGATTTTGAAGCCGGGTCTGTAACAACGGCAGAAACTGTTACGCTTTCGCTGCCTTTACCAAACGGGCTGATGATTACGCCGTCTTCAACAGAAACAGATTCGCCGGCGTTTGCTGTAAATGCACCGCCAACTGCATTTTCGTTGTAAACCGAACCTTCGGTGGTAGATTCGTTACCCAAGCCGTCTACAGAAAAAACCGTACCGCGAACAGACGAAGTAACAACAGGTGTCTGAATCTGGAAACCGTTTGCCTTGTTGTTAAGCGGCTTTACGTTGGCATCAAGCGCACCAGCGTCAAGGAACAAATCAGTGGTAACCTTGCTTTCACCTTCTGCAAGTTCGCGCAGTGTTACGCGTGTAAGCTGGTGTACGGTTACTGTTGAACCGCCAAGCTTTACATCTGCCTGCGACTTAAAGCCGGTAGAAATTGTTGAACCTTCAGGAATGGCATCACCCTTTTTCAATTCTACCCAATCGCCATCAGGCCGCTGAATTTCGACCTTTCCTGAAACCATAGTTGCCGTACCGTCAATTGCAAAAACGGCAGCACAGCAAGCCAAAAGAGTACAGAGTCCCAAAATCTTCTTCATAAAATACTCCTCGAAATAAAATGCAAATACATGCTTAAGCAATTTTATGAACTTTATATAATACAACTATTTAGACAATTAAATATCGGTAAAAAAACCGATTTATAATTCTAGTATAATTTAAAAAAAATACAACCCGTAAACGCCTTAAAAATGCTTTTTTTCATAAAAAATTCATAAAATTATCCAAGCCAGGTGCAGTTTTTCCTTTTTTCACCTGCTAAAAATAGATTTTTTAGACTTTTTAGAGATTTTCTGCAAAATTCTGCATTTTTTCAAATTGTTCAGTGCGCATATAAAATTGCAGTTTTCCTACATAAAAAAACGTGATACTATGAAGAAGATTTCTTTCTATTTTAAAGCCGAATATGGAGTTTTAAAGTTTTGTCATCCCGAACCGGATTCGGAATCTGTTTTGAGGAACAAATCAGATTCTGTGCGCAGCCGCCGAAGGCTAATGAATTCAGCATGACAAGCGGTATTTAAAAAATTTTACAGGAGCACGTAATGAAAAATATTTTTGTTGTTGATGACAGCATTACAACCCTAAAACTTGCAGAACGTTCACTTAAAGAATACTACCAGCTTACCCTGCTTACTTCGGGCAAGCAGCTGTTTATGGCCTTAAACAGGCGAATTCCCGACCTGATTCTTCTGGACATTGAAATGCCCGACATGAGCGGAATAGAAGTTATGCAGAAACTGAAAACTGTCAGCGGCTGGCAGTCAATTCCGGTTATTTTTTTAACGTCGCACACGGAACAGCAGGTTGTAACTGCCGGTTTTGAACAGGGAGTGCTGGATTACATTATAAAGCCTTTTGACGCAGCCCTTTTGCCGGAACGAATTAGAAAACATTTGAAAGAATAGGCAAAAATTTAGCCGCGGCAATTTTAAACGCCGGCTTTTAAACTGAAAAACAAACCGGCTTTCCGCTTTTTTTGCAAAAACGGAAAAATTTTAAAATTGTAATTTTTAATAGGTTCAATTTCGAGTTTTATGCAAAAAGCCAAAAGCCATCTGTTAATTGTGTAATTGTGCTAAAAAAAGCCGCAGACAGTCACAGACACGAAAAAAAACACCGTGCATGGTGCATGGCACAAGTTTTTTTTGTGGGGTCATGGACTGTTGAAAGGCTGTTTTTTGGGGCATTTCATAAAAATTCGATATTTGGCCTAATATTCCAAAAACCAAATTTTTAAGGACTTTATAAATGAAAAAGTTTTTTGCAAACGCCATTTTTACTTTTGCTGCATTTTTAATTACGGCACAACAAACCGTATGCAACATTGCCATTCCAGAAACAAGTCCGCTGGACGTAAGCCGCATAAGCGCACAGGTGCTTAGCCGCTGCGGCGTAGAATCCACTTTTACCGTAAACAACGCGCACATTGTGCCCTTTTACTTGCAGGAAGGACTTGCAGATGCGGTTTTGAATTTTACCGTTGGACCGGTACCCCAGAACGGCATAAAGGCAATTGAACCGGTTGCAAACATTATTTATGCAGTTGTAGGTCCAAAAAACGCGCCAAAAATTAACGGCTGGAACGATTTGACAGGCAAACGCGTTGCTTACCTTGCAGGCGACTTAACCAGCGAAAAAAAACTTGCAGAAACGGAAGAAAACGGTACAACAAGCTTGAAATTTGCCAGTGAACAGGAACTTTTTGAAGCCTTCAGGCAGAACCAGTGCGATTACGGAATAATTTCCTACATAGACGGAAAAAAACGCACGCCGCTTCCTCTGGACATTCAGCCGGCTGGTTTTTGCCCTAATATTCAGGCCTATTTGTATTTTTCAAAAGACAGAGCCGGACTTGCCAATAAATTTTCGCAGGAACTGAACGCCATAAAAGCAGAAGGGCTTTACGGCAGCATTTTGAATTTTAATCCGGGGGAAGACAATGAATCCGGCGTTCTGTTTTTAAGTTCATTTGATGCAAACACCCAGGAAAGCACCAGCCAGAAAACCCATTTGCAGAAATTAAACTGCCCCGTAACTTTTGTAAACATTCCAAGGGACATTCACAAAACAGGACAGGCGCTTATAAACAATCAGGCACTTTCTGCACTGCACAGCACTTTTTCAAAACAGATGCCGCGGCTTATTGTAAGCGACGGCCAGAGTGCTGCAGGCTTTTTAAGCAGCAATTACCGCATTCTGTTTTCAGGCATACCGGCAGTAATTTCAGGCGAACTGATTAACGGCAGCGAATTTGAAAAAAACATACCGGAAAACTATTCATTCATTCTGCAAAAACCGATTGGCGCGCGGCAAACCGTAGAAAAAATCCTCGAACTTTTTCCAAAAACCAAAAACCTGCTGGTAATAAATTCAGCCGACAGCGACGGCCGGGCATGGCAGGCAGAAATACAGAAACAGATTGACGGCAGATTTGAAAATCTGTCAATTATTTACAGCGACAGCATAAAAACTGAACTTTTGCCGCGTTTCATGCGTTCGCTTGAAAACTATTCAGCAGTTTTAATTGGCAACATGGGCAATTTGCAGCTTACCAATTCACTTGCCGAATGCAGGGTGCCGATTTTCAGCTTAAAGTACGACAGCTATTTTAAATATGCCGTTGGCGGCAGCTATTGCGACAACGATTATTATTTTGAACGCCTGAAAAGCCTTGTAAACAATATTTTAAGCGGCACCCCATTTCCGGCCGCATGCACTTCAATAGAAAATCCGCTTTACGGCCGCTACCTTTACAACCACACAACAGTTCGCCGTTATTTTGTAATGAGCGGCGGCAACAAAAAATTTGCAGACGGCGTGTTCATCGGCAAGCCCCAGTCTTTTGTGTACACGGGCTATTTTAAGGCAATCATTATTGCTTTCATCTGTTTTCTGGCATTAAGTTCAATGGTTTTTAGCCTTAACACGCGCCTTCAGCAGCGCAGCTTAAAAGAACAGATAAAAAAACAGCAGAATTCAATAGAAGAAAACAATGAAAAATTCAATTTGATTTTTAATTCAAGCAAAAACATTGCAAGCCAGGACCTTAGCCAGAATTTTTACAACCGCTTAAGCACATGCCTTGAGTTTATTGCCAGACACAGCCAGATGAACAAAGCCTCAATCTGGAACCTTTCGTTGGATACGCCGAACCTTATACCCCAGTGCAACCTTGTATGCAAATGGGAAGACAACAGCACCGATGAAAAAATGTCGCGCTTCGACTTCAACCTGAACCTTGATACTTTTTTCCCCGACTGGAACCGCATTTTCAAAGACCCGCAGCCGGTAGTTATTTACCAAAGCCAGAGTTCCGGCCTTATAAAATACCAGATGGCTTCCAACGGAGTAATGTGCCGCCTGCTTTTGCCAATTAAAAACGGCAACGGAATATGGGGTTTTGCCTGCTTTGACAACACGCGGCGCGAAACTGAACCAGATGCCCAGACCATAAACTGCCTTAACGCCTGCGTAATGAACATCTGCTTTAAAATTTTAGAGCACGAATCTGAACAGATGCTGAAAGAAGCAAAAGACGCAGCAATTTCCGGCACAAATGCAAAAAGCACTTTCCTTGCAAACATGAGCCACGAAATCCGCACGCCTTTAAACGCAATTCTGGGCATGAGCGAACTGACGCTGATGGACAAAAACCTTGCGCCCCACATCCGCGACTACGCCCAGAACATAAACAATTCAAGCCGCAACCTTTTGGGCATCATCAACGACATTCTGGATTTTTCAAAAATAGAAAGCGGCAAATTTGAACTTGTAACCGCGCCGTACAGTTTCGATTCAATGATTCACGACGTAATTTCAATGACGCGCATACGTGCCCACGACACATTCCTTTCATTCCTCATCCGTATTGCGCCCGACCTGCCCAAAGAACTGATTGGTGACGAACTGCGCATAAAGCAGATTCTGCTGAACCTGCTTACAAACGCCATAAAGTACACAAAAGAAGGCAGCATCACAATGACAATTTCCGGTGTGGTAGAAGACAACGACCTGAACCTTGTAATTGAAGTGCAGGACACGGGCATTGGCATTAAGGCAGAAGACCAGCAGAAACTTTTTACAATGTTTGAACGCCTTGACACAAAACGCAACCGCAACATTGAAGGAACCGGCCTTGGACTGGCAATATGCAAGCAGCTTTGCGAACTTATGGACGGTTCACTGGATTTTTCAAGCGAATACGGCAACGGTTCAACCTTTACGCTTCAGCTGCACCAGAAAATTAAAAACCACCAGCCGCTGGTTAAAACCGAAAGCCTGCGGTCAAAATCCGTGGTAGTTTTTGAACCGCGCCGAAGGAACAGGCGTTTTCTGGCAATTCTTCTTAGCGACTTGGGCATTCAGCCCGAACTTTGCAGTACATACGCCGAACTTGCAGAAGTTTTGAAGAAAAACAAAAAATTCGACTGGGTTTTCAGTTCTTCGCTTTATTTTAACAAGGTAAAGGCTACGATTCACGGCAGCGACAAAAACGTAAAACTGGCACTTCTGGCAGATTCGGAATACGATTTTGCTCAGAACAAAGACGTAAAAATGCTTAAAACGCCGCTTTACTGCGTGCCGCTGGCAAACCTGCTGAACGAAAAGCAGAATTACAGAAGCGAAAGCGTTTTTGTCGATTCAATGGAACAGATTTATTCACCAAATTTGCAGGTGCTGGTTGTTGATGACAACATAGTAAACCTGAAAGTTGCCACGGGACTTCTGGAAATTCACGGCGTAAAGGCAGAAACTGCAAGCAGCGGCTTTGACGCTCTTGAAATCCTTAAAAACCAGAACTTCGACATCATTTTCATGGATCACCTTATGCCGGAAATGGACGGAATTGAGGCGGCGCACGAAATAAGAAAATTGCAGAACAAAAATGCAAAAAGCAGAATCATTGCCCTTACCGCCAACGCCATTAACGGCATGAAGGAAAAATTCCTGGAAGAAGGCTTTGACGACTTTCTTTCCAAGCCGATTGAAAACAATGCGCTTAATTCGCTTTTGGCGCGCTGGGTGCCTGAAGACAAGATTGAAGACGCAAAAATAATTAATACCGAAACCCTTAACGCAGCGCGGCAAGTTATTGTAATACCGGGAGTTAACACTGCTTTGGGCGTTGAATACGCCGGCAGTAACCTTACCAATTACCTTGACATTCTTGCAAGCTACGTTGTTGATGCCAATGCCAAAATTGAACTTTTAACCGGCGCGCTGGAAAAGCAGGATTTGCACCAGTTTACGGTTAACGTGCATGCATTAAAAAGCGCATCCCGTTCAATTGGCGCAGAATATGCGGCAACCCTTGCTGAAAAACTGGAAAAAGCCGGGGCGGCTGGCAACGGCGAATACGTTAAGGAAAATGCCGAAACCTGTTTTGAAATTGTTGAAGAAATTGTAAAGAACATAAACGAATATTTTGAAACCAGCGCTTTAACGGCAAGCATGGCTTACGGTGCAAACAGCGTGCAGAACAACCCCGGCACTGGCAAACAGACTGGCAACAATCAGTATTTTGGTCACAAAATCTGCGAAATCCGCACTTTTGCTGAAAACTTTGACATTCTGACAGTTCAGGCAATCATAGAAGAACTGCAAAATTTTACGTGGGCTGAAAAAAATCAGGAACTGCTTGCCGGGCTTGCAAAAGCGGCCAACGTTTACGACTACGACACAATTGTCAAGCTGACGGATAATATGTAAAATCCGTAAACTTGCTTGGTTTGTGCCGCGCGGTCAAATTGCAAAATTGCATGATTTTTGATAAAATACCGCTGGTTAAGTTGCCATTGCTTAAAGTTTTGGCCTAGCAGACTAAATGTTTTTAAGTTCCGAATTTTTAAAGGACACTAAACGCGCATAATTTTTAGGAGAAAAATAATGGAAGAAACCTTTTCAGAGACTTTTGAAGCCGCATTGGAAAAAAGCCGCAAACTGGAAGCAGACTTAATTCAAAACCCTGCAAAATATAAAATCTTAACTGGTGACCGCCCTACAGGCAGACTGCACATCGGCCACCTTTTCGGTTCGCTGCAGAACCGTGTAAGACTGCAAAACCTTGGCGTACCTACACGCATTGTAATTGCCGACTATCAGGTTTTAACCGACCACGACAGTTTTGAAAATATTGCACAATACATTCAGCAGCTTACAATTGACTACATTGCTGCCGGCCTTGACCCGGAAAATGACCGCACGTTTATTTTTCCGCACAGCCACGTGCCGGAATTGAACCAGCTGCTTTTACCGTTCCTTACGCTGGTAACAATGTCGGAACTTGACCGCAACCCTACCGTAAAGGAAGAAATTCAGGCTGCGGGCTTAAGCCGCATTAACGCCGGTATGTACACTTATCCGGTTCATCAGGCAGCAGACATTCTGTTCTGCAAGGGCACAGTTGTGCCGGTTGGCAAAGACCAGCTGCCGCACCTTGAAATTACCAGACAGATTGCACGCCGTTTTAACGAACGCTACGCTTCAAAACAGTCGGTATTCCCGGAACCGCAGCCGCTTTTAAGCAAAGCACCAATGATTAAAGGTCTGGACGGCGGTCAGAAAATGAGCAAAAGCCGCAATAACGCAATCATGCTTTGCCATACCGAAGACGAAACCGCAAAACTTATTAAAAAAGCCAAAACCGACGGCGAACGCGTAATTACATACGACCCGGTAAACCGCCCGGAAGTAGCAAACCTTTTGATGCTTATTTCGCTTTGTACAGGCGAAGAACCGCAGGCAATTGCCGATTCAATTGGCGAAGGCGGCGGCGGAATGCTGAAAAACCGTTTGACCGAAGCTTTGAACGAATATCTTCGTCCGCACCGTGCAAAACGCGCCCAGCTTGAACAGAACCCTGAATACATTCAGCAGGTTTTGCGCAAAGGCATTGCAAAAGCCCGTGAAGAAGCAAGCGCAACTCTTGAAGAAGTTCGCCAAGTAATGAACATGGTAATATGACAGAAGAATCTACAAATTCAGTAAAAGAACCAAAAAGCAAAGGCAAAGGCAAAAAATTAAGGCACCTTTTTTGGATTGCGCCTTTGTTTTTGTGCCTTTGCGCCGCCGGCGGATTTGCCTGGTACGTTTACCAGCAGATGCAGCCGCCGGTACCACAGGCTCTGGACGAATCACAGCAGTCGTTTTTGCAGTACGTGCTTGACAGCAAGTACCCGGAACCGCTGCTTGGTGCCCTTCCCTACCCGGTAAAGCCTGCAAATCTGTTCATTTATGCAAAGGCCGGAATTATTATAGACGCAAGCAACGGCTGCGTGCTTTTTGAAAAAAATGCAGATAACGTAATTCCGCCTGCTTCAATGACCAAAATTGCTGTTATGTACGTGGTTTTTCAGGCTGTGGCAAACGGAGAAACCAGCCTTGACACCCGTTTTGAACCCGTGCGTCAGGCGTGGGCGCGCAACGCACCACCCCAGTCTTCCTTAATGGGTCTGGCCGAAAACCAGCTGGTAAGCGTACACGAACTTTTAATGGGTCTTTCCGTTGCTTCCGGCAACGACGCAGCAACCGCACTTGCCTACCATTTAAGCGGTTCCGTAGAAGCCTTCTGCGAACGGATGAATGCGGAAATGGTGAAGCTGGGTTTGAAAAATACGCGCTTTGTAGACGCTTCCGGCTACAGCGAACTGAACACTACCACGCCACGAGAATTTGCCGCACTGGCACGCGCATACATCAGCAAGTACCCGGATGCACTGAAAACTTACCATTCGGCGCCAAGTTTTGATTACCCTACAAAGGAAAATTACCCGGCAAATTATACCGGTGGCATTTACACAAAAAAAATGTATGCCAGCAACAAGCTTTTGAATATTGTTGAAGGCTGCGACGGCCTGAAAACCGGCTTCATTTACGAATCGGGCTTTAACATTTCACTTACTGCAAAACGCGGCAACACGCGCTTTATAAGCGTAACAATGGGCGGCCCGGGGGTTGGCACGGCAGAAGGCAACCGCTACCGCATTGCCGACGGCCGCAAACTGATGAACTGGGCTTTTGCAAGCTTTGAAACAGCGCCTGCGCAGGAAAAAATTGTTGTGCCGGTAAGGGTCTGGCAGGGAACTGAAAATGCAGTTTACCTGATGGAAACCAAAAACCACGCATTAACCGTGCCGAGCATCAGCGAAAATGCTGCCAGTAAAGTGGTAAGAACCAGTCAGATATGCGACAGCATTATTGCACCAGTTCAGGCCGGTGACCAGCTGGGCAAGGTTCAGTATTCGGTGGACGGCATTGTGCTGGAAGAAATTCCGCTGATTGCCGACCGTACAATTCTGGAAGGCAGCACAATTAAAAGAACCGCTGACAAAATAGCCCAGAACCTTATAGAAAAAAAATAAAACCTTAAAATACGCCGGACAAGATGCTGATAAAAAGAACCTTGTCCGGCTCTTTTTAAGATTCACTGCAAACCATAAATAAAAAAGGCACAGTTGAAACGCACTTTGCTTTAAGCTGCTTCAAACTGTGCCTTTTGTTTTTTCAATTAATAGGTTCAATTTCGAGTTTTATCTAAAAGGCAAAAAAAACATCTATATAATTGCGAAAAAACAGCCGCAGACAGGCTGTTTTTCGGGCATTTCATATAAACTTGATATTGGCCTAATACCTTAAACCAGTCTTTTTTTTGCCTAGCGGTGAGAATACGTAGTAATTTCGTAGCCCTGAGCCAGAATTTCATTTATAAGGCTGTCCAGATATTCATAAACATAGTCCGGGCGTTTACCCTTGCTTAAGCCAACCTGCAGGGTAATGGTACAGCCGGGTTTAAGCTGCTTAACGGTCTGTTCAACCAGTTCTGCAGAACTTTTATACATGCCGGGAACTTTTGCAGCCGTTTCGCTTGTTACCCAGTCCGCCGGAGCAATGTCGGGCATAACAAAAGTGTACCCGGCCTTTGCACCTGCGGCATTTATCATGCTGTTGCTTATATAGTCCGGGGTATGCCAGATTAAAGACATGTCGCGGCCTGTCAAATCAAAGAATTCGTCTTCGTTGCGGGCAAGCCCCTGCAAAATAAACGCTTCGTCTATGTTGTAATTAGGCGAAAGCAAATCAATTGTGCTAAAAAACATTGAACCGCACTGGTGACCACCTGCAACAATTTCCTGCACGCCGGTAGGAAACCTGCGGATAAATTCACCGTTGATAAAGAAAGTTGCCTTAACCCCGTTATCCTGCAAGGTTGCCAGAATGTCCGTCAAACCGTCATCATTGTCCAGCGCTTCAAAACATAAGGCAACTTTCGGCTTTTGGGCTTTAAACGCACCGGTTTCTGTTGCCGCCGGTTCAATAAACAGCGGTCTGGTAAAAGTATTTTCTGCAACGTAGCGCACGTAAATTGAATTTTCAAAATAGCCGTTCCTGCTGTCATCAATAAACACGCGGACACTTTCATTCTGCACGCTACGTTTTTCGCTTAATTTTTCACTGCTTAAATGCCACAAACCTGTAGACTGGTTAAAAACCAGAGTTTTGCCAGCAACTTCTGCCAGCACATTCTGGCCGCTGGCATTCCAGCCGAATTTTTGTGCTGAAGACAAAAACAGAACATGCTGAACTTTCGTATCAATGTTCCAGCTGCGGATTGTCTGCCAGCCGCCTACAAAAAGTGCCGAATCACTAGCCCACAAGTAAGTGTGCACTTTTTCTTCTTTATAGACTTCTACGCTTTGCCAGTTCCTGCAGCTGTAAACAAACAGCCCTTCGTCGCTGGTAAAGGCAATTTTTTCACCATTTGGCGAAATTTTTGGCATGCCGGCATTTTGCGGCAGTGCAAGGGCAGAAACACCGTAAGAAGAACTGCCGTTGGCAAGAACAGTTCTGTTCATTTTAAATGCAATTGCATTAGTTTTGCCGTTCAAAAGCTGGGTTGCCCAAATAACAGGCAGATTTTCACTCGTCCAGAAAACCTGCACATTGCTTACCTGATTCGGCAGGCTTACAAAAGGTGCAACAAAGGCATTTTTTCCGTTTGCCCCGGAATCAGTCTGAAGAAGCCACAAATTGCTGTTGTTCTGCACAAACAGAACGGTTTTGCCGCTTCTGTCAAACCAGAAACTGTCACGCTTGTTGTCAAAAATTGCAGGCAGGCTGCCAATGCGCCTTCCGCTGCCAACAACGTCCGTATAAAGCGAACGGGTATAAAGTTCGTTTTTGGGCAGGGCAAACAAATCCTTGCCCTGAGCAATAATCAGGTCGCCGTTTTCGCACCAGTAAACATTGTTGATAGTGCCCTCGCCAAGGGTGCGGTACTGTTCGCTAATTCGGGTTGAATTAAAAAACATGCCGGGCTGGGCAAAAAGTATTTTTCCCTGATTCTGGTATACAAAAAAACTTGAATCGTAAGCCCATTTTACGGGAACAACCTTCGTATCAAAAGGCACGTTTTCGGCAATTACTGTCTGAATGGAATTTTCTTCGTCAATTAAAAGCAGTTCAGCATAAGCCGGGCTTGTCTTGCGCAGAACGGCTGTGTATTTTCCGTTCGGGCTTACCTGCATTACTGCCGGCGGATTATAGGAAAGCGGCTTGCCGTTTTCAAAAATCGGCGTGCGGCTTGTCCATTTTATGGCGTTGTTTTCGGCACTAAAACGCGCCGTACCAAACCAGTTGCGAATCTGCAAGGTTTTGCCTTCTTCCAAAAGTTCCATGGCTTCGGGGAAACATGAAAGAATGCGCACGTTTGTACCGTCACAGGAAGAAGTAAAAAGAGCATCGTACTGCGGAACCCACGGAGTTGCAGCACTTGCCGAAAAAAGCAGTGTGTTTTTTGCGTTTAAGTCCAGATTGTCAAACCGGATTACCGCCCAAACCGGGCAGGAAATTAAAAGCAGGCATAAAAAGCACAAAGTTTTCAGAAAAATTCCCAGATTATTTTTTTTCACGTTTTTTCTCCATTATTCTTTTGGTTGAAAACTTTTAAGGCAAGCCGAAGAATTGAAAATTCTTAAAAACTTGCCTTAAAAAAACCGCTATTTTAATATTTCAAATGGGTCTATAAGCTTACCGTTTTTGTAAACCGTAAAATGCAAATGTGAACCGGTGCTGTAGCCGGTTGAACCCATCAAACCGATTTTTGCACCCTGACTGATTTTCTGCCCCTGCTTTACGCTGGAGGCATACAGGTGGGCATAAAGAGTCTGGTAACCGCCGGAATGCGTAATGATTACGTAATTTCCGAATATTCTGTTATTGCTTACAAGTGAAACAGTGCCGTCGCCGGAAGCATAGACAGGCGTTTTTAGCGGGGCGGCCATGTCGATGCCGGTGTGGTTGGAAGTTACGCCGGTAAACGGGTCTGCGCGCTTGCCAAAACGGCTGGTTAAACGCCAGGTGTCTTTTACCGGGTAAATGAAAAGTTCGCCCAGTGCACGCTTCAGGTCGTCGCCCTGCATTTTTGCGCCGGGAACAAAAAGCTTCTGCCCTTCCGCCAGTACGGATGTTTCCAGATCGTTTACGTCTATAAGCTGTTCAATTGAAATGTTGTAGGAAGCCGCAATTTTTTCTATGCTGTCGCCTTTTACAACCGTGTAAAACATGCCGTCAAGCGAAGGCACAACCAGAGTTTTGCCTGCCTGAAGACGCTTTGCATTGGCAATGTTGTTTGCCGCAATAATCGTAGAAACATTGGTAAGACCGAATTTCTGGCATATAACGGAAACGCTGTCGTTGGGCTTTACCACGTAGTTTTTAAACGTTACGGGTTCAGTGTATGCATATTCCTGCGGTACTGCCGAAAGTATGTTGCCGTTTTCATCAAAGAAAACTTCTTCGCCATGGGTAAAGATAAAATTGTTCATGGCGTCGTCCAGAATCTGGTTGTCAAAATTTTCGCTTATTTGCAGGCTTACAGGCTCTGCAAAAAAATATTCCAGATAGTCCAGATATTCTGCGGCCTGAGTACCGGCATAAACAATTACGCTTATAACGGCAGCGGCGGCAAGGCACGCAAAAACATTGAAAGTGTGGTCTTTAATAAAATCAAGTACATTCTGACCCAAGGCAAAAGTTTTATCATTCTGTTTTACCTGCCCCGGAGCAAATGTTGCCACTGCCCCGGAACCGCCGTAATAATCAAAAGTGGGCACAGAAAAAGAAGGTGTATAACTGTCTGTTTTTTCAGCCTTAAAATGCCGTTTTGCACCCGTTTTTGTGCCGGACTTGTAAGCCGGCTTAAAGCTTGTACGGGGCAAAATATTCTTGCGCTGTTTTACTACAGGCTGCGACTGGTTAAACGAATAAATTTCCATACGTTGTTTATCGACAGCCGAAAGCCCAATGTTAAGGAAAGCGCACTAAATTTTACGATTTTAGAAAATTAGAAAAGCCGCATAAAAAAACTGCCGCCGCCACATATCAGCAAAAAAAATTACCAAAACCAAAAACATTCGGCATTTTTCATTTATAATAGAAGAAATCTGCAATCTTTGCTAAACTGTCTTTTACCTATGAAATTCAGCCGCTGTTTAATAATTGGCCTTTTTGCCGGCATACTTCTTAAACTTTTTGTCTTTGACATTCGCAAAATTGAAGGCGTTTCAATGCTGCCAACATTAAAAACCGGCAGCCTGATAATAGAAAACAAACTGGCTTACGGACTAATAAAACCCTTTTCTTCTACGTTTTTTGTACAATGGAAAGAGCCCAAAGTTGACGATATAGTTTTATATGTGCAGAACGGACACGTAGTAATAAAGCGCTGCGTTGCCATAGAAAACCAGCGTATGGAATTTTCTGAAGAATCGGGGTATATTCTAAAAGTGAACGGCAAAACAATTCCTTTAACCAGTGAACAGTTTCATAAATTGCAGCATTCTCACCAAGTTCCGGAAGGAATGATTCTTGCTGTCGGCGACAATTACGAAGAATCCATTGATTCCCGTGAATACGGTTTTGTAAGCACCTTAAACGTTTTAAGCAAGGCGGTTTGCAGATGACCGACGGTTTCTATTCAAAATCCGCAGGAAATGAAGGCATGTACGGCGGAACGAATCAGTATCCCAACAGAAAAACGTCAAACGGCATTTATTCAAAAAGCCGCCTGAGATTTTTTGCAGGCGTAATTGCCCTGCTGATTTGCCTTACCATGGTAAAATTTGCCAAAATAATGTTTCAGCCAGTGCCGCAAACCGCAGTACAGACGGAAATTCGTGAACGCGGTTCAATTTTAGACAGGAACGGCAAGGTTTTAGCCATTCAAACTAAGGTATACAACCTTGGCGTTGACCCAAAAAAAGTAAAAGAAGAAAACTACGAAGCCCTTGCCCAGATTTTGAGCCCCATTATTGGTATTGACAGCCGCGATATAGCAAACAAACTGAAGGCTACAACCAACAGTTTTACATACATTAAAAAGAAAATTACCCCAAACGAAGCCGACGACGTACTTGCGGCGGTAGAAGCTGCCAACATTCACGGCATAAGGCTGGAAGAAACCACCACCCGTTCATACCCGGAAAACAGCATGGCAGCCCAGCTGATTGGCTTTGTGGGCAACGACAATACTGGTCTTGCCGGCATTGAACACAGCCTAGATTCTACCCTTTCGCCGCCGCAGAACAGCAGCCTTATAAACGATTACGGCAACAATGTTCTGCTTACGATAGACAGCAATTTGCAGTACAAGCTTGAACAGCTTGCAAAAAGCGCAATGGAAACTACCCAGGCAGAAAGCATGATGCTGCTTGCCGCCGAAGCAAAAACCGGCGAAATATTGTCTTACATCAGTTTGCCGTCGCCAAACCTTAACGAATACCCAAGTTCTACCGAAGCCCAGCGGATTAACAGACCAATAGGCTATTCCTACGAGCCGGGTTCGGTATTCAAGATTTTTTCGGTTGCTTCTTTTCTGGATGCGGGAGTTATAAGCGAAGATGAAAAATTTGTGTGCGACGGCGTTTTTGAAGTGCGTACCAAGGGTGAAGTTGTACGCATAAACTGTCTTGACCATCACGGCACTTTAACAGCCCGTGAAGCCTTAAAATATTCCTGCAACGATGCCCTAGCCCAGATGAGCCAGAAAATCAACGCGGATTATTTTCTTGCCCAGATTCACAATTTCGGCTTCGGTTCAGTTCCTGAAATTGAACTTGAAGGAAAATCCGCAGGTTCAGTAAAAGACACCCAGGACAAATTCTGGTCAGCCCGTTCAAAACCGACGATTGCAATTGGTCAGGAAATCAGCGTTACAGCCGTGCAGATGGTACAGGCTGCAACAGCCCTTGCCAATGGCGGCGTTCCCGTACCGTTAACGGTAGTTTCCAAGGTTGTAGACAAGGAAGACAACGTAATTTACCAGCACGTGCCCAAACAGATGCCGCAGATTATAAAAAAATCTACCGCCGACTACGTTTTAAGCTGCATGGAAACCACCGCAAAAAGCGGAACGGGAAGCCGTGCAAACATAAGCGACATAAACATTGGCGTAAAAACCGGTACAGCCCAGATGCTTGACGAAGTGCACGGCGGTTACAGCAGCACGGACTTCCTTTCCAGCTGCATTTCAATTTTTCCCATTGAAGACCCTGAAATTATTCTGTACATAGTCATTACCAAGGCAAAAGGAGAAACCTACGGCGGCCGCATTGTTGCCCCAATCATTCACGACGCGGCAAACGTAATAATTGACTATCTTGGCATGCAGCGCGACCGGGCAATTTCAATTAACCACCCGGGCAAAATTACCATACCTCAGGACAGACCTGTGGCAATTACGACATACATGCCGGATTTGACAGGTTACCCCAAGCGTCTGCTTACGCCGCTTTTAAGCCGCAGCGATTTGCAGATAAACATAAAAGGCGACGGCTGGGTTGTTTCCCAAACTCCGCCGCCGGGTACGCCCGTTACGGAGAACATGGCAATTGAACTTACTCTTGAATAAAAACCTTGAACTTTTAAAAAACCGTTTTGCAGTCCTTTATGCAGAACTTTTAACGCTGAACGAAGTTTTGGGCTGCGAAATAAACCAGATTGAAGTTGAAAATCTGGAAAAAATCTGCGGTGTAACGTTAAGCCAAAGCAAAACAGGCCTGCCGGTTGCCGCATTCGACAAAAAACCCCTTCATTCGGCATACGACCCCCAGAAAGAAGCCGCACGCCTGATAAGCGACGATGCACTGAAACAGAAAGACACGGCGGTTTTTATGGGTTTCGGCCTTGGTTACGGCGCAATTGAATTTGCAAAAACGTTTAAGAACAAAAGCCTTGTCCTAATTGAATGCGACCCGATGCGGCTGCTTCTCGCGCTAAGCCTTGCAGACTGGTCGCCGGTTTTTGAACAGAATTCCTGCGTGCTGCTTTTGGCCGCGCCCCAGCAAAGCGTAATTGCAATTCTGGAACGCATCGGCATAGAAAACTGCCACTTTCTGCTGAACAAAAACCAGACTGCTCACAACGCCCAGTATTTTAACGGCCTTCAGGAACTTATTCAGCGCAACAGGCAAAAAAAAGAAATAAACCAGGCAACGCTGGATAAATTTTCACTTTTGTGGCTGCGGAACATGTGCCGCAACCTTTCAACAGCAAAAAAACTGGACGGCGTAAGCAAGTTTTTCGGAAAGTTCAGTAACATTGATGCATGCGTAATTGCTGCCGGTCCAAGTTTGGACGAATTCCTTCCGGTACTGCCGCAAATTCACCAGCGCTGCCTTACGGTTTGCGTAGACACAGCCCTTAAAGCATGCCTAAAAGCCGGTGTAGAACCCGACTTTATTGTAGTCTGCGATCCGCAGTACTGGAATTTGCGGCATTTAGACAACCTTAAAGCGCCTAACAGCATTCTAATCACCGAGCTTGCATCTTTCCCGCCGGTTTTCCGCTTTGAATGCAGGGAAATTGTTCTGTGCTCTTCACTTTACCCCCTCGGCAAGTTTATAGAAGCGCGCACCGAAAACCGCGGAGAACTTGGTGCTGGCGGTTCGGTTGTTACAACGGCGTGGGATTTTGCCCGGCAGTGCGGCTGCAAAAACATTTTCATGGCCGGTCTGGACTTAAGCTTTCCGCAGAACAAAACCCATTTTAAAGGCAGCACTTTTGAAGAACGTTCCCACAGGCTTTCCGGCCGCCTTAAAACTGCCGAAACAGATGCTTTCAACGCACTTTACGGCGCTTTTCCGTATTTTGTAGACGACAACGCAGGAGGCAAGGTGCTTAGCGACCAGCGCATGGCACTTTACGCCTGGTGGTTTGAAAGCAAATGCGCCGAATTCGGCCAGAGCTGCACAACTTTTAACATGCAGAAATACGGCATAAAAATTCCGGGAATGCCTTATGCGCCGGTAACACAAATTCTTTCAAAGCCTGAAACCTTTGAAGAAAAGCAGGCTGAAAAGCTTTCAATTGAAAAAAGCGAAGAAAAGCCTGCCCAAATTGAAGAACGCAGCAGGAAATTTGACGCCGCCATAAACGAAGCCGCCGCCATGCTTAAAAGCATTATGACCAACGCCCAGAAAGCGCGCACAATTTGCAGCGATGCTTTGGCCGGAAAAATGGGCGGCGACCTTGCAGCCCAAAAACTTGCCCAAATTGACCAGTTAATTTTGAAAAATCAGGCAGCAGAACTTGCGTCGCTGGTTTTTCCCACAGAAAAAAAACTTGAAAAACTGTGCGCCAGCGCCGGAAATCCGCTGGAAAAATCAAAAATCATTTACGAAGAAATAATCCGTTCCGTAAAAACCCATTTGCAGTTTTTGGGCGCATAAAAATGCATAAAAAGTGCATAAAACTGAACCTGCGGTGCTGTGCGCAGCCAATTTTATGCCACGCACGGCGCTCCATTCTCTTCCGTTTTTTCAGTTTCAAAAAAAATTTTCAAAATTTATTAAAATTTTTCTAAAGCCCAAAACCACAACACCGATACATAAAATGTACGGCATGTATCGACGGTTTTTGACATCCAGACGGCGATATATGGCGTGGTCTTTCGGTATAGAGACCTTTAGCTGAAAAAGAACTGTGAACTTTTTCAGCTTCTTTTTTTTTAAAGGGAACAGGCAATTTTCAATTTGAAACGTTTTTAAAAACAGAAAAAATTGAAAGGCGCTTTTTGCAGATATGGAAAAAAAACTGATAATCGGCCTTTGCGGCCCGATGGCATCCGGCAAAAACCTTGCTGCTTCAATATTGCAGGACATGGGCTTTGCATGCATTGATGCCGACGTTGCCGGGCATCAGGCGCTGGAAAACTGCAAAAACCAGGTTTTGCAGGCCTTTGAACAGGATGCGAAACTTGCCGGCATTCCGCTTGTTGACGGCGACGGAAAAATCATGCGCAAAAATCTTGGCAAAATTGTTTTTTCTTCGCCTGAAAAGCTGAAAAAGCACGAAGAAATTGTGCACGGCGAAATAAACAGGCTTATGGAAGATTTTTTGCAGCAGAACAGCAGCAGCCACCGGGTTTTAAATGCTACGGTTCTATACAAAGTTCCGCTTATAAAAAAATGCAACTTTATAATTTTTGTAACCGCGCCGTTTCTGCTG
This sequence comes from Treponemataceae bacterium, assembly GCA_045599185.1. Taxonomy (GTDB): domain Bacteria; phylum Spirochaetota; class Spirochaetia; order Treponematales; family Treponemataceae; genus UBA1240. The sequence goes on along the minus strand of JAZRVO010000031.1, from coordinate 19,444 downwards.
CGGCTTTACCGTGCCCGCCGGCGGGACAAGACAAAAATAAAAGATCTTTTAAAAAGATTTTACGCACAAAAAGATTTATATGCTCAATATCGTTCTCAAAATGTCGATATATACAAAGTATCAAACTGTTTAACTGCCCGGCATTTGCAGAAAAAACTGAGTGCCCTGCTTAAGCGAAAGTTTTGAAACTGAAGAAAGGTTTTGAAAATTTCGGTTTTTGAAACCAACTTTAAAAACACGATGTTTGTGGTGCTGAAATTTCAATGCCGTAAACTCGCAGGAATAAAAACGGCAGAAATGTTTTTTTTATTCCCCAAATTAAGGAAGAATTTTTATGGAACAAAAACAAACTTTATGGATTCTTGCAGCTGCCGGCGTATTTTTGTGCGTAGTAATTGGTGCTGCTCTTATTTTATATCAGCCGCTTACAAAGGCACCAGACATTTCAAACGTATCAAGCCAAAGTTCACAGGTTTATACCAACCCAAGTACTGCCCAAATTGCAGACCCGGCTTCTCAGGGTATGAGCGCAACGGCACCGGACGGCACTTTGCAGGGACCGGCCGCTGACGGTACAATTGATTTGGGAAATTTGGCCTATGACAACACGCAGAACAGCCTGAACAGTGCAAGCACACCGGCACCGGTTGTTGGCAATGCAGGCGAAAATGCCGTAACAAAGCCTTCTACCACGGTTGTAACTGCAACGCCTGCACCTTCTGCCAGCGAAGTTGTAATTGCTACGCCTAAAAAACCGGCAGCAAGTACAGAAGGCAGTGCCAGTGCAAATACTGCAAGCACGTCAAAAACCAGCACAAATAACAGTGCCACAACAAGCACCAAAACAGAAACCGTAACAGAATACTGGGTTCAGGCAGGTTCTTTTTCCGGCAGAAGCTATGCAGAAAACGCACAGGACATTATTTCAAGCTACAAAATTGAAAGTGAAATTTTTACAAAAGAAGTAAACGGAAAAACAATGTACCGGGTACGCATCGGGCCGTACCGCACCCACACCGAAGCCGATTACTGGATGACAGTAATTCAGTCTGATCCGCTGTTTAAGGATGCGTACATTACGGAAGTAAAAACTAAAAAATAGTTCCTGAAAAAATATAATACGCCGAATCAAGGCAACGCTTGTTAAAGCCTATGCCTTCGGCGTGCTTATGGTTTGCTGAAAACCGTAAAATACCAAAAAGCGACCGGAATTAAATTTTGGCCGCTTTTATTTTTAAATGAATGAAATTTTTCTGTTTTTCGTTTTGTAAAAAATGCTTTTTCCTTTTTCCATAAAAGACGCACTTTTTATGCTTTTTCAGCTTGCAAAAACATACCGAAAGTTAAAATCTTTTTTAAAATTCACCTTTTTTTATATTTTTTGACACTTTTTGAACTTTTCAGCCAATATATATTGCATGGCAGTTTTATAAGGGGCTGAAAAAAAGCAGATGAAATGACGGTTTACGGCAGCAACGAAATTAAAGAAAGAATTTTAACCGTAAGAAACCAGCAGGTGATGATTGACCGGGATTTGGCAGAACTTTATGGCGCTGAAACAAAAGTTTTGAATCAGGCAGTAAAACGAAACATTGAACGGGTTCCGGCCAATTTCATGTTTCAGCTTAACGAAAGTGAAAAAGAAGAACTGGTCGCAATTTGTGACAGGTTTGCAGCACTAAAACATTCTTCTTCCAATCCATACGCTTTTACGGAACAAGGCGTAGCAATGCTTAGTGCGGTTTTAAAAAGCGAAACCGCCGTAAAAACCAGCATAATGATTATGAATGCAATTGTTTCAATGAAGCATTTCCTTTTATCAAACGAAAGAATTTTTGTCGAACTGGATTCCCTGAAAAAGCATCTGATTGAAACAGACATTCACAAGAAAGAATCTGACAAAAAGATTGATGAACTTTTTACACTGATGGACAAATACAAAATTGAAGAAAAACAGGGCATTTTCTTTCAGGGGCAGATTTTTGACGCTTATGCGAAATTTGAAAGTTTCATACAGGCAGCACAAAAAAATATAATTCTGATTGATTATTACATTGATTTGACGGTGCTGGAACGATTTTCAAAAAAGAAAAATGACGTAAGCGTTAAAATTTATACGGATTTAAAAACCGGAATCACAAATCTTGACGTTCAGAAATTCAATTCCCAGTATACGCCTTTAACCTTGCATTTTACTTCAAAAATGCACTACAGGTTTTTGATAATAGACAATTCCGTTTTGTACCACATAGGTGCAAGCCTTAAAGATTCGGACAAGAAATGTTTTGCCTTTGAAATTCTGGATCCGGCCCGATTTCTGTTGTTTTAAACGGCCTGTAATTTTTTTTAGCAGAAAAATGCCGGACGCAGGAATTGCAGAAAAACAAAATTGAAAGGCAAAAGTTAAAATCTTGTTAAAATTTCTTCAAATTTTGAACTTTTTGGCACTTTTTTCATTTTTCAGCCAATGTATTGTGCATGGGCACAATTAAAGTTTTGAACAAAAAATTTTTTTTAATTTTTTTCAGTTTTTTTATTTTTTCAGTTTCTGCAAGCGGGCAGACAACTGTTACTTTTTCAAGCCAGGCAAAAGCAACAAGCAAGACACTAACAGTTACAAGTGCTGCCTCGGTTTTTTCGCCTTTTGCGGATTTTAGTGCGGCGGCACAATTGCAGAAAACAAGCAAAATTAAAACGGCTTCGTTTATTTTAAAACCCGTGCCGAATTTGCAAATTGGCTTTGGCAATTTAAGCTTTTACGGCGCAGGTAAATGTGCGCAAAATCCGGTTCTGTCCGTGCCGGCGGCAATCAGCGGTTTTTCCATCGGGCAAAAAGGTTTTGCTATGGCGCTAAGCGGCGCAAGCACCAGCCAGAACACGCCTTTCAGCGCGGCAATGCTTGCAAAATACAGCGGTTTTACGTTTTATTGCGGCTGCAAATTTTTGCCCAGCAATATAATAGAAGAAAACGAACAGGATTTAGACAAAAATATTTTTTTGCCGTGGCAAAAAAGCATTTTTACCGGAATCGGAAACAACATAAAAGATACGGTTCACGGAGGTTGCCCAAACGGCGGCAATATTTTTCAGTTATCCGGTTTTGATACCCACTATTTTGCAGGCATTGATTACGCGCCGCCAAAAACCCGCATGTTTTTCAGCATGCAGGCCGGTGAATTTGTAATGCGCAGCAAAACTACAACCCGGTGGTGGCTTAGTACGCCGTTTTTTGCACCGCAAAAAATAAATTTTGCCGTAGGCCAGTTTTTTTACACCGGTGAAAAACTGCGGATATTTTTAAGCGGCGGTACAAGCACTAGCCCGTATACCGCGCCCCGGTTTTTTACAGGCAACCGCATTCAATTGAACGGAAAAAAAATGCAGACCGAGTGCGGCGTTTTTTTATGCCAGAAGGATTTTGTAACGGCAAATGCCGATTTTTTGCGCAAAACGGCTGTTGTATATTTTCATCCGCAGATTAAGCCGGTAAAACTTCCAAACGGGCTGGGCAGAATAAGCGGCGGTGCAACCTTAAGCCTTGGGCAGAATTATAAAGCCGAAAGAAATGCAGAAGAAAACTGGACTGCCATTTATAATTTTGCACTGCTTTATCAGAACGATTATTTTAAAATCAAGCCTTCATTAAAAATTCAAAATCCGGCAACCTTTCAGCAGGCCGGAAAACCAATGCTTGCAGAAACCGCTGCCTTAAGTGAAAAGACCCAGTTTGACCAGAACATTGATTTTAGCGTTACGCGTAACCTTTTTGAAAAAGAACAGCAGTTTTCAATTGCCGCAGATTACAAATTTTTTCCTTTAAATAACGACAAAACCGAAAGCGACGACCAGTTTTCATTAACGGCAAAAACTTATTTGAAAATCGGCAGCAATTTAAGCTTAAATTTTTCGCATGGCGTAAATTTCAGGCAATATAATGGAAGTTTTTATTTATATTCTGCAAAAACCGGCGCAAACGCCAAGTTTTACATTAACCAGAATTCATGTAATCTTGCAGTTTCACTGGGCTTTTCTCACAGCCAGAATCTGGAAAATGCGTCCAGTTCGTCTACAATTTTCAATTGTGGTGTTACATTCCGCATTAAACCGTAAAAAAACGCAAATCATGCACCAAACGGCTTGAAACGATTGGGGCTTTTTGTTATGCTTTCAGAACACATTCTGTAAACTAGTGCAGATGCCAGCGTTTTCTGCACAAAACATAATTGAGAGGTATGTCAGTATGGATATTTCCAAAATGAGGAATATCGGTATCAGCGCCCACATTGACTCGGGAAAAACAACCCTGTCAGAACGTATCCTTTTTTATTGCGATAAGATTCACGCTATTCACGAAGTTCGCGGTAAGGATGGTGTCGGTGCTGTAATGGATAACATGGAACTGGAACGCGAACGCGGTATTACAATCCAGTCAGCATCAACACAGGTACAGTGGAAAGATCACATTTTTAACGTTATCGACACTCCAGGTCACGTTGACTTTACTGTAGAAGTAGAACGCTCACTTCGCGTTCTTGATGGTGCAATTCTTGTTTTGTGTTCAGTTGGTGGTGTTCAGTCACAGTCTATTACCGTTGACCGCCAGCTTAAACGCTATCACGTTCCGCGCATTGCATTTGTTAACAAATGTGACCGTACCGGTGCAAACCCGTTCAAAGTACGCATGCAGCTTCGCGAAAAACTTGGCCTGAATGCTTACATGATGGAAATCCCGATTGGTCTTGAAGATAAGCTTGAAGGTGTAGTTGACCTTGTTACAATGAAGGCAATTTACTTTGAAGGCGAAAGCGGAACAGACCTTCGCTACGCAGAAATTCCTGCTCACTTGCAGGCTGATGCTGAAAAATACCGCGAAGAACTTCTTGATGCTGCTTCTAACTTCAGCGATGAACTGATGGAAGCTTTGCTGGGTGAAGGTGAAGTTACAGAAGACATGATTAACGCTGCAATCCGCAAAGGTACACTTGCAGAACAGTTCGTACCTGTTTTCCTGGGATCAGCTTACAAAAACAAAGGTATTCAGCCTTTGCTTGATGGTGTTGTTAAATACCTTCCTAACCCTTCAGAAGTTAAGAACTATGCTCTTGACCTTGATAAAAACGAAGAAAAAGTTGAACTTACTTCGAACGAAAATGACCCTTGTGTTTCACTTGGTTTCAAACTTGAAGACGGTCAGTACGGTCAGTTGACATACGTTCGCGTATATCAGGGCTGTATCAAAAAAGGTGAAGAACTTTACAATACCCGTTCACGCAAAAAGTTCAAGGTTGGTCGCTTGGTTCGCATGAACTCTGCATCAATGGAAGATATTAACGAAGGTGTACCTGGCGATATCGTTGCTTTGTTCGGTGTTGACTGTGCATCAGGTGATACATTCTGTAGCGGCGGTTTGAACTATGCAATGACTTCTATGTTCGTTCCTAACCCGGTTATTTCTTTGTCTATTACACCAAAAGACAAAAAAGCTGCTGACCAGATGGCCAAAGCACTTAACCGCTTTACAAAAGAAGACCCGACATTCCAGACCTATGTTGACCCTGAATCAAACCAGACAATCATCAAAGGTATGGGTGAACTTCACCTTGACGTTTACGTTGAACGTATGCGCCGCGAATACAACTGTGACGTTGAAACAGGTATGCCACAGGTTGCTTACCGTGAAACAATTACACAGCAGGCAGACTTTAACTACACCCACAAAAAACAGACTGGTGGTTCAGGTCAGTACGGTCGCGTAGCAGGTTTCATGGAACCAATCAGCGACAAAGATTACGAATTTGTAGACAGCATCAAGGGTGGTGCAATTCCTAACGAATACATCCCTTCTTGTGATAAAGGTTTCCGTGCTTCTTTGGCAAAAGGTTCTTTGATTGGATTCCCGATTGTTGGTGTTAAATGTACCATTAACGATGGTCAGTTCCACCCGGTTGACTCTTCGGACATTGCGTTCCAGGTTGCTGCACAGGGTGCTTTCCGCGAAGCTTACGCAAAAGCAAAACCATGTATCATGGAACCTATCATGAAGGTATCTATTGAAGGTCCTACTGAATTCCAGGGAAATATTTTTGGTGCAATCAACCAAAGACGTGGTATAATTGTTTCATCTAACGAAGATGGCAATTTCTCACGTGTTGAAGCAGAAGTTCCACTTAGTGAAATGTTCGGATTCTCTACAGTTCTCCGCTCACTCACACAGGGAAAAGCTGAATTCTCTATGGAATTTGAAAAATACGGAAAAGTTCCAAACGCAATTTCTGAAAAACTGATTGCTGAATATCAGGAGAAAAAACGCAAGGAACAGCAGGGAAAATAAGCCGATTTTGCTGTGCTTTTTAGGCACAGCAAACAGTTTCCATGCTCAGCATTTTGCTGAATTTAACAGGAGTTATCGATGGTAAAACAGGAACTTATTGACCGCAGCCCAGTGCGTTTTTTTGAAAAAGCTTTGAATGGCGGTCTTAAGGCTGGTGAAATTGGTGTTTTGGCTTCTAAAAAAGGCGTTGGTAAAACATCTGTTCTTGTACAGCTTGGTCTTGACGGCCTTCTTCAGGGTAAACAGGTTGTACACGTTTCTTTCGACCAGCACGCTTCATATATTATGACTTGGTACGAAGACATTTTTTCTGAAATTTCTAAGAAAAAACGTCTTGAACAGGCTGAAGATGTAAAAGATGAACTGGTACGCAACCGCGTTGTTTTGAACTTCAATCAGGACACTGTTTCTACATCTCAGATTGTTGCTACTTTGAAAGCTCTTGCACAGGGCGGAATTAAGGCTGACTATCTTGTTATTGACGGTCTTGATTTTTCTAAACGTTCAAATGCAGACTTTGAAGAAGTAAAATCTTTTGCAAAAGAAGCTGGTATTGTTGTTTGGTACAGCTGTAACTCAGACGGAACAGAACTTAAAGACATTTTTGATGCTGACCGCGCAAAATTGTTTGACAGTGTAATTCTTTTTGAAACAAAACCAGACTGCACACAGTTGAGAATTCTTAAAGTACGTGAAGAAAACGTTACTGATGCAAATCTTAAGCTTGATGCAAAAACATTGCTTATTGCAGAAAAATAAGGTTTTTTCCTGATTTTTTATAAAACCCTCCTTTTAGCGGAGGGTTTTTGTGTTTATAAACAGAAAATTCGTTAAAGGTCATCGTATGAAAAGTAAAAGTAATTTCCTTGCTGCCGGAAACCTGAATTTTTTGGCACTTTTTATGGTATTTTTAGGCTGCCTGTTTCTTTCTGACGAAGGAAGGAAACCGCTGATTTATAATGGCAGCAATGAATTACGATATAACGGAACTGACAGTACGGGATTTTTTTATACGCCTAAATTCTTATTTAACAAGGGTTCATACGGCCTTAACATTGAATTTGAAGAAAATTCTGCAAGCACACCAAAAATTGAATTGTGGCGGCAAAGCGAAAAACTAGAAGAATGGCAAATTGCACCAAACGCTGGCAGTTTTTCTACCGATTTTACCCTTCCCTATGACAGTCAGGACGTACAGTTCCGCATTGTTTCTGACGGCAGTAACATCACTATTTCTTCTGATGCAGGCAGCAAAATTCAGAAACTGACGATAACGCCAAAAACATTTTTTTACAGCGATACATATTTCATAATTGCGCTGTTTTTGCTTGCAGTAATTTTTGCACAGCTGTACTTTGCCAAAAACAAACTTAACCAGCAGCAGACTATTGATTTGTGCCTGATTTTTGGCATTGCCATTTTGTGTACTTTTCCCTTTTTTGGAACTACCAATATTTATGACAAAGTCGACATTGGTTACCATCTAACAAGAATAGAAGGTATAAAAGACAGTATTTTGGACGGTCAAAATGGAGCATTCATATTACCGCAGGGTGCAGAAAATTATGGATATTTAAATGCACTTTACCCATATTTCTTTCTATATATTCCTGCCTTGTTCAGATTATGCAGAGTATCTCTCCTTTTTTCTTACAAACTGTTTGTTTTTTAATAAATTTTACAACTGCATTAAGTGTATACAAAGCTTCAAAATCAATAACAAAATCACGTTTGAATATTTTTCTGGCAATGATTCTATATGTTTTCATGCCGTTTAGGCTTAACAACATTTTTGTTCGTTCTGCTTTGGGCGAAGTGATAGCCACTGTTTTTTGGCCTTTTGTTATTGCAGGTCTTTACAGCATAATTTTTGGTGATAAAACAAAATGGTACTATTTGGCAGTAGGAATGTGCGGAATGATTCAGAGTCATATTCTATCAGCAATACTTTCGTTTATATTTTGCTTATTAGTGGCTGTTTTGTTCATAAAAAAAATATGGCAGACAAAAGCTTATTTGCAAATTATTCAGGTAACATGCTTAACATTTTTACTGAATATATTTTTCATCATTCCATTTTTGTATTACTATACAAAAGCTGATATAAACTGCTTTTTGCTAATATTGAACATAACAAACTATTTTGAAATGTCTATAAACCCTTCAAATTTCTTACTAACTTTTTTGACAAATTCAGATTTTGATTTTAGATATTCTTCAATTGGGTTGCATTACTTTTTCGTTATTGGAATTTGTGCAGTATATCTGGTTGCTGAAAAAAAAGAAGATAAAAAAACAGAGAATTCGTTTTTTGCATTTTTATTCATTTTAGGTATTTTTATTGCTTTTTCAATTACCCAATACTTCCCAAACAGATTTTTATCTCAAAAATTTCCATTATTGAATAAATTCTTTATGTCAATCCAGTTTCCATTCCGGCTTTTTGTACCTGCATGTGCTTTTTTGACATTTGCTTTTATTTACAGTTTTGATAATTCACAAATAATTAAAAACTACAGGAAAAGCCTTTTTGTAATTATTTGTGTTTTCAGTTTCTTGCCGTTAATTTCTTTTGCAGTAAAAGGCGAACAATTTCCATATAAAAACAACTTAGCTATTGCAACTAAAGCACATTACCAAAAATTAACGCCACCTATGTTTTACGTTTTTGAATATGATAACTTTGAATTTGCATGTGCTTATGATATTGCTCAAAAAGAAGGTACAATTTCAACAATTTTTTCTCCGTACCCGATGCCGTCTTTGGAAGAAAACGTAAAAATAAATAATTTTAGCAAGCGTGGAACAAAACTGGCATTTGATTATACTGCCAGCGGTGACGGGTTAACGGTGGAAGTGCCTTTGCAGTGGTACAGCGGTTACAAAGCCTTTGACGAAGAAAAAAAAACTTTGCCAGTTACAAAAAGCAGCCTTGGTAAAATTCAGCTGCCGCTTGCTGGTGACGGAGCAGAACATAAAGTATTCGTTCAGTATGACCCCGTTCCGCTTTTTACTGCTGCCAACATTATTTCGGCTTTCAGCATCTGCGGTATGGCAATTTTTCTGCTTTGCAAAAAAAAGAAAATGGAAAAGCCATGTAAAAACAGTAAACTAATTCCCATTTCATAAAATGAACAACCGTTCACTTAATAAAAACGTGGCTTTTGTTTTGCGCAAAAGTCACGTTTTTTTATTTTTTGCACTGTTTTCGCTTGTCAGCAATGTAAAAGACGTGGTATCGTAAAAAAAACCGGTTTACACGGTTTAAAATGAATAAATTTTTGTATAGAATAACAGGTTCTTCAGCATTTCTGCACGCTAAAAACTTATGTGCATAAATGCTGTTTGGAGGTTTTTATGCGTTTAACACGTTCCAGCGGCATTTTGCTTCACCCTACTTCGCTGCCATGCACACCCGGAATTGGTACAATCGGCCAGCAGGCCTACCGTTTTGTGGACTGGCTCGCATCTGCACGCCAGACACTCTGGCAGATACTGCCAATCGGGCCAACCGGCTACGGCGATTCGCCTTATGCTTCTTTTTCAACATTTGCCGGAAACCCTTTGATAATTGACCTTGAAATTATTGCAAGCCAGGGATTTTTGACAGGCGAAGAAATTACGCCACCCGAATGGATGAAAAACGAAGGATACATTGATTACAGCGGCGTTGTTTACTGGAAAATACCGGTACTAAAAACTGCTGCCCGGCACTTTATGGACAAACTTGCAGACGGCAGCAACAGTTTTGCCCAAAAATATTCAGAATTTGCGGAAAAACAGGCTTACTGGCTTGATGAATATGCCATTTTTATGAGCATTAAAGAATTCTACGACGCAAAAGCAAAGGAAGAAGAACGCTTTGGCGCAATGTGGAGCAACTACTGGCCGGAAAATCTGGCAGCCCACAGCACCCGTGCCGTAAACAAATGGGCAAAAGACCACGCAAACGAAATTGAAATTTACAAAGTCATTCAGTTTTTCTTTTTTGAACAGTGGAACAATTTGAAAAACTACGCCAACAGCAAGGGCATTTCAATTATTGGCGACATTCCGATTTTTGTTGCTCCGGATTCTGCTGACGTTTGGGCAAATCAGGACTTGTTTCAGGTGGACGAAAGCGGAAAAGCCACTGCCGTTGCCGGTGTTCCGCCGGATTATTTCTGTGCAACCGGCCAGCTGTGGGGCAACCCGCTTTATGACTGGGAAACAATGAAGAAAACCAAGTACGCATGGTGGATTAAGCGCATTAAGGCAATGCTTGGCGTTGTAGATTACGTGCGCATTGACCATTTCAGGGGTTTTGAAGCTTACTGGTCTGTTCCGGCAGGCGCAGAAACAGCGGTAACCGGTGAATGGATAAAAGGGCCGGATCACGATTTGTTCAACGCAATCAAAAAGCAGCTTGGCGACATTCCGATTATTGCCGAAGATTTGGGGCTGATTACGGATGAAGTAAAAGCCCTGCGCGACGATTTTGAATTGCCGGGAATGCGCGTGCTTCAGTTTGCCTTTGACACAAACGAACTGAATGCCGGTGGCTGCGTAAACCCGTTTTTGCCGCACATGTACAGCGAAAACAGCGTTGTATACACCGGCACCCACGACAACGAAACCATGCAGGGCTGGCTGAATGCTACGTCAAATCAGGAAATTGAATACATAAAAAAATATCTGGGCGGAATAAGCGACGATTCGCAAATTTGTCCGCGAATGATTCAGCTTGCATTCAGTTCCATTGCCGCCTTTGCCGTGGTTCCAATGCAGGACATTTTTGCAGTTGGCAGCGAAGGCAGAATGAATACACCGGCCACCACCGGCGGTCATAACTGGCAGTGGCGCATGAGAGAAAGTCACTTTAGCGCAGAAAAAGCTGAATGGCTGAAAGAACTTTCAGCACTGTATGCACGCAATTTAAAATAGTATTGCAAATTTTTTTAAGGCGCAGGCTAAAAATACTGCAAAATTGAAAAAACAACACGTTTCAGCCTGTCCATTTTTTTTCTTCAAAATTGGGCAGGCTGAATTTTTTTTGCAAATTGCTGTTTGCGTGCTGGCAGACGTAAATAGCGACCAACCCTAAAAACCTGAAAAAATGCAGATTTTTCAATATTTGTTCAAAAAATTGTGCATTGGGGCTGCTTAAGCATTTGCTGGCTTAGAATTATTTAATGATTTTTGCGGTTTTTATGTGTATATTTAAAATATGAAAAACATTAACAGAGTTTGCAGCTTTTTAATTTTGCTTTTCGTTTATGCAGCAGCTTTTGCATTGTGCCTTTTATGGGGCGCAAAAACTTCAATGGAATTATGCAGCCTGTTTTTGCTGCTTGATGTGGCTGCAACAGTCATAATTTTCATATTCAGCTTAATTTTTCAAAACGCTTCTGTTTACGACCCTTACTGGAGCGTTCAGCCGCTGGTTTTTGTTACGGCTTCAGCCTGCACGCACAGAATAAACCTTATGGGTTTTACTGTTTTGCTGGCAATATGGTTCTGGGGAATAAGATTAACGGCAAACTGGGCTTATACTTTTCACGGTTTGGGTTTTCAGGACTGGCGATACACCATGCTTAAAGAAAAAACCAAATGGCTGTATCCGCTGGTAAATTTTTTCGGCATTCATTTAGTGCCTACTTTTGTCGTTTATTTTTGCATGATTCCTGCAATTGAAATTATTCACAACCAGTTTGCTTTTAAGCCTTTAGCCCTAACAGGAATTCTGATTAGCCTTGCGGCGGCAAGTATTCAGGGAATTGCGGATTTGCAGATGCACCGGTTTAAAAAAAACAAAAACACCGGCTTTATAAGAACCGGCTTATGGAAGCACGGACGACACCCGAATTATTTGGGCGAAATATTGATGTGGTGGGGAATTGCCATTGCATGGCTGCTGTCAGTGCCCGTTTTGCAAGAAAAATCGTACTTCATTCTTTCCGGCGCGGTTTTGAATACATGCCTTTTCCTGTTTATCAGTATTCCGCTTGCAGAAAAGCATCAGGCAAGAAAACCGGGCTTTGCCCAGTACAAAAAAGAAACAAGAATTTTTATATAAAAGCTTCGCTTTACCCGGCCAGTTTTTTAAGGGATTCTGAAATAGAAAAAAAGCTGAACCAAATATTAAACAGCCAAGTGCGGCATGAAAACAGAAAACGTTCATTGCAGCTGAATTTTTCAGCCCATGCCGCGCACGCACCTAGCGCAAAAAAGCTGCCGTAACCTGCCCAATATGGAACATCAGCCCAAACTACTGCAACAAATCCGATTTAACAGTGGGAATACTTAAATCGGGATGTTCGCCGCTCCAGCCAGATTGAGGCAAGGTTGCAAGTCTGTGGAAATCTTCAGAAGAAAGTACAAAATCAAAAATATCCATATTTTCCTTCTGATGTTCCATAGACTGGGCTTTTGGCAAAGGAATTGCACCACTCTGGTACACAAACCGCAAAGCCACTCTTCCTGCGCTAACGCCATATTTTTTGCTTAATTCAGATAGCAGCTGATTGTCAGCAAGACCACCACGAGCCAAAGGACTCCAGGCTTCAATTACAAGACCTTTTGCTTTAGCATAGCTGGCGGCATAATTTTGCATATAACCAACGTGCATTTCCAACTGATTCACAACAGGCATAACCTTACAAATACTCAAAATATGATCCAGATGATGTGGCAAAAAGTTTGAAAGACCAATTGCCTTAATATTTCCTTTTGCATACAATTCTTCCAGTGCCTTGTAAGTTTCACTTAAAGTTTCTTTCCATTCTTCAGCAGAAGTTCCATTTTGACGTGGCCAGTGGATAAGATAAACATCCAGATAATCAGTTCCAATACGATTCAGAGTTCTGTCAAAAGCCTGAAAAGTCTGATTGTAGCCCATTTCATCAAGCCACATTTTACTCTGAATAAAAAAATCACTGCGGGGAAGACCAGAACCAGAAAGAGCCTTGCCTAAAAACCGCTCAGTTCCGTAAAGCGAAGCAGTATCAAAAAAACGGTAGCCGCTTTCAACTGCATTAATCAGCATTTTCTGAGAGTCCCCTTTAGCTGCATCATAACAGCCAAAGCCAACTGCCGGTATTTTAAGACCATTGTTTAATTCAAAATATTCCATAATTCTATTTGAATTATAGCATGGAAAAATTTAACTGTGGTATAATTAGGGCATGAATAACGAAGAATTAATTAGAATTGCCATTGAAATGACAAAAATGTCTTATGTGCCTTATTCCCACTTCCACGTGGGTGCGGCGCTGCTTACAACCAACGGCAAGGTTTACACAGGCTGCAACATTGAAAACGCCGCATACGGACCAAGCAACTGTGCAGAACGAACTGCCATTTTTAAAGCCGTAAGCGAAGGTGATAAAGATTTTGCTGCCATAGCGGTAGTTGGCGGTCCGGAAGATTCTGAAGGAAACCCTACAATTGAAGATTTCTGTCCGCCATGCGGAGTTTGCCGCCAGGTAATGGCAGAATTCTGCAACAAAGACTTCAAAATAATTCTTGCAAAAAGCCCTAGTGATTACAAAGTGTTTACTCTTGGAGAATTACTGCCAGAAAGCTTCAGTCTGAACTAAGATTCTTTCCATTAAGGATGGCCTGCAATAAAACACCATCCTTATAAATCAACTTCAAGGAAAAGAAAGGTGCACGCTTTTCTATCAAATCCAGAAAAATTTCATCACCCTTCCAATGAGGCAAGTCGTTCATTTTCGATTTTAGCACCCATTCAAGAACACCTTCTTCACAATCTTCAGATTTTATAAGTTGGCCATCAAAAGTATCTGTCCAAAACAGGTGCATAAACTCGGTATAAAGCCCGTCGGGGGCAGAATCATCATTGCAGATAAAAGTTACAATTCCCCGGTATTCCAGCCGCCCCTTTTCCCACGCCCCAGCCAGCTCCAGCCCGGTTTCTTCCCTAACCTCACGAATTACACATTCTTCAGGACTTTCTGCATTTTCAAATTTTCCGCCAATGCCAATCCATTTATCCTTGTTATAATCCTTCTGCTTTTTTACGCGATGCAGCATAAGGTAAGAGTCGTTTTTTTCAATGTAGATTAAAGAAGTATTTACCATAGTGGTGATTATCTCATATTTTCGTAATTTATTTCGCTAAATTCGGTCATAAACAAAACAAGATTTTCTTTTAGCCCCATAACACCATAAGCCATTAAAAAATCCATATTCTTTCTTAAATATGGCAATAAATTTTTCTGAATATAGACGGTATATTCCTTTCCTTCATAAAGAACTGTAGATTTAGTAACATACAAATCAATCAGAGATTCACTTGAAAGAAATTCGCCAAAGAATTTTATTGTTTTTTTATCGTTCTCATTCAGGTTTTCATATTCACCAGTAAAATGAACAAAACTTCTAGCTAAATGATATTTTGCACTAACAGTAAACAATGCAGTTTTGTTTTCCTCAAGTTCATATTCTTCTTCAAGATATGGCAAAGAATACAAAGGGTATTTTAGCGTAAATGAATCAGCAGAGGTTTTAGCGATTCCATTGCCATTGGAATACCATATTTCTGATGTTATATTTTCATCATTAATTTTTTCGATTATTTCCTTAACTCCATATTTTTTCATTCCTGCGTTGGAAAAAATCATCCGGTATTCTGACAGCCGGCCATTGCTATATATTTCTGCCTGCTGCGAATATCCGGTCTGCTCTTCCACAATTGATGAAAGATTATATACAACTTTAATTTTCTGTTTGTTTTTGTCGTAAAAAAAAGATACTTCCGAAAACTGTTCATAATCTTTTTCCTCAGGCGAAATAATAAAAGTTTCAGTAATTCCGCCATATTCATTATTAAAATCACTAATTTTCTTTTCTGCTGAATTTGCTTTTGCCAGCAATGCACACGTAATTAAAATAATTAAGAACTTTTTTTTCATTTTAAACTCCATACATTCAATTTATATTTTTCCGCTCTAAGTTTATTCATTATTAACGCCAGCTTACAATAAAACTTACAATAAATTGAATTCTTTCAACGCATCGTTCCAAATTAAATGCCTGTTTAAGTAAATTAGCTTTAATAATAATTCTTCACAAGCGCAATCATCAATATTTCCATTTTTCAACCAGAACAAAAATTGTTCAGAATCCTTTTTATCCATAGGAACGGCATAATTGCCCAAAACGGTAAAACCATAACCGTCAAAAGATATGGCACGAATAAAAATCAAATTGCTGCCGTTAACAGAAAAATCAATGAACACAGACCCATCATAAAGGCTTATTTGAAAATCACATTCCCTAAAAGCAGGAATTACTTTCTTCATTTGTAGCATGGATTTACAACCTTGATGTTTTACACAATTCTTGCGCTAAAAGCTCGATATTTAGACTGGCAAGCAAACGGAATACAGGTTTCTTTCTGTTTTTTATAGTTTAATTGAACCCTGATTATTCGTGCAATTTATAATCCCTGTCCTCGCTGATAATATCCAGCATTATTTTTGCAACCTTCGGACTGAACTGGGTACCGCTGCCTTTTTCAATTTCGCTTCGCACTGCTGCCTGAGGCAATACGTCGCGGTAACTTCTATTTGAAGTCATAGCATCATAGGAATCTGCTACGCTGATAATTTGAGCCGACAAGGGAATTTTATCCTCGAAAAGATTATCAGGATAGCCTTTCCCGTCCCATCGTTCATTGTGCCATCTTGAACCTTCGTGAATATATGGCATTGATTTTATGGTAGAAAGAATTTCACTTCCCTTAATAGGATGTTTTTTAATGATTTCATATTCGTCATCATTAAGCCGCGATTTTTTGTTTATAATTTCATCCGGAATGGAAATTTTTCCAATATCGTGAAGCAAGCCGAAAAGGTAAATATTCGACTGCTCTTTTTCAGAAAGCCCCAGTCTTCTGGCAATTTCCTTTGAATAATTTGCAACCCGCTGTGAATAACCGCTTGTATATTTGTCTTTTGCGTCAATTGTGGCAGAAAGTGCCGAAACCAGCTCCAGCATCAGCAATTCCCTGCTGTTCCTTTCATCTTCCAGTTCTTTGGTTCTTTCCTGAACCTGCTGCTTAAGGTTTTCCTGCAAATCGGTAAGTTCTTTATAATATTTATTTCTGGCTTCCCTGGTTTTTTCCATGCTGTAACCAAGAAACATTCCCGTAAGGTATTCAAGAATAATGATTAAAAGAAAACGGATTTTGAATGCATCAGAAAACGGATAGCAGAAATTGCTTAATGGCGTCCACATTGCAATTACCAGAATAAAAGTGGTAATTCCATTTAAAACTGCAAAATGCCTGAAATTCATCAAATACAATGAAATAAAAGAAAACAAAGTGACCCAGATAATATCAACGCCTTCTGTTCCACCTTTTATAAGATATGCAATTTCAACAAGAAAAATAAGAATGATGGCGTTTATATAAAACAAAAACAAATCTTTTTTATTGTAATTATTATAAAAGTTGCAAGCATTAAAGAGCCATAAAACAAACTTACACCCATCATTACCGGATTATTGTTTTTGCGATTAACAATAACCATTGTGTATCCCAGCAAAGTAATCAGCAAACTTAGGAAACGGGCAAATACATATTTATCTTTTTCATATACGGGCTTCATATTTTTATTATAACTTTATTCTTTAGAATTTCATAATAAAAATACGGTTTCTTTTCCGGTAAACTTTCAGCTTTTTTTGTGAACAGCAAACATAATCAGCACTGTAAAAGCTTCTATCACAATCACTCCAATATACGGAATTAAACTTTCATTGTTGCAGCCGGAATTAACCAAAAACAGATGCAGGCACATATTCCACAAAAAGTGATAAACCATTGGCGAAAGCAGATTTTGATTTGTAAATTTCATGAAAAATGAATAGATGAAACTTTCAACAACAGCACCAGCCGCAAATAATAAAAAAGGTATTTCCATGCCATTTTGAATAAAATAATGATAGTGCCAGCAGCTCCAGACAAGGCCTGTTATAAGTGTTGCCCAAACCGGGCGTTTTATAATTGCCTTTAATGAAGGTTTCAGAAAACCGCGCCATCCAATTTCTTCTGCAATTAGTGCCCACAAAACAATTACCCATCGTTTTGCAGAAAGGTCAGCCATAAAAACACTGGTTTCCACCATGCGGCAATAAGCAATTTTTGAAACCAGCATAGGAACAGCGGCCACCAGTAAAGGAATTATTATGGCCGTTACATTTAGCTTGAAACTGAAATAGTCAGTAAGGCTTCTTTTTTCAAAAAGCTTAATTTCAATAATTGCGGCTATACTTGGTGATGCTGCTTGAATTCCAAACAGTAAAAAATCTGCAATTTTATTTTTTGATAATATTTTGAAGCAAAACACAAATATATGGTAACAAAAATGCAATTACCAAATATCGCACCATGCATTTTAATCTGACTTTTTCGGCAGGTATCAAATTTCTCTCCGCTTTTACTATAAAAATTTCCGTGTTTCAATATTCGGCTTTAAGATTATAGTATGATTTTCACTTTTTTGAAAAACTCTGTGCCTGCCGTAAAAAATTGCATTGTTTTGAATGTTTTTTCTGAATGCTGATTCATAAAATTTCTTCGGCCTTAAAAACAAGGCAATCCTGACCGTCTTTTTTTATAAAATCCAGCAAGCCGGTTACCGTAATTTTTTCGTCGTTTGCCGGAAAATCATCCGGGTACGTCATTGTGGCAGGCGGAATAAAGTCGAAACCCGTCGGGCAGCAGCCTGTCGCGTCCCAAATCAAAACAGAATAAAACCGCTGGTCTTCGTAAACAGAAGAATAATAAAGACCCGAAATTTTCATTTTTTTGCCGGCATATTTTTCAGGGTCAAACATTATGTCAACGGCAATTGAAGAAACAATGTTGTAATTTGCTTTTGTCAAATCCAAATCAACTTTTTTACTGGCCGAATTTTGCAAAACAGCCTGATTTTCAACATTTTCTTTCGCTTTTTTGCACGAAATTACCAGAACCAATAAAAACGCGGCAGCAACTAACAGAATTATCTTTTTCATAATCACCCTATTTTATAAAACATGAAATTAATTTGCAAATAGCAAAGCACAAAATATCTATCATTACAATTGTGGAACCAACTGGAGTTCCTGCAATAATAGAAATTAAAAGGCCGGAAGCTGCACCAACTACAGAGAAAATACACGAAAAGATTGTGACCTTTTTGAAGCTTTTGAAAATCAACATTGAAGAAATTGCCGGAAAAATGATTAAAGCCGAAATCAAAAGAGAACCTACCAGATTCATGGCCAAAACAATGATTACTGCAATTACTGTTGCCATTACCACATTCAAAAGTTTAGTTGGAGTTCCACTGGCAAAGGCGAATTCTTCGTCAAAAGTGATGGCAAAAATGCGGTTGTAAAAAATGATGTAAAACAAAATTACCAGAAGTGAAAAAACTACAGAAAAAATTACATCAGTTTTTGAAAGAGTAAGGATTAATGTTGAACCAAAAAGTGTGCTGCAAACATCACCAGAAAGGTTGGCTGGTGGAGAAAAGATGTTCATTATAAGGTAGCCGAATGCCAATGCACCAACTGAAATCATTGCAACGCTGGCGTCCCCTTTTACTTTAGAGTTTTCTTTTGCACACAAAATTACAATGGCACAAATTACAGTTACTGGCAGTACAAACCAGGTATCGTTTGCAATTTTGAACACCGAAGCCAGAGCAATTGCACCAAATGCAGTGTGAGAAAGTCCGTCGCCGATGTAAGAAAAGCGTTTAAGCACCAAAGTTACACCCAGCAGGGACGAAGAAAGTGCAATCATAATGCCTGCAATAAAAGCATACTGAACAAAAGAAAAAGAAAAATACATTGCTAAATCACTCATTTTACAATCTCCCAGGTTTTACCAAGTTTAAGAATTCTGTTGCCATATTTCTTAGCCGCATCTAAATCGTGGCTGATTGTTATTATGGTAATTCCAGCTTTGTTCAATTCTTCCAGCAAGCCATACATAATTTCTGTAATTTCAGAGTCAAAACCTTTTGCAGGTTCATCTAAAATCAAAACAGATTTGGCGGCGCACAGAGTTCGGGCAAGTAAAACCCTCTGCTGCTGACCGCCAGACAGCTCTTT
>JAZRVO010000030.1:0-310860 GCA_045599185.1 Treponemataceae bacterium | reverse complement strand
TTCGGTTTTTATTGAAAAACCGTTAAAAGCAAAACGTTTTACAATAACAAATAAACTATACCTTATTCCCTTTTTCGTCAATCCTAATTTATTGTATTATAAAAAGTTAAAATATATCAATTATCTCCAAACTCTCTATTTACCAGCCTGAATATTAATTTTAGAAAATATAAAAAGCAAAATGCGAGTTTTGCACA
Source organism: Treponemataceae bacterium (assembly GCA_045599185.1). GTDB lineage: Bacteria > Spirochaetota > Spirochaetia > Treponematales > Treponemataceae > UBA1240. The sequence continues at coordinate 310,663 of JAZRVO010000030.1, read as the reverse complement.
GCAAACGCGCGTGCGCGCGTGCTGACTGATTGGTCTGTTACTACCACTGATGTAAGCACGCGGAGAAGTTTTGCAGGACAAAACTTCTCCCTCTTAAAAAAAGTTGGCTTTGTCTGCACCTGCCACGGATTCCGTGCGAAGCCGCCGAAGGCTAACAAGTTCGGAATGGTAGCGCAAGCAGCAAAAGCGAGGGCAGACGCAGTTAAAAGCTTCTGCCACCGCCGCCGTGACTGTGACCGCTGGAAGAATGATGCACCGTACTGCGGTTGCCGCTGCTTCCGCTTGCACTGCTGGAAGATGAAATTACATGCTTAACAGTGTGTTCGCCAATAAAATTGTCGTTTACAACGGATAAATCTACCGCGGCAATTTTGCTGAACGGATAGCTGTAAGTTTTTTTGCGGAATGCATAAGAGCCCTTTACCGTGCCGCAGCAAATTAAACCCATAATTGTGCCAGCCAGCAAAGCAATAAGCGCCTTTAACGGTGTGTAAGTCAGCACCCGCGGGCCGGTGTCTTCGTAACGGTACTGGCCGCCTGGTATGCCAAGCTGATAAAACTTCATTACGGCAGCATTAAAAGCTTTGGCAGCCCCGCTGTAATCACCATTTTTTACATGCGGAAAAACATCGTCCAGCACGCTTTCAATCCGCACGTCAGTCAAATAGTCAATCATCGTGCCGCTTGTGCTAAGCTGAATTTTACGGTTGTCCATATCAATCAAACAAATTACGCCGTCAGGATAAGTGTCATAAATGTAATAATCGTAAAAATCGTCAGCAAAAGCTTCGCTTGTTAAGCCCTGGGTATCGTCGGCAGTTAAAAAACCAATGTAAAAACCGTTTGTGCTGGTTTCGGCAAAAACAGCCTCAAGGTTTTCTGTTTCACCACTGCTTAACAAACCGGCAAGGTCAAAAACATGCCGGTCGGCCGCATTTGCTTCACTTTGGGCAAAAACCGAAAAAACACATAAAAAACACAGGCAAAATACCGCTGCCAGCTTATTCAATTTTGCCTTTCGGCGTTGAAAATTCTGCATATTAATAGAAGAAATTAACATAAAAAATACTCCAGTGCCGAAACTATGGCGAATGTTACAACAGCAACCACGCTGAACAAAGCGAACATTTTTTTGCCGCTCACCGGCAGTTCGCCGCAGCTGGCACCATTCTGGCCGTTAAGCGCAAAACTGTAAATTTTGCCTTTGTTGCCCCGGTACGTAATCGTCCATATTGGCAAAAGCGCATATTTCCATTCTTCCTTTACCTTTTTAACGTTGCAGCTTTCGGTTTTTACGCTTGTATAACCCGAAACAGAATTGAACAAAATGCTGCTTGCATAGGAATTTACGTTTTCATCAACGGTTGCCTGCAAGTCGGCTTTTTCTGTATCGCGGCATTCGGCCTGAAAACCCAAAAGGTACGCGCCGCTGTACGGCTTAAAGGTTTCCCAGTTGAATGGCAAAACGCTTTCTACAAAACGGGTTTCGGCTTTTTTAAGCGCCTTGTTTGCCATGTTTGGAAAATTCAAATTGCCGCTGCGGTTTACGGCAAAACTGCGGGTTGTTACATATTCAACATTGCCGCTAACCCGGCGGTTTACTTTTTCGGCCTTAAAGGTTGCGTCGCAGTCTGCGTTAACGGAAGTAATCCAGTAAGGGTAATAAACGCCGGTAAGGTTTTCTATCTGTTCCTTGCAGAAAAAGTTGCCGGGAACAAATTTATGTTTCTGCGCCCATTTCAAAAAGGTCTGGGTCGCCTTTTCCTTAGAAATTTCAAAGGGAATAATCAAATCGGGCTTAAAGTCTTTGTCTGCCGCTTGGGCACGTATTACCGAATTGTGACAGTAAAAGCAGGTGTTTACCATTTGGGTTGAAGGGCAGGCAATTTGCGCACCGCACTGAGGGCAGTCGTAAAATGCCACGTCTTCAGCATTCTGTTCATTGGGGGAATCTGCAGCAAAATTCTGGCTCTGTTCACCCTGATGCTTTAATTCCATTCCGCGCAATTCGTCTTCGCTGAATGTGCTTGTACAATATTCACACTTAAAGTTGCCCTTTTCGGGCATAAAAACCATAGAACCGCCGCAATTGGGGCATTTATACAGTGAAATCATTTTTTTCTCATTTTAGCTTGCAATTAGTTGCCAATTAAACTTATGGCTTCTGCGGTTTTGCCTGCAAAAGCCATATTGAAAATTATTTAAGGTTTGTTACTGGCGCGGCTTGCCGCATTCGCTACAGAACTTGCCGGTGTTGGTTGCACCGCAGCTGCATGTCCACGGGCCTACCTGCGGTTTTGGGCTTCCGCATTCGCTGCAAAACTTGCCGGTGTTAGTTGCACCGCAGCTGCATGTCCAGGTTTCTGCCTGCGGTTTTGGGCTTCCGCATTTGCCGCAAAATTTGCCCGTATTCTTTTCGCCGCAGCTGCATGTCCATGCATTGGCATTGTTAACCGGCTGGGCTTGTGCCTGCTGCATTGCGCTGGCCTGTGCCTGTGCCTGCATTTGTGCCGCATTTGCCTGACTCGCCGCACTCATAAAACCGCCGGCGCTGTTCATTCCCATGCCAATTCCTGCAAAACCGGTCATTGCACCAGCCGCGTTAGAACCTGCTGCTTCCATGCCACGGGCAATAGAACCCTGTACGTAGCCTTCGCGAATGGTAGGGTCGCTAAGCATTGCACCCTGGTTGCGCACATTGATAAGTTTCTGCGATTCTTCATCGTAAGAAACGCTTTGAATACCAACCGAAAGAACTTCCATACCGCGGAGTTTTTTCCAGTCGTCGTCCAGAACTTCGGCCATGTACTTGCTAAGTTCCATGCTTTTTGAAGGCACGTGAGAAACGCGGATTCCTTCCATGGAAAAACGATTGATAGCGCTTTGCAGGGCGCTTAAAAATTCAGCAAGATACTGTTCGTTAATGTCGTCAATTGTTACCCGGTCTGCGTTTTTTGGCACAGCCTGGCTGTAAAACAGAAGCGGGTCTGTAATTTTAATTGAATAAGAACCGAAAGTGCGCAGGAATAATTCTGCATTGTAAAAATTGTCAAAATAACTTATGGGCGACTTTGTACCGAATTTAATGCCCTTTATTTCCTGCATGTTTATGTAATAAACGCGCTGACTTCCGGAAGGTGTTCCGCCAAACTTGAAGCGTTCAAAAGTGTCTTTAAGAACATCGCCAAACTGGCCTGCAAAAAGTGAAGGACTGGAAGAATTGTCAACCTTAAAAGCACCCGGTTCGGTGGTAAAGTCTACAATTTTACCGCCATCGGTCAAAATCATGCACTGGTTATCGTAAACTTGAATGACAGAACCGTTAGAAATTGTCTGGTCTGTTGCCTTTGTGTTGCTGGACCGCTTATCGTTGCGTGTTTTTACGCCGCGTACAAAAACTGTTTTATCGTCCATTTCTCCCGGCTGAATTGATTCAAGCCACTGATCAGCAAACATTCCGCCAATTGCACCGGCGGCGGCTTTAATTAAACCCATAAAACACCCCTAAAAATTAAAAATAAGCAAAAAAACAGGCTTTTGCCGCCTAAAAAAATAACGGCATAAACCATTTGCTGGTAAAAAGTTAGTTAATATTTATTTTGGGGCAGTAACTGGAATTTTTCAAGCTTTTTTTACTATTTTTAACTTCCCCGCTTCCCAACCGGCAGCTACCTTAATTGTTAAGTTTTCCTTAACAGCCTGAAAATTAATGAATAAATTATAAAAGGCGGCCTTTTATTTTTTTTCAATTCAATTGAATTTTAAACTTTGCGCACAATTCAAAAGACAAAACCGCGGCAAACCTGTAAACTTGCTTCATGCAGGAAATTGAACTGAAAGCATGGAATTACGATGCAGAAAAAACAGAAAACGCACTGAAAACTTTTGCCCGCTTTACCGGCACAAGCTTCAAAAGCGACCGCTACTTCATTCAGCAAAACCCGCCCTATGAAGAGCTGCGCCTGCGCGCCCAGAAAGATTCACCGGCCGACGGAAACGGAAATGATTCTGCCCCAAACTGTACTTACTGGGTTACGCACAAAAAGCGCTTCAAAAAAAACGGCATTGAACAGAACGAAGAAACCGAATTCAGCGTAAGCGACGGTGCCGCATTTGAAAAAATCCTGTACACAATCGGCTTTAAGCTGAAACGTACAAAAGAAAAGAAAACCGGCAACTGGTATTATGAAAATTTTCATATTGAAACCGTAGAACTGACCGGGCTTGGCAGTTTTATAGAAATTGAAACGGTTTTGCCAAACCCAAACGAAACGCAGATTGAAGAAGCCAAACAGCAGCTTTTGCAGGTTTTGCAAAAATGCCAGATAAATGCACATTATATAGAAGAAAAATCATATTCTAAGCTTCTGGATGAAAAAAACTTGTAAATTTGCAAAATCTCTATTTTTCTGAATAGGCACTTTTATCAATTTTTGTTACTGTTGCTGTGTAAAAAAATGCACCAATACGGCGGTTTTTATAAATTTTCACTTAAAACTGCTTTTTTAAGTTTAACAGGCTGGCCTAAAGTTTATTAAACGGTGCAAAAAGCGTTAAACCTTTTTTGCATTTTGCCAAATTTAAAAAAAACTTTGGGCTTAAAAATACTTTACAAAACAGGAGGATTTATGTTTGACAGGGTTTTATACAAAAAACAGGCAAGGCAATCTTTAAAAGGCAACTGGAGCAGCGCAGCCCTGGTTTCACTTTTTTTAATGGCCATTATTGTCTGCGTTGGTTTTATAACCAAAAATTTTAAGGAATCTGCGGAAAAAAGTTTCAGCCTTATTTCCATTGTTTTTAACGGAATTACAAGCATTGCCGTGACAAGGTTCTTTTTAATTTACAGCATTTCCGAAAAAATGACGCGCCCTTATTTTTCAGATTTTCTGGAAGGTTTTCAGCACTGGTTTATTGGTGCACTTGCAAGCCTGTGGCGCTATCTGTGGGTTTTTCTGTGGACGCTGTGCTTCATCATTCCGGGCATTGTAAAATGCGTGGCGTATTCCCAGCTTATGTTCATTCTGGCCGACAACCCTAACATTAGCGTGCGCAAAGCCCTGCGCCTTAGCATAATTATGACGAACGGTTACAAAAGCGAAATATTTTTAATGTATTTAAGCTTTTTGGGCTGGTTTATTCTTGGTGCATGTACCGGCGGAATTTTATACGTGTGGGTTATTCCGTATTTTGAAATTTCCATGGCAAATGCCTATAAATATTTAAAAGACCGCGCCCTTGAAAGCGGCATTGTAAGCCACGCAGACTTTTACCCGGAAATAGGAGAATAATAATGAGCGATTTTAACAACGACAATTTAACCAACCGCTTTGACACAGCAGAAAATGCCGAAATTATAAGCAAGTCTTATTCAAACGAAGAAAAAACTGAAGAAACCGAAACCCAGAATGCTTCCGCCGCTTCTTATGCCGGAAAAGAAGATTCTGCAAGACGCGCTGAAAGCGCAAGCATTTACAACAGTCAGGTAAAGGCAAAATCAATTCCGCTGGAAAACGCAGGCAAAGCCAAAAAAAACGGAAAAAAAGGCAAAACCGTATTTGCGGTTTTTGTTGCAGTGCTTGCAGTTTTTGCATTAACTTCTGCTTTAAAAGGCGGCAGCAAGGAAAAAGCTTCCTTTGATATAAAAGTTTTCAGCAATAATGAAAAGGTTAAAAACCCTTTTGAAATTTTCGGCGGCAAAAAAACAACGCCGGTTTTTTCTGCAGGCAGCTACGACCACGACTACATTGCGCGTCTGGACATTATCGGAACGATTCAGGAAGCAAACGAAACTTACAACCAGCAGTGGCTTATAGACACCGTGCGCGAACTTAAAGCCGACGACAACAATAAAGGCCTTCTGCTTTTTATTGATTCGCCCGGCGGTGCAGTTTACCAGGCAGATGAGCTTTACCTTGAACTGCTTGACTACAAGCGTGAAGGAAAACCGATTTGGGCTTATATGGCCAGCACTGCTGCAAGCGGCGGTTACTACATCAGCTGTGCCGCAGACAAAATTTATGCAAACCGCAACACAATGACGGGTTCTATTGGCGTGCTTATGGGGCCGGTTTTGGATTTGACCGGGCTGATGGAAAAATACGGCATTAAGGCCACAACTTTTAAAAGCGGCAAAAACAAAAACATGCTTAATTACAACCAGCCGATTACAGACGAACAGCGCGAAATTATGCAGGCTTACATTGACGAATGCTACGAACAGTTTGTTGGCATTGTTGCCGAAAGCCGCAAAATGCCGCTTGCAAAGGCAAAACAAATTGCCGACGGACGCATTTACAGCGCAAAACAGGCACACGACAACGGTCTGATTGACAGCGTTTGCGGTTACGATGACGCAGTAAAAGAAATGCAGAAATTTTTCTACGACGAAAACCTTTGCAGCAGCGAAAAAATTGACGTAGAAATTATGACTTATAAAGAAGAAGACCCTTTCCAGAATCTGTTTAAGTTTTTAGGTGTTGATAAGCCGCGGCAGCAGGCAAGTTTGCCGGAATTGCAGCTTCTGGAACAGTTCAATAAAATTCCGGCAGGTCCTGCCTATTACATGGGCTTTTAAGGCGCAGGAATTTTGAATTAAGGTGCTGAACAAAATTCAGCATGACGAAACTTTAAGGCGTTTGTTCATTTTATCACAACAAACGCCTTTTTTATGCTTCTTCAGCAAAATGGTGCATTTTTATAAAAACGTATTTTTGTACCTTGCAAAAAAACATAATTGAAATTAAAAATTTCTTAATGTAGCAATACGTAGAAAAACAAAAACCTTTGTTAATACATTACGAGGAAATAATATGAATGCAAAAGAACTTTTGGCATACATTGCAAGCCCGGACACGCAGAAACGGTTTGCCGAACTTTACGGCAAGGATAAAAACACTCTGGAACAGCAGACCCGGCGCTATAATTCTCTGGTAGAATCTTTCTGCAAGCGTTACGGCGACGGCACCATTCGCCTGTTTTCTTCACCGGGGCGAAGCGAAATTGGCGGCAACCACACCGACCACAATTTGGGAAAAGTTTTAGCCGCGTCAATTCAGCTGGACTGCATTGGTGCAATTGAACAGACCGACGATGGCATTATTACCATTTGCGACCTTACCTACAACGAAGATTATTCAATTGACGTAAACAAAACTGCGCGCGTTGAAGGCGAAAAGGGTTCAATTGCCCTTGTGCGCGGAATGATTGAAGGCTTTAAGCAGGCCGGTTTTAAGGTTGGCGGCTTTAAGGGCATGTTTACAAGTTCAGTAATTGCGGCCGCCGGCGTAAGTTCTTCCGCTTCCTTTGAAATGATGATTTGCCTTGTTTTGAACCAGCTTTACAACGGCGGAAAAATTTCAGTTTGCCAGATGGCAAGTGCCGGCCAGTTTGCAGAGCAAAAATACTGGGACAAAAATTCGGGGCTTCTGGACCAGATGGCCTGTGCTTCCGGCGGACTTGTTACCATTGATTTTGAAAATCCTAAAAACCCTGCAAGCGAAAAACTCAATTTTGATTTTTCCAAGGAAAACTACAATTTGATTTTGGTAAACACAGGCAAAGGTCACGCAGACCTTTCTGCCGAATACAGTGCCGTACCAAACGAAATGAAAGCGGTTGCAAAACTTTGCGGCAAAGAAACTTTGCGCGGCGTAGATTTTGACACAATCGTTGAAAAACTTCCGCAAATCCGCAGCACTTGCGGCGACCGCGCCGTTATGCGTGCCTTACACTTTCTGGCAGAAAACGAAAAAGTTGACGCAGAAGTTGCATCACTGAAAAATAATGACTTTAAAAAGTTCTTAAGCCTCATCACGGCTTCGGGCAATTCTTCATGGAAGTGGCTTCAGAATGTTTTCGTTCCGACCAATGCCCAGGAACAGCCTGTTTCAGTTTGTCTGGCACTTACAGAACGTTTTATTGAAAAAAACTGCCCGGCAAACAGCGAAAAACCGGGTGCATGCCGCATTCATGGCGGCGGTTTTGCAGGCGTAATGATGACTTTGCTGCCAAAAGAACTGACCGAAAGCTATAAAATCTACATGCACAGGGCGATGGGCGTAAAATCCGGCGACAAAGACCCGGTCTATATAATGTCAATTCGCCCGGAAGGTTCAATTGAAATTACAAAATAGCTGAATGGACGAATATCAAGTTTATATGAAATGTCCTAAAAAACAGCCTTTCTTCAATCACGGTAAATAAAAAAACGGGCATTTGAACTGTTTTACAATTCAAATGCCCGTTTTTGTTTTGCAAAAGTAAAAAATTATTTGGTTTCTTCTTCTTTTTCAGGAATTGATTCAAAAAAAGCCTTCATGCTGTCGGCCACGTCTTTCAAATAAAGCGGCTTTCTAAAGAACAGGTCTGCACCCACAGCTTTGGCAGTTTCTTCAACGTCGGTATCTTCAATTGCACTAATAACAATTACATACGGGCAGGAATACATTTCCTGCTGTTTAAGCCGTGCACAAAGTTCCAGTCCGTTTACGCCCGGAAGGTTCAAATCGAGCAAAACGCAAAACGGCTTTTTATCCATCAGCAAAGCGCCGGCTTCAAAACCGTCAAATGCCTGAAAAAACTGAATGTCCGGGAAAATCTTTTCAAGATACATTTTCAGAACATTGTTCAAACCGCGGTCATCATCAACAATTACAATGCTGTTCTGCGACTTTTCGCTGTCAGCAACAATTGCCATAAAATCGTCAGGCATACGCATGCCGCGGCTCTGCATAAAAACAATAAGGTCATCACGGTAAACGCGATATTGACCACCCGGCGTAGAAAAAGCCTTTAAATGACCATTACGAATCCAGTTAATCGCAGTTTGGTTAACAACACCGCAAATATTTGCAACTTCCAATGCAGAATATACAACGGTTTTATTTAAGTCTTTAGCCATTTATTGAACCTCTCACTCGTTCAAATTTTTTTTTACATCTTGCCAAAGGGCAAAAAACTTTCAATATTCAATCATTGTATTATACACTCATTATTTTTACAACACAATGAAAAATCTTCAAAATAGTAAAAATCTCTAAGTAAAAACTCTATTATATCTAATAAACGAACAACTTATAAACAAAAATTAATTTTCCAATTGTTCAGACATAACTTTTTTTATATCTTTCCAGCCAAACCCAAGCCTCATTAAGGAATTCCGGGTCTGTTCTTCGTTTTTGCCCTGCCGCTGGCACTTTTCAAAAGCGCGCTGCAATATTTCGTTTTCATCTACGCGTTCAAAAAAATCATCAAGGGCTACATTTGCAGTTTCTTTATCAATTCCGCGGGTTGCAAGTTCGCCCATTAAACGGGCGCGCCCTTCGCTTCGGTTAATTGAACGGCTTCGCAGAAAAGCGCCGGCATAGCGTTCGTCGCTTAACCAGCCCCTGCCCTTCAAATATTCAAGGGCTTTATCTATATATTCAGCCTGATGTCCCTTGGCTAAAAGCTTGCGCTTAAGCAGAAATGCGCTTTGTTCGCTTCGGGCAAGGTAAGTTACTGCTACATTTTCGGCAGAATATGTAAATGCCGCCTGCAAACAGTCTTCTGCCTGCTCGCGGTTAAATACAGCATTGGGAGAAATGTCAAATTCTTCCAGATTTTGCAAATATGCTGCACGTAAAAAAAAAGACCCCTGAGAAGACGAAAGCTTAATCACATCCTCAGAGACCTCTATTACAGAAAATATTTCAAATTTAAAGTCGTCAAGCCCATTTGAATCGGCTGAAAAATCTGCAACTTCTTCTGAGGGCATGACAAAATGAAAAATAAGCCTAGCGTTTGCTAAACTGGAATCTTCTACGAGCACCACGCTGACCGTATTTTTTACGTTCAACCATGCGTGAGTCACGAGTAAGGTAACCATTTGCTTTAAGAGAAGAATAGTTAGCCTGATCAACCTGAATCAAAGCACGTGAAAGACCGTGCAAACAAGCACCAGCCTGTCCTTCAAGACCGCCACCTACAACATTGATTAAAATGTCGTATTTGTTTTCGCTGCCAGTAACCATAAGCGGCTGGCGAACAACGAGAACCTGTGAAGGTGTTGCAAAATAAGCGTTCAATTCTTTTCCGTTAACTACAACTTTTCCAGAACCTTCACGAATGAAAACGCGAGCAGTTGCAGTCTTTCTTCTTCCTGTACCAATTCCGATATTTTTAACCACGATTTTATTCTCCTATTAGACTTCCAATGGCTGAGGGTTCTGAGCTGTGTGAGGATGATCTGAACCAACATAAATCTTAACATTGTTCATAAGCTTGCGACCAAGTCTGTTATGAGGAATCATTCCTTTAACTGCTTCTCTGAGAGGTGCTGTTCCGTCACGTTCGAGAGTTTTTTCAAAAGTGCGTGCTTTCAATCCACCAACATGGCCTGTGTGGTGATAGTACATTTTACCCAAGAACTTGTTGCCAGTTACTTCAACTTTTTCAGCATTGATGATTACAACAAAATCACCCATTTCCTGATTAGGAGTGAATGAAGCTTTATTTTTTCCGCGAACTACAGCAGCTGCTTTAGCAGCAACGCGTCCTAACGGTTTGCCGGCTGCATCAATAACATACCAGTTGCGTACGGCTTCCTGTTCATTTACAAAAATTGTTTTCATGTATGTACCTTAATAAGTAGAATCTTTTATGCAGCATTTTCTTAGCATCGGAAAACGCCGCGCATGTCTGCCGGTGAGCAAACCAACCAGACACCGCTATTTTCATAGCGCAGATATTACGGGAGTCTTATGATAGAATTTTTTGCGCCACTGTGTCAATAAGTTATAAATTGTTGTTATATATAAAGGAATGCATTGAAAATTCAGGTTTTGTGAAGCAGCAGGCACGCCACAAAACCGCGCCCAAAGTCCTTACTGCTGTTCTTTTACGCTTTCTTCTTCTTTTTTAGCTTCCAGTCTGTCCTTAAAATCGGCAATGCCTATAAAGAACGAAACAATGCCGATTAAAGCAGCTATTATTGGCAATGCACCTTTAAGGACAAAGATAATTTCTGCCGTCCAGCCCAAACCGGCAGGCAAGGCAGCAAAAACTGTAAACGCAATGCACAAAACACCAAAAATAATAGCAAGCATAAAGCACCTCAAATAAACTGAAAAATAAAAAAACTGAAAACCTGAAACCCGGCAAGGTCTCAGCAAGTTCTGTAGAACAGTTTTGCACATTTTTCGCGTATGGTCAAATTTTCAAAAACAAACAGGCCTGCGCGCCCTGTTCTGCCGTTGGGTAACAATGTTAAAAAACTTTGAAAAAATATTCGTTAAATACTCGGCAATTATATGGAAGAAAAAATTCAAACAGCCTGAAAATAGGCCATTTTTTTATAAAATTCCTATTGACAACTTGGCGAATTTATCTCAATTCTTAACAAAACAAAATATTGTGGAGGCACGCACCACATTGAACGGAAGCGACGTTACAATTGAAAACGTATCAAAAAATTTTGGTACTTTTAAAGCCCTGGAAAACGTAGGGTTCACAATTAAAAAAGGCGAGTTTTTTTCGCTTTTAGGCCCTTCAGGCTGCGGAAAAACAACACTTTTACGGATTATTGCTGGTTTTGATTTTCCTGATAAAGGCGTTGTGCTTTTTGACGGTGAAAACGTCGTTCCACTTGCTGCAAACCAGCGGCAATCAAACACAGTTTTTCAGAATTATGCACTTTTTCCTCATCTTTCAGTTTACGAAAACGTGGCGTTTCCTTTGCGCCTGCGCAAGGTTGACAAAAACGTAATTGATGAAAAAGTAAAAGAATACCTGCACATGGTTCAGCTTGACGCGCACATGAACAAAAAGCCGAATCAGCTTTCCGGCGGACAGCGCCAGCGCGTTGCAATTGCCCGTGCCCTTATAAACGAACCGAAGGTTCTGCTTTTGGACGAACCGCTTTCTGCCCTTGATGCAAAGCTTCGTTCCAACCTTCTGGTAGATTTGGACGCCCTGCATGACAAAATCGGTATTACTTTCATTTACGTAACCCACGACCAGTCTGAAGCCCTGTCGGTAAGTGACCGCATTGCAGTCATGAACCAGGGCAAAGTTTTGCAGGTTGGCACGCCTTTTGAAATTTACGAAAGCCCTGCCACCGAATTCGTTGCAAAATTTATTGGTGAAGCCAATATTTTCGCCGCACGCGTTGAAACCTGTGAAAAGCTTGAACCGGAAAACCCGGAAAGCGAATACATGGTTAAGCTGAATATTCCGGAACTGAACAAATCAATTCTGGTAACTGATTATGAAGAAACCCAGCCCGGTCAAAAAGTTTGCTTTACTGTAAGGCCAGAAAAAATTCGCATTACCCTTGAACCGCCTAAAACCACCCGCGAAGACATTAACGTTTTTCAGGGCGTGGTTGATGAGCCTGTTTACTGGGGTTTTCAGTCTAAGTTTTATGTGCGCCTTGAAAACGGTACGATTATTAAAGTATTCAAGCAGCATTCTACTTATTTGGACGACGGTCCGGAAATTGAATGGAAAGATAAGGTTTACATTTCCTGGAGCGCAAATGATGGTTACATTGTAGAGGATATTGACCAGTGAAAATAGCTGAAGAACCGCCACAAGGCAAAACAAGCACGAAAAAAATCAAACAGCCTAAAACACCAGTTGCAATGCGTTCAATTGATAAAGTTGGCGCGCTTTATGCGTGGCCAATGGGCGTTTGGTTTTCAATTTTCTTTTTAGTACCTATTTTAATTATTTTAGTTTACAGTTTTTTAACCAAAGCTCTTTACGGTGGCGTAATATGGCAGTTTTCGCTTAAAGCCTATCACGACATGTTTAAGCTTAGTTACCTGAAAATTTTTCTGCGTACTCTCTACATTTCAATTACAGCAAGCGTTATTACAATTGGCATTGCCCTGCCCGCCGGTTATGCAATGGCAAAAAGCCGTCATCAGACACTAATGCTTTTTCTTGTCATCATTCCGTTCTGGACAAACTCGCTGGTGCGCATTTTTGCGTGGATGAACATTCTGGGCAACGAGGGCTTTATAAATGCAATGCTTTTAAAGCTTGGCATTATAAGCGAATACGCAAAACTTCTGTACAATACAAAAGCCGTTATACTTGTAAGCGTTTACATGTACCTGCCCTATGCACTGCTGCCAATTTTTACTGCGGTTGATAAATTTGACTTCAGCCTTCTGGAAGCATCAAGGGATTTGGGTGCAACAAAAATGCAGTCAATGTTCAAAATCCTTATCCCGAACATTAAAAGCGGCATTTTAACCGCGCTGGTTTTTACGTTCATTCCAATCTTTGGTGCATATACCGTGCCTCTTCTTGTTGGCGGCAAGGATTCTTACATGATTGGTAACATTATTGTTGACCAGGTAAACAAAACCCGCAACTGGCCTCTGGCTTCGGCTTTTTCGGTAATAATTACAATTATCAGTGCACTGGGTGTTCTGCTTATGACCACCAGCAGCCAGAAAGAAGCTGCCGCTAAAAAAACAGAAGAAGGCCACCAATGAAAAACTATTCACCATACAATCAGGCAATAAAAAGAATCAACAAAAAAAAGCCTACGTCCGAACCGGCGCGGCATGCACGGCGCGCCTACCAGCGGCACAGTTTTTCATTTTCCAAGGCTGTGCTGGCATTTGCCCTTGTTTTTCTGTTCATGCCGCTTTTTGTAATCGGCATTTATTCGTTCAACCCGGGTAAAGGCAGCGAAATTACCGGTTTTTCCCTTGTGTGGTACGAAAAACTGTTTTTTGAATCTGACGAACTATGGCAGGCGCTTGCGAACAGCGCAATCATTGCATTAAGCGCTGCAGCGGTTTCTACCGTTCTGGGCACGCTGGCTGCAATCGGTACAAACTGGTACAAGTTTAAGGGCAAGGCATACATTCAAACCATAAGTTTTCTTCCAATGGTTTTGCCGGAAGTTATTGTGGGCGTTTCAATGCTTATTTTCTTTTCGGGCATAAAAATGCAGCTGGGAATGATGACGATTTTCATTGCCCACACCACTTTCTGCCTGCCGTTTGTTTACTTAATGGTTCTGGCACGCCTTGATGAATTCGATTTTTCAATTATTGAAGCATCACACGACCTTGGCGCAAACGAACGCCAGACAATGATGAAAGTAATCATACCGGCAATTCTGCCCGGCATTTTCAGCGGTTTTTTAATGGCCGTAACAATGTCGCTGGAAGACTTTGTTATTACGTTCTTCGTTTCCGGCCCTGGTTCTACAACACTGCCGCTTTACGTTTATTCAATGGTACGCTTCGGCGTTTCGCCGGTAATAAACGCACTATCGCTTCTGCTTATTCTTTTTACAATGCTTACGGCCTTTTTGCTCCGCAATTTCCTAAAAGGCATTGCAGCTTCAAGTTAAAATTGAATTTTTATAAGTTAGTGAATTTATAAAACTTTCAGGCCAGGGTTAAAAGCAGCAGTTTTTTTACCGGCTTGAACAAATCAAGGAAGCACTGCAACAACTAAGGTGTTGAACGCAGTGCTAATAGGAGATACTGATGAAAAATTTGAGAAAATCAGCCGTTCTTTTGGTTTTTGCAGCAGTTTGCGCAGCTTTTCTTTTAAGCAGCCTTACTTCGTGCAAGAAAAAAGAAGCAAACAAAACCCTTTACCTTTTCAACTGGACATATTACACGCCGGATTCTGTAATTGCACAGTTTGAAGAAGAATTTGGCGTAACCGTAAAAGTTGACAGCTATGCATCAAATGAAGAAATGTATGCAAAGCTTAAAGCCGGTGCAAAAGGCTACGACATCGTCGTTCCTTCACAGGATTATGTTTCAATTATGATGAAGGAAGGAATGCTTAAACCGATTGACCGGGAAGCATTTGAAAACGCAAAAAATATTTCGCAGCTGGTGCTGGACAAGGCAACCTACGACCCTAACATGGAATACAGCGTGCCATACTTTATGGGTGCTGCCGGTGTTGCCGTAAACAACAAAAAAGTTTCCAACTACGGCAAAAACTGGGCAATTTTCAGTCGTTCCGACCTTAAGCAGCGCATGTGCATGCTTGACGACATGCGCGAAGTTCTTGGCGACGCACTGGTTTCACTGGGCTATTCCGTTAACACAAGCGACGAAGCACAGCTGGCCGAAGCCACAAAACTTGTAAACGAAGTATGGAAACCGAACCTTGTAAAATTCGATGCTGAAGGTTTCGGAAAATCATTTGCAAGCGGCGACTTCTGGGTTGTTCAGGGTTATGCCGAAGCAGTATTTGGCGAAGTGCCGGAAGAAAACTGGGGCGACGTTACATTCTTCATTCCGGAAGAAGGCGGCCCGATGTACATTGATTCAATGTGTATCTTGAAAGACAGCAAAAATGCCGAACTTGCAATGAAATTCATCAACTTCATTCACCGCCCGGAAATTTATGCAAAATTCCTTGACCAGTTCCATTTTCCGGCTGGCGTAAACCCTGCCGCCGAACAGTTTATGACAACAAAACCACACTACACTGTAGAACAGCTTGCCAACTGCGAAATTAAGGCAGACATTGGTGAAGATCTGGCAAAATACGCAGAAAAGTGGGAAACGATTCGTTTTGAATAACGAACAGTAACTTTGCTGAATAATTGAACGAAAACGGTAAACGCGCCTTTGTTTTATGCATTGGCGCGTTTTTTTTCTTCGATATTTTAAAATGTAAAACGCTTTTCTATATAAAGTAAAATTTTAGTAAAAATGTAACTATTCAAATTCAAAAAGTGGCTGTATCATTTTAAACGAGGTTTTAATGTTCCAGTTTAAGAAAAAATCACGGTATCCGCAGCTTAGGGAAATTTTCCACCCGGAAAACGGCAGGGAATTTGACCAGCTTACAAAAGAAGAACTTTACCACATGGTTTATCACGATTCGATAACCGATTTTTACAACTGGAATTACATGTGGAAATTTCTGGACACACGTTACCGCGACCCGAACCTGCGCTACTGTTTCGTTCATTTTGATATAAAAGACTTTAAAATGGTAAACGAACTTTACGGCCATTTTAAGGCGAACGACATTTTGATAATGATCAGCGAACAGCTGAAAAAAGAAACCGACTGGATTTTGCACGCGGTGCGATGCGACAACGACAATTTTGCCGTAATGACCAAGCCTTATTCCAACGAAGAACTGGAAAAAATCCTTTTAAATTTTTTTGAAAAAGTTTCTACGCCGCCGTGCAGTAAAGATTTTAAAATATATTACCGCTGCGGCGTTGTGCCGGCAGACGACGCAATTGACCGCGACGACCGCGTTGCAGACCTTGCAAAATACGCCCAGAAGCTAGGCACAAAGCACAACTGCACCGAAATCAATTTTTACACTGAAGAAATGTACGACAACCTTATAACCAGCCGCCGCTACCTTGCAGAGCTTGACCGCGCAATAAAAAACGACGAGTTTATGGTGTATTTGCAGCCCAAATACGACATTCACAGTGAAAAAATTGTAGGTGCCGAAGCCCTTTGCCGCTGGCTGTATAAAAAAGAAAAAATCCTGCCGCCGGCAGAGTTCATACCGATATTTGAATCCTATGACGTGGTTGATAAAATTGACCAGATAATGCTTACGAAAGTTTGCCAGATGCTTGCAGAATTCAAACGTAAAGGCCTGCCAGCAATGCCGGTTTCTATCAATTTGTCGCGCAAACGCATTCAAAATGAACATTTAATTGAACAGTTATGCGCCTGCGTGGATTATTACAAAGTGCCCCACGAACTGATTGAGTTTGAATTGACAGAAACCGTTGCCTTTTACGACATTGAACCGATGCGCCAGTTTTTGATTGACTTGCATTCTTTGGGATTCGGCGTAAGCATGGACGATTTTGGAACGGGCTATTCTTCGCTAAGCTTGCTGCAATCGCTGCCGCTGGACACGGTAAAGCTGGATAAAAGTTTTGTAGACGGCATTCTGGAAAACCAAAACCACGATACTGAACGTGCCGCGCTTTTGATAAAGGACGTTGTAAGCATGACCAAGCACCTGGGGTTCTGCTGCCTTGCAGAAGGTGCAGAAGAAAAACATCAGGTAGACTTTTTGCGTGCCTGCGGCTGCGACAAAATTCAGGGTTTTTATTACAGCAAGCCATTGCCAGTTAAAGAATACGAAGCAAAGCTTGCCGAACAGAAGTAGCAGACGTGCCTAAATGCGCACTTCTACATAACGAACTCTTTTCTTTTCAATCGCTTCCTTTAACGAACGTTCGCGGCGGCTCAGCATGGAACCGCCGCTTTTTATTTCAATAAAAAGCACTTCCTCTACTTCGCCTTCGTTTAAGCCCTTAAACCCAATGTAATCAATGGGCTTGCCAAAAAAGCGGCAGTCGGCGGCGTGGCAGGGAAAATTGGGTAAAAGCGGCGCAAACTGTTCGCCAATCTGGCCGGTTAAAACCGCCCGCGACCTTTTTACCGCATCTTCCCGAGCAAATTCCATCCGCTGCTTTTCATTTTTTTCACTTTCTAAAATGCCTACGCGCCTGCCAAGGGCAAAAACCACGGCGCACAGCATGCAAATGGCAATTAAACAGCCTGCACAAATAAAAATAATGCCAATTTTAGTTGTAGCCAAAAGCGAATTGAAGTTGTTTAAATCTGCAAGCATAACTCAATCATCGGGTAAATTTTCTCGATAATAAAGGGAATCTCTAAAAACATTTTTAGAGCCTTCTAAAAGTGAGGTTTTTATGAAAACAGTCTGCATGAAAAAAATCGCAATTTTTTTAATGCTTACGGGCTTTTGCACCGGTGCTTTCGCCGAAGAATTTATGTTTAAGTACACCGCCGGTGACAATTACCGCATTCTTTCAACCGTGCAGGAAGACGTTTATTTTAACGGCATGTTTAGCCACCACGCAGAAATTGTTAACCGCATAGGCGTGGAAGTAACCGGCGCAAGCGGCGACTGGGGAAACCACGATGCAATTTTCATGACAAGCGAAGCTTCTACCGACCAGCTTGGAATGCCTTATTTTACATGGGGCGAAGAATACCGGAGCATTTTTAACCGTTCAGTTTTTGGCGAATACGATATAGGCGATGCTTACTTTATGCCGGTTGTGCGCAATGTGCCGGTTTTTCCGGCCAAAGACCTTAAGCCCGGCGACACGTGGACTGCCGATGGAGAAGAAGCCCACGACCTGCGCCGCGGTTTTGACATGCCTTCGCCTTTTAAAGTTCCTTTCACCGTAAAGTACAAATACATTGGCCCGGAAACCGTAAACGGCAAAACCCTGCACAAAATTTCTGCCCAGTATACAATGGACTTTACGAACAGAAACATTCCCGTTGACCGCACAATGGATTATCCCTACTATACCCAGGGTTTTTCAAAGCAGACAATTTATTTTGACAACGAGCTTGGCGGAATTGACCATTACAGCGAAGAATTCCGCATTATTATTGTAACAGCCTACGGAACGGAAGCCGTGTTTGAAGGCACGGCAAAAGCAGAAGTTACAAGCCAGAACAAGGCCGTTAAAGAAACTAAAATTGAGGAAGTGGCCGAAAAAATTAAGGATTTGGGCATTGAAAACACGGAAGTTACCGAAACCGATAAAGGCATTACCATCAGTATTGAAAACATTCAGTTTAAGGCGGATTCTGCGTTTTTGATGGACAGCGAAAAATTGAAACTGCGGAAAATTGCAACGATTCTTCAGCAGTACCCGGACAACGACCTGCTTGTAAGCGGCCACACCGCCCTTGCCGGTTCTGAAAAAGCCCGGCAGGAACTGAGCGAAAAGCGCGCCCAGGCCGTTGCGGCATATCTTGTGGAACTGGGCATAAAAGACGCTTACCATATTTTTTCCAAGGGTTTTGGCGCAGAACAGCCCATTGCCGAAAACACCACGGAAGCAGGGCGCGCCCGTAACCGCCGCGTAGAAATTACCATTTTGAAATAATTCAGGCTAAAAGCCGTATTTTGTATAAGCGAAACCGCATCTTACAGCGTAATGGTGCGGTTTTATTTTTTTTAATTGAAAAAAAATCCGCATTAAAAACCCGGCCTTTGTTAAAAAAGAAAAAAATGAAATTTGTCGGGTTTTATTTTTAAATTCTTCCAGTTTTGCAACATTTATTCTTCAACTAAACTGAAAAAGACATAAAAAACAATTTTTCAAAAAAATACGGAGGAAAAATGAAGGTAAATTGTCAAAAAGTAATTGCAGTTATGGTGGCTGCAACACTTTTGATGTGTGCAGGCTGCAAAAGCCAGCAGAGCAAAAGCGAAAATAATTTGAACAGTCAGAACAGCAAGGCTGTTGGCGGAATTGAAGACCGGACGGTAGATTTTTCTGCAATTTCTGTTGCGGCACAGGCCGGCGCAGAAGCAAAAATTACGAATGGTATTGCAAAAGTAAATTTTGGCGGACAATGGGGACAGGTAGTTTTTGCCGTTCCTTCGCAAATTGACATGCAGAAAGTAACTGAAGTAACCGTAAACCCAACCAGCGGCAGCGACAGTTCCAGCCTGTGCCTTAAACTTTTAACCGAAGAAGGCCTTCCAACTTTCAGCGAAACCTTGGTTAATTATTCAGGATTGAACCTTAACGTTGCAAGCAGCGACGGCTTAAAATACGTTGGCGTTATGAACATGACAGGCGACGCCCGTACCGTTGAATTTGAAAGCATTACCTTTACCCTTGATAACAGCAAAATTGCCGTTACGGAAATTGAAGACATTGTGCCTTTTAAGAATGCGGTAACAAAAGCACTTGGCAGCAACGCAATTGCCGGCGGTGCAGTAATGTACAGCGAAGTTGGCGACAAATTCCTTATGGATTTGGTTCACAAGCATTTTAATGCGGTAACTTTTGGTAACGAACTGAAGCCGGATGCAATGCTTGGCAGCGCTGCACCGGGCAGCAACGTGGTAAAAGTTCAGATTGACGGCAAGGAAGTAACCGTACCTGCAAAACTTAACATGGAAGGTTCCAACGCAGAAATAATGCTTAAAATGCTTAAGGAATGGAACGATGCGAACCCTAAGAACAAGGTTAAAGTGCGCGGTCACGTGCTTGTATGGCATTCGCAAACGCCGGAATGGTTTTTCCACGAAGATTACGACGTAAAGAAACCTTACACAAGCCCGGAAACCATGAACCTGCGTCAGGAATGGTACATAAAAAGCGTGCTTGAATATTTTACAGGCAAGGACAGCCCGTACAAAGACATGTTTTACGGCTGGGACGTTTTGAACGAAGCCGTAAGCGACAGCACCGGCACTTACAGAACCGATAAGGAAAATTCCAGCTGGTGGGCTGTTTACAAAAGCAACGAATTTATTTTGAATGCGTTCAAATGTGCCAACAAATATGCGCCTAAAAAACTTGAACTTTACTACAACGATTACGGCGAAACTTCGCCGACCAAAACGAAAGGTATTGTTCAGCTGCTTAAGGACGTAAAGGCCTGCCCGGGAACACGCATTGACGGATTCGGTATGCAGGGACACTACAAAACGGATTCATTCAATGCACAGCAGTTTGAAGATTCTGCCCGGGCTTATGCAGAAGTTGTAGGCAAAATAATGATAACCGAGCTGGATTTTCAGACCCACACCGGTTACAAGGGCACTGCCGAAGAAAAAGCTGCCGAATTAACAAAAATGGCCTACTGCCACAAGCAGATTTTTGACATTTGTAAAAAACTTAAGGCACAGAAAGGCATTACCTGCGGCGGTATTGTTACCTGGGGCGTTATTGAACCTAATTCGTGGCTGCACTGGCATGCAAATGTTGGCGGCGGTGCAGACGGAACAACCAAACAGTGCCCGCTGCTTTTTGACGGCAATTACCGTGCAAAACCAGCCTACTGGGCTTACGTAAACCCGGACATGCTTGAACCGAACGTGCAGAACATTGTCATTGAACAGGATCAGGGTCAGACACTGGCAGATGCAAAAAATGTTTATTCCTTCAGCCAGAACGGAACTGACGTTGAGTTTTTGCCGGTTTGGAATGCTGAAGGCGTAAAAGTTTACTACAAGGTATACGACAAAAGCGCCGGCGATAAAGACAGCGTTTGCGCCTTTGTAGATGCAAAGGGAAGTTTTAAAGACGGCGCGGCAACTGCGAAAGCAAGCCAGACCCGTAAAGAAGCCAAGGGCGACAAAAACAGCTACAGCGGCGAAATTCTTGTTCCTTGTTCTGTTGGCGTTGCACAAACCATTGGTTTTGACCTTTGCGTAAGCAATAACGGCGAAAAAATAAGCTTTAACGACTTTAACGGAAGTCAGGAAAAAAGCAGCAAATACTTTGCCAGTGCAATTTTGAAACCTTCTACCCTTTCAATTGCAAAAGGCACCATTACTGTTGACGGCACAGAAGACGAAGCCTGGCAGAAGGCGGAAGAAACCAAATTGCAGATTAGTTTGGGTGCAAAGGCCGAAGCAAGCGTAAAATGCCTTTACGACAGCAGCTATCTGTACGTTTATTTTAAGGTTACGGATGCCAAGCTTGACGACAAAAACGCCAACGCATGGGAACAGGATTCAATTGAAGTGTTTGTTGATGAAAACAACCATAAAACAGGCGCTTACGAAGCCGACGACAAGCAGTACCGCATTAACTACAAAAACGTGCAGTCTTTTAACGGACAGAAATGTGCTGCCGAAAACGTTAAGTCTGCGGCAAAAGCAGTAAACGGCGGCTACGTTGTAGAGGCTGCATTAAAATGGACAGACATTAAACCATCGGCAGGCACTACCATCGGTATAGAATTTCAGATTAACGACAGCGAAAACGGAAATCGTGCCGGAACTTTAAGCTGGTTTGACCAGACCGGTCAGGGTTATGCTTCTCCGGCGGTTTTTGGTACGGCAGTTTTGAACTGATAAATACCTGATTTTTTATAAAAGCCCGGTTTGCCTTTATGCAGGCCGGGTTTTTTTACGCTTGTTCAATTTTTACTGCGTTTTTGGGCGCTTAAAGCCGTAAACGAAAAAAAATACCGGCTTTAAAGTACGGTTTAGGCCTGTTACAAACAGTGCAAGGCGTACTTTAAAGCCGGTATTTTTATAAACGGGCGTTTGCGCTGCTAGCGGCCGCCGTTTTCTATTTCTTCAAACAAAGTTTCGTACAGGGCGGCCTTGTCTTTATTCAGGTCGCTTACGGTTTTCATAAGGCGTTTGGAAAGGCAGCGCAGAACGCGTAAACCCAAAACTGGGTGGGTGTCGCAAAGGTCTGCAAACTGGCTGCCGGTAAGCGTAATTGTGGTGCAGTCGGTTTCGGCGCTGATTGAAGCCGAACGTGTATCCTGCCCGATTAAAGCCGTTTCGCCAAAAAAAATGTTCATTTCGCTTGATAAGTAAGCAAGGGAAATCTGGTCGCCGCTTAGTGTTTTTCTGAAAACATGAACCTTGCCGCTGTACAGAATGAAAAAAACGTCACCTTCGTCGCCTTCCTTAATAATCAGTTCGCCTTTTTTATAGTGTTTAAGCGAAAAATTATCGTAAACTTCCTTAAGTATCAGCCTGTCTTCCTTATTTTCCGGGTTAAAATCTGCAAAAAGCGGAATTTTCATCATAACAGGCAAAACGCTTTCAAATGAATCTATTTTATTTTTATCAAACACTGCTCTTACCTCTTACATAAATTGCTTTTGCGTTTTTAGGAATTATAAAATCGTTGCTGGGTTTTATAAGCGGATCGTTGCTTTTAAGGGTTTTTACCTTTTTAAGGTCGTCAATAACGATTTTAACGTTCGGGTTTTTCTGGGCTTCGCGTATGGCTTCTTTACGCCGCATGTGAAAGTTACCCGAATTCAAAAGAAGACCGATTAAGATGCCTTTTTCTTTTTTCTGCGCCCACGAAAAATTCTTAAATTCGCCGTATTTTTGGCCTACGTAATTTGAAGGAATAAGGTCAATTATGATGCCGGTGTCAGAATCGCCGCTTATCAAGGAATTGATAACGTTGCTGTAACCTTTGCCGCCGGCAGCAGCAGCCAGCAGGTTCTGTTCGTATTCCTGGGTTAAAATAATTTCATCGCAGTGGGTCATGCGCAGGTGCTTTTCAAACTTGTTGCCAATCAGTTCTGCGGCGGTATAAATTCCCGGGCACATGCTTTCTATGGTCATAATTGCCAGAACCGTGCGCGAATCTATTTCCATTTCCGAATATTCCTTTGAATGGTCAGAAATTACAAGAACGCGGGCGGCGCTTTCTATGTGCGCACGCTTCAGCGTCGATTCATCGGTAAAGTCTCCGGCAACAAAATGCACTTCCTTAAAGCGTATGTCGGCGCGAAGCTGTTCAATTTCTTCGGGGGCTTCGTTTACAAGCACCACCATATCAGGCGTTAAATCCGCATTAGAAGCAAATACGCTTTCCAGAATGTTATCAAAACCGCTGCGCCAGCCGCAAATTATAAAATGTCCTTTCATAGCTTTTATTTTCTGTAACCCCTTGTCTCGTTGCATTTGAATGTCAATAAATGTTGATGCTACTTTACCGGTAATAAAGCTGAAAAGTATCATTCCGGTAATAAGCATGGTTATTGCCGCCGCGCGTCCCGGCAGTGATTCGCACACGTATTCAAAATAGCCGGCAAAAACCGCAACGCACATAAAGTAAAATGTATCAAACTTTGTTTCTATTCCGCTGCCGGTTTGGGTTTCGGCCTTAAAAACCACCACAGCCGCAAAGTAAATTATTACCGGAATAGCAAGATAGCAAAGGGAAATTGGGTCTTTGAAGGCAAGTTTTGCTGCACGGAAAAACTTGCTGACCTTTTTCTTCTTCTTTTCTTTCATAAAAACCTCTTGCCTTTTTTACAGCCCGGCGGCTTTTGCCTTTACCAGTATGGCTTTTGTGGCAGAATCAAGTACCAGTCCGTCGTCCGGCGTAAGTATTGGTTCGTATTTTGAAGTTTTTCCGCCGGAAACTACGCCGATAAGTATGCTGTTGTCAAATATTTTTCCGTTTTCTACTTCGGCAAAAAGCGCACCGTAAGTTTTTCCTTCAAATTTTTTCGGTATGTCTTCTACAATTACCCCGGAATCAGAATCATCGCTGATGAGGTTTTTGATTACGTTTGAATAGCCCATGCCGCTGGAAGCCGTTGCAAGCAGGCTGTGCTGGTAGTTCTGGGTTAAAATTACTTCGTCGCAGTGGGCAAGGCGTATGTGTTCTTCAAATTTTTCGTCCAGAAGTTCTGCCGCAATGTAAACTTTAGGGTTAAGGTTTTTAATTGAAAGAACTGCAAGAACGGTCTGCGAGTCGGTTTCCATTTCGCTGCTTTTTTTGGAACTGTCGGCTATTACAAGGGCGCGTTCGGCGGTATCGATGTAGGCTTTTTTAAGTATTTCTGCATCCGAAAAGTCGCCGTTTATGTATTTTATGTCCGCAAACCTTATGTCCGACTTCAGTTTTTCCATTTCTTCTGTAGGTGCATCGTTTACCAGAACGATTGAATCTACGTCTATGTCTGCGTTAGAATTCAAAACTGATTCCAAAATCTTTTCAAAGCCTGGCCGCCAGCCGCAAAGCAAAAAATGTCCTTTCATTTTCTTTATTTTTTTCAACCCCTTATTTTTCTTCATTTGAATGTTCATGATTACGGACGTAGCACTAGCGGTAACAATGCTGGACAGTGCCATTCCCAAAAGCAAAAGTACGATGGAAGCAAGGCGGCCGGGTACTGATTTTACGTAATAGTCGTAATAAGCCGCAACGATTGCAACAATCGTATGCCAGATGCTGTCAAACCAGCCCGTAATGCCGCTGTCTGTCTGGGTTTCCGTTTCGTTTACAATCCAGGTTGCCAGAACGATGACAACCAGCATTAAAAGAATCAGATAAGTAAGCGGATTTTTTAGGGCAAGCCTGAACCTACGCCTGAAATGTTTAAGTTTCTTATCGTTGGATTTAGCCATAAGAACAATTATACAGCATAAATTTGGAAAACATTAAATAAAATGTTGATATTTTAGAGAAAAATTAACGATTGTTCAGAGAGCTTTTGATGTGCTGGAAGAGGTAATGATAGGAATATATACTATTTTATCTCGGTTCCTGTTTTTTGCAGTTCTCTTAATTTTTGCTTCATTTCATTTATATCTTTTACAATAATCCCTTTTTCGTATTTTTTGATTTTTTCTGCATGTGCCCCAACATCAAAGCAAATGACGGGTAAACCTAATGCAATAACTTCAGAAGTTACATACGAAAAAGTTTCTTCCCAAACAGAAGGAAATACAATGAAGTTTACACCAGTTTCAATTATAAGATTTCTAATATTTTCTATTGAATATTTTCCATGTTTTATTAAATTTTTATGATTAAAATCGGTAATGCCGAAAAGATGAATTGTAAATTCTTCTACTAGAGCCTTTATTACATTTTTCCCCTTGATTTCGGACATAATACTGCCCATAACACCAATGTTAAGTGGAAAAGGCGTACAATCAACAGGTTTTATTTCTTTTAAATACTCTAGCGAATGAGGTTGAACAATTATTTTATTCGCATAATCTGGGATATACTTCAGAAGGACTTCCTCAGAACGTCCTGAAAAAACCCGTAATTCAACAGCAATATCAAATAGCTTTTTCCAATTGTTTCTCCATATTTCTATTTCTTTTTTATTACAATAGTTGCAACAGGCTTTATGATTACAGAATAAAAGATAAGAGCTGCAAACCGGATAATAGTCATGAAACATTACTGTTATAGGACATGTTTCTTTTTTATACAAATTACAAATCAAATCAATAACATCAAATGTCCGAGAATATGAAACTAAAGAATTTACATATATTTTGTTTATGTTTAGTTTATTTAAATAACTTTCCAATTTATGATGAAAAATTATAAAGGATTTTTCTTCATAAGTAACTTTATAAGCTATATCAATATAAAAAACAGTAAAATTACTTATTATTA
Organism: Treponemataceae bacterium; assembly: GCA_045599185.1. Lineage (GTDB taxonomy): Bacteria > Spirochaetota > Spirochaetia > Treponematales > Treponemataceae > UBA1240. Next base: position 284,781 of record JAZRVO010000030.1, on the reverse strand, counting down.
AATATTCTTTGCTCTTTAATGTCTTTAGAAAATTTTTAGTATAGAGTTCCGTTCCACCACCTAAATTATGTCCAAAATAAAGTAAAACATCATTTTTGGGGAAAAGTTTTTTATTTTTTATCAAAAATAAAAATTCAAATAAATACTTTATATTTCTAAATACAGCTTTCAAAATTTTATTTAACATTTACATCCGGGTTCCATTTCTTCTTTTAATACTTCCAAATATGCTCTTCCGTATTTCTGATCTGGTTCAATGTAATTACCTTCTCCCCACTCATTCCATGCCATCAAAAATACAATTTTCTGTTCAGCAGTCTTATTCTTAATAACTTCTTTAACCGTTCGCAAATGCTTTCTGAATAATTCTGGTGTTGAATTATTCAGCATCCCACCTTTTGTTCCTGCTCTTGGAGTATGATCCCAATTAGGAATTATAGTAGGATAAATTCTTTCTTCCTTTTCATCACCACTTATAAAAAAACTGGATGCTTTTTTGTATGATGTTATCAATGGAATATTTAACAGTTTACGAATAAATACAGAAAGTACCTTTTGTATAAAAGTGCGTTGCACCCAATAATTTCTTAACCCATTTATCTGGATCGAATCGAACCCTAAACTGAATAATTTTTCTTTATCATTTTCTATTCGCGTTGTTTGAGAAATAAAATATATTCCATTTAATCCATTCTTTTTAGCAAGTTCATTCCATAACTGCACAAAAAATTTTGCATCAGGAAAATCCAATGCTTTGTAGATCATAAAAGCAGGCTTATTATCTATTTTTATATATCTGCTATCTTTAAAACAAGGAAGCATTTCATAGAAAAAATTTATGTAATCCTGTTCCCCTAAATATTTTTGTTCTGCTAATATTTTGGATTCTTTTGAAACAGTACCATCTTTATTCCACATTTTTTTATACCAGGTTTCATTAGCCCAACATACCATATATGGAAAATCAGGTTTACCAGAATTAACCATTAAATTAAAAGGCAAATCCAATTCATGATGATCTGTATCAAAACGATAATAATAATAGCAAAATCCTTCTATTCCATAATCTTTAGCTAAAGCAGCCTGGTCTATTCTTGTTTGCTCTAACCTCAAATCATAAAAGCCTAATTCTCCGGGTATATGTGGCTGCTCATGCCCCGGAAACAAACGCCGAGCTTTGCAAACATTAGTCCATTCTGTAAATCCAGGTCCGTACCATTTGTTGTTTGTTTCTGTAGGATGATATTGCGGCAAGTAAAAAGCTATTATTCTTGGCTTAGACACTATATTTCTCCGTTATTATTTTCAGGTTTTCTTCTGTTAAATCTGAATATATTAAATCTAAATCTTCTTTTTTTATTCTATCAAATAATTCAATTATATTCATTTCTGTAAGCTTTTTTCTTAAATTTTCGTCAAAGCGATACTTTATTATTTTTGCAGGGTTGCCACCCACAATTGAATAAGGTTCTACATTTTTGGTAACCACAGCCCCGGCAGCAACAATAGCGCCCTGCCCTATAGATACACCAGAACAAATTATTGCACTTTCTCCTATCCAGACATCATCTTTTACAATAATGTCGCCTTTAGAACCGGCTTCCTTTAGTTCGCCGAAACATTTTACCTTAAAAGGATAGGTTGAAATGCTTTTTGTCTGGTGTTCGCCGCCTAAAAGAAATTTTACATTTGGCGCAACTGAACAATAAGAACCTATTCTGAGTTTTGCATTCAAATTGCTGAAATCTGTAACGTGAATTTTTCCATACGATTTCTTTCCAACAATAACATTATTTAAATCGCATAAATTCATAATGCAAGTTTCGTTATGTCTGTTAATTTTTCTATATTTTCTCTGAAATAATTTCAGTTTTATGTACCAAATACCTATCATAAGCACTCCTAAATATCCCAAAAGTACAGAAAATTAACAAAAAAAACAAAATTAATTACATATTTCTTTATATGCCGTATTTTAAGATTTTTCTTATCTTTCCTTTTATAAATATTTCAAATTTTAAAACAGCATATTTTATCTTAAACAATCCCAAATACCATTTTCCTTTATATGCTGTACAGATACAGTTTTTTAGATCTTCTTCTTTTGAATAATCTAAAGTTTTATCTTGTTTTTCAAAACTGTAAATCCAACTGGGGAAAAAATTTAACAGTAAATCTTTTTCAATCCGATCATATGTTTTTTGAGGGATTTGCCCGTTTTCTACAGACTGATTTATAAAAGATAAGAAATTGACATAAAAAACTTTATACAGCCCGTAAGAAATATTCTTTTTTTCAACTTTTTGTGTCTGACAGAAAGATTCACCAATAACGATACCCTTGCGCTTTTGGTCTATATAATTCAACATGAATGGAACTTGCCAAAGTGACTCAGAACAGCCTTCATAATTATTTTCAATTCCATCGCAAAAATCTTCCCAAACACCAAAAGCTCCTATCCATGTAATATTGAAACTTACGATTTTTAAAAATTCTGAAAGACTGATAAAATATTTATTATCTGTGTTATTATTGATAAAAAACAGTACCGGCTTTTCTTCAAGATTTTCTTTTACAGTCTTTACAATATTAAAGAGTGCGTTTGAATTAAACAGCAAGGTGTCATTGCAAAGCTTCCTGTAAACTCCATTTGCTTTACCTATTACAGTAGGGAAATTTTTGTCCTTTATATTAACTTCGTTTTTGTAATAATGAAAATTCTTATATTTGTCTTCATATTGCTTGCATATTATCCGGGTATCATCTGTTGAACAATTATCTGAAATTACAATTTCTACATCTTCATCAGAAAATTCTTTTTGAGAAATAATAGATTCAATTGATTTTTTTAAGTATTCGCATCGATTATATGTCGGTATGCAAATACTTAATAACGGTTTCTTAGGTTTCGTCACTTATGCCACTTTTTTTTATCATTTCTATAAATAATATAACTTACAGGCCCCCCCCAAATATACTGAGACAACAATCCAATAAAGAATAAATCAGGAGAAAATATTTTTCCGGCAAGTAACGTCAATAAGAATACCCAAACAGCTGCAAATATTCCTGTCAGCCAATAAGGTTCTTGTTTATGACCTCGAAGATAAACAGCCCAGGAATTAACAAAAAGCTGGATAAAATAGCAAAATACAAGAATTGCAATTCCTTTGTAAGAAAGAAATCTTGAAAGAATCTGAGGGATAAAAGCGTAATCTGCAAAAAAATAAACAAAAATTGCAAAACAACCCCACATAAAAATATATGAGCATAAACTTAAAAGCAATCTATTTCTGAATAAATTATCCAGAACCTTCCAGTCTTTCTTTTCAATAAGCATGTTAATTTGCGGGGTAATTGTATAAATAAAAATATTTGCCAGTTGAAAAGCAGCTGTTACCAAAGACATCGTAATCCCAACTTTCCCACTGTATTCAGCACCATGAAACAGATGCATTAATGGAGTATAAATTTGAAACAAAAAATAACCGCTAACAAAGCTTAAAACATACTTTTTAAAAAGAGGCAGAATCTCTTTTTTCCAAGGATATGAAAAGGTTTTTGATTCTTTCCACATCTGCTTTACAATTTTTCCAAAAGTTTTGAAAATTGTAAAAAACATAAATGAAGAACTTAACAGCATGCCAAACGACAGAGCGTAAATATTTATTTGCAAAAGAAGCCCTGCAGCAATAATCAATGTATTAAAAAATGCTACAATAAATCTTGTTTTTTGAATTTTGGAAATCTGATTCATTCCTTCCAAAAAAGAAAGGATTGTATTATTGAAAAAATTTATAAGCGACCCCAAAGAATAAATAAGCCATGGTAATAAGTAAATTGATAACACTTTATCTCTTGCAAGAAAAATCACACCTACACAGACAATGACAGGAAATGCAACAGAACAAATATTTCTAAGCCATATAATAACAAACTTAAAAAAACTGCTTATTTTTTTTAAATTGCTTTCTGTGCCAAAAAGATATCCTTCGTTATTAATTTCAAGAAAAGCATATTCATGTGCACTAAACTGAAGAACAATATTAGAAAATCCTAAATCTGCAAATGTACTTAAAGCAGCAATACTTCCAAATAAATACCAATATCCCTGCTGTTCAGGTGTTAAATAAAAAGGTATAAGCAGCAACATAACTGGTCCAGAAATAAGATGCCAAAAAAGATTCAGAAATGTTGAAAATATATCTTTGTATTTAGTTTCCATTATAAATTTCCCTATAAATATATCGCAATGTTTATGGAATTTTTCAGCTTTTAATATAAATTATTAATTCTTGCTTCCTAATATCCATTCTATAAGTTCTAAATATTTACAATGTTTGCATTTGCAAGAGTTTTTATTCCGTCTGCAAATTCTATTTCTGGTTTCCAGCCTGTATCATTTGTTAATTCGCTAATGTCAGCAACCAAATGCATCGGCTGGTGCGGATAATAATCCTTTTTTCCAAATCCAAGTTCTATTGTAGGATTTATTACTTTCTGAATATCTTTAATATATTCAGAAAGTTTTCTGCCTTTGCCAGAACCTAACGGATAAAATTTGCCGTCAATTCCATTTTCTGCTACGGCAAGGAAAGCCCGTGCCGCATCTTTGCAATTAAGATAATCCCAGTCCTGTTCACATCTTGTTAATTCCGGGCTTTTGCAATTTTTCAATTCATTTATAACATAACTGATTAGCGTATAGGAATTGTCTTTTTGTCCGTATACGCTAAGTATTCTAAGCCAGTTGAAACGAATTCCCAATTGCTGGCACAGCATTTTACTTAGTTTTCCGGCTGTATATTTTGCAATGCCGTACCCGCTTTCCGGCTGAACTGGCAGTTCCGGCGTAAGGTCTACAGCCTGAACACCATATTCTGCCTGACTGCCAGCGCCAATAAAAACCGAACAGCCGCATTTTTTTGCAAACCGGACGGCATCAAGCGTATAATTTACATTTTTCAACTGCAAATCAACATTGTCCCTGTCATTTCCAAACGGCTTTAGCCATGCTAAATGCATAAAAACATCATGTTTTTCTTTAAGCTCAATTGAAGAGTATTCGTCGATATTGCATTCTACCAGAGTAACATTGTCATTTTCAGGAATATTGTCAGTTCTAGTTGTTCCACGGCGTATCAAGCAGGTAACTTTATATTGCTGTTTAACAGCCTCCTCTACAATCGAAGAACCTATCATACCAGTGGCACCAGTTATCAGTATACTTTTCATAAAATTTTCTCTAAAGCTTGCTTCAATACACATACATTTTCAACAATTTGTGTACATCCGGCATTTAATAATTCTTCTTTTGTACCAGTACCCCAAAGGACACCTATAGCAGGCATGTCGTTTTCAAGTGCAGCCTTGGCATCTGTAGCCATATCCCCAATACCAACAAAAACTTCATTTGGGCTGCGTTTTTTTAACCATGCAAAAAGTTCTGCTTTTGTCTTCCTTTTTTCATCCAAAGAATTTAAAAAGGAATATGGAGTGATTACTTCAGAAAATAAATCTTTCCACTTCAGCTTTTCAAGTATTCTGCCAGTAGCAAGATCCGGCTTGTTAGTTACAATATGATGCACGAATCTAGTGTCTTTTAGAATTTCCTCTATTCCATCAAAAGCAGGCGTTCTGTTAAATCCGCAGTTATCATAGTTGCTGCGAAAATTTTTTATAACCATAGATTTTATATCTTCAGTAAGCACTTTCTTGGGGAATGTTATATCAAGAATTTTATCTATTGTAGGACCAAAACGGAACGGAGCAATCTGATCTTTTTCAGAAAGGCCTGCATCGTAAATAGATTTTGTTAAAGCTTCAAGAACTTCTTCTTCTGAATTAATAAGGGTTCCATCTAAATCCCATATAAGGTGAAGTTGTGTCATATATTAATCCTGCAAAGACATTGCTTCATCGCGTATAGATTTCATCTCTTCTTCCGGCAAGAAAGGATACATATCTTCAAGGCTTGGGCTTATCATCGTTCCATCTGGCAATTTTTTAGAAGAAAGTTTAGGACTAAAGAACTGGTTAGGATTCAAAACAGCCTCAATAATTACAGGTCCTTCAATTTCCAATGCTTTCTGGATATCTTCGTTAATTGTTGAATATTTATCAAGTTTTACAAACGGAATCTGATATGCATAGGCGATTCTTTCAAGTTCAGGGAAACTTAAACCGTTCCCGTCACAAACGCCAACCATCGGATTCTCTTTAAACAGATTTGTCTGTGTCTGCCTGATGGAATGGTATCCATTGTTGTTCATAACAAAAAGTTTTAGATTTAATTTATTATAGAATACTGTCTGAAGTTCCTGAATATTCATTTGAAGACTTCCATCGCCTTCAAGACAGATTGTTCTTTTGTTTTTTCTGTTTACGGCAACACCAAGCGCAGCTGGCAATCCATATCCCATTGCAGCACAACCAGAATTTGTAAAAAGCCTTGTATTTTTCTTGATAATTGATGCCTGAAAACCTATGACACAGGCACTTCCATTGCTGCATACAACAGCGTCATCATCTGAGAGATTACGGAACAAAGCATCTACAAAAGCATAAGGGTTTACAGGACTCTCTTCTTTCTTCATTTCCGGAAGACAAGCCGGATATTTTATATGAATATTGTGAGCCCACTCTGTCCATTTAGAATGATTTGTCAGTTTAGTATCTGATGCCAATAAAGCAGTAACAACATCCTTTACATCTGCAAAAAGCGGCATATCAATTTTAAGTGTAGGTTTCATCAACTCAGCAGGATCGATATCAACCATAATTTTATAGGCATCTTTTGCAAAGTTTTCCCAGTTATAACTGATTTGTCTTATGTTCAGACGGCACCCCAAAACCAGAAGTAAATCCGAATACTGAGCAACAAAATTTCCGCCTCTTGTTCCAACAGTTCCCGGACGTCCTGCGAAGCATTTATTATCATCAGGAAGAACGTCATGGGCATTCCATGCAGTTACTACAGGGATGCCAAGCTTATTAACCAGCTTAAGGAAGGATTCATAGCTGCCGCTTCCACGGATTCCTTCTCCAGCAAAAATCACAGGACGTTTTGCCCTGTTTATTTTTTCAATGATTTCTTCTGCCTTAGACTGCAGGAATGCAGGTGGCAATTCACGACTATCTTCAGCACTGTCATAATGCCGTAAATTCTCAGTTTCAATTGTAGCACCTTGAATATTAAGAGGAACATCAATCCAAACAGGACCAGGTCTACCATTCTTTGCAAGGAAAAGAGCTTTTTCCAAAATGTATGCAACATCATTAGCATTTTCAATCATTACTGCATATTTAGTCATTGTCTTTACAGTATCGATAATATTAAATTCCTGATCTCCAAGTTGACGCAATGGTACATTCGTTGAACGTATCGTTGTAGAAAATTTCACCTGACCCGAAAGAATAAACATAGGAACTGAGTCTAGCCAACCGCCCATTACACCGGTAATTGCATTAGTTCCGCCTGGTCCGCTTGTTACGCATACAGCAGCAATATTTCTGCTGTAACGTGCATACCCTTCTGCAGCAATTGCACATGCCTGTTCATGATGGTTATAAGTACAATGAAGTTTTGAATGATGCCCTAATGCATCATTCAAGTGCATTGCACCTCCTCCTGTAATTGTAAACACATCGGTAATTCCGTTATTTGCTAAAAAATCTGCTATATAATCTGCAACACGCTGTTTCATTTTATACCCCTAAAAATATTTACTTGGTGTAATTGTTTTAATTTCAACTTTCGTCTTTACCAAATCTATAAAAGCCTTTAAAGCCATATTCCGCATACCTATATTACTTTTGTCATAAAGAAGTTTTACGTATTCAGAATAATAACATTCGTTGATATTATCTGAATAACCGTCAAAACCGGCAAGAGTAATGCTTTTTACTTCCAGTTTTATAGCCAGATTTATAAGAAGTACCAAGGGATTGTCATAAATATCGTTATTTTCTGCTTTCAGACTTGCAAAATTTACAATATAATCAACACGTTCTTTGGTTTCTGTAATATTTGAAGTACAAATAAGCTTTACATCAGTCATCTGTGAATAAATACGGCTGAAAAACTGGCTATAGCGTTTGGAATTACCCATAAAAACATAATCAACCGGAAAATTCTGCCCCAAGAAATTTACACTAAAAACAACTGGTTTATTTTTCTGAATATACGAATCAACTTCATCTTTTTTTTCAATAAGCGATTTCCCCGGTCCTAAAAGAAGAATATCTTTCCCAAAAAGTTCTTTTTTAAGAGAAGCTATCGCAAGTTTGTCATCAATTTCTTTATTCTGAAACTCCTGATAAAGTTTTTCGCATAAATCTTTATCATACAGAAGATTCTTGTCATTTTCAGTTGGAAGTTTTGCAAGAATCTCATTTATCTGTTTTATACTCAATGTTTTTTTATCCAAAAGATGAGTTACATAATTTGGATGGCATTCATTCAATGCAGAAACATAGAACAATGGACGATATCCCCATTCTTTTTTTGCAAATTCTTTTGTAATGTCAACATCAATCGCTTCCTGAATCTGATTAATATCATATTTCTTGCCAAAACGCTCATTCATGTACATTGCTACAAGTTCAGTACAAGCATTACCTGCACTTTTTCCCATGCCAAATAAAGTCCCGTCAATAGAAAGATCCCTGTCTTTAATATTTTCCATTACGGCAATTGTATTTGAATAAGCAAGCTGAAAATTATTATGGGCATGATATCCAAGAACAATATCTTTATTAAGATATTCATTCATAATCTTACAGTAATGAAGAACCTTGTCAGCATGCATAAGCCCATATGTATCAACGATTGTCACAGCATAGGGGGCAATTTTATTAATCTTCTCAATAAGCGAAATCATTTCACTATCACTGAAAGTCGTTACAGAAACAGGATTTACAAAAAGTTTATAACCTTTTTCTTTTATCTGCCGACAAAAAGCTAATGCATCATCCTGCAAGTGTTTTTTAAAAATTACGCGGATTCCGTCAATATGAGATTCTTCTTTAGGTGCAATTTTATCAATAGAACAAGTACCATAATCTATCATGGCACAAACAAGGGCATTGGGTTTCTTTATACCTTCAAAAACAGGTTCTACAGATTTCGTATCAGGGAAAATTGAACGGTTAGGGTCATATCCCCTTCTTTCATCCAAAAAGCCAACTTCAATAGCATCAATTCCTGCATTGTCCAGCCGGCTGAATATGCTTTTTATACTGCCAGCACCATAGTCCCAGTCGTTTACATATCCACCATCTCGGAGGGTGCAATCTAAAAGATATAAATTACTCATTATTTTTCTTCAATTTTATCTGTAAAATTTAACCGTTCTTCTTCTACAACAAGCGGTCTGTTCATAATTCGGTTGTTCATTGCCATAATATATTCACCAAGGAAACCGATAAAAAAAAGCTGCAGCGAACCGAGGAAAAGAACGCTGATAAGAATAGGAATTGTACCTGCCGTAAACCTATCCCAATGCGAGAGTTTTGCAATTAAGTAAAAAATTGCCAGAACAAAACTGATAAAGGAAGAAACAAAACCACCGATTGTAGCAAAACGCAAACCGACTTTTGTATAGCTTGTAAAGCTCAGCATTGCTGCATCAAAAAGACTGTACCAGTTATTATGGGTTTTGCCGGCGGCGCGCTTTGCCTGCCGGTAAGGAACATCAACACGCTTGAAGCCAAGTTCCGCAACAATACCACGCAAAAACGGAGTAGGATCTTTTAAATTTCGCAAAACATTAACAAACGCCTGATCATACAAACCGAAACCCGTAAAATGCTCAATCTGCTCAACCTGACTCATTTTATGAATCATTTTATAATAGCAAGTCCTTAAAAAACGAACCAGTTTATTTTCTTCGCTGGAAGTTTTTATGGCAGAAACAATTTTTGCGCCCTGTTCCCATTTTTCTACTAAAACAGGAATCAGTTCAACAGGATCCTGAAAATCACAGCATAAGGATATAACACAGTCGCCATTACACTGCATAATGCCATAATACGGACTGTTAAACTGACCAAAGTTGCGTGCGTTGAAAATTGCTTTTATTTTTTTATTGTTTTTGCACAGTTCACGCAGCAAAGGGCGTGTGTTATCAACAGAACAGTTGTCTATAAATACAATTTCGTAATCATAACCTGAAAGTTCTTTATTGAGTATATCTTCTACAGCCTTGCTAATGGCTACAACATTTTCTTCTTCGTTATAACAGGGAATAAGAATACTGATGAGCTTTTTCATAGTTGTTTTATTATATTATGAGATTAAGAAAGAATAAAGTAGCAGAAATATTTTACCAAAACTAAAAAACAGTCAGTCTTTCTGCAAAGCTTAAACAAAAATTTGCAGGCAGGCTGATATGCAGAAAGCTAGCTTTTATAAAATTTCAGAACACAATTCCAGTGCAGCGGCAACCGTATCATCCATATCAAAATATTTGTACATACCCAAACGACCGCCAAAAATAACTTTTTTATTGGCTTCAGCTTCTTTTTTATATTGCTGATACAGAGCTGTGTTTTTTTCATCGTTTACGGCGTAGTAAGGTTCGTCACCGGAATGCCATTCGGCAGGATATTCTTTTGTAATCACGGTTTTGGGCTGGGTGCCGAATTCAAAATGCTTATGTTCAATTATTCTGGTATATGGTGTTTCTGCATCCGTATAGTTTATTACGGCATTTCCTTGAAAATTGTCACAATCAAGTGTTTCTGTTTCAAATTTCAGCGAACGGTATTCCAGCTTGCCGAATTTATAATCGTAAAAGGCATCGATTGTTCCTGTAAAAATCACCTTGTCTGCCGCATCAAGCCATTTTTCTTTATCATCAAAAAAATCTGTATTCAGCTGAACATCGCAGCCTTTCAGCATTTTTTCAACCATTGCCGTGTAACCGCCAACAGGAATTCCCTGATAACGGTCGTTAAAATAATTGTTGTCAAAAACAAGACGAACAGGCAGACGCTTTATTATGCTTGGCGGAAGCTCTGTACATTTGCGGCCCCACTGTTTTTCGGTATAGCCTTTTATAAGCAGTTCGTAAATGTCTTTGCCTACAAGAGAAATTGCCTGTTCTTCAAGATTTTTGGGCGTTTTGCCTGCCATTACGGCAGCCTGTTCTTCAATCCGTTTTTTTGCCTGAGCAGGAGTTATGACATCCGGCCAAATGCGGTTAAAGGTATTCATGTTAAACGGCAGGTTATAAAGAGAACCTTTATAATTAGCAACCGGGCTGTTTGTATAGCGGTTAAATTCCACAAAAGAGTTTACATAGTCCCATATTTCCTTAATATCCGTATGAAAAATATGGGCACCGTATTTATGAACATTTATGCCTTCTACGGATTCAGTATAAATATTACCGGCAATATGAGGCCGTTTTTCAATTACAAGACATTTCTTGCCGTTTTTTACAGCCTGCTGTGCAACAACAGCATTAAACAATCCGGCACCAACCAAAAGATAATCGTATTTCATATAGTTTCTAATCCAATAAGAAATTAATTTTCCTGCAATTTTTCAATATGATACAATTTATTAGAAAAACTTATATTGGGCAATAACAGCCATTCTCTGTTGTATACATAAATACAATAGTCCCTATAACCTGAATTTCTAATTTCTGCCTCAATATCTAAAAAATCAAATGCGGCAACAACAAGGAATATTTCATCTTTGTTAAAACTATTTAATTCGTCATATTTAGTCTTATGTATAAACTTATAAGGTTTATAAGCAGAAGAAGAAAACCTCTTTAAATATTCACAGTAAAGTTCTTCATCTCCAACTACAACAATTTTTTTATTCTTATCAGGAATAGAGGTAAATAGCCTTGTAAATCTTTTCTTATAATTAGAATAAGGAACATCTGCCTTATAAAAAGCATGTAATCCATTATTCAGGTTAGAAGGAATTAAATACCTTGCTCCGTAAAGCTTAAATAAAACATCATCCCATAATTTTGGCGCATAAAATTCCATGCCTTCATATTCCATTCTGCAAATATCTTCAAAAGCATCTGCCGGTAAATATCTTGGCATACAGTTTTCGCTGTAATGAGAATAAATTCCAAGTTTGTTTTTTAGTTTGCTTGATGCATTTGCATCGTTTTCTTTCAATACAGCATCCAGTTTTTCAAGAAGCTTCTGGCGTGGAACAATTTTCCCGGCATATTTATAAAACTTCCATATTAAAATAGGCATATCCTTAAAACTTCTGTAAAAACCATAGCTTTTAGCATACAGCAAACGCTGAAGATGATGGATTTTTTTTAATTTGAAATATTCTGCTAAAGAAGAACTGTATCCTTTATCAATAGGGAAGATGTCTATAAAAATACCTTCACGACAGTTAACATACCAGTTTTGCGGATTTAATGCAGTTGTATTTACGTTGCGCAGTTTTATATAGCCGCCATAAAAACAGTCATCGTTATAATTGTTTTGCAAAAAGTACGGATTTTTAAAAGCATCTGTTAACTGTACTAATTTGTCATAGTCTTCACGCAGTAAGGCAATGTCTATGTCATCATCACCGTCTATCATTCCACCAGAACGAACTGCCCCTAAAAGAGAACCGTAGATAAGAAAAGGTTTAAGACCATTCTCATCGCAAACACGTTTTAATTCTTTCAGTAAATCAAGCTGAACAGCCTTAACATTTTGAAACCAAACTTTAGAATTAATATCATCAGTTAATTCTACAAGACCACCTTTTTCTGGAATTCCATATTTTATCAGCTGCCTGTTTTTAAGTTCTGTAAGCTCATTCAAATATAAATTAACTTCAGGGTGTGCCTTGCAATATTCCTTTACGTAATTATCATTCGTGTTTATCAATGGCATACAACAAACCTATCTTGCAGATTTCATTAAGTCTTCGTAAGTAATCTGCTGAACATTTCCGTTTTCTACCTTGAATATTACATCACAATTTTTTATTGTAGTTATTCGGTGTGCGATTATAATCATTGTCTTATGCCCAAGCAAATGCTCAATTGATTCCATAACGGCCTTTTCGGTTTCATTGTCAAGTGCAGAAGTTGCTTCATCCAAAACAAGAATTTCAGGGTTGTTGTACAAAGCACGGGCAATACCAATGCGCTGCCTCTGGCCGCCACTAAAACGAACACCTCTTTCTCCTACCATCGTGTCCAGTCCGTTTGGCAGTGAACGTACATAATCAGCAAGCTGCGCCTGTTCCAAAGCGTCCCATACTTTTTTATCCACATTAGATTCAACTTCCAGACCAAAAGCAACATTATTCCTGATAGTATCATCGGAAAGGAATATACTTTGAGGAATATAGCCCAGCTTTTCAGACCATTCTTCTACGTGATTTGCAATATTCTTGCCATCGCACAGCACAGAACCTTCAGAAAGCTCAAGAATTCCCAAAAAAACATCCGCCAATGTACTTTTACCGGATCCGGAAGGACCGACAAGCCCTACAGCCTGACCCTTTTTTACAGTTAAAGAAATATCAGAAAGAACTTCAACTTCTGTATTCGGATAAGTATAATGAACATTCTTCAACTGTATTTCATTATTGAAAGTTAAAGCGTCTTCCCTTTTACCAATTTCCTGAGCCTTGTTATACTCATGCTGATGTGCTTCTGTAATTTTAATGTCATTATAAACAGTATTAAGATACGGGTAAGAAAAAATCATAGTGTTAACACTTTGATTTAAGCGGCTAACCCTTGGAAAAATTCTAAATAAGGCCATTGCAAACACTGCCATGTTAGGAATAAAAACAGCAATGTCTGCACCATTTAATATTTTGATTAAAATTACAACAAGAATGGCACCTGTACAGAAACATTCCAGAACCATGTGAGGAATCTGGTTCATAAAGGAAAACTTTTGGTTCATTTTATTGGCAACAGCACAATATTTTTCAAAATTCTGAACGAAATATTCTTCTCGCCTTAAAATTTTAATTTCTTTTGCACCACCAAAGCCCTGTTGCAGCCACTGCGTCATGCTGCCGGAACTTTTTTGGGCTTCCGCTCCATAATGAGTAGCTCTTTTCTTATTCCAGCGCACAAAAACAAGCACGAACAGCAGCATAACAGCAAAACATACTGAAGAAAGCAAAAAGTCTGTATAAAAGAGATAAATCCCAAATATCACCATCATAAGACCATCAGAGAAAAAATACAGACACTGAAGAACCATGTCAAAAAATACACTTACGTCATTGCCTACACTTCTCATCAATACAGAAGAATTATTTTTCAAAAAAAAGGAATAATTCTCTTTCATATAGTCCCGCATCAGGCGAACACCAATTTCTCTTTTTGTGTTAAAAACAAAACCATAACGCAAATAGCTTGCAATGGCATTAAAAACGTTTTTAAAAACATAAAGCAGAATTATTGAAACCGCAATAAACACAAAAAAAGATTCGTTACTTGTAAATCCCATCTTTACATAAAAAAATTGCAGTAAAGCGTTAGTCTGAACCATTGAAGGATTTAAAATTAATGCAATAAACGGATAGACAGAAATTACACCCAATAACTCAAAAACAGTTTCCATAAAAAGTATTACGGTAAGACCTATCAACCGAATTTTCTGTTTGCGGTCAAAAATATAAAGCGACTTTGTCCAAATTTCGTTTATTTTGTTCATTAAAAAACCTTTAAATTTACCAAATTTCAATATCAGAATTAAAATAATGACTAGGCCTGCGCATACCATAAGGAGGATAATTCATGTAATTGTGATAACCCATACCTTCCAGTAATGCCGGAGAATCAGCAGGAATAATTACTTCTATATCTTCAAAAGGAACTCTAATACCATTACCAAACCATTGCTTGTTAAATTTACGCTCTATACATGTAATGGCACAACTGTTCATAAAATAACTACCAGTTTCATCACCTGCTAACCCTTTTTTACCATTAGCCTTTTGGCTGATATTGTCATACAAATACAGCAATATACTTAACGGAATAAGTCGTCCAATACAATGAACTAGTTTCATCAGTCTGATTGTTTTTTTTCCGATACGCTCATATTCTGTATAATTGATGTTTTTTCTGTGCCCCATAGCCATGTTATAGACAACCTTTAAAACACTCGTTTGAAAATTATGCTTTTTAACATCATCAAAAGCAGAATCCATAACATATATATCCAAGAACAACCGGTCAGGACCTTCTTTGCACTGCTGGGAAGAAACCTTTTTGAATACTTTGGTAGGGAAATATTCTCCCGTATAAATAATTCTCGGCATGCAGTCTAAAAAGACACCCTTTCCCAACTCCTTAAAATCCATAAGTAAATACGGAAAATCTTCTTTTGCTTCGGAAGGAAATATTTCCTTAAGTTTATGATAATCAGATCTTGATATTGCAATGTCTACATCATCATCCCATGGAATAAAACCTTTGTGACGCAATGCTCCTATAAGGGTTCCGCATATCATGTAATAATGAATTCCATGTTTACTGCAAATATCATCAAATATTTTCAGCATCTTTACTAAAGCTTCATGACCTCTTGTCAAATAATCCTGTTCTTTTGCAAGAGAAATTCCCAATTCATTCAGCATAGCCATAGAATTTAAAAACAGCATAGAACGATAATTATAATTCCCAATGCCTAACAGCTGATCCTTTAATGGTGCATAATTTTTTGCACACAGCACTACTAAAATATCATCAGGATTTTCTTTTACTATTTCATCAGGACTTAAAATTCTTATACCTTGCTTTACAGTTCCCCATTTAGCAGAATCATTGTCAACTGCATACGCCGGTTTTTTTTGACTTCCATACCTATTCATATATTCATCAAAATATTTACCCGTGCCAAAAAGAATAACTTTCTGTGTATCCTGCAGGTCATTTAACGCAACATGCAAGGCATCAAAATGCGTTTCTGCAGGAATGGCACCAGGAATCAATGGCATCATGCAGATAGTATTGTTTTTTGCATATTTCAGATCAGACAAAAACGGAGAACCGTATTCTACGCCATAGTAATATAAATCAAAGTTAAATTTTTTGTGAGCGTTCTGCATAAGCAAATCAGACTGCTCCAAAATTTCTACCCTATTTATAAACTTAAATTCCTTCAGCAGTTCTGCCATTTCTGATGCACTATAACCTTCATCAGTACCAAATAACCTTGCATAAGTCCACTGATCAGGGATTCCCACTATGAATTCATCACATCGTTCAGAAACACGCTTTAATTGAGAAAAGACAACATGATTTATTTCGGTAATAACACTTGGATAGTATCCTCTGGAATATTTCATACAGGAAACCTCTTTACATTAATCCTTTCTCAATAAGAGCCTTTATTTTTGTAGAACTTGTCTGTTCTGTATATGGAAAGAAAACCATGGTAGAACCGTTCTCTTCAAGAAACTGTTTCTTTTTAAGCCAATATTCATCATGCTCATAGTCACTACCGCTGAACTGGACATCAAAATGATACTTTCTGAATGCATCCCAAGTATCAGGATAATCAAAAGGAATTTCTACAGCCTCATCAACATATCTGCACGAACGAACCATCTCAATACGTTCTTCGAAAGGAATAAAAGGCTCTCTTTTCTTACCTTCCCGAACACCTCTGTCAGAAACAACTGCAGCAATCAGATAATCACACTGTTTCTTTGCCCGTCTGAACATATTCAAATGACCGATATGAAACAAATCAAATACACCGGCAATATAACCAATATGATATTTCTTTTTAACATTTTCCACAGACTTTGGTATTATTGACTGACGACCTGAATATAAAAAATTTACATCATAAACACGAACATTTTCGAAACCTAAATTTAACAGATAATAATAAACAGATAAAAAATCCTTTATGCATATTATGATTCTTATATTCCTTTTATCATACATTTCAAGAACAGAAGGTGAATGAATACACAAATCATGGAAGAAAGTTCCTGCCTTTTGAGGATTAGAATCTATCACATCAACAATATTCAACTCATCCTTATAAAAAGCGTAAAATTTATTTGCAAATTTTCCAGTGCCGTATACAATAACATTACCATCATTTAAATCATCAAAACATTTCTCAACCAAAAATCTTTTCAGAGATTTTTCTGCGTTTTCAAAATCAGCAATTTTAAATACAGCATTTTGATTGTCAATCAACCTGACTTTTGTAATTGCCCTTGTTTTAGAGTTTTCGAAAATAGAAGTATTTTTTATCTCGTACACAAAATCAAGTGACAAATCTATCCATTTTTGAAGATTGTCCGATAAACCATATCTGTCCATAAAAAACTTTTCATTTAAAATATTTTCCCGGTTAATATCCTGATCATATACAAATGCAACCATTCTAAAAATTATTGCATTTGCAGGATAATTTTGAACGACGAACTCCTGATCAACAAACACAAACCCTTCGTCTGTATGAAACGCATTGATCGGAACCATATCGACAAAAGCATTTTCTAGTATTACACCATCGGAATCTTCATAATCCTGATATATAGCTGAAGGATTTTCTATATGTTTTGAAGAATTAAGTATCAGATTTCTGAAATTGTCCATTTCTTCTATAAATTTATTAATATCTGACAATAATAAACTTCGTAAATAATTTACGGCCAATGGAGCTTCTATATATGGCATAGACAGAGAATTTTCACTTAATATAGTATCAACAACCTTTAACCCTTGCTCTCTCATAGAATTTAAATTGACATGAAGTCTCTTTAAATTAGCATAACTTTTTTCATTACAGGCAATTTTTTCAACAATTTTGTTTGCATAGATTTTTGTTATGAACTGATTTTCTTCTTTCCTGTCTAAAGACATTGTAACAGATAATGTGTCATCAATATTCGAAACAGAACAGTCAATAAAATAACTGTTTGCATGCTGATGAAACATTTTATTAGCAATTAAATCAGTATATAAATGCTGTTCATCAAGAAAAATAGTTTCTTTTGAATTATACTGCGGTACAATACGCATTGAAATATCTTCGTTTGGTAAATAATCTTCAGCATAAACCAACTGTGCGTTATCAAGATCAGGAAATACAGAATAATATTTTTTCTGCGAAAAACCAGATGCTGCCAGAAATTCATCAATTTCATTCTTTGAATAAAGTCGTTTGCTAAGTAATCGTAATGAATCAGCAGAAACATTCCTATAATTTTCGATACCCTGAAACAGTCTGTTCGTTCCTGGCTCTACCTCACCACAAAAATATTTTATGCCAAGACGATTTTCAACACCAAGTAATAAATGACCTGATGGTTTCAATAATTTTTTAAAATTTTCTAAAACAGAAACAGGTTCCTTTGTTGTTTCAATAATTTTAATTGCAACAATGTAATCATAATACGCAACATGTGAACTTAAGAAAGTTTCTGCAGAAAAATCATTGAAACTCCGTAAATCGCATGTAAGATTTTTTTCTTGAAAAAATTCCAAGAAAAAAACATCATCAGAAACACATAGTATCTTTGATAAAGGAGAAAAGTCATACCAAGCAATAGAGCCAATCTTCAGAAAAGAAAAAAAATTATTGTCCATAATAAAAACACCTAAACCAAAAATTTCATATCTGCAAACACAATCTTCATATCTTTTACGTGATGAAATACAAATGCAGAATATAAGAATTCAAATATATATCCAGCGTACCTATCCTGTCGTACAAAATTATGATCTCTATAATAATTGTCAATATAAAGAAGCACATCAAATACAAACTGACACATTTTTTCGTACCAACACGTCTTCATAATCATGATGTTATTCGCTAAGTAATAATTTCCATCTGCAAGTTTTATTGTAGAATCCAAATACTCAGGATGCAAAGAACTAATTGCTTCCATCATGAGAGACCAATCCTTATCATAAAGGAAATTTGTAATGAAAAAATTCTTTATACTTGGATAAAGAATGCAAGGAATCGTGTTCACTAAATCAATATCATTATCAACAACAGCATTCAAGTCGTCTTCAAAAATATTTAGCCTACGTCTATAGTGAAAACATCCTGTGTACTTTTTTTCAACAGAATTTTTCCAGATCCAATAAAATGCAGAACATTCAGAAAAATCCTTATTTCTCTCTGAAATATTATCACCAGTGTTATCAGTTACATCGCAAATGATTTTAGGAGCTATTGCAGCACCAGCCTGTATTTCCGTGATATAAGAATCATGAGTTTGACAAAATAAAGTTTTGTCCACATGGCATTTTATAGAATAAACTGAAAAACAATCAGAAATATTTATTTTTTTTTCAGCAGATTTCAACTCGTAAATGGTTTTAAACCTGCACCATAATTCTTCAAAGTTCTCTTTTAAGCGATTTCCTTTAAACAACTCTGAATTACTTTCAATCAAGCGATTCAACCAGCCTAGTTCAGTTCTCAATTTAAAAGATGCAGTTTCTTTTCTACCAACGATCAGTCCCTGACCTCTTTCAAGACCATCAGGATAAACCAACTCATAATCTTCAGTATAATTATTAAACAAGCTTTTTGCTTTCATCTGTATACTAAAAGTATACGCAAGATCATTCCCCAAAAAATATATTTTTGATACGCCAGCATTCAAAAGTGAATTCATAATTTCTTTTTTAAAGTGAGGTAGACAACAAACGAGAATATCAATATCGTCAAATGAATCTTTTAAGGAATCAAGACTTACTACAGGTTTCCCATCGATATATGATCTGTTATCATCCAGTTTAGACACAATATACCCTTCAAAATGAATATCATGTTCTTTTAATATACTACAAACTTGCAACGCTACACTCTTAGCGCCATAAAGATATAGCTTATTTGAACGTATATTTAATAAATCCTCAATAGTATTAATCATTTATAAAAGCTCCTTAACCAGTACTCTTAATTCTTTTTGTCAAAAAAATTAAGATGACACAAGGTTTATAGGTTATGGTGTATAAGTTTTCTAAAGAAAGAAACATATCCTCTTTCCTATAAAAAAACTAAATAATGTACTACTTGCAAAAAAAATCACTTCCTATGAAAAATTTAAACCATAATAAGATTTAATAAAATTATCCTACATTTTTAATCTTCTAAAGAAAATATTCATTTCCACATATACACATTTGTTATTCCGTTGTCGTTTAATTCAGAATATATTTCATTTGAATATTTGGTACTGGAAATAACATACAGAGCATCTTTATATTTTTCAAAACATTCTGAAGGAGAAATGACAGAAAACCTATCAATGAATGAATTCCAAACACTACTGTTTCCATCAGTATAAACAATATTTTCATCCTTATGAGGAGAAAGCAGTTCTGCAAGTTTTTGCCCATGTACCCCACACCCCCATACAACAACATCTTTACCTGCTGCTTTCCTGATAATTTCTTTCACCTGATTTATCTTGACATTGTTATTTTCACAAACATAAAATTTAAATGCAGAATAATCTGACAAGGCAAGCTTTAACAATATCCACCTGTCTTTTGCAATGAAATTACTGTCAAGTTTACCTGTAGCAATAGCATCTAAAAGTTGCCTTTTCAACCAACCATAAGCTTCAAAATTATCACTCTTTTCAAGATCAATATCATTGAGGGCAAACTTCTCCAGCTCATATGGATAGCATATAGCCATTCTCTTATAAAGATTTTCGGAATCATCAACCCGTTTGGAATCAAACAGCCATCTAAACTCCTGATACACATATTTTAAAGTATTTACATTTACTGATGACGAACCTTCCCTGCCGACACGATACCAATAATAAGGTTCAGGAACATACATCGTTTTCCTTGCCTTGCTTATAGTCTGCATAAGGAAACCTATATCCTGATATGCTGCCCCTGGTGTTTCATTAAGCATTATATGCTGCTCGTTCAAAAACTGTTTTTTATAAAGTCCTTTCCATAAGTTCGTATCAAGGTTATACAAACAGCAATAATCTGATGGTTTGATAATCTTATTATATAAAAAATCATAGTCAAAAGTCCTGACTATTTTTCCACTGCTTTTTTCATCTGTAAATATAAAAAATTCCCCTTTCACATAATCAAGTTCATTTCTAACAGCAACAGCATACAGGCTTTCAAACATGTTAGACTCAATAAAATCATCAGTCTCAATTATTGCTATATATTCGCCCTTAGCAAGTTTAAGCCCCATATTAACCTGATATCCATAGCTTTTTTTTTCACTATGAATCAGATTAATTCTGGAATCTGCAGATGCAATTTTCTCGATGGATTCAAGGGTACCATCAGTTGAACCGGCGTCTATGCATAGTATCTCAATATCTGTCATTGTCTGAGCAATAACACTATTTAAGCATTTTTCAATATACAAGCCTACATTATAAGAAGGCATTACAACAGAAACTTTTGGGAACATAAAAACTCACTTCTTTTAATATCGTAATTCTAAAAAATGCTTAAAACCTAAACTTTCAGCATATTCACGCATTTCATCTTTATATTTTTTACCAACAGCTAAAATGACTATTGTGTCTTCATAATCAACATCAAGTAAATTCAACTGATGTATTTTATTTCCTAACAACTTCCCTGCATTTGCATTGTCTGTAACGGCAACTACAAAATCCTCAATATTTTTCTCTCCTAAACCAACAAGAACACGACGAGCCCATATTCCTGCACCATAAACAACAATATTTGAATATATTTTTAAGGATAAAATATCTTTTTCATCAAGTAAATAATTCGATCTACCCAAATTTTGACTTGCTATCATCGGCCGTAAAAATAAGAAAAAAGGAACATACTTGTCGAAAGATTCTGAAATTTTTACTTCATAAATATTAATATCAGAATTTTTTATTTTGTCACATAAATGCTTAAACACATTAAATAAATACATTGATATTACTTTCAAAAAATCATGATTCTTGCATTTATTTAAAAATTTATAAATTTCAGCATATACAACAACAAGACTCTCTATATGATGACTGTTTATCTTCATTGTAGTAATTGTATTGGGATTCTTGTAATAATTATAAAATTCCTTATTAATTAAACCAACTTTTTTTGCCTTAAAAAAAATAATGAACGTATATAAAATATCTTCATGATAAATATTTTCAAAAAAAGTGATTTTATTCTTTCTTAGAAATGATAATTTATAAAGATTAACCCATGCTGGATAAAAATCAAGATTATTTGAATTATAAGCTAAGCATAAAACTTCTTTTCCTGTAATGATTTTATCAAATGTGTACTGGCGTTTTAAAATAAAATTCTTTTCATTTTCTATTTGTGTTGCATTAAAAAGAACAATATCAAGATTCTTATCTTTGCTAAAATTAGACAATTGTTCAAAAGCATCATTTGTTATTGAATCATCAGAATCTAGAAAAAATACATATTTACCAGTGCAATATTTAAGACCTCTGTTTCTTGTAGCCGATAAACCAATATTATGATTATTTTTATAAACTTTTACTCTTGAATCCAAAGATTTATAACTATGCAAAATTGAATTTGTGCTATCTGTACTGCAATCATCAATACAGATTAATTCCAAATTCCTATATGTTTGATTAATAACACTCTTAATACATCTATCAAGATATTTTTCAGCGTTATAACATGGTATTATAACTGATATTTTGCAATTCATCACAACTACTCTCTAAAAATTTCATCAATATTTACAATAGGACACAAAGTCTTCATACGCAATGCTGTTTCTACGTCTTCAAATATAAAATTAGTAGTAACAACAATAACGTCAACTTCAGGCAATTTCATATTTAAAGAATATATCTTTTTTCCTTCATAAAATCTAACATTATTATCTATAAAATAATCAACAGTTATATTCTCTTCTTGTAATCTTTTGTACAGTATTTTGCCTATTTTCCCTATTCCATAAATTGCTATGTTACAATATTTTTTTTGACTGAAATAGTCATATATTTTTTTACCAGTCAAATCAAATTCGAGCCATTTTATTAACAAGTCAAAATAATTCTTAAATTTTTTATTTCTCTGCTCAGAAGCAATAACACTCAGTTTACGATATCCTTCAGAATCTATAATTAGTCCATCCGTATTGTTATTAGATACTAGTGCATTTAATGCATAGGAATGAACAAACATTTTTTCTACAGGTAATAACAGCTCTAAATCATCTTTCGATTTCGTATAACTAGTAGTTATAACCCCTAATTTTTCATATTTACAAAGCAAATGATTTGTACAATCAGTAGATCCCTCATCAATTACATAATGTACAAAAGATGAATATTTCTGTTCTGAAACAGAATTCACATTTTTAATAAACGAAGACACAAGATTATTGGAATACAGGTCTTTTACTTTCGTAATAATAACCATTTTCTTTTGTTCAGCAGGGGCAATCATTTCTTTTAGCCAAGTTACAAGATTTATTTTGTCTTCTTGCCATTTATTATAGCCATTTTTAATATACTCAATAGTATTTTTTTGAATCTGTTTTATATCATATTTCTGCAATGACGTAGGATTATCATAGTCATATAAAATTCCTGTAACACCATCTTGAATATACTCATTCATAGTCGGGAAATTTGGGGCTATAACACAACGGCCTCTTGCCATAGCATCAAGAAAACTCATTCCTATACCTTCAAGAATTCTTGGAGCAATATATATGGATGATTTATCCATCACTTCATACATTTGCTCCTTAGTTTCAAACCATTCAGAATAAAAATAATTCACCGCAGAAGTATCATCAGGTTCTATAAATTTTTGATTAGGATCTAAAGTCTTATGAATATAAATTGATTTTACATTCATGCCAGCAGTTAATTTCTGAACAAGATTAATATTTAGATTTTCTCTTCGATTCCAGAAAAAAACAGAATTCGAAGAGCCAAAATTCACAATATCATTTAACGGTTTTGGAAAATATTGAACATACAAGGAATTATATCCGCGTTCAACCAAACCATCATATAATGTTTTGGAAAAACAAATAAAACTTCCTTCTGCGAAAGGTTCAAATAAATCAAAAGATATTCTATCTATATTTGCAACCTGGTCATACATTGGGCAAAGAACAAGCTTTTCGTATGCAAAATTTTCAATTAAAAAACTCATTTCAGGCATTAGCTGCCATAGTAATATAATATCGAAATACCTGTTCTTTACATTTTCTAAATTAATATATTCATAAGAATAAGGATCTATCCATAAAAAATCGATTTTAAAATCTTTTTTCAGTATATCAATAAAAAACTGACTAGATTTTGTTTTTAAATGAAACGCATGGCCTATGAACAAAACAGTATTTTTTTTAGATAACTCATCATTAACTAATTTTGTCATTATTTTATTCCCCGTAAATCTCATCATACATTTCTGCACAGTCTTTCTTAAATTCTGACAAGAAATATGCATTTGCCAGCAAAGAAGGATTTGTTGACTCTATTGATTCCCTTATCTCTTCATCATGATCTGCAACAGCTATAAACAAGGAACCTTCATAATCCTTAAGGAACTCAATTCCTTTTATTTCTATATCATTAAAGAAGTGTCCAGTTTTCTTTTCATTGCTGTCTATAAAGCAATCTAT
The DNA here is from genome assembly GCA_045599185.1 of Treponemataceae bacterium. GTDB lineage: Bacteria > Spirochaetota > Spirochaetia > Treponematales > Treponemataceae > UBA1240. The sequence goes on along the minus strand of JAZRVO010000030.1, from coordinate 260,190 downwards.
CTTCAAACTGAGCCTATTGAACATTTCAAATATTTTCTGCCCCCAGACACCTGTTCCCCAAATAGCTATTCCATCATTTTTACCTAGACATCGGTTATTTAAGAAATTTAATGCTTCTTCAGGATTTTTTTCATACAAAGACATAAATTTCGCGTTTACCAATCTTTTGTATATTCCCTTTTCAACAATTTTTTTATCTGGAGCTTTATCTATATATTTTGCCATAACAGAGTTAGCTTCTTCTGCACAAAGAATATGATTTGTAGAGCTTATTCCGCCGGCTCTAAAATTAACCCAAATTGAATTTGATGCATAAAATATGGCACCACCCACATACATTCTTAAAAGCAATTCGTAATCTGCTGCAATTTTAAAAGACTCATCATAAAAGCCAAATTTATCGTATATGTCTTTCCTGATAAAATGCGATTCATGAGCGGCAATCATACCACAATGCATGTCCGAAATAGATTTTTTTACCAAAATTGTATCAAAGATTCCATCTCTGACTACATTGTGCCCAGCACAGACTATATCGACATTGTTTTTCAAAAGACAATTCATTGCTTCAGATACAACTTCTGTTCCTTCGTACCAGTCGCCGGCATTAATTATACCGACAATACCACCTGTAGAATGTTTTAAGCCCTTGTTCATTGCATTATATATGCCTTTGTCCTTTTCGCTGACAAAATATGCTATGCGGTCTTTGTATTTATTGATTATGTCTACAGTTCCGTCTGTACTACCGCCATCAATGACAATATATTCAATATTGTCATAATCTTGATTCAATACAGATAAAAGTGTCTGCTCTATATGGTCAACTTCGTTATACGAGATTGTGATTATACTTACCTTTAAAATATTTTTATTGTTCATACCATTAAATAATATAATAAACAATAAATAAATAGAAGTTATGCATACAAAAAAAATCTTTTTGTATATACTTTTTTATCATGATATCTACTGATAATTATTTTCAAAACTGTATATCGTTAGGATGGTTTTGCGGAACAGCAAGCGCCATGGTTTTTAACGGATTAAGGAATTTTTCCTCCCCTTTTGACTGGTGTTTTTCAAACTTTGATAGCGTCATAAAAATGATAAAAAATAATTTTTCAGATTTTATGAATATCAACAACCTAAAGATTTCAGAAGACAACCATAAAGCATTTATTGATTTTAAATACGATTTTTATTTTAATCATGATGTAACGGAGAATTTCCAATCAGAATTCTCCATAATAAAAGAAAAATACGAAAGAAGAATAGAACGTTTTTTGCAAGAAACTCAAAAAAACACATGTTTCTTTAGAGCAGTTAGAGACGAAAGAGAAATAAAATATATAGTTGAAAACTATCAACAAATATTGTCAGTAATAAAGAAAAATAATATAAACAATGAAATTATATTTTTAACAACCAGCAATATAAATTTCCCTAAAAATTTTTCAGGAACATTTTTTAATCTTAATATTGACAGATATATCGGTGAACAATACCCAATGTATCATATGTTTGATAACAATCATGAATTAGTTGTTTTATGCAAAAAAATATTACCTCAAACAGTAACAGAACCCAATATAAAACGACATTATGAAACTTTAGACTATAAAAAGAAAAATTCTTTATTTATTTCCGCATTAGAACATCGAAATCTTCAAATTTATAAAATTGTAAACAGATATATAGACACAGAAAAAGGACTATACATTTGTGGAGGGGGGGTACGGAAAGAGACTAGCAAAAGCATTATCCGCGTACAATATAAAAATACATGCAATAATTGACAGCAATCCAAACCTTTGGGGAACAAGGATTTTCGAAATTCCTTGCATTTCCATTTATGACATACAAAAAGACTATGATATTTTCATATCTGTTTCTGATGCAATCATTGCCAATGAAATAAAAAATAATATAATAACAGCAGGTAAAAGCAATAAATTAGTTACCTATGCTGATTTTTATAAAGACATGGAACAAGAAAGAATAATATAATAGCACTTCGCCTCTTTTTCACCACTAGATTGATTTTACACTTTTCCCAAGATAAATACAAAGTGTTTAAATTTCTATTGTGTCCAGTACCATTTATTCTTCATCCTTATACAATCGATTAGGATTGAAAAAATCCCAAAGTTCAATTAAATCTTCCTGAAAATTTTTAGCTAATTCCACACCATCATTTAATGATCTACAGATTGGTGTTTTTGAAGCACTTTTAAAATCTTTAATTCGAACAGTCGATTCTTCGCCACCAGCAGATATATGAAAATGGGCTCCTTTATGTTTACCATCTTCTTCTTTATGAATAACATATACATACTTCTGATTTAGAGGATAATCAATTTCTTTTAAATTAATTAAATGATTCCTTAATTGCTCTCTATTACTTACATTACGAATTCTTTCTGTATCATTCAATTTAATATAACATGATTCATATCTCCCATTTGAAGGATAAAAAGATAAAAGAGTGAGTTTATTTGTATTTGCATCTTCAAGCAATTTATTTGTAAGAGAAAATTCTTTATCTGGCTAAAGCTGTTTTAATAATCTTTTAAACCTTTGAATCTCAGCATCTTCTAATGGGTGTCTATCTGTTATTTCGCCAAGAGTTTTGCCAAAACAAACAAAACTTCCGTAAATACTAGAAAGTGAAATAACAGATAAGTTTTTTCTTTCTGCTAATTTTAAGCATGGAATCATTTTTTCAGATAAGTAATCTAAAAAGGACTGTTCATCGTTATACTGACCTAATAATGATTCATTATTAAGTATCAGTTCCATCGATTATATTTCTAGTATATTTCTAGCATTTTATCTAAATCCAAATCAAATTGATCGAATAAATCTTTTTTAGGATTGAGAATTTTTCCTTTTTTTCCAAAACTAATTTTCTCACATTTTGAACCTTCTTCCTTATCATATGTAACAAAATTAACGCTAACCTTGGAATTTTCCATTTCATTAGTTGCTATTCCAGCTCTTACTCCATCAAAAATATGGTCACTATGAGTTTCAACAAAAATCTGCCTTCCTGATTCTGCAATAAAATAAAGAAACTCTGTCAATTTTGACTGAGCTTTTGGATGAAGATGAATTTCCGGATTTTCAATGAGAATCGTAGAGTTTTTTTCAGATGCAAGACAAACAATTAATATAGTAATTAAATAACTAATTCCAGATCCAACATTTCTTGGAGTATGAGGAATACCATCTTTTCCTATATATTTCACGGTGACAAAATTATCAGATAAATTTTTTCTTTCAGTATCCATTCGAACTTCTAGAATTTCATTTAACCAATAATTAACCTGGGTCGATAAACTTGGAGAAGAATCATCACGTAATAAAGATTCTTCTAAAACTGAACTTTCTTTTTTTTGATCTTCATAGTAAGACAATGCCTATATTATTATTTGATAAATTTTATATCGCCCTCAAATTTACATCTTTAAAATCAAATGGAGGAATATAAACATGAAAAAAGTTCAGATAAAGACACCAGATTAGCAAGACAAAAAGAATAACAACATAAGTGCATTCAACATTCAAATCAAAATAAGCAACTATTCAATGAAAATCTCGACCTGGGTACGAAAGATATATAAACAAAATACGGTTCTTTTTCAAGCTTTTTAAGCTTGCATTCATAATAGACAAAATAAGAGAAATGTAGATATTGTTCCATTCTCTTCTAGTGCAGACTCATCACAATATTAAGCTGAGTTATTTTTGAATAACAACCCTTTTTTAATGACATTTTCAAGAAATTCCGGAAAATCTGCCATATTCCGATTTACATCGACTCAACTATTTTCATAATATTTCTTTTCTGAATTTCCATGGAAAAATTTTCATCATATATTTTACGGGCATTTTTACCAATTTCAGGTAATTTGTCACGGTTGTTAAGACACCACTCCATACATTCTTCAATACTGTCTACATCTCTGGCTTTGCAGACTAATCCATTTACCTTCTCTGTAATAAAATGAACGGTTCCTGTGTTATCCGAAGCAATACAAACCTTTGAATTCATAAAACCTTCTGTTTATACAAAACAGGCAAGCAGACCTCATAAGTAAGAGTAACTATAACAATTTACATTCAATTATATTTTCATCTGAAATTCCATCATCCGAAAGCTGACTTTTTATTACAGATGCAGATTTTTGATTTGCAATGATATATTTATAGCTTTTTATATCTATTTCAGATTTCAGACTATCAAAAGTTTTTACAATAACATTTTCATACTTCAAATCAGATTTATTAACATCATTATCCATAAAATAAGAAACATTCGCATGAAGTTCTTTCGCTATATAAGTAGAAAGGAGCTTACCTATATCAGTAAAACCACAAATAATAAGATTATCTCCCTTTTTTATTTCTCTTAAAAGTAAATCTATGCCCAAAGTTTCAATATATGTCTGCTGCCTACTTTTAAATACTGAATATTCAAAAACAGAGTTGAATGTTTCAGCTACATTCCACCATTCATCAGCAAGAGGAACATATTTATTAAGCCAAGGTTTGTTTTTGTTTCCAGGATAATGAATAATAACAGGACTATTTACACCTTCTTTTAATTCTTCCTGAAAATAAATGTTGTTTCCTCTGGGAAAACCACTTTTATAAAACCTACACATAAGATTATATTTTAATGGCAAAAATTTTATTTTCCCATAACAGCAAATATTAAAAACATCCTGATCGTCTTTTGGATATCCTTTTGACATATGAAACACAAATTTTTCTGTTAGATTATCATCCCTAATCTTTTTTAAATTCATAACAAGAACACCAAGATAAATAAAATTATCCATAGACGGCAAACCATCTATTTCCATGTGTTTTTTATTGACAGATGTTGGCTGCTGATCTGCCCATGATTTTATACCAGCTATATAATTATCAGACAAATCCACGCTATACATTTCAGAAAGATCATTTCTAACTAAAATATCAGAATCCAAAACAATGCAACGGTCATATTGTAAAAGCTGGTTAGCAATCATCAAACGGTAGAATGTTGGCATAGTAACATGCCCTAAGTCATTCTTGATGCTTACATTCTCAAATTCAGCAGGATTCATAATCAAATAATTAATTTCAAAATTACTATATTTCTTATTTAATTCAAAAAAGACTCTTCTACAATCTTCTATACATTCTTCCGTTGTCTGAATGTAGAAATCATAAAAAGTATTCTCGTTTGCATTTGCAAGCATAGATGCCATTACAACACCTGTAGGAAATATATAATTGCTATCAGTTCCAAAAACAACTGGTATTTTAATCATTTTCATAGTTCTATTCCTGTGTATAATTTATGTTTTCAATACCACAATCTAAAATATCATCAGACTCATAACTACGGCTCCACGCAAGATCACTGATACTTTTTGGATTCATATATACATACCTTCTAACTCAAAATCAATTCAACTTTTTCCTTAACAGCAAAAAAAACTTAGTTACAATAAATTCACAGACGTTATTATCTCACATAATCTGTCTGCTAATAACATAGAACCTTTATAATTATAAAGTCCCGGAAAACCTTTCCAACAAACACCTTCTTTATCATATAAATTTTTAAATTCTAAATTCATATTATAGTCATAAACTTCATATCAATCTATTAAATCTAGTAAAAAAAACAAATCCCCCGATTTTAAAGGAAGTTCCCTTATTCTTTTAAGATAAAAACTTCTTTTTACATTCCCCCATTTTCATAATCAAAAGCATTGTTTTCGTCAAATTTATTTATCGTTTTTTCTCCTGTTAATTACTAAATCCACAAATTCCCTAACAGCACCATCTCCACCAGATTTTTTTGAAACATACTTTGCAGCCTGTTTAACACATTCAATTCCATTAGCAACAGAACAGCCAAAACCAACTGCTTTTACAGACTCTAAATCATTAATGTCATCACCTATGTATAATACATTTTTTATATCAATATCATATTGTTTGCAAAGTTCTTTTATTTTTGCAAGCTTATCCGTTACCCCTTGCTCTATGATATCAAGGTTAAGTTTTTTGGCACGACGTAAATTCAGTTCTCGTTTTTCGCCGGTAATGACACCCGTAATAATTCCTCTTTCTTTTAATAACTTAAAACCCATTCCATCTGTAGTATTAAACTTTTTAAGTTCATCACCACTTTCTGAATAGTACATTCCGCCATCTGTAAGACAGCCATCACAATCCGTAAGGAACATTTTAATTTCAGGAATTTCCATTTCGCTCTTTAACACGTGTCGGCGCATAAGATTTTCAAGGATTATCCAATCATCAGGCTCATCAATTTCAGTAGCAGTATATTCAGGCATCTCATAAATACCAATTTTTCCACTAAGACGATTTTTATATTCTTTGATATTTTTTACAGAATTAATATAGAAAGCTCCATTCTCCATAAAAACGCCGTCAAAATCCTGCCGTCGCGGTCGGTTTTTGTAATCATAGTTTTTGGATGTTCCGTCTTCATTCCAAAAAAAACGATAATTTTTTACACAAGTCAGTAAAGAATCATATTTTCCAGAATTATACATATTCATAGCTTCTTCAAAATGAACAGTCTGAGTTAATGGAGAAGTTGCCTGAACAAGCATGAATATTAAATCTTCAGAAAGTTTTGCAGACTCTATATATTCAAGCATTACACTTTCTGTACTGGCTGTATCAACGGCATTTTCTGCTTTGCGGTCATAAACAGAAACTTTAGAAAAACAAAATGTATTTACCGTTTCTTTTATAATGGAAGAATCTGTTGCAACAATTATTTTGTCAACACAGTCAGCATCCTGCAAAGCCTTTATATTCCAATAAACCAGTGGCTTGCCACAAAAATCTTTAATATTTTTAAGCGGTATAGATTTACTGCCACCGCGAACAGGTATAAAGGCTACAGTCATTTTTAATTCTCCAGTTCTCTCACATGCTTTAGTTTTTTTCTCTGCACTTTTTCAATATCAAGAACATCTTCAGATTTAAATGTTAAAGCCTTTGAAACATTACGCAGGTCTCTTGCAAGTTTCTGCATTCCCTGAGGTTCAAGTGATGCTGCATGATCAGTACCTTTCCATGTTCTGTTAAGTGTAAAATGACGTTCAAAATACTCTGCACCCAGGGTAAGGGCAGCAACATCAGCTGCAATTCCATTATGATGCCCTGAAAATCCAATTCCCTTTACAATATTACCAAATTGTTCTCTAAGACGAGTCAATTCAAGAAGACATATATCTTCATAAGGAACTGGATATCCAGATGTACAGGCATAAATAACTAAATCTTTTGCACGGTCTTTTTCAAGAAAGAAATCTACAATCTTTTTCTCTTCTTCTTTTGTTGTCATGCCGAAAGCAAGATGTATTTCACCATTAAAATTGTCACGAAGATATTTAAGAATATTAAAATCAAGATTACATGCAGATGGAACTTTGATTAGTTTTGGATTTAATGAAACAATTTCTTTTGCAGAAGTTAAATCCCATACAGAGGTTGAATAAACAAGTCCTTCTTGTTCACACCACTCCTTCAATTGAGCATGCTGCTCTACCGTAAACTCCAAAGCTTCTCGATGCAAGCCATACGTTTCACCATAACTGTTTTCTGGATGAGGATGAGGGGCGTTATATTCTTCTTCTGAAAGAAGTTCTTTATTGTTTCTTTTTTGAAACTTTACAGCATCAATATATGAATTAGAATCTAATTCTTTTAATACACCCAATAACTTAATCATACGATGGGCAATTTCCATATCGCCCTTATGATTACAACCAATTTCTGCAATTACTATAGGATTTTTCATATACTCACTTCGTTTTTATTGTTAAAAGCTTGGTAATTGTAGTGTAATTTAAAATAAATATCAATTTTCAAACAAAGAATCAAAATCAACACGTGGGAAAACTTCCAGCTTTCCGCCACGAGTCGCATTGTAGATTTTTATACCATGAGAATCGGCATATTGCTTGGCGGCAAGCCACCCCTTTAAAATAAAATCGACATAGTATATACCATCGCTTACCTGATTCATTCCTTCTGCATGATTTTTTATATTATCATTTATTTTCAACTGACCATCGTTTCTAGCCTCTTTATGAAAAGAAAAATCAACCCCAAGTAGGTAAATTTCTTTTATTCCCATATAAACAAGTAACTGAATCATACCAAATAAGGATGTTCCCCCAAGGATTAATCCTTTTGTTATATCTTCTTGAATATATACTTCTTTTGAAGCCCGATTATTCTTGAAAAAGAATAAATTTTGATAACTATCACGATACTTATCAAAAATCTCATTTACAATAGATGTAAAACATAGCTTACATTTATCAGTGAGAAAATCAATATCATTTTTAGTACTAACATATTTCTGTATAAAAATTGTATCCTCAAAATAAAAGAAAGATGGATACCATCCATAAGTTTTCATAAATTGGATTAAGGTGTTACACCCAAATGACAAAAACTTATCTGTTTTCCTTAAATCTTCAATAGTTAAGCTCGGTCCATTTCCAAGTAAAAAACACTTCTGTCCTTCATAAATATTTTTCAAACCTGCAGTTTTATTTATATACAAATCAGGATTTTTTACATCAAGCATTATTTCCTGAGTCAATTCCAAATTTCTTGAAAGTTCAATAATATTTTCTTTATTTACACCTGAATCGATTAATTGCTTATATATTTCTTTGTAAGGTAATGCATATTGAATTGGCGAAATAGATATTACAACAACTATAGCTTTCTTATCAGTTATGGAATCAAGACTTACAATTTCCTTATTTAATAATTTTGTATTCCACTTATCTGGATTATTATCAATAAATCCACAAAAAGGAATATTGTTTTTGGTGAAAAACTCTCCAAAAATTTTTCCAAATGTTCCTGCACCAAAAATATAAATATTTGAACAATCATATGCCTTTAATAATTTAATATACTCATTCTTACTATCCATAAATCCCACCTAAAACATATGTCTTTACTTAATTTACAATTTCTAACTAAAAATATACTTTACATCAATTTTCTTAATCTTTTCTCTTTCCACACCTAGTCCGATTAGGTCATGCACTGCACTTTTTGCAGAACTTGCCAAGGCAATAGCGATGATTATGACATCATAATCCTTTTTTAAGGCTTCTTCAACACTAACATAATCTTCAATAATTGCTTTGTCTGTATACGCAACTATATTAAACTCTGGATATTTTTGCAAAAATGTCTTCAATTGCTGACCAAACTTGCCGCCACCATAAACGAGAATATGTAGAGCAAGATGAAATTATACTATACTTTAGTACCCCCCCCCCCCGAAATATTTTTAGCATATTCATTTTGAATCAACATTATTTGTTCCATGCTGTCATAACCATTTTCAACAATAACATTCTTCATATCAGTTCTATCATAAAAGGGATCATTTATACGAGTAATCATATTCTCTTTCCAAACATTCTTTACTAATGGTAAAAACTGTATATTATCACATAAAGCAACTTCTTTTGTAATAACATCACTTGCAAGACATTTAATTCCAGAAGCTTGAGCCTCAACCAATGTAATTGGGAAACCTTCAAAATTACTTGGTAAAACAAACAAATCCATCATGCTATAAAGTTCATTTACATTTGTCTGTTTTCCCATAAATAAAACCCTATCTTCTATGCCTAGTTTCTTACACTGTTGCTTAAGTGCAAGTTCTAATTCGCCATCTCCTATTAAAACAAGAACAGCATCTTTACAAGATTTAGAAACTTCTGCAAAAACGTCTATTAAAAAAGACTGATTTTTTTGATAAACCAATCTTCCTACATTACCAATTACAAATCTATTTTCTAAATTATACCTTGCCCTTAGATTATTTCGGATATTTGAATCATATAAAAATTTATCAGTTTCAATTGCATTGTTCATAATTTTGATTCTAGAAGATTCTATTCTATCACCAAAAAGCCAATCAGCGGCCAATTTTGAACAAGCCCAAAAATCTGTTGCAAGAGATTCATTGAATAAATCACGAACTCTATAATGCTCCTCCGTTTCTTTTTTTCTCAATTCTTCATTATTATTATCACATCTAGTGGAATGGGAATGGACAATTACCTTTTTGACCCCATGAGATTTACAAAGTTCTTCCACAAGAAAACTTTTCCACTGTTTAGTATGCAAATGAACAACATCATAACCGTTGTCTAGAATAGCATCAAATTCTTTTATAAACTGTTCTTTGTTTTGTTCTGCATAGCAAGAAATATAATGAATTTTACTACCCATTGCTTCTAAATCTGAGGCAAAGAATAATGATCTGCTCATTGTAGCAAAATCGCATTGGAAGATATTTTTATCCATCCATTTCCAGTTATTTACAGCATAATGAGTTATTCCACCAAAAGAATTTGCTATAGGGAATTGAAGAATCTTGATTTTTCTCATATTCTATCCCACTTCCTTCACAAATTTTTCTATTTTGTACTCGTGTTTTCTTTGTGGTTTCTCTGTCAACCACTAAAAAACATACTTTTATTGTAATTTTTCAAAAGCTATATTCATTAATTCTTCACTTATACGAATATTCTGCTGCCTAAGATTTTGAAGACAAAGCTTCACATCTTCAGCTGTAATCATTTTTTCGTTATAAGCCTGTATCAAAATACCAATTGTTCCTGTTAAATTTATACCAAGCTTTCCTGCTATTTTGCGCCCTTTCCTTTCATCCATAATCAAAAGATCAGATTTCTGTTCATCAACTATTATTATAGCTTCACTTTCACCGTCATCCAAATCAGTAATTTTTTGAAATATTTCAAGTGATTTTTTATTCTGCACCGATACCGTTCTAAAAAAATCACAATTTTTTACTATTTCAGCTTCTTCTTTATAAACTGTGTTTGTCGTTAATTCTTTAAAAACAGCATCAGGTATCAATATTTCTTTAAAAAGATTCTGAAGCAAATCCAATTTTTGAATTTTTATAAGAGAAATTATAGGAGTTGTATCCGAAATGACAGTCATCAAAAAGTACCTCTGACTTTTTTAATGGCAAGAATATCACTATCCAGTTCATCTCCAGTTTGATCAAAATAACAAATTCCTAAACTTCCATACAAAGAAATTAAATCAAGCTTATTCATGCCAAGCAGTTCTGCCGCTTTCCCATACGAAATAGAATCATTTTTAATATAAGGGAAAATAAGCATTGCATTACGCATCAGCTGCATGTTTTCATCTTCTATTTTTGTATACGGAACAATTGATTGCGGTACTGAAATATTAACATCTGTCATTAACATAAAAGCCCCCCTCGTTATGCATCCATACTATAATAACCTAACAAATTAGGCTATATTCAAATATCTTACTTACTCACACTCTTTCAAAGTTTTTTCTACTTTTTTAATAAGAATATCTACAATTTGCAATTTTCAAACAGTTTCATTCCTTTATATAAAGCACATCACAAAATTCCAGCTAAATAAATTATAATGATCTTTCAAATTTAATTCACTAACTAGGTGTGAAATATTATAATATTTCCCCTACTCTTCCTGAATTATCCACTCGGTCAGCTGTTTTTCTTTGCTGGAATAATTCACACCGACCTGACAATTTTTCTTCCGTCATTTTTGTAGGCAATCGGATAATCTTTTGAGTTAATCTGGCTGATGGCTTCTTTTGCAGTTCCGTCCATCTTAAACTCAAATATGTAGATGATTTCGTTTTCCCAGACAACGGCATCGCTTCGCCCTTCTCCGTTCTGTACTTCTCTTCAAACATATTGTTTTCTATCCAGTCATCGCTATCTACAGATGTAATATAAATTCCTGTTGCTATAACAGCACCAGCTTTTCTTGCAGAAGATTGCCCGCCATTTTGCTTATGTATAACGATTACCCTTTCATCTCTATGTTCGTATTCATCACAGATTAAACCACTTTTATCGGTAGAGCCGTCATCAACAAGAATAACTGCCAGATTTTTATATGTCTGATTCAAAATAGACTGAATGCATCGTTCCAAATAGGGTTCTACATTATAAACAGGTACAACCACCGAAAGTAAAGGCTCGTTGTTCAATTTATTTTTATTTCACTTCCTTTACAAATTTTTCTATCTTGCACTCATGCTTCTTTGTATTCTCGTCGTAATTTATGCCTACAAAAAGCAGGTCTCCGCTGTAATGTTCAAGGGATGCAAAATATTTCTTTTCCTTTATCTGCCTAACGGCTGTACGCTCGTCACCATTGTGCTTAAGCTCTATTATCATAGCAGGCACATTGGGCACATATGGAATGAACGTAACATCTGCAAAGCCTTTACCGGCTGTCATTTCTTTTACTATCGTATATTTATTCAAGGCATAGATATACGAAAGATAAATTGCACACTGCAGTCCGTCTTCGCTATTATAACTTCGGTTTGAAGTTGCATGAATATGGCTCATATCCAGTGCTTCCGCAACGGCTTCTTCCTCGCCTTCCAAAGTTGCTGCAAGAAGTTCCTTGGAATGTTTTATTATCTGGTTTGTCACTTTATATTCGTCACATATAGAAACTGCCGCCTGCCACTGTTCCGTTATTTCAGAATTTGGAATTCTGCATGTCTTGTCATTCTTATTATAAGAAAGATAGCCTAAATGAATTAGATATGTAAGAACATCATCCTTAGTAACAAAATCCGTCATAGTATTCATGTACATATTTACATCAACATCAACACTTTCGCCACCAATCATCCTTACAACAGCGTCATGGATTCCGTCAAAGTTTATCTTCAACCTGTCCGAAATTACCTGATATGTTGACGTCTGAGACCAGTAACCTGCAAACTCGCCAGCAGAAAGAGTTGTAACCACTGATTCCGGATTATATATTTCATAGCCGTTTTGATGATAACCGTCATACCAGCGTTTACATTCTGGAAAATCAATATTGTATTGCAGGCAAAGAGACTGCACTTCATCTGAATTAAATCCAACAAACTCACTTAATTCAAAAGCATTTACCATAGAATATTCTCTAAAATTATTCAGTTTTGACTGAACTTTATCGCGAACTATTGGTAAAATTCCCGTCAAATATGCCAAAGCAATGGCAGGCTTTATTGTGTCGCTCTTAAAAAGACCGTTCAAAAAATCCAGATATTCTGTAAAGAGTGAATCTGAAATAACATCATTAACCTGCTCGCGCACAAAAACATCGTATTCATCTATAATAATTATAAACTGCTCACTTGTATGAGCATATACTTTCTGAATACACTGTGCAATCGAGAAGTCTTCTCTGATTTTTATATCAGGAAACTGCATTTGAATTTCTTCAACAACATCATCTGTAAGATTTTTTAATACATTATCCTTAATCCTACAGTTCCTGTACTCAGAATTAAGGTCTATCTTTATGACATTATATTTGTTCAGCTTCGATTCAAAACCTTCATCTTTTCCAATTTTAAGGTTTGCAAAAATCGCTTTTGAATCACATCCTTTTGAATAATATGAAGAAATTATATTGCTGGCAATTGTCTTTCCAAACCTGCGAGGACGACTCACACAGATATATTTGTTCTGCTCATCAATAAAGCGGTTAAGGGTCTTTAAAATCATTGTTTTATCAACAAATATCGGTCTCTTTAGAGTTCCTTCAAAATTCTGACTGTTCGGATTTAAATAGATCCCCATTGCTTACACCTTAAAACAATTTACAAAGAGTATTTAGTTTACCATAAACATTCTAGCTAAACATATAATAATGTTTTTTCAAGTTTAATTCACTGGCTTAGTGTGAAATATTATAATATTTTTCTTACTCTTCCTGAATTATCCACTCGGAAAGCTGCTTTTCTTCACTCGAATAATTCACACCGACCTTGACAATTTTCCTTCCGTCATTTTTGTAGGCAATCGGATATTCTTTAGAATTTATCTGGCTGATGGCTTCTTTTGCCGTTCCGTCCATCTTAAACTCAAATATGTAGATAAATTCCTTTTCCCAGACAACGGCATCGCTTCGCCCTTCTCCGTTCTGTACTTCGCAGATTATGAACTCTCCCATAAGCTTGAAGATGAGCCACACGAAAGCCTGACAGTTCAGCTCATATTGTTTCTGATTTGTCTGTTTTGGTGCAGAAGCAAAGATATAGTTGATTCTTTTCATAAAATCATCAATTTTGCCTTTCTGGATTTCACGAATGAAATTCATGACCTCGATTTTGTTTGTTTTCTCCGTGTAACCTGCGTACAGAGGAATAAGATTATCATAAAGGCCATAGCGAACTTCATCGTTTGGAAGTCCAAGGATAAAGCTCCTGAAGGTTTTGTCATATTCTTTAATCGTTATGTAACCAGTCTGATAAAGCATTGGAAGAGGATCCGTGCTGGTCAATCTGTAATTTTCAAGAGTGCGCAGGCCGACTTCTATATCATTTTCAAGAGTTTTGAAATCAAAGTTACTATTTCTCATCATCAGCGTCAGGAATGTCGGAGTTCCTGTTGAAAACCAGTAACTGGAGAATTTCAAATCAGAAAAGGCGTTCAAAAGGCTGAAAGGATTGTAAATGTCAGTTTTTACATTTTCCGAAAAATGATAGCCGTCATAATTTTTTTTGAGAATTGCAAGACATTCTTCTTTCGTAATCTCATTTTTCTCTGCCATATTTTCGATTTCCGGAACAAAATTCGTTTCTAATTCTTCCTGTGTGATTCCACAGATTGCAGAAAATTCCTCACTCATGGAAATGTCACGGAGATTGTCCAAATCTGAGAAAATGCTTACTTTATCGAATCGAGTCACTCCTGTGATGAAAACAAAACGGATGTAGGCATACTCGCCTTTCAGAACACCGTAAAAAGATTTGAGTTTTTTTCTGAAAGTATCTACGAGTTCTTCATCATCAATCGCATCCAAAAGAGGTTTGTCGTATTCATCGACTAAAACAACTGCCTGAAGGCCTGTTTTTTTATGAGCAATTTTTAACAAATCACTGAATCTGTCAGCGAAAGTCTTGGCGCCGTTAACTCCATAGATTTCTTCATAATCAGAAAGTTTCTTGTCCAAAGAATCACAAAATCTTTCTTCATTTGTAAAATCGCCGACATTGAAGTCAAAATGAAGAACCGGGTATTTTTTCCACTCGGTTTCTATTCTGGAGATTGCAAGGTTTTCAAATAAATCAGAACGTCCTTCAAAGTAACTTTTGAGCGTTGAAAGAAAAAGCGATTTTCCAAAACGACGCGGACGGCTTAAAAAATAAGGCTTCCCGACGCTCGTCAAATTTTGTATAAAATGAGTTTTGTCAATATAAACACAATTTTTTGTAATGAGTTCTTCAAATGTCTGGATGCCGATCGGCAAGTTTCTTCTTTCCGTCATTTTTTGCAGCCCCGTTTATGTTACACTTACTTATTACTATTTTACAGATTTTTCAGTTCAACTTTCCTTCAATCACATCGCACAACTTTTCCGTTGCATTCCCCTCAAACACAAGTCCAACCGCAGAATGAAAATCATCCAGTTTCTGTGCATATTTATCTTTCTCAAAGTTCCGAATGTCTTCAAACAGCTGTTCATTGTTATAAGCCAACGTAAAAGGCAACTTGACATCAAACATAGGTGTAATGTCTTTATTGTTACCTATATTATTGCGGTCATCTGTTGCAAGGTTCCACATTAACTGACCGCGGTCTTTTGCATATTTCTGAACATCATCCGCATACAGGAAAACAGGAATTTTTGCAAAGCCAGCCTCAAAGCAGGCACTGGAATAATCTGTAATATAGGCATCCATACCGGAAAGAATCTCATACATGTCATCTGCCTGACTTTCATCAATCAAACGGTCTTGAATTGCAGGATTTTTATATTCCTTGAATGTTGGCGCAAGCTGCGGATGAACACGGACGCACAGATACCACTTTCCGCCGAATTTATCTTCCATTGTCTTTAAAAGTTTCTCAAAGTCTATGCTCCATATTTCGCTGAAAACAAATCGTTTGCCGTTTTCTGAACCCTCACGGAAAGTAGGTGCAAACATAAGAACTTTTGCATCCAGCGGAATGTTATGTTTCTGCCTGAATTTATTTTTCTGTTCCGTTCTGTCACCAAACAAAACATCACATCTAGGAGCACCAGTTTTTTGGTATGTTCCGTCATAAACCAAAGCATTAGGAGAAATTTTCTCGCACCAGGCTGAATCAATGACAAAGTCATTTACCATGTCGGAATCATTCTTGCTTACAAGATAGGCCATTTCGGAAAAGACTGCTCCGCGATATAATCCAGTACACTTGATTCCTATCGTATAATGATTTACATTGAGATAATACTGATTCTTTCTTTTTACAGTGCCATAAGGCTTACGATAATTGTCAATCCAGATTTTTGAACGGGAAAGCCAGTAAGCACGACTCCATAACGTATTGGGAACTTTTTTTACATAATCAGGCATTTTTCTGTTCATGTCATTGACAAACCACACAAATTTATACTTAGGATTTCTGCGGTGAAGTTCTTCAACAAGAGGTTTTGCATTGCATCCAAAACCGCCTTTACCTTCAAAGGTACAAATACTAATTAAATTTTTATCAACAGAAAAAAATCTACAAATATAAAAACATAAAGACTCTCGAAAAGCCTTCCTCTTACGTTTTTTTATATATGCAATTTCTTTCTTATCTGTAGCAATATTATGATCCATCTTATATTCCTACTTTGTATGCACCAATTATATCGTAAAACAGGCTGTAAGGTCAAAGTTAATTTTGCCATGCTGAATTCATAGCTTTCAGTGACTGGGAAGCAGACAAATAGCGCTACTTTTTCTTTTCTGCTATAATGAAAAAAAAAGGAGGAAAGCTATGGCATTGAGGAAGTACCCGATTGGATGTCAGGATTTTGCTGACATAAGAACACGTGAATGTGTTTATGTTGATAAAACGGAATACATCTATAAGCTTTCTTATGGCGGCGGAAAAACTTACTTTTTAAGCCGTCCGCGCCGGTTTGGCAAAAGCCTTTTGCTTTCTACCATGCGCTATTATTTTGAAGGCCGCAGGGAACTTTTTGAAGGCCTTAAAATTGCACAGCTTGAAACTGAATGGATAAAGTACCCGGTCATCAGCATCAGTTTTGCAGGCGACGATTTTTCCGAAAACGGAAAACTAGCCAGCTACATAAACTACCAGCTTAGTACCTACGAAAAAATCTATAATATAGAAGAAATTCCTGACGGCGTTGCAGCGCGCCTTAAAAACATCATTGTAAGGGCAAACGAAATTACCGGCAGGCAGGCCGTTGTTTTAATTGATGAATACGACAAGCCGGTTCTGGACGCACTTTATTCCGAAGCAGAAGAAAAAAACCGGACGGAACTGCGCGGTTTTTACAGCCCGCTGAAGGACTGTGACCAGTACATAAAGTTCCTTTTCATTACGGGCATTACCAAAATAACCCACGTAAATATTTTTTCAGGGCTTAACCAGCTGGACGACATTTCGCTTAACGAAAGCTTTGCAGCCGTATGCGGCATTTCTGAAAGCGAACTGGAAGAATATTTTGAACAGGACATAAACGCACTTGCGGAAAAAAGAAAAATGTCATGTCAGGAAGTAAGGGACAGGCTTTCTGCCCGTTATGACGGCTATCATTTTGCAGAAGAAACCGAAGGTGTATACAACCCGTTCTGCCTTTTAAAATGTTTCAGCGAAAAAAAATTCGGTTCCTACTGGTTTGAAACCGGAACGCCTACGGTGCTTGTAAAAACCCTTCAGCACCAGCCGCTGTTTCTTGCAAACCTTATCGGCGGCCGCAAGGTAAGGGAAGAAGAATTCAAGAACTACGACCCGGAAACAAGGAACATGCTGCCTGTCGTTTACCAGAGCGGATATCTGACTATAAAAAGCTTTGAAAAATCACCGCGAAGATTCATTCTGGGTTTTCCAAATCAGGAAGTTGAAGAAGGCTTTTTAAGCATTCTGGTTAAAAAGTTTGCCAAATTTCCGGACGATGATCTGGGTTTTGCCATAGACAATCTGACGGAAGCCCTGAACATGCACGATGTTGACGCCGCGCTAAATATAGTTAAGGCCGCCATTGCAGACCTGCCCACCGTTGTTAAAAAAGACATGTGCAAAAACTACTACGAAAGCATTACCCACATAGTTTTCAGGCTTACCGACTTCAGTGTCGTTTCCGAACTGCAAGGCATAAACGGCAGGAGCGACGTTATTTTAACAACCGGCGACAGCGTTTTTATTTTTGAACTTAAAATGGATAAAGGCGAAGAAACCGAAAAGGTGCTGAACAGCGCACTGTTTCAGATTGATGACAAAGGCTATGCAGACCGGTTTGCCGTAAGCGGAAAACAGATGCTTAAGGTTGGCGTCGTTTTTTCCAGCGCCGGCAAGGGCCTACTCGCCTGGAAAGTGAAATAAAAACGGGAACTATTTTCAGATCCCGTTAAGAATCCGATTCATTTGATTCGCTGCAAGTAAACATTAAAAACCTTTCATGCGCCACAACTGGTCGTTTCTTATTCTTGCAGTTTTGCTGTACGGCACAGATGCTGATTCAAACAAGAATAATATTGTTCCATCGCTGTCCATTTCTATCTGTTCAGAACCTTCCGGCATGGTTATTTTTTTTACAGGTCTGTTTAGTTTGCTTTCGGTTTCGCTTAAAATATATTTTTCGACCTTGGAATCTTCGGTATTTGCCGACATGGAAAGGTAAATATACTCCTTGCCGTTTTCCATGCCAATGGTCATTCCCTGCGTTTTTTCAGGAATGCTCCACTCGCGGACGATTTTCGGTTCACTTATATTCGTAACGTCAAATTTCCTTAAAGTACCATTGCAGCCTAATGTATAAGAACCTGCATACAGAAAGCCATTGTAAACATCTAAAAATGAAGCAACCTTGCCGCCATTATGGTTAACAAGGCCTGCATCAAAAGATGTAACGACAGCAGGTGCAGAAACTAAGTCCGATGCATTTTTTGAACCGATTGATTTTTTAATTTCCTGCCAGTCCATGCAGCATACAGTTCCATCTGCACCGGTAATCCACAATTTGTTCTGTATTTTGTCATAGCCACAGCCGCCAGTATGAGCAGCAAAACCTAAATCAAAGGTACTTATCCATTTACCTTCTTCAGAAAGCACAAAAAGCATGCTGCTTTCATTTGTTTTGCGGTATGCAGTTATAAGTATATATTCTTCTGCACGCGTTAACCCCTGAAATACTGCATCTTTATACAATGCAGGTAGTTCATCACCATACAAACCCGGCAGCGTTGAAGAACCGGAATAAAGGCATAACCAGTCTATGTATTCATCATGAAGGGCAATTTTTATTCTTCCTGCCTGATTCGTGCAGAAACCATCTGCTCCCATTTTTTTCAGTTCCATAGCACGCAGCAAATCATCCACAGTCCACACAAAAACAGGCTTTTTCTGTTTATGAATTACATTTATGCATTCCTGAGTAACGTTCTTCTCATACAGGCTGTATATATCCGCGTATTCCAAAGTGAATGTGGATTTGTCATAATTCGTAACGATATAGATTGTCTTGCATTCAGTGTCCAGACATTTAAGCTTTTCTAGATATTTTTTCTGAAAGGATGCAAAATAGCACTGTTCCATCATGCCTGATTTTTTTACAAGGGTATAAACCTTTTTTATAAATTCCTCGTTCTCTCCAATATCTTTCAGCTCAATGTATATTTTTATTTCAGGGTATGACTTCATAAAATCAAGAAGCTGGCTTAATCTTGCTATTTTTGTTCCGGCAAAATCCTTGCTGAAATATAACCCGAAATCCATTTCCAAAAGCTGCTGATATGTATAATCTCCTATGCTTCCGTTTTGACCGATACGTGAAAGGTTGTTGTCATGTTCGATTACAATCTCTCCGTCTTTAGTCATCTGCACATCAAGCTCAATCATATCTACGCCAATATCTACCGCACCCTTAAAAGATGCCATTGTATTTTGCGGAAAGTTTGCAAAATATCCACGGTGTCCAATCAGTAAAGGCTGCTCATATAGTGATTTTGCCGCAGATGAATGCTTTTGTAATGTTCTTGCCGTAAAATGCACAAAAAATGACAATGACACCAATAAGACAAAAAGCCCTAGTACAATTTGTTTCCAGTATTTTTTTGATTTAGTAAAAAGCAACGGAAAAAAATAAATGATATAAAAAGCCATTGAAAACTGACAGAAAAATCCGCAGTATTTAGCAGGTATAAAGCTACGCAAAAAACCGTTCAGCCAGTATTGAATCAGTATTATTCCGATTGAACCGATAATGAATCGCTCAGCTTTTTCTGTACATGAAGAAGGTTCTTCAAACTGTACAAATCGTTTTTCAAAAAGCCAGCTTGCAGCAACACCAATGCCAAATCCGGCAGTAGAGATGCAGCCAAACCGAATCATCGGTAAAAAACACATTAAGAAAAGAAAACCCGAAAGTAACACATCCCTATTTTTGCCTTTCTCTGTCCATGCAAGCAGATATTGCGCAACAATGCAGACGGTATATGACATAAAAAGTCCGGCAAATACATCTTTTACAGTGTGAACACCCAAAAACAAGCGGGAAAAGGCAACTGCAAAACTGATAATTATTCCAGTTAATAGAAAAAATATATGTTTTCCGCTCCTGAAACTTTCAATACCAAAAGTTCCCCAAACAGCCCCTGCCCTTGCAGAATGTCCGCTTGGAAACGAATACCCGCCGGCATTAGGCAATGCCTGTTCCACAGGACGGATTGCAGGATTTTTAATCCATGGTCTTGAAACCTTAAACATATACTTCAGAACATGGGAATAAGTACACGTAACGCCAATGCCGGCTGCCATTAAAAGCCCTGTACGCTTATTAAAGCACCAGTAAACGAAAGCTAAAAACAGAAAGGTAACAGTCGGTTCGCCAAGTTCCGTAACAAACAGAAACAGACTATTCCACTGACCATCAACATATTCACGAAGTTTTTGAAGAAAAATTAATATTTGCATAACCTTTAATACAATTTTATTTTATCTTTTTGCTTTTTGCTGTATGTATCTGTCCAGCGACACAAACGGTTTGCGGAGTTTTCCATACAGCACACCCATAAAATGTATTATGAACAAATGTTTTTTCGGTTTCCGATTGCTTTCTAAGCCAGCAATAAGTTCAAGTTCATTTTTCAATATTTGCCGGCAATCTTTGCCTTGGTAAAGAAACAGGGCTTTATCCGGAAAATTTGTAATTACTGCATTCACTCCATATTGCTGGCATTTAAGCATGTCGTCTTCAGAATTAACCGTCCAGACATTTATGCTGATTCCGTTTTTTTTGCAGTTTTCAACAAAAAAAGGATAGCGTAAATGATTAAAGCATGGATGAAGTGTAGTAATTGAATATTTTTTTGCATAATCGGCAGCATCTGCTATTCCGTCATTATACAAAAAAGCACATCGGGCATCCGGCATCATTTTTTTTATTTTTAAAACAGATGAATGATTAAAGGAAGAATAGATAACTCTTTTTTCCAAACCAAACTTATTGACAATTGAAATAACATCTTCTTCTATTCCCGGATAAAAACATACGCCGGTTTTTAATTCAATATTAACCGTCATATCTGTTGGTGCCAGCAGGGCAAGAACTTCTTCCAATGTAGGTATTGAACATTGCCTGTATTCTGGATGAGTTTTATTGAAATTAAACTGTTTAAGCTGTGCTAACGTATAATCTCTGACAAACCCTTTACCATCACTGACTCTGTCTATTGTTTCATCGTGAATAACTACCAGTTTGCCGTCTTTGGTATACTGAACATCAAATTCAACGCCGTCTGCACCAAGTTTTTCAGCAAGGGCAAATGCTTCCAGCGTATTTTCTGGTGCATAACCGGAAGCTCCCCTGTATGCCCATACAAAGGGGGAATACGCTTTATTTTCTATGTGACGGTCATTACCGGCACCGAAACGAACAAAGTCGAGGGTGTTATTTTTAGTATCTACTATTAAAGTATCCCACAATTCCTGCGTAGCATCATTTTCGTATCTTGGCGGTGCAATAAAGCCCGGGCGCTTGTACGATTCAAAATATTCCATTTTGCTGCATCCGATTGAAATTACAGGGAAAGTCCTTTGGTAATATACGTAGTCTGCATGCGTATGGCCATGTATAAAGCCTAATATTCTATGCCCGTTAGAAACGTTCCATTCATCAAGCATTGAGCACAGTTCTTCGCCGTTGCGTACTGTCTTTGCCCAGTAATCCAATTCTGCCAGTGGTGCATCATGGCTAAGTATTATTACTTTGAAATTTTCACTTAGTGAAGATAATTCAGTATTAAGCCAGTCTAGCTGTTCCTTAGTATAGCCGTATCTGTCCAATTCATCGTTTTTATACGAATCCAATACAAAAAAAACAAGGTTTGATTCTGCAATGCCATAACGGTAATAATTTTTTTTACTGTCTGTTATACCAGCATATTCCAAATATAATGACGAGGTTTCTGATTCACTTAAAAGTTCTCTGTTCTGCTTAAAATAATTGTAGTCGTGGTTTCCAATTGCTACCAGAAGCGGCAGCTTCCATAAAAGCATTCTGTCTAATACAGTGTGACTGTATTTTTCACAAATCTTTTTTGAAAGAATTCCGTCGGTAAAATCGCCAAGATGAATGACTCCGTTAGGTTTTCTTCCTGTTTTTTCAAGCACTTTTCTGTGTACGGTTTCTATAGTTGCGGCCGTTGTTTCCCAATTGCCGTTTACCGCATAATGAGTATCAGAAAGCAATGTAAAATACAGTTTGCCTTCTGAAAGACAGGTAATAGTTTCTGCCGTTTTATCTATTTCCTGCTGAACAGACGGAACGGATAAAAACTTTTCGGCTTGCCGCTGCTGGTATTCTGCTTCTGTAATTCCTTCAATTTTAAAATCCAGCGAATCCTGTGAATATATTATTATGTAACCGGTTTCCTTAAAAATGGTATTCGTATTCTTTTTTTCTGTTAAGTCTTTTAATTCGTCACGGGTAAGCCATGCTTCATCTATACTGTAGTCATACGAATAAATGTAATTTTTAGGTCTGGCCAGCGTAAAAAACTGATACGAGTAATACTGTTCTTTTAACGGAATGAGGGTTGTTCCATCCGTAACAAAAATATAGTCAGAACAAAGGTCGTTCATTATTTTTTACCATACTTTGCCATAAATTTTTCACGGTGGCTCATAAAACGTTCCATTACATCTGCCATTGCAATTGATTCACCTGCGGTAAGTTTGTAATCTCTGCCTTCGTAGCCGTTTATTGAATAGATAAAATCGCTAAGCTCATATCTTAACCCCTGTCCTAAAAAGGTTGTGGTATATTTATCTACTTTTGAAGAATCTTCATAACGCACTTCAAATTCTTTTGTGAGCCACCAGGGTGAAGGTGCCAGAATATATCCATTTGTACCGGAAATTAAAAGCTGACCTTCTGACTTTATGCCTATTCCGGTTTTTGCAAGTGCCATTCCCTTTTCGTATTTAAAATAAGCTTTTGTATACAAATCAATGCCGTTATCAGCCAGAATGCTTGAAAACTGAACGTCTTCAAAGTCTTTTCCCATTAATTTTATGATTGGCAAAAGTGTATAAGTTCCGTATTCGGTAAAGCTTCCGCCGTAAATCTCATCATCTTTTTCTCTGCCGCCATCTGGAATAAGTCTGGTAAAGGTTGCTTCAACATCGCGAATAGCACCAATCGCACCGCTTCTTGCAACGCCTAACAGCTGGTTAAAGCCCGGGCAGTATGCAGTTTTTAAGGCTTCCATAAGAACGCGTTTTTTTGATCTGGCAAGATCATACAGTTCTATGGCTTTTTCTTTAAAAAACACAACAGGTTTTTCACTTAGTACATGCTTTTCATGTTCTAAGGCTGCTTTTGCATACTCGTAGTGAGTTCCATGAGGGCTCGCTATGTATACTGCATCTACTTCACTAAAGAATTTTTCTATATCATTTGTAAACGAAAGAATTGAAAATTGCCTTGCAAAGTTTTCTGCACTTTCTATATGCGGATTGTAAATGCTTGTAATCGTAACGCCGCTTACATAATGAGCTTCCCTTGCAAAACGTGTTGCAATCCTTCCTGTTCCTATTATTCCCAGTTTTATAATAGAATTCCGACTCTGGCGAAGTTCGGTAGAACTGATGTTTTGTGTTCTTGGCAAATATACAACGTCACAATAATCCCTAAGGTATTCAAACTTGCCTTCCCAGTCAGAACCTACTGTAAAGATATCTGCTTTGTATTTCTGAATATCTTCAACTTTTTGCCCCAAATGATCTTCTACAATAATTTCATCGGCAAAACCGCTTTTCCTTACGTTTTCTATCCGTTCCGAAAGAGAATCGACTATATTAAGTTTTCCTCGGGTTTCGTCATATTGTTCTGTAGTTACGCCAACTATAAGGTAATCGCCCAAATCTTTGGCTCGTTTCAAAAGGTTGTAATGGCCCTGATGAAAAAGATCAAAAGAGCCGTATGTTATAACTTTCTTCATAAACTTTCCTTTATAACCTTAGCCATTCTGTCAATCATGGCGTCGGTCATTCCCGGGTAAACGCCAATCCAGAATGTATCTTTCATAATCCGGTCTGTTACTTTCAAATCGCCAATTACACGGTATGCGTCTGTTCCGCGAATCTGGTCAAAGCACGGATGGCGGGTAAGGTTTCCAGCAAACAGCGCACGGGTCTGAATGTTTGCATCTTCAATTTTCTTAACCAGTTCTGTCCTGTCTGTGCCTTCCCTGCATGTTATAAGGAAACCGAACCAGCTTGGGTCGCCGTTTTCCACCGGTTCCGGCAGAATCAATTTATCCTGAACGCTTTCCAGTCCTGCCCTCAGGCGGTTAAAGTTTTCCTTGCGCTTTTCAACAAAAGAAGGAAATTTTTCAAGCTGGGCGCAGCCGATTGCCGCCTGCAAGTCAGTTGCCTTAAGGTTATAGCCGAAGTGACTGTATGTGTATTTGTGGTCGTATCCAAGGGGAAGGGTTCCAAACTGGCGGTCAAAGCGATGACCGCAGACACCGTCTTTTCCGCTTGGACAGATGCAGTCGCGCCCCCAGTCGCGGAAAGAACGAATGATTTTATGCAGAAGCGGATTACTGGTATAAACTGCACCGCCCTCACCCATTGTCATATGATGTGGAGGATAGAAGCTTGATGTACCGATATCACCGATTGTACCAGTCTTGTATTTTTTTCCGTCAAGCGTATATTCCGAACCGAGTGCATCGCAGTTGTCTTCAACTAGCCACAGGTTGTGCTTTGTACAGAATTCTTTTACAGCCTTCAAATTGAACGGGTTGCCAAGCGTATGTGCAATCATAACGGCCTTTGTTTTTGGGCTTAAGGCTGCTTCAAGCTGGGTTACGTCAATATTGTACTGCGGAATCGTAACATCTACAAAAACAGGAACGGCACCATACTGCAGGACTGGCGTTACTGTTGTAGGGAAACCGCAAGCAACTGTAATTACTTCATCTCCGCGTTTTACCTGACGGTCCTTCAATAAAGGTGATGTCAAAGCCATGAAGGCACAGAGGTTAGCAGAAGATCCTGAGTTTACCAAAGAAACAAATGGAGTACGGTGATTCTCCGAATCACTTAGATATTCACCAAGCTGTTTTTCAAACTGATCTGTATAGCGACCTGAAGTCAGCCAGAATTCAAGCATAGAATCAGCAAGATTCATCATTTCCTTTTCATCGAATACACGACTGGCATAAGAAATACGGTCTCCATCCTTATATTCAGGTTTAACCATGAATGCCTTATAATATTCCTTTACACTGTCCAAGATTTCTTTATTAGCGTCTTCTTTTGTTTTTCCTTCAAACATAATTACACTCCAAAATATTCCTTAATCTGTTTATCTGTAATATTAGCTGCAGCAGTACCAGCCTGAACAGCCTTTTCCCATTCAACAATCTTTTCAATAGCCTGCTTGATTCCCCACTGTGGATACCAGCCAAGCACATTCTTAGATTTTTCACACTGCAACTTCAAGAAGTTTGCTTCATGAGGAGCATTAGCTTCACTAACATTCTTCCAGCCGGCACCCTTACCCCATGATTCACAGAACAATGTTGCAAGCTCACCAGTAGTAACACAAGATTCATCATCAGGACCAAAGTTATAGTTACCAGCATAAGATTTATCTTCATACTGCTTTTGTGCAAGTGTAAGATAACCGCGAAGACATTCCAGAACATGCTGATAAGGGCGTGTTGAATTAGGATTCCTTAAAATGATTTCCTTCCCATCTTCTGTTGCACGAATACAATCCGGAATGATGCGGTCTGTAGCATAGTCTCCACCACCAATAACATTGCCGCTGCGTGCCGTACTGATTGCTGGCGAATTTTCTTCATTAAAGAAGGAGTTTTTATAGCTGTACGTAACAAGTTCCGAACATGACTTGGAATTTGAATACGGATCGTATCCGCAAAGTTCTTCGTC
Organism: Treponemataceae bacterium; assembly: GCA_045599185.1. Lineage (GTDB taxonomy): Bacteria > Spirochaetota > Spirochaetia > Treponematales > Treponemataceae > UBA1240. The sequence goes on along the minus strand of JAZRVO010000030.1, from coordinate 233,639 downwards.
TTCGCGATAACCCCAGAACCATTCCCTGTTTTTGTAAACTTTATCTGTAGTAATGTTTACAAACGATTTTACGGAAGGCGTTGCACGCACGGATTCAAGGATATTAACGGTTCCCATTACGTTGGTCTCGTAAGTTCCAGCCGGATCTTTGTAGCTTGTTCTTACAATCGGCTGGGCGGCAAGGTGAAGAACTATATCCGGGCTTGCATTTTGCACTGCTTCTTTTAGCTTTGCACCGTCACGGATATCGCCAATAATTGATTTCATCCGGTCAGCTGTTTTTGTAGATTCAAAAATACTTGGGTTTGTCGGCGGCTCAAGTGAATAGCCTGTAACTTCTGCCCCGGAAAGAATCAGAATACGGGAAAGCCATGTGCCCTTAAAACCGGTATGTCCTGTTAAAAAAACTTTCTTTCCTTTATAAAAACTCAAATCCATTTTAATAGCCCCTTGTTTCAAAATGCTTCCAGACATCCCAAGGCGCCTTTTCAGTAGCCCAAAGTTTGTTCAAATCTTCCTTGTCTTTAAGCATATCCATCGGGTGCCAGAATCCGGAATGCTTGTAAGCATGAAGCTGACCGTCTTTTGCAAGATTTTGCAGCGGCGCACGTTCCCACATCATTTTATCCGCGGTGGAAGGTTCAATATAATTCAATGCTTCATTTTCACAAACAAAAAAACCACCGTTTATCCACGCATCAGCAGGTTTTTCCTGAAACTGGGTAATTGAACCATCGGGCTGAATGTCCAGTGCGCCGAAACGGCCTTCCGGCTGAACCGCTGTAAGAGTTACCAGTTTTCCGGTTTTTGCATGAGAATCAACAAGTTTTTCTATGTTAACATCGCTTAAGCCGTCGCCATAGGTGAGCATAAAAGGTTCGCTGCCGATATAATCTTTTGCGCGGTAAATGCGCCCGGCAGTAAGAGTGTCCGGTCCCGTATAAAGCATGGTAACCTTCCATGATTCGCCGCGCATTTTATGAATCTGCACATCATTGTTAGCAAGATCAATTGTCATATCGCTATAGCGGTTGTAGTAGTTAAGGAAATAATCTTTTATTACGTGCCCTTTGTAGCCTGTAAGAATTACAAAGTCGTTATAACCGTAATAGCTGTAAATTTTCATAATATGCCAAAGAATGGGGTAACCGCCGATTTCTACCATCGGTTTTGGAATAAGCTTAGTTTCTTCGCCCAGCCGGGTTCCCATTCCACCTGCTAAAATCAATGTTTTCATGTAGAAAATACCTTTCAGTAATTTTTAGGTTGATAAATTATATAACATTAAGCCATTTAAAAGAATAAGTTTTTAAGGAAAACTTTTAAGCCCATAAAAACCCAATCAAACGCCGTCCGCACAGCCCGCGCATATCACTCATACCGTGCAAACAATTCTAGCAAACCGAAAAACACCAAAAAACACATAAAAAAAATTTTCAGGTATCGCTATTTGATACATTACCCGGATTATTCTGCCACTGTAAACAAAACAACGCGAATGCGCCTATGGATGTCAAGCGCAAATTAAGGAGTAACAGAATGGCGAATGTTCAAATTAACAGACAGAGTTTTAACCACTGGCTTGTAAGCCTTGAAAAACAGAACGGCTGGCATCAGTACACAGTGGCACTGCCATTTTTTTCAGCAGTGCATTTGCTGCTTGTGTGCAAAAACATCAGCAACCAGCAGGTTATCAATTTTATTAAATCTCACCGCTGGGACCTGATTAACAGACGGCGCGCCCAGATAAAAACCGCAATTTTTACCCGCGACATCACCCTTCTTCGACAAATTGCCGAAGAAAAACGCCGCTATCCGCGCCGGGGGTATTCACGGCACAAAAGCCGTAACGTTGAACTTGCAGCAAACTGAAAGCGAGGTAAAAAAAATGCATTACGGAGAAATTTGCTGGGCAGAAATAGAACGAATCTGCACGCCTTCAGAAATATACGAACTAAAAGGCAGGCTGAACTAAAAAAACAACCGCGGGGTTTACAGTTCCGCAAAAACACAGAACTGCAAACCCCGCGGTTAAAAGCTCTTCTGCCGTCAGTCAGTAGCTGCCCGGACTTAAAATAAACAGATACATATAAAGCCTGTCCAAAGCCCGTCGCTGGGCCTTGCAAAACGCTTCATATTCCATACCCATTGCGGCAGCACTTTCTTTAAGGGTTTTGCCGTCAACGTAACGCAGAACAAGCATTCTTGCTTCGCGCGTGGTTAAATTAGAAGTCGTAAGAAGTCTAATCCGCTCAATCCGGTTTGCGCCTTTCAAATAGGCTGTGGTCATTTCCACGTTTCTGGTCTTTTTCATAAGCGAATGGTAACCCCAAACGCCTGAAATAGTGCCTTGTAAAAACTACTTTCGTCTGTACGTGTTGACCGCAAACACCCCAAGGCACTTTTTAAGCACCGCAAAGCCGTAAACAGACTGAAATAGTAAAAAATCAGTAATTTTCTATTCCTTTTCCCGTTCCAGCTGCAATTTGTAGCGGCTTACAAGGTCTCCGTTGTTTACGCAGTTGTTGCGCACACGGGCATTGCTAAGCTTTTTATAAATGGTGTTTTCGCTGAATTCATCAATCTCCTTTACTTCCGCACCGGCTGCAAGCTGGGAAATAATCAGGGTTTCGTCGGAAGTAAGATCCAGCTTCCGGTTTTTGTCCTGCATTTCTTCCAGCTGTGCGGCAAGCCTGCGGTTTTCAATTTTCAGCATTGCACAGCGCTTTTTGTAGCGGCAGCTGATTTTTATAAACTGCTGGTTGGCAAAATAAAACAGGTAGCAGCCAAAAAAGTGAATTATGGCGTGATTAAAGGTATCCTTGTAAGCAATAAGGCACACAAGAACAGCAAAAAAATAAATGATTAAATAGGGCAGGCGGCGCTTTGGGCGCACGTTTACGGCCAGAATCAGCAGGCAGAACGAAGTGTAATTGTAATAGCGGTTGGAATATAAAATTGCAAGGCCGTAAATGAACAGAAGGGGCGACCAGCACTTGCGGCCTGCAAAAGGCGCAGTAAAAACATAGCAAAGCATAAGGCCTGCGCGTATGCCGGCCTGCGGTACAAAGCCGCTGCGCACAAACTGAACGGTATGGCATATTGCCAGCACGAAGCATACAAAAATTGTCTGCATCAGCAGAACGTCCTTTGTGTTCTGCTTTAATCTTTCAATAACTTTCATTTTTTTTAATTGCGCATCAGGGAATTTCCGAAAACTGTAATTTTTCAGAAAACAATTTAAAATTAACCGGCTTTTATATAGGAAGGCTTTTTACCAAATACCTTAACCATAAAAACCAGACAACCGGAATCATTCTTCTTCTTCGTCTTCTTCTTCGCTTTCTTCAGGTTCTTTTTTGGTGGTAGTTACAACCCGGGCTTTTTGCACTTTTGCCTTGCGCGGCTTTTTGCGGTAATTGCAGATGCTGCAAACCATTGACAGATATACGAATACGCAGATGGCACAGATAATTACCCTAAAATCAGTTAAAACGCCAATTGTCACGGCTTGCACTTCATTAAAATTCATATCATAATTATCGGCAAATACACACTTTTCTTGACGGACTTACTATGATTGGAATCATTGATTACAACGCGGGCAACATTCGCAGCGTTGAAATGGCTCTGGAAAGCCTGAAAATTCCCTACTTAATTTCCAAAAATCCTGAAGATTTGCAGAACGCTTCGCGCCTTATTTTTCCGGGTGTTGGAGACGCAAATTATGCCATGAACCAGCTTAGGCAGAGCGGTTTTGATTCTTTTATAAAAGAAAAAGTGGCTGCAAACACGCCGCTTTTAGGCATCTGCCTGGGCAGCCAGATTATTTTTGATTTTAGCGAAGAAGGCGATACCCAGTGCCTTGGCCTTTTGCCGGGCAAAATCCGCCATTTTGAAAAACTTTTTGCCGAACAGAACGTTGAAAAAACCGGCTACAAAATTCCACACATGGGCTGGAATGATTTGAACAGAAAAGATTCGCCGTTTTTTGGCAGCGTAAGTGCCGAAAGTTCCTTCTATTTTGTGCATTCTTACGTCATCTGTCCGCAAAACGAAGAAAATGTTCTGGCAACTGCCGATTACGGCGTAAAAGTTCCGGCTGTAATTCACAGCAAAAACATCTGGGCTTGCCAGTTTCATCCTGAAAAATCGGGCAAGGCCGGTTTGCAGCTTTTGCAGAACTTCTGCACCCTTAAAGAAGGTGACTTATGTTAAAAAAACGCATTATTGTCTGTTTGGACGTTAAAGACGGCAGAACCACAAAAGGCGTAAAGTTTTTAAACAATGTTGACATTGGCGACCCGGTAGAAATGGCTGCCGAATATTACCGGCAGGGCGTTGACGAACTGGTTTTTTACGACATTATTGCCAGTGCCCGCGGCCGCGGACCTATTCTTGAACTGATTAAGAATGTTGCAAGCCAGGTTTTCATTCCGTTTTGCGTTGGCGGCGGCATCGGTACGCTTGACGACATTCGTTCTACAATTCTTGCCGGTGCAGAAAAAATCAGCCTTAATTCTCAGGCCGTTAAAAACCCAGACCTTATTACTCAGGGTGCAAGGGTTTTTGGCAACCAGTGCATTGTTTTGGGAATGGATGCAAAGGCAGACCCAACCTGCCCAAGCGGTTACCGCGTGTATATTAACGGCGGCCGCGTGGCAACGGAATACGATGCAAGGGAATGGGCAATTAAGGCCGTAAAGCTTGGCGCAGGCGAAATCGTGCTTAATTCCATGGATGCAGACGGCACGAGAAACGGCTACGAACTTAATTTAACCAGAATGATTGCCGAAAGCGTTGACGTGCCGGTTGTTGCAAGCGGCGGCGGCGGAAAAACCAACCACCTTGCAGACGTTTTAACCACCGGTAAAGCCGATGCAGCGCTTATTGCAAGCATGGTTCACAGCGGCGATTACACTATTGGTTCAATTAAAAGCGAACTGAATGCAGGCGGCATACCTGTACGAATGCTGTAAAATTAAACAGCAGGCCGGTTTTTACAGAAACCGGCTTTTTTTTGTGCAAAAATCATCAGGGGCTATGTACCACCTGAAAAACCAGAAAAAGCAATTCATAAAAACCGGGCATTTGAACAAACATTCAGAATAGTGCCGGAAACAGGAAAAGCTTGAAAACGCAAAGTAGAACAAGCTTATTCAATGTGCTATGCTTTACCCATGTTTGAAGTACGCGTAGAAGCCGAATTTGCGGCTGCACATTTTTTAAAAGATTATCACGGCAAGTGCGAAAATTTGCACGGCCACAACTACCGGGTTTTTGCCCACGCAAAAGGAAAAAGTCTGGACGCCGGCGGAATGCTGATAGATTTTGGCGATTTGAAAGCTGCCCTGCGCAAGGTCTGCAAGGTGCTGGATCATACAAACCTGAACGATTTGCAGGAAAACGGCACTTTTGTATTCATGCAGAACCCAAGCGCCGAACGCATTGCAAAATACATTTTTGAAAAAATCAAGCTGGAACTGCCCCAATGCCCCCTGTACGCGGTAGACGTTTTTGAAACTTCCACCAGCCGGGCACGCTATGTTGCAGAAAACTGCACCACCGGCACCGAAAGCGAAGAAAACTTAGACGATGCCATGTGGCTGTAAGAATAAAAAACTGTCATGCTTGCGGTCTGCAATAAACCGCAAACTGAAAAACTAAAGCGAAAAACCGGCGGGCTGAACCTGCTGGTTTTTGTTTAATATTTCTTCGTATTCCTGTGCGGTAATAAATTCATTTTCTTTAAGCCATTTTAATTTTTCTTTTTCATTTTCAAAAGGCTTGTCTTCGTCAATAAAAAAATATTTGCTGCGGTAATATTCTTTCTGGTTTTCAAAAAGGTCTGCACTAAAAGTTTTTACAGCTTCGTCAAATTTTTTACCACGTAAAAAGAAAATATATTTTTCATCATTTACGGCAAGCAGCCAGTAACGGCGCAATTTGTAAAAATGATAAATCAGGTCAAACGCAACCAGACACATGTCAAATGCAAAATTTTTAAGCCAAATTTCTGGCGCCACGCCGTTTGCAATTTTACGCCCGGCAGAAATAACTGCAATTACAAAAATTGCAAAACCAACTTTCAGCGCCCACTTGTTTTGCTCGGAATGCAGGCGCAGTTTCTGCTTAAAAACAATATTTTCGTACTCAAAACTGTTTGTATATTCGCCGTCCGTGTCTTTGCAGTAAGTGTCAAGCCCTGTATCGGTTAACGAAAAACTTCTCTTTTCAAAAAACTGCCTCTGATTCAGCTGACTGTATTTCATTTTTCAGAAAGATTCCTGTTCCAGTTCTTTCAGTGCCTGCCGGGCAATAACGTCATTGGGTTCAAATTCAAGCACGGTTAAAAAATAGCGCTGGGCTTCGCTGATATTGCCCATGCGTTTTGCCAGAAAGCCCAAATTAGACATTACCTTTGTATTTTCCGGTTCAATGCCCAAAGCCTTTACCAGAAGTTTTCTTGCTTCTGTAAATTCTTCCAGCTCAATATGGCAAATTGCAAGTTCATTAAAAGTGTCTACGTTGTCTCCGCCGCATTCAACAGACTGATTGAAGGCAGCCTTTGCATCTGTCCAGCGTTCAAGACGGCGCAGACCCCAGCCCAGCATAAACCACGCATTCCAGACTTTCGGGTTCTTTTCAAGAAAGGCACGAATCTGTTCCAGGCCTTTTTCTTCCTGCCCCATGGAAATATAGTCGTATGCGGCCTTAAACTGCTCGTCTTCCAGATTGCGGCTTGAAATATCCTGAATGATTTCCTGCGCACGGCTTTTTTTGTACTGCTCGTTTTCAGAAGAATTTTCATCAATCGCAGACGAAACCAGCGTAAGGTAAGTTTCAAACACGTCTTTTGCACGGGCAAAATTGCGCTGCTTCAAATAGAAAAAACCTGCATTAAAATAGGCATCCGGCACAGGTGTTTCGGCCTGCATTGCAGTTTTGTAATATTGCAGCGCCTGTTCGTCGCAGGCATCGGCATCTTCAAAAAGGCCGCTGTTGCGGTAAGCATTTGCCCGTTCATCGTAAAACAGGGCAGAATTGATTAAAGTTGTCGTGTCATCCGGTTCAAGGCCGCGCAGGGCTGCAAAAATTTCTTCTGCAATTTCAAAATCTTCGTTGCGCGCTTTCAAAATTGCGGCTTCGGTAAGTTCTTTTTTAATTTCAGGCCTAACCGAATTAAGCAGCGAACGGTAATAAGGCACGTGCACGTTGTCTTTTTCGTAGGCCAAAATTACCAGAATGCCGGCAAGAATCATTTCCCACGAAATGTCCGAAGAATCAAAATGCTGGTCTTCGGGCCAGCTGGCCGGTTTCTGCACCGGCAGCGGTATGGTTGTGTCAATCTGAAAGGCATTTGCAGGCACCTTAAAGTCTTCCGGCAAAGTAATGTATACAACTGAATTGATAGATGATTTATTGTCGCTCATATTTTTTTCGTTTTAAGGTTTTAGAATGAATTTCAGGAAAAACCGCCGGTTAAGGCAATTTTTCCCGTTTTAAGAATGTTCTTTAATTTGCAAGGTACACGTTTAAAGCGTATCCATGTTGTCAAGCTGGTTTTTGCGCACATTTGTAATGTATTCGTTTATGCGAAGCTTGTAGGCAATCGGTACGTTTTTTTCATCAAACAGAATGCTTGCAACTACCAGATCCTTGCGTCCCTGTACTTCGTCGCAGCGCACAACCACGCCCTTAACCTGTATGTTTTCGTGCGGTTCTTCAAAATCGAAAGTAACAATAACCGTCTGCTTCATTAAGAAAGGTTTTAGCCCCACCAGAATGATTTTTACGCCGGAAAAAGAAACATCGCGCAGAATGCAGTGACGCGGCACGTTCTGCACATAAACAATTGTTTCTTCCTTGGTCAATCCCAGCTTGCGCTTTGAATCCGGCGTAATTGCTATGCGGTCTTCTCGGCGGCGAACGGCATTTGCGTTTGCCTCGTGCAGGTTACCAAGCATTCCTATCAAGTCATCAGGGGCACGCTGTGAAAATTCCATTGAAACAACAAAAAGTTCGTTGTTGTTCATGTAAGGTGTTACGTTTTCTACCCGGGAATTTATGAAAAAAGTAATAGTCGAATTATCCGGCGGAACGAAACAGAAACGAAGGGAAACTGAAGCCCCGTTAACCATTTTGTCCAAAGCTCCGCTTTTTCTGCCAATAATAACCTTTGCACCAAGCAAAGAACAGGAACTTAAAATGCAGGGCCATTGTCCTTCAGTTGTTTTAATGTATATTTGCCGTGGGTCAAGGCTAAGTGTCTTTATGATTTCTTTTGTAAAAATAACTTCAGAATCGCGGTAGATGTCATAATATTTCATCAATTGTTGAGATGTTGTTAACGCCATAAGCTAAATAATAGATTATCGAAAGAAAATCGTCAATTAAAAAAGGGGTTCTTCCGATAATGGTTTTTTTCTTTGCATGATGCGGCTTTTTATACGCGAATGTCTGTTGGAAGCGTTCATTTTTTGTGATTTTTGCGTTTTGAAAAAAAATACTAAAATTTTTATATTTTTTTTCAAAAACAATTGACACAAATACGTAAAAACTATATATTAAAAACATCTTACGGGGGCGTAGCGAAGCTGGTTATCGCGCTGGCCTGTCACGCCGGAGATCGCGGGTTCGAGCCCCGTCGCTCCCGTCTAGCTCACCAACTTGGTGAGCTTTTTTATTGCGCCAGTCCAAGGTTTTTTAAGGCGCCTTGTTAAAAAATTGCCGGTGCTTTTTATAAGTGCCCTGCGGTTTTTGAAAAACCTTGTTTACATATTTCAGGGTTTTGCAATTTTCTGCAAAACCCAATAACGGGTAGTAGCGCAGTGGTAGCGCGCTTGGTTCGGGACCAAGAAGTCGGGGGTTCAAATCCCCCCTGCCCGATTTTTTATAACTGCTTAAAAAGGCTTTAAAGGTTTTAATTGAACGGTTTTGGAACTTTTCAATTAAAGCCTTTTTTTATTTTTACCGGGAACATCTTTTTTCAATAAAACCGCCGGCGCGAATAAAACACGAAAAAACGGCCAACGAACCATTTGAAATGTTCAATTAAAATATTAAGCGGCTGCCGGACTTTAGGCTTTACGCCATATAAAAAAGCCTGCCGTTTGGAAAAACCACACAGCAGGCTTTTAAAATTTCAGGAAGTATTCAAAAATTCCAAATTTTTCACGGCAGATTAAAGCTGTTTAAGTTCTGCCTTAATAACAGCCCAAGTGTTTTTCTGCTTCTGCACGTTCAGCGTGGCATATTTGCCTTCTGCCAAAGCGCCGGGGTTTATAAGGGTTGTATTGCCTATAGTGTCAATTGCGGCGGATTCGTGAATGTGGCCGGATACGCATACCAAAGGCTGATAAGTTTCGATAAACTGGCGGTACAAGGCAGAACCAACGTGAATGCCGGCGGAAATCGTGTCAACTTTTGTATCTTTCGGCGGATTGTGAACAATGCAGATTAAATTATCCCAGTGAACGGGTTCTTCTTCCGTTTCTGCCCCGGAAGATTCGGAAACGGATTCAGCAGATTCTTCGATTTCTTCAGTTTCTTCGGCTTCAAAATCTTTGTCATCGTATTCTTTTTCACTTTCGCCGTCTTCGCCTTTTTCGTCGGTTTCGTCAAAAGTGTATTCTTCGTATTCTGCGGAACGGTCACTTACCATCTGCAAGTCGGCCATAATTTCTTCTTCGTCACGTTCATTCGGTGTAGTGCCGGTAAACTTTGTACCGCCGCCAGCACCGGCAAAGGCCAGCCCGTCGCGGAAAATCATTGCCCCCTGCACGGAAACATCGCGTTTTTCCAGTTCGTCCAAAAAAGACGGTTCGTCGCAGTTGCCGGTAACCGCGTAAAGGCATTTGCTTTTTTTGTCCAGTTTTTCAAGAATTGCAAGGGCTTTTTCCCTTTCGCTTACGTCAGTTACAAAATCGCCTGCAAAAAGCACGGCATCGGCCGCTTCAAATTCAGCGTCCAGTTTGTCCAGGTTTTCTTCCTTTCCGTGAATATCAGATAAAACTAAAAATTTCATATTGTTTCCTTGTTAAAAAAGTTTAAGTCATGTTAATCCAGCCCGGCAAATGCCAAGGCAGGCTTAACATGAAGAATCATTTAATTTTCAGCATGATTTCAAGCAGTTTTGCCATTTGTTCCGGCGTACCGATTGAAATGCGCACAAAATCGCGAATCAGGTCAATGTCAAAATAGCGCACCAGAATGCCTTCTTTTTTAATTGCCTGATAAATGTCGTTGCCGCTGAAACCTTTTTTTGAAGCAAGTATAAAGTTTGTTTTTGAAGGAACAACCTGCCAGCCGCCATCTGCCAGCTTTGCAGAGAATTCGTCTCTGGTCTGCATGATTTTTTTACAGTTGCTGGCGTAATATTCAATGTCGCTGCATGCGGCAATGCCTGCTGCCTGACAAACTGCGTCTGCCGGGAAATGGTTGAAAGAGTTTTTGGTTGTGGTAAGCGCCCTAATCAGTTCCGGGTTGCCGATTGCGTAGCCCAGACGCATTCCTGCAAAAGACATGCTTTTTGAAAAAGTGCGCACAACAAGAAGGTTCTGGTATTTCTGCAAAAGCGGCAGCACCGTATGACCCGAAAAATCCGTGTAGGCTTCGTCAACAACAAAAACCCTGTCTTTAGGGTACGCGGCAAGCATCTGGTCAATTTCTTCGATTGAAAGTTCAATGCCGGTAGGCGCATTAGGGTTGGCAAAAATAATGCCGGTAGAATCAACGTCCAGCATTGCCTGCCTGTCAAGGCTGAAATCTGGGTTTAGCGGTACTTTTTTAAGCTGAATGCCGTAGTAACCAGCATAAACCGGGTAAAAACTGTATGTGTGTTCCGGCAGAACCAAAGGCTTGTCGCTGTCAAAAAAGGCATAGAACACAAATGAAAGAACTTCGTCACTACCGTTGCCGCAGAAAATCATTTCCGGCGTAATTGAAAACGGCAGTTCCTGCTGGTCTTCCGCAGCAGCAAGCACGCCTTTGCTTTCGTTCAGTTCCTTTGCAATTGCCGCGCGCAAAAGGGTCGAATCCGGGTCGGGATAAAGGCCGAGGCTTTTAAGCGGAACGGTTTTTAATGCTTCTGCCACTTTAGGAGAAGGTTCGTAAGGGTTTTCGTTGGCGTTTAATTTTATATATTCCCTGTCTTTAGGCTGTTCGCCGGGCTTGTAAGGGTTAAGCTGTTGTAAACGTTTTGCAAACATTATTTTTCCTTTTTGCCGTTTTATGCCGGCAAGTCATGCTGAATGAAGTTTCTGAAAACCGTAATTTTTAGAAACTTTACGAAAGTATAAAACAGCAGGTAAAAAACTTAAAGCCCTGCCGCCATAAAGCCGTTATTTAAAAGAGGCTGATTTTTGAAGAATCCGGCCTAAAAAAATCTAATTGTGAAAAGCACAAAGCTTTGCTATAATTTAATTTATGGGTTCTACAGCTAACATTTACACACTTATTCGTTTATACGGTAAAAAACAGCACCGCACATTTATTTCGGTAGAAGAATTTTCTAATTATTTGCGTAAATATGCCCAGCATTACGTAAACGAGCAACCGGAACTTGAAAAATACACAAAAACCCCGCTAGAGCCGCTTCTGGCTGAAATTTCACATCTTGTGGATACAAATAAAATTGTTTTAAAAGAAGAAAACGGTGAAAAAGTAATCGGCATTGCTTCCTTTTTTGCAGACAGCATTTTTGAACGCTACAAAACCATGGCAACCATGCCCAATACGCCTTTCCCAATGCCAAGCAACCTGCCTGCGGATTTTCCGAAGGAACTGATTGGCAGCGAGGAAGCTACGATTGTTCTGTACGACCTTTTTGACGGCAAACCGCATAATGAAAATTTGATTTACGCACTGGTTTTCAGGCGCGAAATTTCGCCTATTCTTGTGCCGAACGACGTAACGCCGGACTTTTTGCTGAAAACGGCAATGGCAAAACTGCGCCTGCTTCTTCAGCACAGCGAACAGCACGACTATTTTTTGCAGAAAGTAATGTCTTCAAACGGCGGCCGCGAAATGCAGGTTAAAACATTCTTTAAGGTTTTCATGAACGATGAAGACCGTGCCGTTGAAAAACTGAAGGAAGCCGGAGATTCCTACTATTTCTGGAATCAGCTTATTTTGTTTCTGCGCCAGGATTTAGAAAAAATCAAAGACCGCACTGCGGAAGATATTGACCTTTTGCACGCAGTTTACATTATTGAAGTTTGCGTTGCATATTTCAGAAACCGCAACCAGATTGACCTGCAGAAAGAAACTGCACTGCACAATCTGGAACTGGCATTTGAAAAGCAGCCTTACTATTTTGATTCTTCTGCGATTGCCGGTTTTGCAGATACGCGCGGCGTACCGCTTTTGGGACAGTATTCGGAAGAAGACCTGAACGAATTTTTGCGTTCGGCTACAAGCCCAAAACAGGACGGCCAGCTGCCAAAACTGCTGACATTTAAAACCGAAGACGACAACCGGTATTTTGTCCTGCAGGACAAAGTTATGTCCCTTGTAATGAAACTTTGCACCGAATCGCGCAAGGTTGTTCACGATGAACTTACAAAAAAATGGTTTGACGCCTTGCAGCATTTTCAGTCAATTCCCGGCATGAAAAGCCTGAAAGTTTTCAACGAAGAAATTGAAGATTCAGTAAAGCGCAATTCGCCTATTCTGCACACGCTGCTTAATTCGCCGTTTTTGCTGACCATTTACTACGAAGCCTTGGACAACCGTAACGCCAACGCCAATAAGTTCAATTTTTTTGCAGACGGCAAATTGTTGCCGTACAACGAATTGCTGATGTTAAGCCAGCACACCATAATGACGGATGCGAAAATTCTTCTGCCAATATGGTATACAATTCCGGGCTTGTCGTGGATTATTGCGCTTTTTACAGGCAACAAGAAAAAGACAAAAAACAAAAGCCTTTCTGACAGCAAGCAGAAAAGTTCAAATTCCGGCAGCGAAAGTACCAAAAGCAAGGGAAAAGGCGGAAGCAGCGGCGGTTCAACTGCAAAAATTGCGGTTGACACAAGCAGCAACAATAACTTTAGCGGCACCAAAAAAGAACAGATTAAGGAAGCCGTTAAGGCAATTGAAAAGATGATTGTTCCGCCGGATTCTTCACTGGACAGCGAACTTACTTCATATCTGAACGAATGGAATCATCTGCTTGACAAGCAGGCCAAAAAGAACCTGACGGAAGACGTAAACTCGTTAATACGCGACTATTTGCGAAAAATTTTGCGAACTGCCAGCGCCAAGGATTTTACGCTGGAACGCGTGCGTTCACTGGCAGAAACCCTTGTAAACACGCCGACTTTGCAGAAAATTGGGTGCGATAACGACAGCCTGCAAATGTACGTACAGCTTTACATGCTGAGACTTATTAAAAAGGCTTAAATGCAAAGGATTGCTGATTTTTCGGCAATCCTTTTTTGTTCCTGCTGCTTTAAGTTTTCAGCTTTTAACTGCTACTAAACGAAACATTTGAACAAAAGGCTTTAAGATGCACAGCGGCGGTAGATTTTTTGCCGGCGTTTTTATGGTAAAATGAAATTATGAAACACGTTTACATTGCCCGGCATGGGCAGACCGACTGGAACATTGCTCAAAAAGTTCAGGGAATGACTGACATTCCCCTAAACGAAGGCGGAATTAAACAGGCGCACGAACTGGCAGAAAGCATAAAAAAATCCGGCATTAAGTTTGATAAGATTTTGCATTCGCCTTTGATGCGCGCCGCAGAAACTGCAAGAATTGTGGCAGAAGAAAACAATATTCCCTTGCAGGCAGAACCGCGCCTTACAGAACAGAACTTTGGCAAGTGGGAAGGCTGGAAAAAAGTAAACGGCGACAGCAGTTTTCACGAAGCGAAGCAGTGCTTTTTTGATAAATATGAAACCGGGGAAAGCATGGCAAGGCTTTCCCAGCGAGTCTACAATCTTTTGGACGAATTAAAAGAAAAAACCGGAGATGAAACATTTCTGCTTGTAACCCACGGCGGCATTGCCAGAATGGTTCATTCATATTTTTACGACATGACGAATGAAGAGTTTTCCGGCTTTCAGCTTAAAAACTGCGAAATTAGGGAATACGTTTTTTAGCGTGGTGAAAAAAACAGAAAAACCAGCATTCAGCATGTTTTTTCTGTTTTTTAAAGCCTACAAACTTTCCTGTGCCTGCCGCAGGGCGTAATATTCGCCTTTTCGCGCCATCAGTTCTTCGTGGGTGCCAAGCTCGCAAATGCCCTTGTCGTTTACAACCGCAATTTTGTCGGCATTTTTAATGGTAGAAAGCCTGTGTGCTATTACCAGCGTTGTACGCCCCTTGGAAAGTTCGTCAAAAGCGTGCTGAATTTTAATTTCCGTGGCAGTGTCCAGGGCAGAAGTTGCTTCATCAAGAATGAGAATCGGCGGATTTTTAAGGAAACACCTTGCAATGCTTACGCGCTGTTTCTGGCCGCCGCTAAGCTTAATTCCACGTTCGCCAACAACAGAATTATAGCCGTTGGGCATTTTCATAATGTCATCGTGAATTTCGGCACGGCGGGCGGCAAGTTCAATTTCTTCATCAGTGGCATTCGGCTTGCCGTAAGCAATGTTTTCCTTCACCGTACCGGCAAAAAGAAAAACATCCTGCTGAACAATTCCAATCTGGCTTCGGAGGGATTTAAGCTTTATTTTGCGGATGTCAATTCCGTCAAGGCTGATTAAACCGGCGCTAATTTCGTAAAAGCGCGGAATTAAATTACAGATTGTGGTTTTTCCGCCGCCGCTAGAACCAACCAGCGCAAATTTTTCTCCGGCCCTAATATTCATGTTTACATTCTGCAAAACAGGAAAATCGGCATTGTAAGAAAAATCCACATTTTCAAAAGCAATGTTTCCCCGCGCAGAAAGAATGTCCACCGCGTCCGGCAAATCGGCAGGTTCGGTTTGCTGCTGCATAAGTTCAAGAAAACGTTCAAAACCGGCCATGCCCGTGGCAAACTGTTCAACAAAGTTGGTAAGCTTTTTAATTGGCGAAATAAAACTTGAAATAAAAAGATTCGCGGCAACAAGGTCCGGAATCGTCATTTTTCCGTTCATAATGAACACGCCGCCAGCCGCAAGGGTAATTAAGCTTAAAAGGCTGCTGCACAGTTCAATATTTGAATGAAAATAGGCAATAAGCTTAAACCTAACCGTTTTTGCACGGCTGTAATCACTGTTGTTTTTGTTGAAGCGGCTTATTTCAAATTCTTCATTTGCAAAGCCCTTTGTAACGCGAATGCCAGAAATGCTTGATTCAAGGCTGGCGTTAATTTCGGCCGTCGTTTCCTTTACCCTGCGCGAAGTTAGCGAAAGGGTTCTGCGCGAAAAAATAACGATTGCCAGCATGATTGGAAAGGCAACGATAACAATAACCGCCAGTTCCCAGCGGATTTTCAGCAGAAAAAAGAACGAGCCAAAAATCGTAAGAACGGCAATGGAAAAATCTTCCGGCCCATGGTGTGCAAGTTCCGTAATGTCAAAAAGGTCGGTGGTGGCGCGCGCCATTATTTTTCCCGTACGGTTGGAATCGAAAAAACGGAAAGGCAGTTTTTCCAGATGATTGAAAACGTCACGGCGCATGTCCTGTTCTACGCGAACGCCGAAAGTGTGCCCCCAGTAAATGACAAACCAGTTGCAAAGCCAGCGAAGCACGTAACCGGCCAGAAGAATGATGATAAGTTTTACGAACATCTGCAGGTTGTGGTTCGGTATCAGTTCGTTTAAGGCGTAACGGCTGAACATTGGAAAAGCAACGTCGATAACTGCAATTAAAAACGCGCAGAACATGTCTGCAATAAACAGTTTTAAATGCGGCCTGTAATAACTGAAAAATATTTTTAGCGGTTTGTCGTGAAAATGCATGGTGACATTGTAGCAGAATAAAAAAGCAGTGTCTAAATGTATGAAGCCAGCGCTTTTAAAAACATGGTAAAAAGTTTGTACACGAAAGAAACACAGCCCGAATGCCGAGTTTCATCATTTGCCTAAAAGAAACTGCTGTCCCGGAAAGGTTTCATTCAATTTCAGCAATTGACACGTTTACTGTACTACTGTATTATTTGCTTAATACAACAATACAATAAAAAAAATGGCAATGCAGGAAAAAAACCGGCATTTGGGGCAATTTGTTAGGTTCAATTTCGAGTTTGGTATAAAAAGCCAAAAGGCATTTATTAAATGTGGTAAAAAACAGCCGCAGACAGTCCCTGTCCCGAAAGGCTGTTTCAAACATTTCATATAAACTCGACATTCGGCCTGTTATTTACGGAGAAAGAATGGAATATCAGTTCACAAATGACAAACCGATTTACCTTCAGCTTATGGACGTTTTTAAGGCTGGAATTATTTCGGGAGAGCTGCCGGAAGGAAGCCGTTTGGAATCTGTAAGGGATTTGGCGCTTGCAGCCAAAGTAAACCCTAACACCATGCAAAAGGCACTTTCCGAACTGGAACGGCTTGGCCTGATTCGCACGGAACGAACCGCCGGCCGCTTTATTACCGACGACAAGGAGAAAATTGCAGAAATGAAAAAGGAAATTGCAGAAGAAGAAATTTCCGTATTTTTGGAAAAAATGAAAAAACTGGGTTTTGACAGGGAAAAGGTAATTAAATTGATTGGAGAGGTGAAATAATGGAATCGGTTTTAGAATGCAGAAATCTGACAAAAAGCTATTTGAAAAAAACGGCTTTGGACAGCATAAATCTGGAACTTCCGAAAGGTTCAATTGTTGGCCTGCTTGGCCCAAACGGCAGCGGAAAAACAACCCTTTTAAAGCTTGCAGCCGGCCTGCTTACGCCAACAAGCGGCGAAATTACAATTGAAGGCTTAAAGCCCGGCGTTGAAACAAAGGAAATTGTGGCATACCAGCCGGACAAAGTTTACCTTAACGACTGGATGAACACGGACGACCTTGTAAAAATGATGGCCGATTTTTACGCCAATTTCAGCAGGGAAAAAGCATACGAAATGATTAGCCACCTTAACATTGACGTAAGGCAGAAACTAAAAAGCATGAGCAAGGGAACGAAGGAAAAAGTTCAGCTTATTTTAACCATGAGCCGGGAAGTGCCGCTTTACATGCTGGACGAACCGATTGGCGGAGTTGACCCTGCAGCACGCGATTACATTTTGAATACAATCATAAACAATTACAGGGAAGACGCCACGGTTTTAATTTCTACGCACTTAATAAGCGACATTGAAAACGTACTGAACCACATTATTTTCATTAAAAACGGAAAAATCGTACGCACCGGCGACGTGGACGATGTTCGCGAAGAAACGGGAATGTCAATTGACCAGCTTTTCAGGGAGGAATTCAAATGCTAGCAAAATCAACAGTAAGAAATCCATTTCCAATGATTGGAAAAGTTTTTAAATACGAGTTCAAGTCCGGCATACGAACAATTCTGCCCCTTTATGGTGCAATGATAATTCTGGCACTGATTTGCGGAATTTCACTTTCCGATGCATTGTACGAACTTTCCAGCAATACCTTTAAGGTAACAGTCGACACTATTTTTGGCTGTACGTTTTTTGCGGCATTCATAATTACCCTTGTGGTTATTGAAAAAAGGTTCAAGAAAGGAATGCTTGAAGACGAAGCTTACCTTAATTTTTCGCTGCCGGTAACAATGACCGAACACATTATTGGAAGGCTTCTGACTTTTTCACTTTGGTTTTTAATGTATGTTGCGGCTTCGTTCATTTCCTGCCTTATGTTCATTCTTGCAAACACTAACTGGAAAGATATTGCATACGAGCTGAGCGATTTTTTCCGCCGGTTTTACGAAGAATTCGGCACTAATTTTGCCAGCTGCATTCCTGTAATCATTCTTTACGGATTGTCGCTTGCCCTGCTGTTTGTAATGTACATTATGGTTGTAAACGCGATTGCCCACCTTGCCAAAAAGAACAGAACGCTTATAGCCGCCGCTGTTGCCATAATTTTGCTGATTGTATACATCAACATTTTTAAGGCAACCATAAACTCAACTGTTTTTGCAGGCGGCGGAAGGTTTTCCGTTTTTGTTGCAGATGAAGTAATGATTAATACAAACAACGTGAAACTGTTTTACAAGCTGGCGTGGAACACGATTGCGCTGAATTTTACGGCCATAGCAGCAAGCGTATTTGCAACCCAGGCAATTTTAAAATACAGGCTGAACCTTGAATAGAACGAAAGATTTTTAGAACTTTTGATTCAAATTTGATTCTAATGATTCTAAAAAGGCTTTCTGCCGTTCAACTGAAACAAAAATAAAACAAAACGCTTTTAGCAGACATTTTTAAGCCCTTAAAGCCCGTAAGTTTTTTTAAATTTTTACAGAAAACTTTGCAGGTTTTAAGGGCTTTTTTATTTCTGCAAAACCAGCTGATTTTTTTTGAAAAAAGTGCTGAAAAATTTTTTTTCGTGCAAATAAAGATACAAACGCTTTGCGTAAAAAACTTTTTAGGAGCACTAATCATGAAGCACCTTAACAGCGTAATTATTGAAGGCAACTGCGTGCGTGATCCGCAAGTTAGCATTACAGCCCACGGCAAAACACTTTGCAATTTTTCAATTGCAAACAACCGTTACTACAAATCCGACGGCGCATTTGTAGAAGAAGTTTCGTTTATTGAAATACAAACCTGGGGCAAATGGGCAGAAATAGTTTCGGAAAAATGCAAAAAAGGCAGGGGCATACGGGTCGTTGGCCGTATAAAGCAGCTGCGCTGGCTGGACAGCAACAATAAGACCAAAAGTAAAATTATTGTTCTGGCAGAACACATTGAGTTTAGAGCCGAATCGCAGAAAAATGCTGCGAATGCACAGACCCCAAATTACGACATGCCCAAAAGCGAAATGCCGCCAATGCAAAGCGAAACCTACGACCCGAACCTTGACGATTTGCAGGAAGAAGAAATTGCGTTTTAACTGATTTAAAAATTCATGTTTCTGACCAAATTTAAAAAAATGTGGCTTTCCGGCATTTTTCTGCCGGAAGCCCACATTCTGTAAAGGCGAAAATAACAGAACCGTCAGTAAAAACCATGAATGTAAAGTTCTGTCATTCTCGGAACGACAAACTGACATTCCGAATGGTAAAGTCATTCCGAACTTGTTTCGGAATCCGTGCTTTTGCCTTTTATTCTGTCTCTAACAGTTACTTGGTGCATGCAAAAGCCCCCAGTTTTTGCTTCACAAAAACTACGTCCATTTTTGTACAGGCTTAGCATGTCGGATGCTGAAACAAGTTCAGCATGACAAAAAGTAAAGGCTTTGCGCCCCTGCCCTGTTACGGCTATTTGCGTTTGCCGCGACCGGCACTTGCAGAATTATTTCCGCGGCCTTTACCATTGGCCTTATAGCCGCCATTTCCGCGGGTTTGCGGACTCTGCGTTTTTTCCGCATTCTGCGCACGCTGCTGGCGGTTGTATTCGGTCATGGCACGCTGGGCTTCTATTTTTTCGGGGCTGTAAAAGCCGTCTTTCCAGTTAAAACGGCTTATTTCGTCCAGAACCTTGCCGCTGTGATAAGAAGCCATAATCTGTTTAAACTCGTTCTTTTTAACGGCAGTTTTAGACAAATCAACCAGAAAGTGGCTGAAACCCATTTCTTTAATCGAATCTATCTTGTCCAGTATCGAAAACGGGTTTTCCGGCAGAACGAAAGAACCGTCCGGGGTAGAAAGAGCCTTGAACACGCTTCCTTCGCGGTCGGCAAAGTACAAAAAGTCGTAGCTTTCCGGCAATTTAAAGCGCATTCTGAACAAAGCCGGGTATGCAAAAAGAGTAATCATAACTTTTTTGCGCACGGCAGGTTCAAAAGTTGCTTCAAGATTGCGCTTTGAGTTTTCAAGCGGCGTAATCATGGCTTCAATGCCCTGATTTTCAAGCCAGGAAACAGCCCAGCGGTTGAAAGTGTACAGATACGGACCTGCAATCATGTTGGCTTTATAAGCCCTAAGCATGGCAATATGCGCCGGATTGTTTACAACCCAGTTTGTATAACCGTCTTCAATAAGGGTTTTAATGGTGTCTTCCAGACTGTCTTCCAGCTTCTGCGGCATGAACGGGTCGAGGGAAATAAAAACCTGACGCTTGCTGAAAGGCAGTTTTTCCTTTTCTTCAGCCAGCGCAATTCTTGTTTCCGTGTTCAGTTCCAGAATTACGCGCACAGGTTTTTCCGTCTGAATGACAAAAGCGTCCTTAACGGTAGAAACCTGCACGTAAAGCCCGTCCGGGAAATATGAAATGCCATTTTTGTCTACCGGCGTTAAGTCCAGAATAGGCAGCTGCTGGCCGCCCGGCTGGCTGTGAAAACGGCTTAAATCGTTGGGCAAAACGTGCTTGTAGCGTTTTGACATTGACTTTGTCTGAAGCAGATAAACGGCATCGCCAACGCCGGCGCCGGTTGGAATGTCAAGCCAGATGTTTTTGCCGTCTTCGTAAACAGACTTAATTTTGTGGCTGATGCGGCCGCTGTCATCTTTTTTGTGAATGCGGATTGAATCGCCAACGTCCGGGTCGTAAGTGCCGCCTTTTACCAGCGCATAGTGGCCGCCGGCAGAATTGTTTGCAGTTTTTGCACTTTTGGCATCAGCAATTTCTTCATCAGCCTTTAAGTTTTTAATGTTTGTTATCTGACCAAGGTAAATGCCCGTGCCTGAAGCCTGCCCCGGATTAAGGATTGTTTCAGCCATTTCATCTTCGCTGCAAGGCGAATACCAGTAAGAAGTTTTTGCACGGGCGAAGTCGGTTGAAAGCATTCGCTTTGCAGTAGCAATTGACCCCTTTCTGTCTTCCTGCCAGTTGTCAAGCAAATAACGGTACGCAGAAACAACGCTGCCAACGTATTCGGCACTTTTCATGCGCCCTTCAATTTTAAACGAATCAACGCCTGCCTGCACCAAATCGGGTATTTTGTCTACCAGCTGCAGGTCGTAAGGTGAAAAATAATAGCCCTGCTCTACGCCTTCGGCTTTGTCTGCATCGTACAAACGGCGGCATGCCTGGGTACACATTCCCCGGTTTGCCGATTTTCCGCCAAGATAACTTGAAAAAAGACAAAGGCCGCTCTGGCTTACGCACAGCGCACCGTGAACGAATGTTTCAATTTCAACATTCGTTCGTTCCTTAATCTGCTTAATTTCATCCAGACCAAGCTCGCGGGCTACAACCACGCGTTTAATTCCGCTGCGGCTCATGGTGTTGGCCGCCTTTGCGCTGGCAATGTTCATCTGGGTAGAAGCGTGCAGGCGAAGGTTAGGAAAAAACTGTTGAACCATGCGGACAACGCCAAAATCCTGAACGATTAAGCCGTCCGGGCCGATTTTGTTCAGATATGCAAGAAAACGGTACATGCGTTCGCATTCGTATTCTTCAAGAACAGTGTTGACGGTAACAAAGATTTTTTTACCCTGCCTGTGTACCGACTGCACGGCAGCTTCAAATTGATTCCATGCAAAATTGGTTGTGCGTAAACGGGCGTTGAAACTTTTTAAGCCCATGTAAACTGCATCAGCACCTTCGCCAATGGCGGCATCAAGTGCTTCAATGTTTCCGGCTGGTGCCAGTAATTCTGCCATATTATTTTTCCTTAAAAGAAGGCCGGTTTACCCGGCAATTTGAAAACAAGAAATAAATCATTTTATAAAATGAACTTACGTGCGAGAAACTTTTTTATTTTATGGAAAAAATAAAAAATAGGCAATCCATTTTGAATGTTTGCATTCTGCATTTTTGCCTGCAATGCTGAAAGGCGGCATTTTTTTTACCGGCATAAAAAAGAAAATTAAACAGGAAAAAAGAGAAAGAAAAGGCCGGAAAAACTTTCCAGCCTTTTCTGAAAACAGATGAGAAAAATTAAACCATCTGTCTGCTTACTGTGAATGTCAGTTTTTTTCATATCAGCCTGAAAATTAATGAATAAATTACAAAAGGCAGCCGCAGACAAGTACAGTCACGAAAAAAAATACGCCGTGCCCGGCACAAGTCTTTTTTCTGTGGCTGTACTTGCCGAAATGCAGCCTTTAAATTTTTTTCAAAAACTGGACATTCAGACGTTTAAACAAAAATGCGCTTTTTTACGTTTTGTTTCGGCTGTATCTATTTTTCAACGTAGGCAACCGTAGAATTAGACAGCCCCGGCGTTGCACCTTTGCTGGCCGTTACAATCCAGCCGCTTTTACCGCATGGTCTGGCTGTGGCCAAACTGCCCTGCCGCGAAATTGTACGCGTAGCAGTTACTTTGTCCGCAATAAGCGCATTTTCAATGCCAAAACCATCCGGCCATACACCGCAGTCGTAGGCACGTTTTGCCGCCTGTGCCTGAATGTCTTTTGGCCACACGGCGTGCTTGCTTTCTGCAATGCAAAGCGCATCCATAATTTTTCCGCCGGCGCGTTCTTCCAGCAGAATAACGTCGGTTTTGCCCAGGCGTGCCGCGGTGTTTTCCTGCCAGATGTCACGGGCATTGCTGGAATATGCACCGCCGGAAAGAGACAGGTTGCTGCCGTTTTCCGTTACGCAGTTTTCTTCAACCTTGCGCAGGTGCACCACGATGTATTCGCCTGCCTGCACGTCAATAGAAGGCAGTTCCACGCGCTTGGTGTCGCCGTCGTAGGCGCTGTAAATGCATACGCCTGCAAGGTTTCCGCCGGTCTGGGCATAAAGTTCCACAAATTCAGCCTTGGGCTTGCTGTATTCGGTTTGAATTTCGCTTAAAACCAGCTTCGGCACGTTTTCGTTAAAGCCCGTAAAATACGAAGCAAAATTAAGCGTGTTGCCGCTTTTGTCGCTAACTTCGCCGCGCAAACCGTAAGGCACGCCGGCCTGGGTGTTTTTGTCCAGGCTTACAAGCAGCACGTTTTCGCTTTGGGTGCTTACGCTAGTAGCAATAGGTTCTTCAAACTGATTGAACAGGTTCTGGTCAACCTGCGCCCGGGTTAAAGTACCTACTTCCACGTTCTGGGCTTTTACCGGTTTGGAAAAACTTAAAACCACGTGCCGGCTGTCCGTAAGTTCAACCGCGTTAAGTTTTGGCGCGGTAAAATCGCCCTGCAGAATGTCTACGCCGCCAGGAGTTGCCCCGGAAACGTTGCAGCACAGAAACGACGGAATGAGCAGAAGCAGAACCGTCACCAGCAGGAAATTCATTTTTTTTGCCTTAAAGATTTTTGATTTTTTCATTTTTGGCCTCCGCCCTTCTATATACGCGTAAAAAAAATTTTTCCGCATTTTTTTCAATTTTTTTTCACTTTTCTTCATAAAATTGAAACGGAAAAAGACGGCAAACCATAAAATAACCGGCGGCGGCTAAAACTGGCTTTATGCTTGCCCTGCTTTATGCTAAACTTCAGCTTATGACCGAATTTGTTCACCTTCACGTACACTCGCACTATTCCATGCTGGATGGTATGTCTAAAGTACCAGACCTTGTTGACAAGTGCATGAATAACGGAATGCGCGCCATGGCTCTTACCGATCACGGATGCATGTTTGGAATAAAAGATTTCTGTGACTATGTAGGCAAGGTAAACGGCGCCCCAAAGAAAAAAATTAAAGACTGCAAGGAAGATATTGAAAAAACTACGGACGAAGCCAAGCTGGCTGAACTTAACGAAAAGCTGAAAAAGCTTGAAGCCGAAGCAGCGGCCTTTGTTCCGTTTAAGCCGATTATTGGTACTGAAGCCTACTGCGCACGCCGCACGCTTCACGACAAGGACAAAACATACAAGGAAACTGACCCGGAAACCGGCAGGGACTACATTCCCGACCGCAACGGCTGGCACCTTATTCTGCTGGCCAAAAACAAAACCGGATACCTTAACCTGTGCAAGCTGGCTTCGCAGGCTTATGTTGACGGTTTTTACGGCAAGCCGCGAATCGATAAAAACATTCTTGAAAAATACCACGAAGGACTTATCGTCTGTTCGGCGTGTCTTGGTGGCGAAATACCTCAGAAAATTATTGCCGGCGACATAAAGGGCGCAGAAGAAGCCGTAATGTGGTTTAAGAATCTTTTTGGCGACGATTATTACATTGAACTTCAGCGCCACAAAACCGACAAGCCCAATGCTTCCTACGACACTTTTGAACGGCAGGAACACGTAAACCCGATTCTTGTAGATTTGGCAAGAAAATGCGGCGTTAAAATTATCTGCACCAATGACGTGCACTTTGTAGAAGAAAACCACGGAGAAGCCCACGAGCGTTTGGTGTGCCTTTCTACCGGGCAGGATTATGACGACCCTAACCGCGGAATGATGTACACAAAGCAGGAATGGCTGAAAACGCCGGAAGAAATGGCGGCCATTTTCCCGGATTACCCGGAAGCCCTTGCCAATACAATAGAAATTGCCAATAAAGTAGAAATGTTTTCCATCGATTCCGGTCCCATCATGCCTAAGTACGATATTCCGGAAGAATTCGGCACGGAAGAACAGTACCGCAGCCACTTTACCGATGAAGACCTTTTTAACGAATTCACCCGGAACGAAAAAGGTGAAGTGGTACTTTCACAGGAAGACGCAGAGAAGAAAATAAAAAATCTTGGCGGATACGAAAAACTTTACCGCGTAAAGCTAGAGGCCGATTACCTTAGCAAGCTTGCGTGGGAAGGTGCAGCAATGCGTTACGGCGCAAAGCTGAACTGGGACGCAGAAAACAACCGTTACGAAGTTGAACTGGAACAGAGGGCGAAAGACCAGATTGTTTTTGAACTTCACATAATGAAAACCATGGGTTTCCCCGGTTACTTCCTCATCGTTCAGGACTATATCCGTGCTGCCCGCGAAGAACTTGGCATGTTCGTAGGTCCTGGCCGCGGTTCTGCTGCCGGTTCTGTAGTTGCCTACTGCCTTAAAATTACCGACATTGACCCGCTTACCTACGACCTTCTGTTTGAACGCTTTTTGAACCCGGACCGTATTTCTTTGCCTGATATTGACGTTGACTTTGAAGATACCGGCAAAATTATTGAATGGGTTACAAAAAAGTACGGTGCAGAAAAAGTAGCGCGCATCATTACCTACGGCACAATGGCTACCAAATCGGCGCTGGCAGACGTTGCGCGCGTTCAGAAAGTGCCGCTGGATGAAGTAAACCGGCTGAAAAAACTGGTGCCGGACAAATTTGACGATTTTATAGACCCGGAAACAGGCAAGACATTCGCGTCTTCCGGCAAAAAGCCGCCTAAAGTGAAGCTTAAAAACTGCTTTAAGTATGTGCCGGAACTTAAAAATGCCCGTTATTCTGAAAACAGAAATATCTCTACCATGTGCGAATACGCCGAGCAGCTGGAAGACACCAACCGTCAGGTTGGCATTCACGCCTGCGGTGTAATTATTGGCGCAGACGACCTTACCAATTTTGCGCCCATGTGTACCGTAAAAGATAAGGAAACCGACCGCGACGTGCTTGTTACCCAGTACGACGGTCACGTTATTGAAAGCGTCGGCCTTATTAAAATGGACTTTTTGGGGCTTATTACCCTTACGCTTATAAAAACCACCATTCAGTACGTTAAAAAAACCAGAGGCATAGACGTAGACATTGACCACATACCTTTGGACGACGAACTTACTTACAAACTGTTTGGCGAAGGCCGCACCATCGGGGTGTTCCAGTTTGAAAGTCCGGGCATGCAGAAATACCTTAAGGAACTTAAACCAACCGTAATTACAGACCTTATCGCCATGAACGCCCTTTACCGTCCGGGGCCTATTGCGTACATTCCTACCTTCATTAACCGTAAGCACGGCCGTGAAGAAATTAAGTACGACCTGCCGATTATGGAAAAATACCTTGGCGACACCTACGGCGTTACGGTTTATCAGGAACAGGTAATGCTCCTTTCGCGTCTGCTTGCAGGCTTTACGCGCGGTCAGTCAGACTCGCTGCGTAAGGCCATGGGTAAAAAAATATTTGCAATGCTGGAACAGCTGAAACCTAAATTCATTGAAGGCGCGCTGAAAAATCCTCACATTCGCGACGGCCTAAAAGAAGAAATGTCTGACGAAAAGCTGAAAGAAACCCTTCAGAAAATCTGGAAAGACTGGGAATCTTTTGCTTCCTACGCGTTCAACAAAAGCCACGCAGCCTGTTACGCCTGGGTTGCATACCAAACCGGCTACCTTAAGGCACACTTCCCTGCCGAATACCTTGCAGCCAACCTTACGATAAGCAAGGACAGCATTACCGAAGTTCAGAAATTCATGGAAGAATGCAAGGTTATGAAAATTCAGGTGCTGGGACCGGACATTAACGAAAGCGAACTTAACTTTGCCGTAACGCCGGATAACCAGATTCGCTTTGGGCTTGGCGGAATTAAGGGCGTTGGCGAAGGCGCGGTTGACGCAATCGTTTCCGAGCGCGAGAAAAACGGGCCGTATACCGACTTTATGAACTTTTTGGACCGCTGCGATTTGCACGCCATAAACAGAAAGGCCATTGAAGTTATGATAAAAACCGGCTGCTTTGACAATTTCGGCGAAGGAAACACAGTTTCGCGAAGTACGCTTATTGCAAACATGGAACGTGCCGTTGAATACGCTGAAAACAAAAAGGAGCAGAAACTTTACGGGCAGGTAAGCCTTTTTGAAGAAGCAGGCGAAAAAGAATTTGACGACTTCAAATTTGACCTTTTGCCCGAATGGACGCTTCAGGAAAAGCTTGCTTCCGAAAAAGAACTCATCGGTTTTTACCTTTCGGGACACCCTTTGGACGAATACCGGGAAATTATTGAAAAGGCAGAAACTTTTAACGTGGCAACCCCGGAACGCGCCCAGAAAGACAAAAGCTACACAATTGTAGGAATGCTTAAGGGTCTGCGGCCTTTTGTTACCAAAAAAGAAAAAACCATGGCTTTTGGCCAGTTTGAAGACATAAACGGCGAAATGGATTTAACCTTCTTTCCTAAAACGTGGGAAAAAGTTGCAGGCCGTATGCAGATAGACAAAGTTTACGGCTTTACGGGCAAAGTAGACACAAGCCGCGATACGCCAAGCTTTTTAATTGACGATGTTATTGCACCGGAAGAACTTAAGGAAAAATCCATAAGCGAAGTTCACATTCAGCTGCAAAACGGCGTGCACAGCGAACGGGATTTGCAGGAATTAAAGGACTTTTTATTTGCCCAGCAGGGCAATTGCTGCGTATATTTTCATATAGAAGCATGGGGAAAACCATACATTGTTATGGCAAACCAGCAGATGACAGTTCCTTCCACCAGCGATTTTCTGGCAGGCATTAAAGAACAGCCTTACGTTGAAAACGTGTGGAGGGAATGAAAAACCAATGAAAATTTCTGGTGCGTTTTTCGCTTTTATGCAATTTTTGCGCAAACCTTGCATAAACCAAAAACATAAAACACACCCAACGGCTTAAAACCAGCCCGAACAACCACAAACAAACAGGAGAAATTATGTTATCAGCAATTTTAAGAACACTTTCCAGCCTTGTTACAGCCTACGCACTTCTGGTTTTTGTGCGCGTAATGCTAACATGGTTTCCGTCGGCACAATATTCAAAAGCCGGTCAGTTTTTATCCAGCCTCTGCGACCCGTTCCTCAACCTTTTCCGCAAAATCAGGTTTCTGCGTTTCGGCAATCTGGATTTTTCTCCGGCACTGGCAATCGGCGTGCTGGCTCTAGCTTCTTCATTTTTGCAGCGCCTTGCAAACGGCCAGCGCATTTCAATCGGAATGATTTTAAGCGCACTGGTTTCAATCTGCTGGTCTCTGGCACATTCGCTTCTGCAAATTTTCGTTTTAATTCTGGTAATCCGTTTAATCGTTACGTTTTTTGAAAACCTTAATAGTTCCCCGTTTTTTTCAAGCCTGGACAACTTTTTAAGCCCAATGCTTTACGGCATAACCAGAAAATTTGCGCCCAACCGCTACATAAAATACCAGACACTGCTTATTATTGGCATTGCCGCAGGCGTGGTGATAATTTTTGCAGGCAACATTGTTTTTGGCATTGTGTGCGGCCTTTTAAGCGCCCTGCCCGTTTAAAAGTTTTTTGCAAACTGAAACCTTAAAGTTACAGAAAAATAAAAAAAAGCTGAACTGGCGGCGCATTTCACACATGCCGTAAAAGTTCAGCTTTTTTATTGCCTTCCCCGGGTTTTACAAATTCATTTATTGCAAACACCCCAAAAACCCGATAAAAAAATATGAAATTAAACGAAATTGCAATTCCCATAACCCAGCTGCAAGGCATTGGTGAAGCAAGTGCCAAACTTTTTGCACATCTGAGCATTTTTACCGTTGCAGACCTTTTGTCTTACTGGCCGCGTTCCTACGACGACCGCACGCAGTTTGTACCGTTAAGCGAATTTGCAAAAAAAAAAATAAATACAATAGCCACAGTAATTGCCCACGAATGGTTTGGTTACGGCAAAATGCGCACGTTAAAAATAATCGTGCAGGACAAAAGCGCCCAGGCCGAACTTGTGTGCTTCAACCGGCCTTTTATGGAAAAATCCCTGCCGATTGGCAGCAGAATACGCCTAAACGGCTCTTTCAGCGTGCGGTACGGCAAGCTTCAGTCTTCCAGTTTTGAAGCAGAAGCCCTTAAAAATATTGAAGAAGGCGAATTTTTCAAAAATCAGTCGGTTCTGGCCGTTTATTCACTTACCGCCGGTTTAACCCAAAACGCCCTGCGCAAGGCCGTTAAACAGGCATTAAAACAGTACGCCAAAGGCATAGAAAACGAAATTCCTGAAGAAGTTATTCAGCGGCAAAAACTGCTTAGTAAAAGCCAGTGCCTGCACGCCATTCATCTGCCGGCAACAATTGAACAGGCCGAATACGCGCGGAACAGCCTTATTTTTGAAGAACTTTACATTTTTCAAAGCCAGATTGCCCTGCGTTCGCTTAAACACCGGGGCAAACTGCCCGACGAAAGCGCATTTGAAACCACAGGCGGCATTCTGCAAAGTGCAAAAACTGAAAACGCAGAAACAGGCAGCAAAGAATCGCAAAACACGAATGATCAGTTTTTCGGCGAACTTTCTCCGCGGCAGAAAATACTTTTTAAGCGGCTGCCATTTGAACTGACCGCCGACCAGAAAAAAAGCATCATCGACATAAACTACGACATCGACTGTTCCTATTTGCCGAACAAAACTTATTCGATGGCGCGGCTTTTGCAGGGTGACGTTGGCAGCGGTAAAACGCTGGTTGCTTTTTTTGCCAGCCTGCGCGTCTGCGACTATGGCGGTCAGGCCGCAATTCTTGCACCAACCGAACTGCTGGCACGCCAGCATGCGGAAAACGCGGCAAAACTACTTGAACCGGCAAATGTTTCACTGGCATTTCTTACGGGAAACATAAAAGCCAGCGGTCGTAACCAGCTTTTGGAACAGCTGAAAAACGGCAATATTGATATTGTTATTGGCACTCACGCGCTTTTTTCCCATAACGTGCAGTACCACGACCTTCGTCTTGCAATTATTGACGAACAGCACCGTTTTGGCGTTTTGCAGCGAAACGCAATTTTGGAAAAAGGCCGCAAGTACGTTGCAAGCAACAGCGAAATTATGGCAAAGTGCGATTTTACAGATTTGGCGAAGGTTGAAGAAAAATCCAAGGACAGGTTTTTTGAAACGGAAATACCCAAAAGCATTGTTCCAAACCTTCTGATGATGTCGGCGACGCCTATTCCTCAAAGCCTTGCGCTTTCAGTTTTTGGAGACTTGGATGTTTCAATTATAAAAAGCATGCCCCAGGGACGTTTGCCCATAAAAACCCACCTTACCCGGCAGGGCAGCGAAATAAACGTACACAATTTTGTGCGTACAGAACTTGCCAGCGGGCGGCAGTGCTATTTTGTTTACCCGTTAATTGAACAGGGCGAAACTGACGACGAGCAGGGTTTTGGCAACGGGTTAAAGTCCGCTGAAGAAATGTCGGTTTTTTTGCAGGAAAAAGTTTTTCCCGAATATAAGGTTGCGCTTATTCATTCAAAAATTGAAGAAAACTTGCAGCGCGAAATTATGAATGATTTTAAGAACGGAAAAATAAATATTCTGGTTGCAACCAGCGTAGTAGAAGTTGGTGTTGACGTGCCGAATGCAACCTGCATGGTAATAGAACACGCAGAACGGTTTGGGCTTGCCGCACTGCACCAGCTTCGCGGCCGTGTTGGCCGCAGCAATCTGCAGTCGCACTGCTTTTTAATTTATTCAAAAAATTTAAGCGAAAGCGGAAAAGAAAGGCTTAAAGCCCTTTACGAAAGCAACGACGGTTTTTACATTGCCGAACAGGATTTAAAACTGCGCGGACCGGGTGAGGTTCTGGGCATTCAGCAGTCGGGCTATTTAAGCCTTTCAATTGCCGACCCGATACGCGATGCAAAAATAATGCAGATTGCCCGCACCGAAGCCTTTAACCAGCTGAGAAAACAGAATCAGCTGATTTAGGCAACGTAAGCTTCAAGGTTCTGTCTGTAAGCCGGGCTTTGTATTGTTTGTATTGCCTTGTGCTCAATCTGGCGAACGCGTTCCTTGCTAAGGTTCATTTTTAAGCCGATTTCTTTAAGGGCAAGGGGTTTTTTGCCGTTCAATCCATAGCGGTAGCGAAGAATGTCGGCTTCACGGTTGTTAAGGGTGCTGAGAACTTTTTCAACATCGTCAATAAGGCACGCACCAACGGCGGCTTCTTCCGGTGTCTGGGTCTGGGTATCTTCAACAACATCGCCGTAGCTTGCAACCTCGTTACCGTCAAAAATTGCTGCATCAAGCGAAACTGCACCCTGCGAAATGAAAATCAGTTCGCGTACAATGTTTTCTTCAAGGCCAAGTTCCTGGGCAAAATCGCGGATGCTGTCTTCGGTAGTGCAGTTGGCTTCGCTTTCACTGATAAGCTGGGTAATGTTGCGCAAATCGTTCTGGCGGTTGCTTGGCAGATAAATGTCGTACATGTTGTCAGATATGTATTTAAGAACGGCCTTGCGAATCCACCATACGGCGTATGAAATGAATCTGAAGCCTTTTTCCGGCTGAAAACGTTCAACGGCTTCCATCAAGCCCATGTTGCCTTCTTCAATCAAATCAAGCAAGTCAAAATTGTAATATTTATATTTATTTGCAACGCTGATTACAAAGCGCAGGTTTGCAGTTATAAGGCGTTCTCTGGCGGCCATGTCGCCGTTTGCAGCTTTAGCAGCAATTTCTGTTTCTTCTTCGCGGCTTAAAAGCGGCACTTTTCCAACTTGTTTCAAATATATTGCAAGGTTTTCGTCCTGTGTTTTTGTTAATTTTACATCACGTGTCATAACGCCCTCCAAAATTGTATTTGATACATATTACTTAGCAAAAGCCGTGCCAACCTTTTTTTGTTTTGAAAAAATATTTTATTCTGAAAAAGTGGAAATTCTGAAAGTTTTTAAGTATTTTTTATATAAGAATGTAAAAAAAGCTTTAATTACAATGAATCAAACGATTGTAACCGCAATTTTTACTTTCAATTGTTTTCTATTTGAATTTGCCGTAAACAGCAGGCAAAAAAACGTTGCTTAAAAACGTGTAAAAATGACACAATGAAAAGGCATATTCCGCGCACTGTGTATTTTTGACACAATGCAAAAGCGAAAATCGGCATTTGTATTCAAAATTTCGCATTTTTTGTTGACGATTTGGGCGCTAAATTCGTATATTATTTATATAGCGTTATAAAGTGCCTTAAGTTTTTGCACTTTCATTTATAAAACGCAATAAACTGAACAATTTTCGGAGGATTTTATGAAAGTTAAACCTTTAGCAGACCGCATTTTGGTAAAAATGGAAAAAACTGAATCAAAAACAGCAAGCGGAATTATCATTCCTGATACAGCACAGGAAAAAACACAGACAGCAGTTGTAATTGCTGTTGGTGATGACAGTGAAAAAATTAAGGTAAAAGCCGGCGAACGCGTAATGTACGACAAATACGCTGGTACACAGGTTAAAATTGACGGTGAAGACCACCTGATTTTGAAAGCAGCTGACGTAATTGCTGTAATTGAATAATTTTTTGACTTTTACTGTGTTATTTTGACACAAAAAAAACTCCAGTATTTTACTGGAGTTTTTTTTATGGATTCTTTCAATTATAAATCCGTTTAATAGCCCTCAAGGCGCTTGTACAAAAGACGCGCTTTTGCGTGATCCGGATTCAGAGACAGTGCGTAGGAAAGGCAAAGCATTGCGTTTTTATAATCTTTCTGCAAAGTGTAAATATTGCCCATTCTGTACTGCAATTCGGCCTTAACTTTTGAATCCTGAGAAATACGCAGAGCCTTGTTATAAGTATCCATCGCCGTGCTGTAATTGTTTATTACCTGCTGAATTGAACCATAATTCATTAAAACTGGAACATTCTGCACGTGCCTGTCAAGCAGCATTTTATAAAAACTTAAAGCTAAATCGTAATTTGGAAGTTCTTCACTTGGCACGTTAATTGTGCTTAAAAAGGCCGCAAACTCACATTCCGTTTCAGACATTAAAATTGCGTTTTCCTTATAATCGTCAGAACCATATTTAATTTTTAAGTTTTTATCAAATAAGGTTTTAGCTTCATCGTAACGGTGAAGTACGCACAAAAGCCAGACTGCGTAATTGTTCAAATCGTCGTTATTAGGGTGCTGTTCCAGCAAAAGCCATACGTCTATCAACCGTTCGTCATTGCTTTTCTGCGAGTTCTTCCATTCAAGTTTGGAACGTTCTATTAAAAGCGCGCTGTTTTCATCATCATCAATTGCAACATTCATTCTTGCAACGGCGTCTTCAACCGGCACAACCGGAAAATTGTCCAGTTCTTCCATACGCAAGGATTTGAAACCGGCATTCCGCACAGCACGAGTGATTGAATCTTCCTGAGGCGTGTGCATTGTGGCAAAAGCGTATCTTCCGTAACTTGCAAGGCCTGGAACATAAGACGGAAAATATTTTACAAGCGTAACCAGATTTCTTCCACGTTCGCCAAAGTTACCGGTATTTTCGGCAAAATGGGCAAGGTTATAATACGGAACCGGCGAAAATCTGTCATCAAAATCCAAAGATTTTTGCCACATTGCATAAGCCGTTTCCTGCTCGTTCAGGTACATAGCGGCATCTGCACGCAAAAGCATAATTTCCGCAGAATCCGGCATTGCAGACAAATCGATGTAGGTTTGGGTGTAATTTCCTGCATCATAAGCAATTGTTGCCCAGAAATATTTGTTTTCATTGTACATGGGCACAATCGGGTGCAAAGCCATTGCTGCATCTATAAAGCCATTGTAAGCTTCAATAATTGCCGCGTTGCGCAAATACGCGTCGTTGCCGGTTGCATACGCCGCATCAGTAAAGCTGGAAACAAATTCGCGTTTCAAATAATCATTGTCAATTTTTGCCTGACGCAATTTTATTTCCGTCAGAATTGAACCGTAGCGAGTGCCTTCGAGTTTTTTCGCAACCCTCAGCGCCTGTTCAAGCTGGTTATGGTTCAAAAGAAAATGGGCATAAACAGCCCCTACTTCCGGTCTGTCTTCATATTTGGAATAGGCTTTTTTTATTATTTTTCCAGCTTCGGAATTGCTGTTCATTCTTACGTAGCGCTTGTAAAGCGACAGATATTCACTTATGGAACTTGCATTGCGCGAAACACTTTTCAAAATTGAACCGGCTTCTTTAATTTGACCGGCTTTTATATAAGTATCGGCTTCGTCCATTGCAAGGGAAAAAGAAATTGCTGAAGATTTTTGATTACAGCCACAAAATAATACTGCGCCACAAACAGCTAAAAACAAAAAAAGACCCACCTTTACACGGAGAGTCTTTTTTTTGTTACTGTGGCAAAACACACTTTTCATAGTACCCCTAAGCGGCACGGCAAGATTTGCGTATACTGTCCAGTATTGCATTTATAAATTTAAAGGAATCATCTGAGCCGTACTCTTTCGAAATGTCAATGGCTTCGTCAATGACAATCGATGCTGGCATATCAGACTGGAACATAATGGCATAAGTACTCATTCGTAAAATAGCCAAGTCAACCCTGTTAATGCGGTCAAAATCCCAGTTTGTTAAATGCTCCTTAATAGTATCGTCTATTTTTTCAATATTCTCAATGGTTCCGCTAATCAACATACGGGCAAACAGCAAATTTTCTGCGCCCATACGTTCAAGTTTTTCTTCTTCAACCCAGTTGAATTCAAGCAAATCTTCAAGGGATGCAGAATTAACATCCCAAGAATAAATTGCCTGAAAAGCAAGTATACGATTCTTACGTCTTGCCACTGTGTCCTACCAAGTTAAAAGCTTATCAAGCTTTGCATCTTTTGCTTCCATTTTGAAGTTAGCATCAGTGCGCAAAGATTTTGTAAGATCTTCAAGACCTGTCTGGAACAACTGACTCTGTTTCTGCTGAATCAGGTTGTCTTTAATATACTGGTAAACAGTAACGCTTGTTCCCGGCTGAACCAAATCGCTCAAACCAAGCATTTTTGCATCATGTTTTTCAAGAACAGCGTAGAACTGATAGTCAACTTCTGTTTCCTGAACTTCAGAAATAAAACCAACTTTCTGGCTGAACATCTGAAGCAAAGAGCTGTAATCCATCCCAAGCTGGCTTGCAGCTGTTGCATTCTTGCTTACATACATTTCACCAGACTGAAAAGCCTTTGATGATTCCATCTGGCTGCGGATTGCATCAGTTGTAAGTTTTTTAGCCTTGTAATCGTCGTGCAGGGTTGTACAGCGTTTTTTTGCAGCAGATGCATCATTTGCTTTGGGAACGATAACAAGGAACATCTTCATCATGTCAGGCTGAACAAATGAAGACTTACTCATTTCGTAGAAGTTTCTGATGTCCGTATCAGCAACAGTAACAGCTTCCATTTCTTTCTGTTTTAGCTGCATTACATACTGCTGTGCAATCAGCTGACTTTTAAGGTAGTTTTTATATTCTGCAACAGTCATTCCAACCTGTTCTTTCATGAACTGGTCAAAAGTCTTGCCTGTTTCAGTCTGTACGATTTCAGCAAATTCTTTTTCTGTAACCTGCTTTCCAACCATAGAAGAAAGTTCACTCAGGAAATATTCGTTCAGCTGTGAATCGGTAATGTTTACACCGTCTTTCATAGCTTTCTGAACGACAAGCTTCTGGTCAATCATGGAATCAAGAACTTCTTTTTTCTGTTCAAGCGTAAAATTAGCAATACCAGACTGACGCTGATAAACTTCAACACGAGATTTCAACTGACCCAACGTAATTGTTTCAGACTTATTGATTTTAACGGTTGCCAACGGCTGCAGATTGTTCTGTGCAAAAAGGGCACACATACCTGTAAGCAACATTGCAGTAACAACAATACTCTTTTTCATTAAAAAAACCTCTTTTAATAAAAGCCAAAAAACTGGCTATTCTTAAGGGGAAACCCGCTTCAAGCTAAACAACGCCAGATGAAGCAGGTTACATAAAAATTGCAAGAAAACTGCAATTTTTTATTCAAGCACAGCCTTTATACGACGTACACCTGCAGATGAAGACTGTTCTTTTACAATTTTGAACGTTCCGAGGGTTGACGTATTTTCTACATGCGGGCCGCCGCAAACTTCCTTAGAAAAATCACCGATTGTGTAAACTTTTACGTTTGCTTCGTATTTTTCACCGAAAAGTGCAGTTGCACCGCTTGCCTTAGCGTCTTCCAATGACATAATTTCCATTGTTACCGGAAGGTTACGCTTTATCTGTTCATTTACAATATCCTGAACTTTCTGTACTTCTTCCTTGGTCATTGGCTGCGGATGAGAAAAGTCGAAACGCATGCGTTCTTCCGTAATGTTAGAACCTTTCTGTGCAACATGGTCGCCAAGAACCTGACGCAGGGCTGCCTGCAAAAGGTGCGTTGCAGTGTGATACTTGGTAGTAACTTCCGAACGTTCTGCAAGACCGCCTTTAAAAGCGCCTGCACTCTGCGTACGCGAAAGTTCCTGATGTTTCTTTTCTGCTTCCTTAAAGCCTTCTACGTCAACGGTAAAGCCGTTTTCAGCACCAAGTTCCTGTGTCAGTTCAAGCGGGAAACCGAAAGTGTCATACAAGCGGAAAGCAACCTTGCCGCTGATTTCTTTCTTCGGATTTTTCATAAGGTTCGGCAAAAGTTTCTGGAATTCTGCTTCGCCTTTTTTAAGTGCATCACGGAATTTGTTTTCTTCGGCAGCCAGTTCTTTCTTTACTTTTTCAGCGTTTTCTTCCAGTTCAGGATATGCGCACTTAAAGTTTTCAATAACTGCGTCTGCAATCTGCGGCAGGAATGACTGGTCAATGCCAAGCTTCATTCCGTGGCGTACGGCGCGGCGAATAAGGCGGCGAAGAACGTAACCGGCGCCAACGTTGGAAGGCGTTACGCCTTTCTGGTCACCAATAATGAATACGGCAGAACGAGAATGATCTGCAATAATGCGTACGCTCTTGTCTTTTTCGCTGTCTGTTCCGTATGTGTAGTCAGAAAGCTTTTCAACCGTGTTGATAATCGGCTGGAAAACTTCTGTTAGGTAAACGCTTGTTTTTCCCTGCAAAATACAGTTGGTGCGTTCAAGACCCATACCGGTATCAACATTCTGCTTTGGCAGTTTTACCAGTGTTTTTTCGTCAATGCGGTTAAACTGCATGAAAACATTGTTCCAGATTTCCATCCAGTTTGCGCTGTCTGTTCCCTTGTTAGAACCTACAGGCGGCATTCCTTCGCCAACCCAGTAGAAAATTTCCGTATCCGGACCGCACGGACCGGTTGGACCTGCTGCCCACCAGTTGTCGCTTGCCGGAAGATAGGCAATTTTATCTTCAGGCATTCCAACTTCTTTCCAGTAACCGGCGGCTTCGTCATCACGCGGTGCCGATTCGTCACCGGCAAAAACAGTTACGCTGATTTTTTTAGGGTCAAGGCCAAGCCAGTCTTTAGAAGTAAGGAATTCGTATGAAAATGCGATTGATTCTTTCTTGAAGTAGTCGCCGAGAGACCAGTTGCCAAGCATTTCAAAACAGGTTAAGTGGCTTGGGTCGCCAACTTCGTCAATGTCGCCTGTGCGAACACATTTTTGATAGTCTGTAAGGCGTGTTCCGGCCGGGTGCGGTTCACCAAGCAGGAAAGGAACTAAAGGGTGCATTCCGGCTGTTGTAAACAGAACGGAAGGATCGTTATCAGGAATGAGGGATTTGCCTGAAATTTCAGCATGTCCCTTGCTTTTAAAAAATGCGATGTACTTTGAACGCAATTCGTTGGCTGTCATAATGTGTCATTTTATGAAAAGACTTAGCACAATGTCAACTATTGAAAAAAAACGTCTAAAAGTTCCCTTCCTTTTTAAAATGCCTGCCATTTGCCCAAAGTGCCCTTTGTCTGCTAAAATAAGCGAATGAAAAAATCTTCCAAGCTTACGATACTTATTTTTACATTTGTTGCGGCATTTCTGATTTGTTTTAACGTTTACTACAAGCCGCAGATTAAACCGGCTGCGTCCGTGCCGGTGCGTGCAAAAACCGTGCACCCTACGGCAAATGCACAGGCCACCGTGCACGAAGAAACGCTGGAAACTGATGAAAGCGAAAACGAAATTGCCACTTCCTTAATTGCACTTAACCCGGACGAAACCCTGCTGAATGCCGTTTCAATTGACGTAAACGGTGATACCTTTGACGACCAGGTTATAAGCCTTTTGAAAAACGGCAGCCCCTACATTTTTCTGGTTACAGGCATTTACAATCCGGGCACGGGCATTTACCAGCGTGCTTCGGAAATTGAAACGAACATAACCCAGACTAACACTTTTTCATTTTCCGTACTCGACGTAACCGGCGACCACGTCAATTCGCTAAGTTATTCGGGCATAAACGGCAAGGGCGAATCGGTGCTGAAAGTTTTTAAAGCCGCAGGCACAAAACGCAAGTTTGAATATTCACTTATTGCCGATTTAACCGCCGACGGCAGCATCTTCATTCAGCAGCTTCAGCGAAGCGACCCTTATTCCTTCAGCCAGACCAAAGGCGAAAGCTACCCGATACGCGTGTACAGTTCCGACAGTTCAAGGGGAAGGAACTCCCTTGACCAGATTCAGACCCTTTACAACTGGGACGCCAACGCAGGCCGCTACGTAAAAGTTTCCGAAAGCCGCGTTGCCGGTAAAAAAACTGCCGCAGGCGAACTTGCCAAAATTCAAAATTCCACCGGCTTTGAAGAATATCTTTCCGGCCTGTGGTTCAAAAGTTCTTCTAGCGACGCAACGCTGCGCTACATTTTCTTTGACCCGGCAAAACGGGAACTGATTTTTTCAACGGCAAACACGCAGGAACCTTACAGCTGGAACACAACCAGCACCCGGCGCAACGGCGTGCACATTACCAGCATGAACAAATCTATCAACAACCTTATGCGCCGCATTGACATTGTGCTGAATGACGTGGACGAAATTAAAGTGCGCGTAAACGACGAAGTAAAAATGGCGGTTGAAGAAACTTTGTGGGACGGAACTTACCAGAAAATTTCTACCAAGACGGCGCTTGCAACAACCGTTCAGCAAAGCGACATTCTGCAAAAACTTTCTGAACCGGCAAAAGAATGGCTTTGCATTTTTAACAACGAAACGGTAAACGTAACCATTAAAAACGGCAAGTTTGAAGCGAAGTGCGAAAGCTGGGAATCGGACGGAGGGTTGAGCACCAGCAGCATTGCAGGCACTACCCTTCTGGAATGCCGCACTTTTGATAACGCAGATTTTATGAACGGCTATTACCAGTTCAATATGGAAGAATCTGAAATTGACGGAATTGTAAGGCAGACTTTAACCCTTGCACCGGTTAGCGTAAGCACCAAAAGTTTTGCGCCCAAAAACAGACCGGCCTTTAAGCTAGAACGCGAACTGAGAACTGAAAATTAACAAAAAGCTGAAAACAGCAAAAACAGACCGGCATAAAAAAAGAACACGCCGGTTTTGCATTTTAACTGAATGGAATGCAAAACCGGCGCGTTCTTTTTATTTGAAGCAATTAAAGTAAAAACTGGCAGATTACAGAGAGTTCAAATCTTCGCTGAAAACCGGGTAACATTCAAAACCCGCATTGCGCAATTTCTGCGCAACAGTGCCGTCTGTTTCCTTTACAAGCACAATTGCGTAAGTGTTGCCGCTTGCCTTTGTCTGCTTGGTTAAAATCGGTTCAAAGCCAGCATCGCGCAAACGCGCCACGCAGTTCTGCGCATTTGCTTCATCCCTAAAAAGCCCTACCTGCTGGTAAATCATCTTGTCATCGGCATCGGCTGCCTTGCTTTCAGTTTTAGAAACATTGTTTTTACTGTCTTCATCGGCAAAAATGTTCTGGCCGTTGCGCAGCACAAAAAACCAGTAAGGCAGCGCCATAACCTGAACCTTGCCGGAACTTGCCAAAGCTTCGGTACTGTGGGGAAATTCCTTCTGAAGGATTTCTGCATATTCAACCTGCCCGGTAAGCCACCAAAGGCTTAGCAAAAGAACAGGCCGCTGTGCAGCCATTTTTTCATCCTGCAAAAAACTCTGCAGAAGCGTAACCGGGCGTTCCAGCTGGTTCAAACTCTGCACTTTCATTGCACCGCACCAAACTGCATAAATTTTTGCGCGGTTTGCAGCCGCAATATATTCCGCATCCTTGCTTTCGGCGGCAAGAATCGTGTCCAGCACACTTTCAGCAGTTTCAATTTCGCCCAAAGCCATGCTGCACAAAGCCGCATCAAGGCGCACGGCTGCATTTGGCACGGTTGTATCAAGGGCAATTGCCGCAGAATAAGATTCGTAGGCTTCCTTGTACATTGCCGACTGCTGCTGCAGCCTGCCCAAAAATATAAAAAGTTCTATCTGGTCACTTTTTTCTTTTACCGTTGGCAAAACACTTTGAATGTATGCAACGGCACTTTCTACTGACGGGGTTTTTGCCGCATTTTCTATAATTGCAGAAGTTTGTGCAAAAGTTTTTACCGGGTTAAAAACGCAGCAAAAACAAAAGCACAAAACAAATGCGGCACATTTTGCAAAATATTGATTTTTTTTCATGTTGCAGAAGGATTCTGTAAAAAAATTAAAAATAGCCGACGTTGGAAAGCATTGCTTCCTGATTTGATTCTTCTTTTTTGCTTTCAGCCGGTCTGGCATTTTTGTCACTGTCATTTGCAGGCACGGCTTCAGCAGCTTTTTTGACTTCAGGTTTCGGTTCAAGTCCAGTTTCTGCTGCAAGTGCAGCGCCCTTTTTATTCTTTCCATGCTTTTTTTTCGGCAGTTTTGCTTCTTTTTCTTTGAGATACTTTGCATTTTCTGCTTTAAGCGCGGCAATCTGGGTTTTGGCGGCCTTTGCCTTGCGCCGGGCAGAATCGCGGCCAATTGTAAACGGAATTGTGAAAAGAATGCCGAGGCAGAAACTGCAAAACATAGTTACAAAAACCGGCACGTTTTCAAACGTGTAAAAAACCAGAGAAACATTTGAACGGTTGTCGATGTTAAAGCCGGCAAAACAAACAACAATCAGCATCGTAATAATCATTCCAATCAATCTAAAAGGCACAATCTTCCTCCAGGGTTCTTTAATTTTTGCGCCAGCGGGCGCTTTTTTTGTACTTTCCTTTGGTTTCAAAGGCGGTTTTGGCTGAATATTTTCAGTTTTTGCCGCCGTTTCTGCTTCTGGCACTTCTTCCAATTCTGTCACCTACTCTGCAATTTTTGCCCTGAACGTGTTGCCGTTCAATTCTTCAATAGTAACGGTTTTAAAAGTACCTATCAAACTTTCGTCACCTTCAAAAACAACCCTTTCGTCGCGTTCAGTGCGTGCCAAAAGTTCACGGCTGCTGTCTCGCGAAGTAGCTTCTACCAGAACTTCTACAGTTTGCCCGATGCGTTTTTTAAGCTGTTCACGGGTAATTTCAAGCTGAAGCTTAATTACTTTATCAACGCGTGCTTTTTTTTCTTCAACGGGAATTTGGTTTGGCATTGTACAAGCAACCGTTCCTTCGCGCGGATTGTAATAGTACATGTATGCCGTGTCGTAGCAAACTTCCTTCATAAGGCTTAAAGTCTGCTCAAAATCTTCGTTCGTTTCACCGGGAAAACCAACCAGAATATCGGTAGAAAGTGAAACATTGTCAATTTTGCTGCGGATTTTTGCTACAAGTTCCAGATACTGTTCACGGGTGTAGCGGCGGTTCATGGCTTTAAGCACCGCGGTAGAACCGTTCTGCACCGGCAGGTGAATGTGCCGGCAAATCAGCGGTTCGGAAGCAATCACGTCAATCAGGCTGTCGGATAAATCCTTGGGATGGCTTGACATGAAGCGCACCCATTTTATGGAAGAATTTGTTTCCTTTAGGCGGCTGCAGATGCGTTTAAGCAGCTGGGGAAAATCTACAATATTTCCGTTTTCTTCATATCTGTACGAGTTTACATTCTGTCCCAAAAGGGTAATTTCGCGCACGTTGTTTGCGCTCAGCATATCAATTTCTTTTATTATTTCTGCTGCAGAACGGGAAATTTCACGGCCGCGTACATAAGGCACGATGCAGTAAGTACAGAAATTGTTGCAGCCGTGCATAATCGGTACGAAAGCCTGAAAAGAGCCTTTTTCGTAGGAAAGCGGCGCAAATGAATAAACGGCTTCTTCTTCAACCTTAACAAGCGGAAGATTCTGTT
This sequence comes from Treponemataceae bacterium, assembly GCA_045599185.1. GTDB lineage: Bacteria > Spirochaetota > Spirochaetia > Treponematales > Treponemataceae > UBA1240. Next base: position 191,951 of record JAZRVO010000030.1, on the reverse strand, counting down.
CTACGGCGCTTACGATGTCGCAGAAATGCTGCTTTTTAAATGGACCTACTACATAGTCTACCACCGGAAAATCCCGTTTAAGGCCATCTTTAAGGCGCTCTGCCATGCAGCCTGCAACAATAAGGGTTAAAGGTTTTACGGGCACTTCTACCGGGCGTGCAACGCGCTGGTAACCTTTAGGTTTTTCACCTTTCCGTTCACGCTTCAGTGCCGAATACCAGCCCAGCCGCCCGTGAATGCGTGTTTCGGCGGTAGCGCGCACTGAACACGTGTTGATTACCACCAGATCGGCGGTTTCTGCGTATTCAGCAGCTTTCCAGCCGCGTTCAATGAGAATTTGTTCAAGTGCTGCCGATTCGGCTTTGTTCATCTGGCAGCCGTAAGTTTCAAAAAAATAAGTCATTTAACAAACTCCGTGTAGGCGTATGCGTTATGGTTGTGAATGCTTTCAAAATTTTCAGCTTCTACGCTGAACCAAGTAAAAGGCTTTTCTGCTTTCGGGTTTTCACCGTCGGCAAAACCGCGCAGGGCAATGTAAACTTCACGCACCAGGTCTTCTACAAAGCGCGGGTTGTCGTAAGCCTGTTCGGTTACGTATTTTTCGTCTTCGCGCTTTAAAAGTGAATAAACGGCGCAGGAAGCAGAAGATTCTACAAGTTCAATTACGTCTTCTATCCAGAAAAAGGAACTGTTCTGTACTTTTACCGTAACAATGCCGCGCTGGTTATGTGCACCGTTTTTGCTTATTGCCTTGGAACACGGACAAAGTGTTGTTACCGGCACGGCAACGCTTACAAAAAATTCCTGGCTTTTCTGGCCGTCCGGCAGAACTTTCACGTTTCCTTCGTAAGTGCAGTCGTAAACCATCATTCCGTGCTGGCCGCTAACCGGCGCAGTTTTTTCCATAAAAAAAGGAAAAGACAAAGAACCGAACGCTTCTGCGGCATCAAGATTGCTGCGGATTTCTTCCAGCATCAGCAGGAACTGCCGCATCGAAAGGTTCTGGTGATATTTGTGAAAAACTTCAATAAAGCGGCTCATGTGGGTGCCTTTAAAATGGTGGGGCAAATTAACGAAAAGGTTAACTTTCGCACTCGTAGTCTGGGTGTGCTTTGCCTTGTCTAAAACATGCACCGGGTACTGCAAGTTTTTTACCCCAACTTTCTGCAAAGGTATTTCACGTGTGTCGGCTTCATTCTGAATATCAATCATAAAGTGTTTTCAGCTGCCTCTAATACGTTCTGCATAAGCATTGCAATTGTCATAGGACCAACGCCTTTTGGTACAGGCGTAATGAAAGAAGCAACTTCCTTGGCTGGTTCAAAATCAACATCGCCAACAAGCCTGAAGCCGCTTTTTCTGGTGCTGTCCGGAATACGGTTTACGCCAACGTCAATTACGGTTGCACCTGGCTTAATCATGTCGGCAGTAATTGTGTTGGGCTTGCCAACGGCCGCAATAAGAATGTCTGCCTGTTTTGTAAAGCTTGCCAGGTCTTTTGTGCCGGTGTGGCAGATTGTTACGGTTGCGTTCGTTTCGCGGCGCGTTAAAAGAATAGAAACCGGCTTTCCTACGATATTGGAACGGCCAACAACAACTGCGTGTGCACCGTTCGTGTTTATTCCCATTGTTTCAAGCAGAACGATGATTCCGTGCGGCGTACACGGCAAAAATGCCTTGCGGCCAATCATAAGGTTTCCTACGTTTACAGGGTGAAAACCGTCTACGTCTTTTTCCGGCTTAATGGCCATAATTACTTTGTCTTCATTTATATGCTTTGGCAGCGGCAGCTGAACAAGAATGCCGTGAACCGTTGCATCGCCGTTCAGTTCGTCAATAACTTTAAGCAGTTCTTCTTCGCTGGTGCTTTCCGGCAGGCGAATCGAACGGTCTGCCATGCCAACTTCAGCAAGGGCTTTTTCCTTGCCGGTAACGTAAGAAACGCTTGCAGGGTTTTCTCCCACAAGAATAACAGCAAGGCATGGCGTAACGCCTTTTTTCTTCAATTCTGCTGTTTTTGCGGCAACATTTGCACGCACGTCAGCAGCAATCTGAAAACCGTCTATAATTGTTGCACTCATCTAAAAATCCTCCATAGACAATAAAAGCAAAATAGGCTAAAGTTAGCAGAACTTTTTGTAATTTTGCCGTTTTCAGGACAGGCAAACCAGCAAAGTTCCCTTACAAGTTTAACTTATTTTGTGCCTTTTGTTCTACTAACGCCGTTATCAAATAACAGGTTCGGCTGGTATATTTTAAGTATTTTGCCGAAATAAAGTTAAAGGAAAATTTATGAAACGTATTCTGTTAACCTGCATTATTCTGCTTGCATCATTAGCTGCTGCCAGTGCACAAACCATAAGCCCATGGGACGACTGGGACAATGAAGAAGAAAATGTTCCGCGCTACACCATTGATGACTATGCCGTAAACAACAAGGGCGACCAGCTTATTCACCTTTCCGTTGAAGGATTTGGCGGTCTTATGCCGCGCAACCTTAAATACGGCGGCGGTTTTTCCCTTGGATACAATGTTTTCCAAAGTGCAGGCTTTTCGTTTGGTGCAACCTTTGACCCGCACTACGGTAAAACACATGGCAGCAACGTGTTCTATTTTGTTCCGGTTATGGCAAAAGGAACTTTCTACATGACTGTCGGCCGTTTTGAAATACCTGTTTCAATTTCAGCAGGTGCAGCAATGCAGTCATACCTCAGTCAGTTTTACTTTGGCCCGAGTTTGAAACCGGAAATTGGCGTTTATTACCGGCAAAGTGCCGACTGGTCTGTTGGCTTGACGGTTGGCGCAACGGTTCTGCCGCAGATTTACTTTGGAAAAAATGCAGAAAGTATGGTCGGTTCTACGGTTAACGCAGGTTTAAGCATACGTTACCATTTCTAATATATTTTAATTTGAAAATTCAAAAACAAAAAAAAGGATGTTTATGACAATTTGTAATAAAAAATATACATTGCCTTTATTTTTCCTCATTGCAGCAAATCTTTCTATTATACTTACAGGCTGCGGTGGCGGTGGCGGCGGCGGCATTTTTAAGGCCATTTCGGAAGAAGAAAAATTGAACAAAAGCAGTACGCCACTGTTTATACGCGGATTGACATACTGCGGAGGAAATCTTTACGTAACAAACGGCAGCAAGATTTTTTCAAAAGGCGTAAACCAGAAAAGGGGCTGGAGCGAAGTTGGCGGCTACGGCAACAACATTGCAACTATTGCTTCCAACGGTACGGATTTGTATGTAATGACTTGGAATACAGCTTCTGACGCAAAAGGAACAACAAATCCTATTGTTCGGCATGGTGGCGGTACTGTTACCGGCATAAGCGGCGAAATTTACAATATTTTTGACAACAAGGTTTATGGCGGTGCCGGACAGGAATGTTTTGCATACACATCAACTGGAACATATCAATTAACAGGAACCACGGCAACATTGGTTGGAAATTTTAAAAGTGCCTGCGGTTCACAGCGCAGTGACAAAGATTATTGTGCCGGCGGACAAGCATACAATCATGATGACAAAATTGAAGGCATAAACGGCGACATAACGGGTATGGCTGTATACAAAGGTCAGGTAATAATTGCATCACAAAGTGTCGGCTACTACAAGAAGAACTCAAGCGATAAATGGCAGGCACCGCCTTTTAGCGAAGAAAAAAACAGCGGACAGTTTGCAACACAGGGTACACATCCGGGCGGACTGTGGGTTGTTGGTAACACCATTTATCTTTCATTAGACAGCCATGGTGACAAGCGCGACGGCCTTTGGGCTTATTACGATGAAAACGACAGCTGGAACATGGAATAAAGTTCTTTACAAATAGGCCAAATGCCGAGTTTATAAGAAATGTTCAAAAATTGACTTTCGGTCTTTTATTCAAAACCCAAAATTGAACCTAACAGGAAAAAAGCCGGTCTTTTATGACCGGCTTTTTTTTGCTAAAATCCCTTTTATGGATTTATTCGACCAACAGACAGATTCTGCGCACCAGCCGCTGGCAGCACGCATGCGCCCGCAAAACCTAGACGAATATATCGGGCAAAACCACATTGTTGGCAAAGGCAGGCTTTTGCGCCGTGCCATTGCCGCAGACCAGCTGGCAAGCGTTATTTTTTACGGCCCGCCAGGAACTGGCAAAACAACCCTCGCCCGTGTAATAGCCAACCACACTAAAAGCAATTTTGTAACATTAAACGCAGTTTTAACCGGCGTACAGAACATACGCGATGCTGTAAAAGCCGCCGAAGAACAGCACCGGCTTTACGGACGGCGCACAATTCTGTTTGTAGACGAAGTTCACCGGTGGAACAAAAGCCAGCAGGACGCCCTTTTACCGTGGGTAGAAAACGGCACAATCATTCTTATTGGCGCAACCACCGAAAACCCCTTTTTTGAAGTAAACAAGGCACTCGTAAGCCGAAGCCGGGTTTTTCAGCTGAAGCCTTTAACCGACGAAGACCTGATGAACGTAGCAAAGCAGGCAATAGCAAACAGGCAGCGTGGCTACGGAAAATGGAAAATTACATTTGAAGACGGCGCACTTGAACATCTGGTAAGCACAGCAAACGGCGATGCCCGAAGCCTTTTAAATGCTCTGGAACTTGCCGTTGAAACAACCCCGGAAAAATGGTCACCGGATTCAACACCGTGCATACCTGCCGAAAACAGCGAAATTTACATAAGCAAAGAAACCGCCGAAGAATCAATTCAGAAAAAAGTGGTGCTTTACGACCGTGACGGCGACTACCACTATGACGTTATAAGCGCATTTATAAAAAGCCTGCGCGGCCGCGACCCGGATGCGGCACTTTACTGGATGGCACGAATGATAACCGCCGGCGAAGACCCTCATTTCATTTTCCGGCGCATGTTAATTTCCGCCTGCGAGGATACAGGACTTGCCGACCCTAACGCCCTTACCGTGGTAGAAAGCTGTGCCGCAGCCTTTGACAGAATCGGGTTGCCGGAAGGAAATTACATGCTGACTCAGGCCGCCTTATACCTTGCAACCGCGCCCAAAAGCAACAGCAGCATGGCATTTTTTGATGCCCTTAAAACAGTGCGGCAGGAAGATGCCGAAGTTCCAAACCATCTGCGCGATTCAAACCGCGACGGCGAAGGTTTTGGCCACGGCGCCGGTTACCTTTATCCCCACGCATACCGCGACCATTGGGTTCCCCAGCAATACCTTCCCGACGGCCTTGAAGGCAGGGTTTTCTACAACCCGGGCGATCAGGGCTACGAAAAAACAATACGGAACGAAGTGCTTTCCCGGCGCGAACTGCAAATTACGGCACTTTTGGAAGACACACAGATTGGCGAAGACCAGATACTGAACCCGATGGGCTCGTGGTGGGCAGCAGAACACTTAAAGCACGGCAATGTAAAAACCGGCGAAAACCTTACCTACACGCCGCAGGATAAAAAACTGGAACAGTGGCAGAAACGCACCGACGAAGGCCGTTCCGAATCCCTTCTGCAAATAAGGAATAAGCTGCTGGACTCGGCAAAAATAACCCGGCACAACCGCAATCTTGTACTAAACGCCGATGACGGACTTTTTGTTTGGGAAACACTGCGAAGGTCGCCGGAAGGATTTACCGCCGGTTTGTGCAGGACAGTCCGGGGCAGACAGGTGCTGGAACAGTACGCAAGCACATTGAATGAACTTGACCGCCCGGTATTCTGTACCAGCCTGGGCGAACTTGGCGACGTATGCTTTGACACGGTTTTTTGCCGGAATCCCTTTACCAATTTGCAAAGCATTGAAATTTTTGCCCAAAATGCGGCAGAAAGCCTTAAAAACGGCACAATTTTACCAAACCTTACAAATCCAAATGCACAAGCCGGAAGGTCACAAAATTCCGCCGCATCTTCAGTCCTTCCGGCTTTGGAAAACGGCTGCATTTTCGCCTTTGCCCAGAACATTTTGTGCAAAAATATGCGCCTTGGGCGGGCACTGCTGAACCATTTTGAACGTTCCGGCATGGCCGCCGCCGAAAGGCAGATTCTTCAGAAATACCTGAATGCGGAAAACGCCTTTTACGGCCAGAACGACCATCCGCTTTTTTGCTGGAACGAAGAAAAAGTGCAGGCTATTTTTGAAGACAGCGGACTGCACTTTTTTGGTGAAGCTGAAGAAATAGAAACCAAACGCATAATAAGCCCGGAAGAAGCCGAAAAATGGTTCAATTCCAATGCTTCCGAATATGCAGACTTTATGGCGAAAAACCTTACAAAGCAGGAACTTGACTGCGTTTATTCACTTTTGACGCAGGTTTGCAGGCGGCACATTGCACTTAACTGGAAAACGTCGACGCTTTTTGCGATTGTGCGGCAGTAAAAAAGCCGAAAAACGGCAGAAAAGCCGGCACAAAACTGCAAGCTTGAAGTTAGGCAAAATTCTCGCTATTATATAAAGGCTGTTTGCCGCGCAAACGGCAATTTTTAACCAAATATTTGAGGTAAAACCATGAATTTTATTTTTTTAGGCCCGCCAGGAGCTGGTAAAGGAACTTTGGCAAAAGAAGTTGCTCAGGCTTACGGAATTCCACACATTTCTACTGGCGATATTTTCCGCGAAAACATTAAAAACCAGACAGAACTTGGAAAAAAAGCAAAAGCAATCATTGATGCCGGCGGACTGGTAAGCGACGAAATCACAATCGATTTGGTAAAAGACCGCCTTTCTAAAGACGACACCAAAAACGGTTACATTCTCGATGGTTTTCCACGCACAATTCCACAGGCAGAAGCACTGGCAACATTTGCCAAAATCGATTCTGCCGTAAACTTTGACATTGAAGACGAAGCAGTTGTAGACCGCCTTGGCGGACGCGTTTGCTGTAAAGAATGCGGCCAGATGTTCCACGTAAAATTCAACCCACCAAAAGTTGAAGGCAAATGTGACAAATGTGGCGGCGAACTTTACACACGCGACGACGACAAAACTGAATCAATCAAGCACCGCCTTGAAGTTTACCGCGAATCAACAGCACCGCTTATCGATTTTTACAAGGAAAAAAGTAACCTGGTAGACGTTGATGCAAAACCGGCACCAGAAAAAGTTTTGGAAGAATTCAAAAAGAAATTTCCTAAAAAATAGGCGGAAAAATCTTTTAAAAGCGGTTTTCTGAAAGGTTTTGAAAATCTTGAAAAACCGCAATTTTTCTATAAACGCGCTGAATCAAGGCGAAACAGCATTTTTTGCACTTGGTTCAGCCTTTTAAGGTTTCAATTGAACCTTAAAAAAACGTACAGCCTGCTGAAAAATCAACAGGCTGTACGTTTTTAACACCCGGCTGAAAATACCGTCCCTCGGCGCAAAGCGTCGGGGCATTAAAAATGTCGGCACAAATAAAATTTCAGCCGTTTATTTAAAACTTAAAAAAAATGAAAAAACTAACCACTTTTTTACTGGCATTTTTAATTGCTCAGACAATTTCTGCTCTTGGCAGCCGCGAAACTTTTCCCGATTATTCTTCCAGCTTCAGCTGGACTGAAATAAGTCAGACCGAAGCTGACGCAATCTGGGAAACTTACGATTTAACGAAGAAAATTGCAGACTTTGCAACGGTTTACAGTTCCGATGCCGGAAAAACGCGCACTTTCAAAAAGTGCCCAGTTTATTACGAAGCAAACGGCTACAGCCTGTACTACGCCCCGATAAAAAACATGACCCTTAGCCTGAACGACAAGCCCGAAGAATGTCAGGTATTTCGGGCAAAAGAAGATTCTTCCGTTCTGCGTTTTGTTTTCCGCCACGTGTTTGAAGACGGCACAGTTTCTGTAAAAGAAAGCATTTTTCAGGGCGGCTGGCTGATTCAGCTTAAAACCGGCATTGAAAATTCGCACACAATGAATGACGTTGTAGTTTATCAGAAATAACGAACCTCAACGCAAAGTGCCGGGGCTTTAAACCATGCGGCACGAATAAACCGCAGGCCAAGCCTAAACCGTCTTGAACTTTTCGTCCGGCTGTTTTTCAAAATAAGCAAGAAAAGCAGCCGTAAGTTCATCAAGGGTTTTGGTATTGAAAACCTGTGTCTGCAAATAATGGGCAAACATAAAATTGCAGCCGTAATATGCAAAAAAACGCTGGGCGCGGCTTATCCAAAAGTCATAGGGCTGGCTTGTTTTAAGATCATCCAAAAAATCCAGGGCAACTTTTTGCAGGTTTATCTGGCGTTTTTCGGTGTTTACGCCGTTTAACGCATTTTTAAGGTCGGTAAAAAGCCAGGGTTTTTGCACGGCAGCGCGCCCAATCATAAAGCCGTCGGCATTGGGCACCAGTTTTTGCACCGCACAAAGAGACGCGGCATCTTTAATGTCGCCGTTAACAATCAGCTTTATGTTTTCACCGTAATTCTGCTGCAAAAATTCTTTCAGCACTTCTGCCTGTTTATAATCCGGGCTGCGCTTAAATTTTGCCTTGCGCGTGCGCGGATGCAGAACAATCTGGGAAACGCCCTGATCAGCAAGCATCCGGCAAAAATCAAAAAGCCCTTCCATTGTGTAGTTTTCGTCACCAAGGCGCATTTTTACGCTTAGCCGCATGTCGCCGATATTTTTCCTTACATTTGAAAGCATTCGGGAAGTTTCTTCAACAGGTTTCAGCATCCATGCAATGCCGGCGCCCTGCTTGAAAATTTCAGGCGCACAGCAGCCCATGTTTATGTCAACGCCAATTCCGCCCAAACCGGCCACAAGGCTGGCACAATCGGCCAAAGGTTCTGCCTTGCCGCAGGTTAGCTGCCACACAAGGCGGTTTACATCTGGGGCTGTGCGCAGGTAAAAGCTTTCGTACTGGCCACCGGCTAAACAGCTGGTAGCCTGTATCATTTCGGTATAAAATTCGTCGCAGGCATTTGGCGCATTGCGTTCAATTGTAAGGCGCAGTGCTTCATGCGAAAGGGTTGCCATGGGCGCTAAAATCAGTTTTTGCATGAAATTATTTTACATAAATTGAAATGGTACTACAAGCTGAATCAACAACCTCGCCGCAAGCAGCGAGGTTGTTGTTCTTAATAAGTAGTCGCAGTCGGGTTTAATACCCCTTGTTACGACGCAAGCGTGAGGTATTAAACCCTCCGCACGAATGAAACAAATGTTTTAAATACTGGCACAAAACCTAGTTTACAAATGCAAACAAGGCTTTGCTCTTATATCAATTGGCAATTACTGAAAATTCAGGCTGCACAACGGCTTAATTTCAAGGTTTACAAGGTGCGCCGTGTTTTCGCCATTGTTTACCGGCCACGTTTCCAGATAAATTCCGGCTTCCGGGCTTAGCGGCATAATTTCCAGCATCAATTCCGAAACATCTACACCGGCTTCAATAAAACGGCGCAGACCAATTTCCCAAACCGGCACGTTTTCAGCCTGTTCATCATTGTATTCGGGGCGCAGCCTGCCGCAAAACAGATTGTCCGCAATAAGCTTTCCGCCAGCATAAAGCCGGGCACTTTCGCCTTCGTAGGCAATACGCAAAAACAGTTCGCTTAATTCACTTTTACCGGCTTCAGTTTTTGCCCCGGCAAACTGCAATTTGGACAAAATTGTCTTTGCACTGCTGCCGGCAAGGTTCTGCACAAGCTGAATCCGGTACACTTTTGCACCATTTTCCGGCGAATAAGCCTTGCCCGAATTGTCCCGGTGTGGCAAAACCGGCGGAGTTTGCAAAAACTGGGAACGAACCGCCAGCGTTTCCGCATCAAAGGCAGCACCAGCCGTCTGCTGGTAGATTTCGCCTTCAACGCCTGCAACGCCTTCTGCCGGGGCATTGGGCTGAATTTTGGCAACGCTTACAAAACCTGCCGGAACCGACGGAAGCGGCGGATAAACCCTAATCTGCTTCTTGTTTTGGAAATACATTTTATACACGTTGTCAGGGCCGCACTGGGTAACCGCATCGTCGCAAATTACCAGATGCTCGCCAGCCGGGCTTGTAATTTTCCACGCATTCAGCGCATCGCGGCGGCTAAGCACCAGCACGGCTTCTTCGGGCTTGCCTTCAAAACTGAACATTTGCGGAGAGGCGGACGGCGCATTTTTGCGCGCATAAAAAACCACGGCTTTTTTTCCGTTTTCAGCATTCAGCCTGCAAAGCGGCGTAGCCAGCGCGTGTTTAAGCACGGCGCCGGTAAACTGCATGTTAAACGGCAAAAAGAAAAAGTCTCCGTCGGCAACGTTTAAGGGCGGTAAAGTGCCGCCACCCAAACAGGCAGGCAGTTTTATGCTTACATTTGAATGGTGTGCCATTTTGTTGCGGCGCTGATAATTGTTTACAAAAACATAGCCGCTTTTTCCGTTGTGCCGGAAAGAATAGCGCAAATCGCTGAAATTTGTAGGTTTCAGCGGATTTTCCGGCGGAATGTCGGCGGCGAGAGTGCACAATTCTTCACCAAAACTGTGAATGAACAAGGAAAGCAGTTTAATTTCTTTAAAAGTTGGAGAAACCTGACCGTATTCGCGTATCGGTGCACGGAAATCGTAGGAAAGTTCCGGCAAGTCGTTCAGCGAACCTGTTTCCTTGCTTTCCTGCAAGGTAGAAAGTTTTCCGTCCGGGTTTGTGCCGCCGTGGTACATGTAATAGCCCAGCAAATTTACGCCGCTTCCCATTTTAACCAGCGACATCGCGCCAATATCTTGGGCGTAGGCCACAGGGCGACGGTGCCGCGTAACCTGCAAACCGCCGCCAAGTTCTGCCGTAAGGTACGGAAACTTGTTCAAATCGAAAGTAATGCCCGTGCCAAAGCCAAAATCGCTGCCAATGTTGTGGTCATTGCGTTCGCGGGTAAAAATGTAATTGCCGCTTGGTTCAATTTCTGTAAGACGCTGGTCCCACGGGGCTTCGCAATAGCCACCCATCACCGGCACCAAACCGCCGGTAACTGCCCCGCCCCAGCCGGTTGCGGTAAAAAGCGGAAGGTTAAAACCAATTTCTTTCGCCATCTGGGCAAGAATCCGCATGTGTTCTTCGCCTTCTTCGCCGTTCATGCCGCCGCAGTGGCCGTATTCATTTTCAATCTGAAGCCCGATAATCGCACCTTCCGGGTTTGCCGGCGTACAAAGATAGGGCGCAACCTGTTTGTAAAGCACCGTGTACCAGCGGCGAACCTGGTCCAGATACGCGGTCTGGTTGGAACGGCATTCAAAGCCTTTTTTCAAAAGCCAGTCCGGGAAGCCGCCGTTGCGCACTTCTCCGTGACACCACGGACCAACGCGAAGAACCATTTTTAAGCCGCAGTCGTCTATGCATTTGGCAAAATAAGCCAAATCGCAGTTGCCGGAAAAATTATATTCGCCTTCTATTTCTTCGTGGTGAATCCATATCGTATAGGCCGAAACTACGTCTACGCCGCCGGCCTTCATTTTGTAAAGCGAATCTTTCCACAACTGCCGCGGATAGCGGGAATAGTGAATTTCGCCCATTACCGGAAACCAGGGTTTTCCATTTTTTGTAAGATAGTCTTTTGTATAGCCATATTCTGCCATATTTCCCCTCTATTTACACGTGTTGATAAATAAGCAAGATGAATGCCTGCCAGCAAATTAAAAATTCTTCTGCACTGCCTGCCATAAAAATCATGCCTTGCACGGCACAATCCGTTATCGTCAGCCAGCAGCTGTTTTATTGCATTTGCAAACAGACCTTCAGATTGCCAAAAAAGCCCAAAGTTGAACTGATGTAAGAAATGTGGCATTGCATAAAAACAACTGAATTTTCATGCAATGCCATTACGGAAAAGCTTCGCCTGAATTTTTAAATCTTTTCCATTTTTTTTGCTTTGGAGCACAGCTTTCAATTTGCCCAAACAGCGGCATGAAAGCCACGCACCAAACCCGAACACGCTAATTTTTTCAGCGTGTTCAGTCCTTTATTCTTTAACTGCTGCACCGCCAAAACTTGTAATCATTGTTTTTTGGGTAAGCATAAAGAAAATTATAAACGGCACGGCCACAATTAACGAACCTGCTGCAAATGTCGTAAATTCGTTCTTTTTGTCGGTAACAAAACTGAACAGCCCCAGGGCAAGCGTCTGTTTTTCAACTGAACGCAGAACCATTTTTGGGAAAATGAAGTCCATCCACGGGCCTGTAAAACTTGTTAAGCCCAAAAATGTAATTATCGGTCTTGCAACCGGCAAAATAATTGTTGAAAAAATCCTGAAGTGCCCTGCACCGTCAATGCGTGCCGCTTCGTCAAGGTTTTTGCTGATGGTATCCATGTAGTTTTTTACCATCCACGTGTTGTACGGAATGTTTCCGGCAACATAAACCAGTACCAGTCCCCAAAGCGTATCAAGACCGCCAATGCGCAGCAGAATTACGTAAATCGCAATCATGCCTACAAAAGAAGGGAAAATCTGCAAAACCAGCAGTGACATAAGGAATGATTTTTTGAATGCAAAAGTAAAGCGCGAAAATACATAAGCACTCAGCGACGAAATAACGACAGTTGCAAGCGATGTAGAAACTGCAATTATAAGCGTGTTCATAAACCACTTGCCGTAATCGGTGTCTTTAAACAGGCGGACAAAATGTTTAAGGGTAAAACCGTCGCCAAACGGAACGATGCTTAATGAAGCAATGCTGTTGCCCGGCGCAAACGCGGCACTTACAACATAAACCAGCGGATAAAGTACCGCAAACGAAACCAGAATGAAGAAAATCATGATTATGATTTTGTTTAAATATTCCACAGTATGTCTGTTTCTTTTCATACTTCACCTTCTTTGTATGCTTTTGTCTGGCGGAAATTGAAAATAGCGAAAGGTGCCAAAACAATGAAAATCATAACTGCAATAACAGAAGCATAGTTGTATTTCTGAAGCGTAATCGTCAGTTTGTAAATCCACGTAACAAGCAGTTCGGTACCGCCTGCAAGTGATGTCGTACTGTCTGCCACAACCGGCTGACCGCCAGTAAGGAAGAAAATTGCACCAAAGTTGTTGATGTTGTGCGTAAACGACATGATTATAAGCGGCAGGGTTTGATACAAAACCAGCGGCAAGGTAATTTTTCCCAAAACCTGCAATTTGTTTGCGCCGTCAATCGTGGCCGCTTCGTACATATCCTGGCTTATGGCCGTCATTGTGCCCATTGTAAGCAGCATGAAATAACCGAACCCAGCCCAAAGATTTATTACAATTACCATAATCTGCGCCAAACGTGCTTCGCCAAGCCACTGCACCGGCGTATTCATCAGGCCTAAAGCCATCAAGGTTCGGTTTACCGTACCAAAAGTGCCGTTAAGCAGGTTTTTCCAAACCAGCATACTTACAACAGAAGGCACGGCATAGGGCAAAATGAAAATAATGCGGAAAACGGGCGCAATTTTAATTTTGCTTTCTTTAAGAAGAACGGCAATAAGAAGACCGCCGAAATAGCAGGTTAATGTTGCCATAACCGCCCAGATAAGCGTCCACACTGCAACACGGGCAAAAGCCACAGACCAAGTGGCATTACCGCCCATCAAGTCCCTAAAGTTTTGAAAACCAACCCAGTCAACCGTATTGTTCGGTGTAATATGGTCTGGGGCTGAATAGTTTGTAAATGCAACGCAAACGGAAAAAAGCAGCGGAACTACTACAAAAATAACAATCATCAGAAAGGCAGGTGCCAAACCGACAACAGGAAAAGCGTTGCCGAGGGCATTTTCAAGATTCTTCTTCTGCCCTTTAAAGCGTTTTGTGCGGCAGTATTCTTTATAATCGTTCTGTGCACCCTTAACGGAAAGAACATAGGCAACTGCAAAAATTGCAATAATTGCAATAAACAGAATGCCGTCAATCAGCATAAAAATTGAATTGTCACGCTGTTTAATCGGTAAATCCGGCTGCGGAGAACCTAATGTAATCAGTTCAATGATTTTTTTTACCGTAACCGGCAAAAAACACAAAAAAACCGTCTCTATGGCTGCAAAAAAAATGCCTTTCACATAATCTTTAAGATAGAGAATATGCGAAAGTCCCATAAAGCAGGCAGCAGTTGTTTTAATTTTTTTTGCTGCACTGCCATCGGCAGGTAATGTATTCACAAAAAAACTCCTGAAACAAGGGGTAAAAACTATGGCGTTTTACCCGAAAGAAGAGCTTACAAAGTTTTTTCCAAACCGGCGAAGAAACACAGAAATTGTCAAAACTGCCGAGCCTGCATGCAGAGCAACTATCAGCAGTTTGCCTAACTTTCAGCATAATAAGCTTGGAAAAAACCTTGCAATGAACCTAAAAGATGATTTAACAAGAACAACACACCGAACAAGGCACGCTTAACGCTTAAAGCATCAAAAACCGATGCAAACCTTAAATGCTCACATTCGCACGTTAACCCCTTCGGCAGCGAATAAAAAAGCGGCCTTAACCTGTTCTACTAGCAAAAGCCGCTTTTCTGGCTGCCATACAAGACAGCCGGTTACAGTTTCAATCCTTATTTACCAAGAATTGTTGCGTTACAAGCATCAAGTTCAGACTGAACATTTGCACCGTCCCAGATGTTTTTAGAAGCATTGTTCATAGCTTCCCAGAATGAACTCATTTCTGGAATTGAAGGCATTGGGAATGCGTAGTCCAGCTGGGTTAAGAAACCTGGCATGTATTTGCTTGATACAGTTGTGTTAATTGAAGGCATTGCACCTGTCAAATTAAAGCGAAGCTGCTGCATTTCTTCAGAAAGAAGGAATTCTGTGAAAAGTGCTGCTTCTTCAGGATGGTCTGAATATGCAGATACAAACATTGCACGTGTACCAGAGAATGATGATGCAGGTTTGTTGTCTCCAGGAAGTGCAGGCAGTGCTGCTACGCCAAAGTCGAGACCAGCTTCTTCAAACGGTACAACGTTCCACAGACCTGTAATGTGCATTGCAGCTGTTCCAGCCTGGAAAGCACCGTCACAAACCGAAGTTGTAAGGTCAGCAGCCGGAACGTTCAGGCTTGAACGCAAAGACTGGAAGAATTTCATGCCTTTAACAGCTTTTTCCGTGTTCAGGTTTGTAGAAGAAGTGTCTGCACCAGATTCACCGAACAGGCGGTTTCCGTCAGCAGTTGTAAAAATAATTGTGTAGTAACCGTTGCCAACATCCATTACAAAACCATATTTGCCAGGGTTTTCTGCATTGAATTTTTTTGCATAGGCAGCAAGGTCTTCCCAAGTTTTCGGTACGTCATTTTCGTTGATAAGTGCCTTGTTATAGAACAATGCGTATGTTTCTGCCGAAACCGGGTAACCGTACATTTTTCCGTTATAGGTTAAAGCTGTTGAACATGCACCAAGAACCTGTTTTTTAACAGAATCTGCATTTACTGTTGGCAAAACGTGTCCGCCGTTAACCAGTTCACCAAGCTTGTCGTGCGGTGCTGCAAATACGTCCGGACCAACACCGGCAGGACCGTCAAGAGCAATCTGTCCGGCTGCATCGCCCAGTTCTACGTTTACGTATTTGATTGTGATGTTAGGATATTTTTTTGTAAAAGCTTCTCCGGCCTGTTTAATAAACATGTCCGGACCCTGATTTGATTCCCATACAGTCAGTTCAACTTTTGAAGCCTTTCCTGAATCTTTTGCAGATGCATCTTTTTTTGCACAACCTGTAAATACCATTAAAGCAGCAGCAGCCATCAAAGCTGCGCCCATCAATTTTTTCATTTGTTCCTCCTTACAGAACTTAAAAAACCTTTGTTGTCAACGTGTTTATCAACACGTGTTGATTTATATTAAAACGTTTTACTAAACCTGTCAAATTTTTTTTCACAATTTTTTTGCTTTTTTTGATTGCATAGCGGTGTTTTATTCAAAAGGCACTTTTAAGCAGAAATTTACTAATTGGTCAAATGTCGAGTTTATATAAAATGGTTTCAAAACAGCCTTTCGACAGTCCCTGCCCCAAAAAAAAGACTTGTGCATACGCACGGCGTATTTTTTGTGGCCGTGGCTGTCTGCGGCTGTTTGTAGTACAACTAGTAAATATCTTTTGCCTTTTATAGAAAACTCGAAATTGAAACTAATTATTTGCATGCATAATTTTGAAAGCAGAAATACGGTAGAAGCCAAACAAATTGAAAAATAAACGGGAAAAAGAATTCTATTCTTCCAATTTTTCAGTGTTTAGCAGCAAGACATACCCGGCGTAAAAAAAAGAGGAAGCTTTAGAATAGAGTCTGTAAAGTAAAATTCACCAACAAGACAAAACATGAATTTTATACCCTAAACTAAAGTTTCCTCGCCTCCCCATATCGAATTACTTGTTACAGCCCCCCGGCTTTTTGCATGACCAATTCTGGTTTTGCTTTAGTTAAAATTTCAAACGAAATTAAAACTTTAACTAAAGCAGCAGATGCTTTTGCAAACATCTGCCGCAAAGTTTTCAATTTAAGCGCAAAAGCCTAAATTAAAAAGTGTAAGTCCAAGAAACGGGGAACTTAACACGGGCAGACTTCCCATACATAGAAGCAAAAGCCCATTCAGAAGAGGTTTTCTGGTTGTATTTAATATGGTTTGCAACCTGGGTTTCAACACCAAACCCAAATGTGTGCGCACCAATAGAAAAACAGAAAGCAGGTGACAGCGTAATCAGCGAAGCATAATCGCCGGAAAGAACATCGTCAGAAGTAGTTTCGCTTGTATAAGTTTTTGAAGAATTCAGCAAACCGCCCTGAAGGTAAGAAACGTGCAGGCTGAAAGAAGCATCATCAGATACCTGATAGCTTAAATCATTGCCGATGTAAAACGGCAAAACCTTTGATTTTTTACCGTCAATTGACTGATAGGCAACAGTTACAGCCACAGCGTCTGTAATGCCATTTCGGAAATCAAAACCGGCATTAGCACTTGCAGCAAAAGCTGTATAAGCCTTTGTTCCCATAACAGAAGAATTTTTATGCGTGTCAAAGTCTACGGCAAAACCAATTTCCGTACCAACTTTAGCATCCTGCAAACCATTGAATGAAAAACCGGCATAAATGTTGTTGTGTGCGTATTTGGCATCTGTAAAATTATTTGCAACACCATTTTCGCCTGCTTCACCTTCCGGCTGATTATAACCGCCAAATTCACCGACATATTTAATTCCTGCACTAAAAAGGTCCGTATCATAACTTGCACCAAATTGCAGAGGACCGTAAGACCCTTTTTTGATAAGGCCGTTCTGATTCCATACTTTTCCGTCAAGTCCGGCACCGTCACTTTCCATAATTGAATCCGTAACAACACCGCCACCAATCCAAAGACCTTCTACACCGGTGAATCCGGCATAAATACCGGAACGAAAAGCATTGATAGTGTTTTCCTTGCCAGTTACATCAGCAATAATTACATCACCGGCATTTTCATCTTCCCACGCAATGTCAGAACCAAATTCTTTGCTCAGGCCTTCCTTTGAGCCAACTTTAACTTCAAGTCCATCAAACGGTTTAATCAGCGCAGCCGCCGCAAATTCATTTGAAAAATGCCACTGCGGTTTTACATTCAATATAGATTCCTGGGAGGTATCTTTTGTTTTTACATCAAGGCGAACTCTGCCCCAAACGGCCGCACGCCCGTCAGCCGTCGTACCAGTTCCTTCAATTTCTTCACGGAAGAAATTTTCATCAGAAAAACCCCACTGATTTGATTCGCCATCAACATAAACTTCCGGTGAAGTAGACAGTGTGCTAGAAATTTCCACTGTCTGTGCAAATGCTACAGAAACTAAAGCACCTGCCGCTAAGATTGCAATAATTTTTTTCATAAAAACCCCTCTTATACTTTCTGTTAGTTTAATCTAACTAATATCAGTTAGATCAAACTAACAGAAATACAAAAATTTGTCAATTTCAATTAGCCATTTCTTATTCGGTTCAGTTTTCAAATAGCAAACTGCATCGTTCTACAAAATCTGACACGAAAAAATACGCCGTGAGCATGTACAAGTCTTTTTTTCGTATCTGTTCTCTGATGCAAGGTACAGTTTTCTTTAAAACTATACCTTGTGCCTAAAACAATGCCAGTTACAGAAAATGCATTTAGCACAAGCCGGGACTGCCGAAAGGCTGCTTTTTGGGACATTTCATATAAACCCGATATTTGACCTATTCAGTAAAATTAACTTTTTAACCTACTGCAAATTCTGAACCACCCCGAGAAAAATAAAAAACCCGGCAGTGTTATACCGGGTTTAATGACAAAATTGCTATGTTTTCTTATTTCGTGCAATTATTCAAGCACCAACGTTTCTACCATAAAGCGAACGGACATGCCGTCATTCTGGGCTATCTGTTTTTCAATTACAAAAACAAGCCTTTTACCGTCTTCGTCGCGCAAAACACTGTTAAGGCGATACGCAACCACGCCCTGCCGCTTGTACTGGGGATTACCAACAACATAACGCTTCAGCACGTTGCCCGATTCCGACTTGATTTCCAGCAGAAGACAAAAGGCAGAATCTGCCTTTGCGCCAGTTCCTTCTATAAATTCGTTTACTTTTACGGAATAAGATACCGTGCGTCCAAAAACAGGGTTGTTAAAATCGCGAAAAGTTACCGACGGCTTATATTCCGGCGAAGCCTTGCTTTTGTCCTTGGGCTGGGCAACCTGATAAAGCACCACCGAATTACTTGAAGCCGGGAAGCGGAAATTTTTGAAAGATTTCTCGTTTACCGCAAGCAAATCCTGAAAAGTTTGAAGACCGTCTTTTTTTGCAGTTTTGGCGTCCGGTCCGTTTTTATAAATTCCTTCTTTTATATAGGCGTTTTTTGCCGTATCAACAACGAAAACTTCTGCATAGCCGCGCTGGTCTGCACCATTACGGCTTGAAACGCCATAATTGGCAAAAGCATAGGCGCTGCCGTCAGGCGAAAAACCAATGTCAGCAAACTCTGCAATGTCTGCGGCAAAAACAGAACAGACGGCGCAAAACAAAAACACAGCAGTACAAAGTTTTTTCATAGAACCTCCCCAAAACTTAAAGCTGCAATCTTGTAAATTTTCGGCGGCAAAAGTTTTCAGCTTTAATTTTTCCATTTTTTCATATATTCTTTTGGTATGACACTTGTTTCACGCAACCGAATCATCCGCATTATGGGAATTTTGACGACTTTTCTATTTGCTTGTATTGCAGCACTTTACGTATACAGTTTTTTTACGGGCAATTTTCCGATTTTACAGCAGAACAAACGTTCTTTTGGCAATTTCAATAATTTTTTCATTTTTGAATTCAATCCTTACGCCGTTCTTATTGCGGTAGCAGCGCTTTTGCTTTACGTGCCGGTTTGCTGCTTTGGCATGCTGAATTATTTTGAAAAAACCCAGATTCCGGAACTGATTTATGTTCCGCTGTTTCTGGTAAGCTTCATTCCGGAAGCATTCCGCCTGCTTATCCCGCTGTTTGCCAGCTGGCAGAATCATCCCAATTTAATGATAATTATTTCAAAGGTCATACTTTTTGCGCGCATTTCGGCATCGGTGGCAATGCTTACAATTGCGGCTGTTTCTACCGACCGGAACGAATCACACACTTCAAACCTTCAGTTCAGCATTCTGGCACTTGCAACAATTACGGTTTGTTTTGTGCCGGTAAACTCAATCCAAATGCTTTCTACGGGTTTTTCCGCCTACGCCTATTACAATTTCAGTCTGGGCATAAGGCTGTTCTTTTACATAATTACAACCGTCAGTTTCTGGTTAACCGGCTACAAAAACCAGTCCGGAGAATACAAACGCTGCGCACTTAATTACCTGCTGCTCGTTTTGGGCGAAATTCTGTTGCAGGAAAGCGATAACTGCACGTTTCTGGTGATTGGCCTGTTTTTGCTGTTTGGCGGAACTTTCTGTTTTTTTAAGAACATACACAAGTATTATATGTGGAAGTGACTTTGCTTTTTGCTTGGTCAGTAACTATCGCTTGATATAGGCAAAGTCCCCTAGTTTTGCGGGGCAAAACTAGGGCCATTTTTATGAAAGTAGAATAACCTTTGCTTTTTGTTTAGTCTGTAACTATCGCTTGATATAAGCAAAGTCCCGTAGTTTTGCGGGGCAAAACTACGGCCGTTTTTATAAAAGTAGAATAACCTTTGCTTTTTGTTTAATCTGTAACTATTGCTTGGTATATGCCCAATCCCCTAGTTTGCTTGGGCTGGGCATTGTTTCTCTTATTTCTGCCTGGTTTGTGCCCAAGGCAGAGTTTTTTGCAAAAACTCTGTCATTTTGGTCTAATTTTCTGGCGCAAACTACGCCCCGTTTTTATAAAAGTAGAATGGTCTTTGCTTTTTGTTTAGTCTGTAACTATTGCTTGGTGTAAGCCCAATCCCATAGTTTTGCGGGGCAAAACTACGGCCATTTTTATAAAAGTAGAATAATCTTTGCCTTTTGTTTAGTCTGTAACTATTGCTTGGGCTGGGCATTGTTTCTCTTATTTCTGCTCAGTCTGCGCCCAGGGCAGAGTTTTTTGCACCAGAAAAAAGAGAAAATATGTGCATTTATTTGAGGAAGTATTGGACGGTGGCGGCGAGAATCAGGGGGATGAGGAGGTTGTCGAAATCTTTAAATGGCAGCACTTCTACAAGCATGCCAAGCAATGCAACCCCAAGGCTAAAAAAACAGTCGCGCAGAACGGCGTAAGTTAGCAGGAATATTACAAAAAAGCAGGTTAAACTACCAACCACCGATTTTCCGCCGGTAAAAGGAATTTTGGTTTTGCCGAACATTTTGCCAACCAGACTTGCAAGACCATCGCCTGCACCAAGGGCAAAAATACCGATTGCCGCCGGAGTTGGTTCAAACAGCAGGGCTGTAAGCAGAACGCCCGTGCACAAAGTTACCGGACCCAGTACAAAACGGTTTTCGTCGCGTTTGCGTGCCGCCGCTGCCGTAACAGCCGAAATTACAGGCACAGTTTTCCCGTGAATGCGTAAAGTTTCTGCTATGCAGTAAAATACCAGCACGGCGCTTAAACCGATTATTACCGGCCAGTAAAAAAAATGCAGGGCAAAGGGCACTAAAAGCGTGCATAAATGAATCGATTTTCTAAAAAATTCCTTGCGTAAAAAAATGGCGTGCTGGCGCAAAACAATTGCACCGCGATGCAGTATTTTTTCCTTGCAGATTGCACTGTTTTCTTCCATTAAACTCAATTCTGTTTAGCCCCACTTTTTGCTGCCGTGTTACAGGTTGCAATAAACCGTAAATAAAAAAACACGCTGGCTTAATTGTACAGCGTGTTTTTAATTTCTGCATTTATTTTGAATTATTTTTTAGCGTTCGGCTGGGTTAAAATTTCTTCGTCCTGCAACGTGCGCGGAATGTCGAAGTACATGGCCGGTTCATATTCACTTACGCGGTGGCTTAAATACTTCATGTTTTGAGCCGCAAGGTTACTGCCGCCAAGGCGCACAAGCGTTTTCTGGTTACGCGTCAGTGCGTCCCATGCGCGCATAGATTCTGAAAGATAAACCATGCCTTTTGCGTTCATCTGGCTGTCGCCGGTGCGGAAAGCAAGATTGCCCAATGTTACGCCATAGTTGTTGCAGGCGTACATGTAGGTTTCTACCAAATCCTGATGTTCCTGCTGAACCTGCGGGAACATTACAGAATAAAGGGAACGTTCACGGGCAAATTCTTCTATAAACCGTTCATAATAACCCTGGGCTGCAAAGTTGTCGTCACGCAGGGCAAGAACATTACCAAGGGAAAGAAGCAGGTGCAGGTCGCTTCCCCTGCTTTCCGAAGCCTTGATGAAAGCCGCCAGTGCATCGATATAATTCCGGTTTGCGTAATAAATGTAACCTATGCGGTAACGAACCGATGCGTTGTCGTTGCTGTTTTCTACCGCGTGCAGGTAGTTGCGCAGTGCCTGGTCAATGTCACCAGAAAGGAAGTAGTCCAAATCTGCCAAATCTGCATACAGTTTACCAACGTTTATGTCAGTTTTAAGGTTGCTCGGTTCTTTTTCACTTTCAAAAAGGGCAATGCCTTTTGTATAAAGTTCTTCCGCCTTCAAATATTCCTGCTGGTCTTTGTAAATTTCGCCAAGCAAACGGTAAGCATCTACATTTTTCAAAATGCGGTCGCGGGTACGGGTTTTTGCCTGATCAAATACCTGTAATGCATATTCAAGCTGATTTTGCGCCGTTGCAATATTTGCAGTGTAAATAAAGTAACGGGCAAAATTGTAATAGGCTTCCGGCATCGTCGGGTCGTCTTTAATTGTTAGTTCAAGCAGGGCGCGGACATCGGTGATGTACTGGCGCAGATATTCTTCTGCCGGGCTTAAGCGGCCGTAAAGCTTATCAAGCAGGTAACCGCTTAATTCAAGCTTGTCTTTAGGCGTTAAAGCCTTCATGCGCTTTTCACCCTCTTTTTTGTCCGGGTAAAAATAGTTTTTAAGCGGCAAAACTTCTGCAAGGTTGTCTGTGCGCACATAATAGCGCAGCATGCGTGCCAGATACTGGTCAGACTGACCGTACATGTCAATTACGCTTTCATACTGCTGGCGTGCCAGTTCAAACTTGCTGGGGTCTTTGTCGCATGCCCATTCAAGGTAAATGTCGCCCAAAAGAAGCATACCGTCCGGATCGTTAATGAAATTATCCAGAACATGACGGCGCACAATGCGTTCGGCTTCTTCATAATTGCTTAAATCATAAAGTTCCATTTCGGCATATTTCAGGCCGCCACGCTTGTCTTTAGGGAAGCACTGAAGAATCCATTTGAACATCTGGCGCGCATGGCCGTACTGTTTCTTTTCGCGGTAAGCGTCAGCATAATCGAAGAACCAGTGCTTTTTCTGCTTAAACTTGGTAGCTTCTATAAATTTTTCCTGAGACTGCGGGAAACTGTCGTTTTCAATTAAAGCATAACCTTCTTTATAAAGCAGTTCTGCGCGGAACGGGTCGTAAAGGAAGTTTTTGCCAAGGTACAGAAGCGAAGCACAGAAAATAAAAATTACCAGACACGCAAATGCAAACGGCAGAATGCGGTTTTTAAGCTGATATTCAGCCGTTTTTTTGTAGGCTTCGTACTGGGCAGCGGTGCGTTTGTCGTAGTTGCGCGGAACATCGATGTGTTTGTCCAGCAGGTTGCCCATATAATGAGCCAGTTTCTGAACCGAGGTCTTTTTAACAACCATGCGGACAACGCGCATATTTTCTTCATCGGTAAACTCGTTGCCGATAAGCATGTTTTCAATTTCTACGCGCAGGTTAAGCGGGTAATAATTGAGGTTTTCTATAAACTGCTGGTATTCTTTATCCGTTAAGCTGTTTGAATTTTCGTCAGAAACTTCAGCGGCAGCGGCGGCTTTTTCAGCTTTCGCCTTGGCAGCCTTTTCTTCTTTTGCCGCAGCATCAGAATCCGCAACGTCAGAAAAGCCTGCAATTACAAATTCATCGTCTGCGCCGCCTTCTTCCGTTGTAAAGCCTTCATCTTCCGGGGTACTTTTGCTCATGTCAGGCAAATCAGAAAAATCTAGGTTAAAATCCGAAGCTTCGCCGTCAGAAGGTGCAGCATCTGTTCCGGCAGAATCACCCAAAGACGCACCGGCAGCCGGTTCTGCGCCAAAATCTGCACCGGCAGAATCATCACCAAAGTTCATTTCCGGCAGCTCAAAACCGCCGCCGGCAGAAGCATCGTCAAAGCTGGTGTCACCAAAATCAGGCAAATCAAATGCAGAAGAATCTGCGCTTTCGCCATCATCGTCAGTTATTATGTCGCCCTTGTTCGATTCTGAACTGTCATCAAGGTCAAAATCGGCAGTGTCTGTTTCTGCCCCATCGTCAAAACTGCCAAAATCGGGTAAAGGTTCTTCCTGAAAGTCTGTATCAGTCTGGCTGATTTCGCCGGAATCGCTGCTGCCCAAATCACCAATGTCACCAATATCGCCGAAATCCGGCATTTCAAAATCGTCACCGCCAGCAGCGGCAGTTTCTGTTTCGGCAGGCTCGCCAAAGTTCATGTCGTCGTCAGCATCGCCGCCAAATGAACCAAAATCCGGCATTTCAAAATCATCAGCACCAGCATTCTGTTCGTTTTCTGCAACCGGCGCGGCATCACTAACAGAATCTGAGGTTAAATCGTCAATGGCATCAAACTGTTCTACCGCCGGAGATTCGTCATCATCGGGCAATTCGCCCAAATCAAAACTGCCGGTTTCTGCAGCCGGTTCTTCATCCTGAATTTCAGGCATGTCGTCTAAATTGTCTAAGCCTAAAGAGTCAAATATGTTCTGAATTTCTGAATCTGCGTCATTTCCTTCAGCCGGAATTTCTGCATTTTCGCCTGTTTCATCGGTTTCTTCAGTACTTTCACCGTCTGTTTCCGGTATACCGGCCATAAAATCGTCGCGGTCGTCAATATCCGCAATCGATGCAGGGAAAACTACTTCTTCGACAGTTTCACCGCGACCAGTGCGAACGGCAACTTCATCGCCAAGAGCGGTAATATCGTTTACAAAATTTTTAAGCTGACTTAATCCGGGCATATTCTAATCTTTCCGTAAAAGTTTGATACAATTTAAACGAACTTTTTAAAGTCCTACGTTTAATAATCGGTATTTTAGGCAAAGTCTTAACCAAAACCTTTACCCGCTCGTACTATTTGAATTTTTTCTAACTGCCACTGGTGTAAGCATGCAGAAAAGTTTTGCTTTCGCATAACTTCTACATTTTGGTTGGTGCTGGCTTTTTCTGGTGGTTTTCAATTTTGGCAAAAAAATGTAGAATTCTTATATTATGTCGCTTAATTGTAAAGAAATTGATTTGGTTTTGCAGGAACTGAACCTTGAAGGTTCGTTCATTCAGCAGATTGTTCAGCCTACTTTTGACAGCATTGCGCTTTACACGTACAAAGCCGCAGAACCGCAGACCGTTCTCATTTGCCTTGCGCCAGGTGCTACGCGCATTCATTCAACACGAAAAAAAATACCCAAAAACGACAAGCCGCTGCGCTTTATGGAATTTTTAAAATCGCGGATTAAGGGCGCGCGGATTAACAGTGCTGCGCAGATTGGACAGGAGCGAATAATAAAACTGGAACTTAGCCACGGGGAAGAAAACTTCAACATGTACATTCGCCTGTGGAGCAACGCCGCAAACATAATTTTAACCGATGCCCAAATGCAGGAAGACGGCAGCGAACATATTCTGGACGTATTTTTCCGCCGGCCAAAGCGAAACGAAATTAGCGGCGGCACTTACAAATGCGAAATTCGGCAGCAAAAAGAAGGCGAAACGCCCAAAGTTTTTGAACCGCGCACTTTTGATGAAATTGCAGAAATTGCAGTCAATTCTCAAAACGAACAACTTTCTTCTATAGAAAAGCAGGGCGTTTTAAGCTACAACCGCAAAGTTGAACTTTTTTACAGCGAACATGCCGAAGCCTTAAGCCGCACTGCCCTTTTGGAACAGGCGGAAAAAATTTTCAACAGCAAAAAAAGCCGTCTGGAAGCCGCCATAGAACGCCTTGAAAACAAGCGCGAAACTTTTTTGCAGGCCGAAAAATGGAAGCACATCGGCGACCTGATTTTAACTTACGGCTATCTGGTAGAACAGGCCGCGGCAAACGGCAGCGCTTACTTTGAATGCGAAGATTACGAAAACGGCGGCACGGTACGCATAGAAATTGACCCCAAAAAGAAAACCCAGCAGAATGCCCAGGATTATTACGACCGCTACAAAAAAGCCGTAAGCGGCTTAAACGATCTGGAATATGACATTAAAACCAGCAGGTCCGAACTGGCAAAACTTACTGCCGATTACGAAGAACTGCTGGCCGAAAAAAATCCGCTGATTATTCAGCAGAAAATGCGCAAACAGAATACGCCACGGCAAAAAATTGAAAAAAAACACCCCGGCCTTGACTTTGTAATTAACGGCTGGCACATTCTGGTTGGCCGCACTGCAAGCGAAAATGATGAACTTTTGCGCCGCCACGTAAAAGGCCAGGACTGGTGGCTGCACACCCGCGACTGGCCGGGCGGTTATGTTTTCATTAAAAACCAGAACGGTAAAAGCGTGCCGCTGGAAACCCTGCTGGACGCAGGCAATCTGGCACTTTTCTATTCCAAAGGGCGTAAAGCCGGCCGCGGTGATTTGTACTATACGCAGGTAAAGTATCTGCGCCGCGCAAAAAATGCACCCAAAGGCACGGTTTTGCCCAGCAACGAAAAAAACATCTGCATTACTTTGGATAAAGAACGGCTGAAACGCATAGAAAGCCAGCAGCAGGGTTTTTCGCTAGTTTAGAATTTTTAAAGTTCACTTTAATGCAAAAAAATTACGGGCAGTTTAAAAATTGCCCCCAACGAGGAAATATGAAAAACATTCAGTTTTATTCACTTTTGTACGTGCAGGATGGCACGGAAACCCTTGCACAGAACTTTGGCGCAAACTCTTCCAAACCGCCTAAAATAAAGGATTTGGAACTTTATACAAAAGCATGCAGCAATCTTGCCAAATCCCTTAAGGCACAGGGTTTTAATTACACGGTTTTAACCAACCAGCCGGAACTTTTGCAGAAAATTCAGCCGGATTTGCTGTTGAAGCAGATTGAATTCAGCCTGAACGTGCCGAAGGACATTAGTTTTTACGGCGCACATTTTAAAATTGATGCTTACAAATATTTTGCCACCAAAAAAGATGACTATTCAATTTTAATTGACATTGACGAAATTTGCATAAACCCTGCGCCGGTAAACCTGCTGCAGGCGGTAAAAAACAACATACCCGTGTTTTACGACGTTACCGACCAGATGTACCCGGATGCCGGGCGCGAACGGCTGGTTAACGACTTGCAGCTTTTCTGCCCCGAAGCCGATTTAGGCCTGTGGGCTGGCGGTGAATTTATTGGCGGCGACTGCCAGTTTTTTGAAAGTCTTTATCAGGTAATTTGCGGAATTAGTGAAAAATACTTTGAAGTGCAGAAAGAACTTTTTCATAAAGGTGACGAAAGCCTGACCAGTGCGGCACTGCAAACACTGCTTAAACAAGGCCAGCCAATGATAAACGCAGGATGCTTCGGCGCAGTAATCCGGTACTGGAGCTGCGGAACAAAACACTGCCAGAAACTTTTTCCTGCGGTAAAAGACTGTTTTTTACTGCATTTGCCGGCAGACAAATATTTTTTAGCGGCCACGCCTTTTGACGGCAGTTTCCTGCAAAAATACGAAAAATACCTGCAAAGTGAAAAATCTTTTAATACGAAGGAACGTTTGCCAAGGCTTTTTACCCAAAGGGTAAAAAACAAAATTAAACGCGTGCTAAAACTGAAAAAATAAAACGGTATTTACTTATAAATAAGAAGAAAACTGCGGATAATTCTTCAGAAAAATCTGCAAGGTGTTGTCGTAGTCGGCATAGGAACAGTTGAAAAGCACTTTTGCATCCGGCAAAAGGAAAAGTTCTGAAGGAGTGATGCCACGCGGACCTGCGCCGGTCTGGTCACAAATGTTTCTGAAACTTTGCAGCGAATGGTACAGAACAAAGCTGCAAAACGTGGAACAAACGTAATCGTAGCTTTCAAAAATCCCGGCCGGGTCTTCAATGGCAGTAATCACTGTCTGTGTATCGCCTTTAAAAGTGGAAAAATCGTCGTACTGGTAATTTTTTAATTTTTCTTTATTTGCCTTGTTTAGCGCAGGAATTGCCACAACTTCAAAAACGTTATATTTGAAGTTTTTTTCACTGTTAAGGGCATATTCCAAAAGGGTTTTGCAGTTTTCATATTCCAAAATGGAACAGGGAATGGCAAGAACAGTGCAAAGCGATTTGTCCCGGTCATTTCTGTTCATAAAGCTGTTGTCGCCTTTTTGCCGGACAACTTCAATTTGGACAGCATTATTAAATATGTTGGACGTTACGCCTATAAAGTCATCGCTTAATTTATGCGAAATTGATGCATGGTCGTAAACAATGCCGTTTGGTGCAGCACCCAAAATGCCTATTGCGGCGTTTAAAAGTTCTTCTGCAGAACGAATGGGCACATAACGAACATCGTAAAGGCGCAAAAAGATGAATTTATGACTTTCTATGGTTTCATCATCAAAAAAATCATCATTATTTATAAAAAAATTGTCGCTGAAAAAACTGTTTCGTTGAGATGCAGAAAGCTTTGTAAAATTACCGCTGTTTTCAACCGTTTTACCGTGACGCGAAGTGCTGCAGGAAGAGAAAAACAAAACAATCAGTGAAAAACACAACAATAATCCGGATTTTTTCATTTAAAAACTCAATCAATTGTACAAAAAGCAAAAACCCCTTGCAAGGTAGCGAACCCATGAAAAAAGCTACGCTTGCAAGTTTCTTTTGCTTTTTTAACTTTCAGTTTTTAAATCTTAATTTTTTTAATTCTAGTTTTTACTTTTCAACTTTTATGTTTTTTACGTTTTATTTTTTTTATTCTACTTTTTCATTTTCCTTGTTTTTTCAGAAAAATTATCTTTGTAATGCTACATACTCATCAAATTCCGGGTGGCTGCTTACAAAACGAAAAAGTGCCAGATTGTAATCACTGTAAGTGCAGTTAAACAAATGCTTTGCGCCCGGCAAACTGTAAAGGTCGGAAGGCGTTATGCCGCGCGGGCCAACCCCGGTAACCTGACAGAAATTGCGCACGCTTTGCAGGCTGTGGTACAGCACAAAACAGACGTAAGTTGAACAGACATAACTTTTTGAAGTAAAAATTGCCGCCGGATCGTCAATTGGCGTAATTTCGTCAACGCCATCGTAGGTGTTAACGGCAAATTCATCAATTTTTCTCAAATCCTGCTTTTTCAGCTTGCGCATGTTTGCGGTGTGGGTTACAGGCATGGCCGCAATTTCAAAAATATTGAAAATAAAATTTTGCTTCGGGTCTACGCTGTAATCCAGAAGTTTTTTACAGTTATCATATTCTTTTTGCGTACAGGGAATTGCCAGAACCGTGCACATTGATTTGCCCTTGTCGTTGGTATTCATGTACTTGTTGTCGCCCATAACGGCAATTTCTTCATAATGGGCATCGTTGCCGCGGCTTGGGTTCATTCCGATAAAATCGTCATTTAAGTCAACGGAAATTGAAACATGGTCGTAAATTACGCCGTTTGGAGCCTTGCCTACAACGCCCATCATGGAATTGAGGATATCGCCGTAAAAATGGCTGCGGTTGTAGTAAACGTCGTAAAGGCGCAGAAAAATGAACTTCTGGTCTGGATTTTCTTCAGGGTCAAAAATTGCCTTATCAGAAATTGCATAATTTGTGCCAATCAATTCCGCGTGTGAAAGTTTTCTGCTTTCAACTGGTTCTTCCGGCAATGTTTCAAAAATTTCACCATCGTTCAGCACGCTGGCGGTTTGCATATTTTGAATGTTTTTTTCGTTGTTCTGGTAAATTTGCCCAACACTTGCACAAGAAGAAAGAAAAACTGTAAACAGCAATGCAAATGTAAAAAGGGTTATGTTTTTTTGCATGTTTTTTATATAACAAAAGCCAGTTTTTTTGCCAATTGGGAATTTTAGAGATTTTTAAAGCCAGCAAAACTAAAAAAGCGAAATTATGCATATTTTTAAGAGAAAATTTGTTAAAAACATTCAATAACTCCAAAATATAAACAGAAATAACATGGACCTTTTTAGTAACATTTTTAGCTGTTATTAGTAATATTTTGTTATCATTGCAAACAATTACACAATTTTCTATATTTTTCTTATAAATTACAACACTTGCAGAATATAGAGATTTTAGAATTATTTTATGACACTAAAAAACATTAAAATTAGATTAAAATTTTTTAATCTTTGCAAAAATTTGGCAGGCTGAAAATAAATTTCCTGAAAAACTATAAATTCCTGCTGATGGAAAACGGCCGGAAACTGCAACAAACAGCGTGCGCAAATACAGCACAGCGTTGCGCTGTTCCAAACATACGACAGTTTTGCCATTTTACCAATTGAAAAAAAACTTAAATGCGTTTGGCACAGAAAAAGCAGCAGTCTTTAAAACAAAACAGCCCCGGAAAAATCCAGGGCTGATGCAATTTCTTTTAAATGGCAACAAGCAAACGCCGTAAAAAAACTTTTACTTTTCAGAATCAGCTTCCGCCTGTTCCGTTCTTTCGG
This sequence comes from Treponemataceae bacterium, assembly GCA_045599185.1. GTDB lineage: Bacteria > Spirochaetota > Spirochaetia > Treponematales > Treponemataceae > UBA1240. The sequence continues at coordinate 161,876 of JAZRVO010000030.1, read as the reverse complement.
TTTGGCTGGCATTTTGGGCTGCTTCAACAGCATTAGGGTCGCTGTCATTATGGCCAACTTTTTGCTTCAGATTGTACATGTAGCGCTTAATTTTCTGGCTTGCGGTTTTTTCAAAACTTTCAACAAACTGCACGCGCCCAATTTTAGAAACCTTGTTCACCTTTTCGTTTACAAAGTATTTAATTTCGGTCAAAAGTGCTTCCCTGTTATATTTCAGGTCTTCCTTCAAATCCTGCACTTTTTCACCAAGAATGCCGCCGACGGCATTTAAAACTTCCTGAGGATTTTTAGTCTGCAATGCGGCCTTAATTTTTTCCTTGTCAATCTGAACAAGTGCTACAAGACCGGCATCGTCTTCAACAACCAGCGATTCTACAACCATCGGGTGCTGGTTAAGCACAAATTCAATGTCTTCCGGATAAATGTTTTCACCGGCAGCACCAAGAATCATATTTTTAAGGCGGCCTTTAAGGGCAAGACCGTATTTTTCGCTTATAATGCCCAAATCGCCGGTACGGAACCAGCCCGCGCCGCAGGGGTCTTCGTCGGTGGTAAAAGTAAGGGCTGTTAAATCCGGAGCGTTGTAATAGCCCTGCATTACGTTCGGACCGCGGGCTACAACTTCACCAATTCCCTTGTCGTTGGGATTGATGATTTTCAGTTCAACGCCCTGCAAAACCGGCCCTACCCAGCCCGGCTTTGTATATTTCGGATTGGAACCGGCAAGAAGCGGCGAAGTTTCCGTCAGTCCGTAACCGATTGCATAAGGGAATTTTGCTTCCTTCATGAAAAGCTCAACATCCGGGTCTACTTTGGAACCGCCGATTCCAAAAAATATAAGGCGGCCGCCAAAAGTTTTTTTAAGCTGTGCGCCAGCCCTGCGGTGAATGAATTTTCTTGCAGGCGCAAAACCGTGCAGGCGCTGCATGAATGCGTTTTTGCCAAAAACCGGCAGAATTTTACTTTTGTAGATTTTTTCAATTACCAAAGGCACGCTTAGCATAATTGTTGGGCGCACTTTTTGCATTGCAGGCAAAAGTGTTGTTACCGTTGGGGCTTTGCCCAGATAGTACACGCCTGCACCACATAAAAGCATCATCAAAAAGCCGATGGTAAATTCGTAAACGTGGGAAAGCGGCAAAATTGAAAGGGCGCGGTCATACTGATGAACACGCTGAATTGTCTGGCACTGAATCGCGTTCCAGACAAGGTTTTTGTGCGTAAGCATTACACCCTTGGAACGGCCGGTTGTGCCGGAAGTGTATATAATGGAAGCAAGCTGGTCTTCTTCAACCTTTACTTCTTCAAGCGCGCTGTTTGCATCAAAATCTTCGCTTAACGAGCCGCGCAAAAGTTCGCCGTTTTCAATGTTTATAACAAACGGCATAAGGTTTTCCGGCAAATGCTGAATTTTTGCATAAAGTTTTGGCGCAACAATAATGCCCTTAACCTGTGCATGCTGCAAAATCGTTTCAACTTCAGCAGCCGAAAAATCGGGAAGAAGCGGAACCGCGACAAAACCGCGGTTAACAATGCCGAAATAGCTTTCACCCCATTGCGGCAAGCTTCCGCTCCATAAAGCAACTTTGTCTCCGCACTTAACGCCCAAGTTTTCCAGCTTACGCGAAACCAAATCAGAATGCTGCTTTAACTCGCTGTAAGTAACGGCACCGGATTCTACCATTGATAAAGCCGTATTGTTGGCAAACTGTTTTACCGAGTTTGCAAGCAAAGCCGGTAAAGTATAAGCGCCAAGGTCAGAGACTGTTTGCATTAATTACCCCCAGGGATTAACCCTAATAAATGTGTCTGCGCGGTCGTAGCCAACAGAAATTATGCCAACTTTTGTTCCGCTGAACTGTTCGATAAAATCAACGTAAGCTTTGGCATTTGCAGGCATGTCTTCGTAGCTGCGGCAGTTTTTAAGGCTCTGTTTCCAGCCGGAGAACTTTTTGAGGACAGGTTTTGCCTTGTTGAGCATTTCAATTGAAGCAGGGAAATCTGTAACTTCTTTTCCGTCAATTTCATAAGCTACACAGGCTTCGATGGTGTCCAGTGTGTCGTAAATGTCAAGGTGAGTTAAAACAAGTTCATCAATTGAGTTTGTGCGGCAGGCATAGCGCAGTGCAACAAGGTCAAGATAGCCGCAGCGGCGCGGACGGCCTGTCGTTACACCGTATTCGCGGCCAGTGTCGCGGACGAATTTGTAAAGTTCGCTCTGTGTGGTTTCATCAAATTCGGTTGGCATTGGACCGTTGCCAACGCGTGTAGAATAAGCCTTGAAAACGCCAAGTACGCGGTCAAGGGAACGAGGTCCGATACCTGCACCAACGGCAGCACCGGCAGAACAAGACATTCCTGAAGAAACGTAAGGATATGTACCGGTGTCAATGTCAAGCAAAGCACCCTGTGCGCCTTCAAGCAGAACATTGGCATTTTTGTTTTTGTACATTTCAGCAGTAATGTCTACGCGCATGGCAAGAAGCTGGTCTTTGTATTTGTTGATGAATTCCAAATCTTCCGGTTCAAATTCAGCAAGCTTTTCTTCCCATTCAAGGTCTGCAAGGCGAATGCCGTCACGTTCACTTTTCATTGAATAGGTAGTACCAATACCGCGGCCGGTTGTACCAATCGGGCGTTTGCGTGCTGCATCGCGCTCCTTGTCCATTTTGCGGTAGCGCGGCAGAACAATGTGGGCGCGGTCAGAAATAAATACGCGGCCTTCCCATTTAATACCGCGGTCAGAAAGCATTTTAAGTTCTTCAAAAAGGGCTTCAGGGTCAATTACCATACCCATGCCGAGATAAACTTTTTTTTCTGGATACAAAATACCAGAGGGAACCAAGTGCAAAGCATACTGCTGGTCACCAATAACAATGGTGTGACCGGCATTTGCGCCACCGGCATAACGAACAACAATCTGTGCTTCATCGGCAAGGTAATCTACTATTTTTCCCTTGCCCTCGTCGCCCCACTGGGCACCAATTACTACAACATTCATTGGAAAACTCCGTAAAAATTTTTGAATGTACAAGCAAAGGAAATTGCGGTTATCTTAATTGAATTATTAAAGATTTCCCTGTAAAATTGCCGTTGATTTGTACGCTCTATAATAACACAAAGTTAATTCTTGTACCATTAACATTAGACCCGCAGAAGAGGATTTTGTTGCATTTTATTGAAAATAAAACTAAAAAATTACGAAAGCTTAAAATTAAAACAGCCGATTTTTACAGTGAAAATACATAACCTTACAAGTAGAAAAAAAGTGAGCAATATAAACAGCCGATTAAAAAACTTACACAACAATCTCTTCCATATAATAAAAGAAACCTGGCGTATTTTTACGTACAGCAGCAGCAGCGAAAAAAATTACAGGGCAACCATTCAGTTAATATGTCTGGTAATTTCTTCGGTTGCATGCTTTACCTTTTACCAGAACCTTATAAAGGAACATTTCATTATTGCAGGTACCTGCATGTTTTTCATTGTTTCCGGGCTGGTTTTCTTTTTTGTGCTTATGCAGTGGAATGCCGTGAAATTTGTGCTTAACTTTTACACGGTTCTGTTCATGATATGCTATTCGCTTTGTTTTGTGAAAGGCTACAACAACGGTTTTGCCGGGTTGTGGGTTGTTATTTTTCCATTTCTGCCAATTATATTGGGCGGCACGTTTCAGTCGCTGGTGCTGGGCAGTTACTTTTTTGTTTTTGTAACCGTATGCCTGTGGACGCCGGTAAAAAACAGCATTTTTCCGTATTCAAGCGAATTCTGTTCGCTTTTTCCCGTTCTTTTTGGCAGCATTTTTATTTTTTCGCTTTGCATAAATTACCGCATACAAAAAGAAAATATTGCACAGGACAACTTTGTAAAAATAAAGCAGAAACACATTGAAGAACTTGCATTTGCCGTTGAAAAGGAAAAGCTTTACAACCAGCATCTTTCTTTTACGATGATAAATTCAATGATTAAGGCGCTGGAATCGAGAGACGAATACACGAAAGACCATTCCATGCGCGTGGCCGAATTAAGCAGGAAAACTGCACTTAAAATGGGCTGCAGCAGGGACTTTGCAAAAAGCATTTACCGCGCAGGACTTGTGCACGACATTGGAAAAATAGGCATTCGCGACAGCATTCTGTATAAAAAGAACGCTTTTGACAGTGCCGAATACGCAACGATTAAAAAGCACCCGGAAATTGGCTTTAACATTTTGAAGGAATCTTTTGACGACGAGGTTGTGCTGAACGGCGTGCTGTTTCATCACGAACGGTTTAACGGTTCCGGCTATCCGGAAGGGCTTTGCGGCGAATCAATTCCGCTGGTTGCGCGCATTTTATGCGTGGCAGATTCTTTTGATGCGATGAATTCAAACCGGGTTTACCGCCAGGCCATGACGGAACAGGACATTTTTAACGAGCTGAAAAAATACAAGGGCGTGCAGTTTGATCCGCAGATTTTGGATGCGTTTATTGAAATGCTGGAAACCGACAGACCGGATTTTTTGGCAGAAGAAGCAGAAAGAACGGAAAAATAAAAGCGTGCCTAAATGCGCGGGAAACGTAGCTTTTGCACGTTTTTAAGGGATTGCCCTAAGTTAAGGCTATTTCAAATCCGTAATGCAATTTGGATTTTTCCTTTTGGTGGCTTCATACAGTTCAAGCATTTTCTTTTTACTGAACAGACAGAAAACAGGGAAGCCTTTTGTTAATGCAAATCTTTTGTAATTTATCAGGTATGTACCGAATGTTCCAAATGGAAGATATCCAACAAATGTTACTTCAGAAAGTTTGTATTTATGTTTCCACCACAAAATGGAATGACAGATGTAATCGCTTTCTTCATCATATTCAATATAGTGAAGATAAACGCGTACAATATTAAAAATTGCAATTGCCAACAGAAATACATATATTTTTACATTTTCAAAATCATTAGCATTTCCTAAACTCCGCTCTTCAGACTCTATTGCCCATATAGTAAAAATAAAAAACAATAAAGCGACATAAGAAAAAATTCTGTCCCAATAAGGGATTATTCTTTTCATTTTTTCTTCCTTTTTTTACTTGCAGCAAGTTTCTCTCCGCATAAAAAAAAGGCACGCCCTCTCCTGCTTCGTGCCTTCAAATTACTTTCTAATTCAGCCTGCTTTTTTTGCCACTTTAATTGTGGCCGCATAGGCGCTGTTGCAAAGCCCCAGCACCGCCGAAACGATAAACAACGTTTCAATGCCAAGTTTTTGCCAGATTACGCCGCCAAAAAGTGCAATAAAAATCGTAATCATGTGGTTTACGGAAATTCCTGTAGAAATTGTGGCACGCATTTCTTCCTTATTGTCGGAAATGTCCTGAACATACACATTGGAAGCCATTGCCGCAAGGGAAATAATCGAATCCAGAACGTAGTTTACGCAGCACACAACAAAGGCAATGTTTTTTGGAAAAAGGTGATGAGCAAAACCGTAGAAAAAGCAGACAATCACAAGAATCAAAGTGTCGCCAATCATTACGGGTTTATAGCCCAGTTTATCAACAATTTTTCCTACAACCGGCGAAAGGAAAAAACAGGAAATTGCAGAAACCGCAAACAGAAGGCTTATAATTGAAGCATTTGCACCGTAAAACAAAATCAGTACATAAGGGCCGAAAGTAAAGAAAACCTGCTTTCGCGCGCCGTAAAAAATTTCCAGCATGTAATATTTGGTAAATTTCTTTTTGAAGTAAAAACGGCTTTTGGTTTTGTCAGTTTCGCTTTTGCCCGAAAGCCCCATTGCAAAAGTGCAGGCAATAATCATAAAAAGCGTTGCCACAATAAAAAATGGCTTAAACATTTTAGAAGCAGAAAAAATTGCAAAAATAACAATTACCGCAAGATAGCCTACAAGGTTTCCGGCCTGATAAATTGCATTCTGGTAACCCAAAGCCTGGCCGCCAAGCCCTTCCTTTGAATATTCAAGAGACAGGGTGTTTTTCATTCCCAGCTGAATATGTTCTCCTGTTGAATACAGAAAAATTGAAAAAATAACCAGCGCCTTGTACGGCGGAACAAAAGCCAAAAGCCCCATACCGGCAATCATAATAAGGCCGCCCATTTTGTACATTTTTTCAGCAGAAAATTTGTAAAACAGGGCAAGAATAAAAATCAGCATAAAGCCCGGAAGCTCGCGGAAAAATTCTGTTGCACCGCGGTCAAATTCCTTCATGCCGACAACTTCCGCCAGATAATTGTCCACAATTCCCTTGTGAAGCCCGTAACCAATTGCCATCATAAGAATGGACATAAACAATGTTTTCCATTTTGTTTCCGACTTAAAAACCGATGCAATTTTTCCCATAACTATCCTCTTTACTTTGCCGGCAAAAACCGGCGGTTTTCTTCCATATAATGTTAATGTCGGGTTCTTAATAAATGCCCGAATTTAAGACTGTTTTAAAAAATCTACATTCGGGCATTTTCTATTTTTATCGCAATGCCCGGTTCCTTTAAGCTTTCACTTTAAACCGAAAATTTTATCCAGCTCATTCAATAATCTGGACTTCAACGCTTCAAGTTCTCCACCCTTTGTCATTACGTTTTCTGCCCACATTTTTTCGCGCGGAAGCCACCATACCGGCCCGTTGCCGTTAACGCCGTATTCGCCTAAATCGCCAAATTTGCGCGGAAACAGGTGCCAGTGAATGTGCTGGTCGCCCATGCCAAGCAGTTCGTAGTTCATTTTTTCAGCGCCAAAGGCTTTTGCGCAGGCTTCTGCCACCAGCGACATTTCTTCAAGAAATTTAATTTTGGTTTCAGGCTTCAGCTGAAACAATTCGGTTTTGTGTTCCTTGCAAAGAAACAGGGTATAACCCTTAAAATACTGATTGTCGCCAATTACAACGTAGCCGGTTTCAAGTTCCTTTACAAAGTACGGATTTGTACTATTTTTAATCATTTCTATTCTTTCGCAGACTAAGCACATTTTCTTCCCCCTGCCGCATTTGGTTTTAAAGACAAATTTCCGTTCATTATAACCAAAATGGTATTGCTGTGCATTAAAAAGGGGCTTTGCTGGCGCAGCACAATGCAAATTTTACACAGAAAAACGGAATTAAGTTGAATTGAATATAAGCAGCCGTCAGGCTTTATAAAAAGTACGAAAAAAACTGTAAAATTATTTATATTTTTTGAAAAACCTATTGCATATTAATATTAAATTGCATACAATCGAATTGTAAACAATCTATCAAGGAGATGCACAAATGAATTTGTATGATTTCACAGTTAAGGCTCAGGACGGAAAAGAAGTTTCGCTTTCGCAATACAAGGGAAAAACCGTTTTGGTTGTTAATACGGCTACCAGCTGCGGATTTACACCCCAGTATTCGGAACTTCAGGATGCGTATGAAGAACTGAAAGATTCGGGTTTTGAAATTCTTGATTTTCCGTGCAACCAGTTTTACAACCAGGCACCGGGCAGCGATGAAGAAATTCACGATTTCTGCAACTCTCGTTACGGCATAACATTTCCGCAGTTTTCCAAAATCGAAGTTAACGGCGAAAACGCAATTCCGCTGTACAAATGGATTACCGAAAATACAAAATTCGAAGGTTTTGAAGGCTCGATGCAGTCTATTCTGGAACCGATTGTTGTACAGCAGGACCCGGATTACCAGAACAACGGCAAAATTAAATGGAACTTTACGAAAATTCTGATAAACAAAGACGGCGAAATTGTGGCACGCTTTGAACCAACAGCCGACGTAAAAAAAGTTGTTGCATGCGTTAAGGAGATTTTGTAATGACAGTTGCAGTAAGATATTTTTCCCGTACCGGCAACACAAAAAAGCTGGCTGAATGTGTAGCCAGCGCCGCCGGTGTTGAAGCCAAAACCGTTGATACGCCCCTTGCAGAAAAAACCGACATACTTTTTTTGGGCAGTGCCGTATACGCCGCCGGCGTAGATGATTCCATAAAGGAATTTATTACAAAAAACCGTGACAAAATCGGTAAAATCGTAAACATCAGCACGGCAGCACTTTTGCCTTCTACCTACAAGCAGGTGAAAAAATACGCAGAAAACGAAGGCGTGGCGGTTTCTGAAAAAGAGTTTCACTGCCGGGGCGCTTTTGCAGCAATGCACAAGGGGCGGCCAAACAGCGACGATTTAGAAAATGCCAGATTTTTTGTAAAGGATGTGCTGGAAAGCAGCAATTAAATTTTGTTCGGCCGCTTGCAAGCCACCAGCCTGCAGAAAGAAACAAAGCAAGCGGCAAAAGCACGGATTCTGAAACAAATTCGGAATGACAGTTATCGATGGAACGACTGTTTGTCGTTCCAGAACTTTAAAAACCGATATTCGGGCTAACAGAATCAGTAAACCACAACCCGGTTTCTTCCGCTGGATTTTGCATCGTAAAGGGCTTTGTCCGCGTGGTCAAACCAGTCCTTGCCGGTAAGTCCTTCGCCGTAAGCGGCAATACCGGCACTAAGGGTAACGTGCAAATCCGGCGCAAAGTCGTAAGTTTCTGCTTCAAAGTCGGTGCGTATTTTTTCCGTAATATCAAGCACACCATCCTTCGTTCCATCATCAAACAGCAGAACAAATTCTTCGCCGCCGTAACGGAAAGCCTGACGCGGTCCGCCCATGTTGGTTTTCATAATCAGTGCAAGGCGCATTAAAACTTCGTCACCGGCAGTATGCCCGTAAACATCATTTACTTTCTTAAAAAAATCCAAATCAATCACAGCCATATAGGGTTGAATTTCATCCTTTTCAAAACGCTTTAAAATTCTTGCAACGGTATTTTCAAAGGCAACCCGGTTGTAAAGTTTCGTAAGCGGTTCAATTTTAAGTTCTTCAATAAGCAGCGACTGGGTGCGGTAATTTTTGTGAATGTACCGCAGCTGATTTGCCGTAGTTTCAACCAGCTGCCTTGCATAAATGTATGCAATTGCAATAAAAAAAACACTGCAAATCAAAGTAAGCACGCGGTAAACCATCGGGCCGGTTTCAGGGTCAAGCATAAAAGTTATACATTCAAGTATAAAAACGGGAATGGAAAGCATGCCAAGATGCTTGATAAGTTTTTTGCTGCCAAAAATTGAAGAAATAAAGAAAACAAAAGACGGTGCAACCAGAAGAATGCTGAAATAGTTGTGAACAATGGAAATGACGGAAGCAATGGTAAAAAGGGAAAGCGTAACAGCATAATTTTTCACTTCAATACTTTTATCCGGCTTTTTGTATATGCAACAGGCAACTAAAAGAGAAACGAAAGTAAAAACATTTGGCATAAAAATTTTAAAAACCACATAAGTCCACTTGTGAGCCACCGGTTCTTTTATAACAAGAAGAGTGACGTACATGCCAAGTTCCACTGCAACACTGGCAAGCGAAAGCACAAGCCCAAAAACAAGCAGCATTTTTTGCAGTTTCGTGTCCGTTGCCGTTTTGTATTGCTTAAAGTTTATGTTGTCAATTTCCATATTCCTTCAATTTTAACATTGAAAATTGCAGAACGCAACTTACATATTTTTGCGCAATAATTTTTGCACAAATTGCGGCTAAAAAAACTTCCGCATTTTACCGGTTCGGCACAACGGCTTATTGAAACTTTATAAACTTTCATAAAATGGCTTAATTCGTTGTATATTATGAAAAAATTCATTATATTATTGAAGAAACTGCAAATTTTTGCTGGCCTGCACAGCAGCATTTTGTACAGGTCAAAATGGAGAAAATAAATGTCTGTAGAAGCATTGAAGAAGAACCCTAAATGGCAGGGTCGCCGCGGACCAGTTGTTCTGGTAATTATGGACGGCGTTGGATACGGAAAATTTGAAGAAGGCGACGCAGTAAAGGCTTCTAAAATGAAGTACCTTGACTGGTTTACAGCAAACTGTCCGCACACACAGCTTAAGGCACACGGAACAGCCGTTGGTTTGCCAAGCGATGACGACATGGGTAACAGCGAAGTTGGACACAACGCAATGGGCTGCGGCCGCGTTTTTGCACAGGGTGCAAAACTTGTAGGCGAATCAATTGCAACCGGCAACATGTACCAGGGCGCAACATGGAAAAAACTTGCAAAAAATGTTCTGGACAAAAACAGCACTTTGCATTTCATCGGCCTTGTTTCAGACGGCAACGTACACTCGCACATTGAACACCTTAAGGCAATGATTACTGAAGCCAACAAAGAAGGCATCAAATCAATCCGCGTACACGCACTGCTTGACGGCCGCGACGTTCCGCCAACTTCTGCACTTGAATATTTTGAACCGCTTGAAGCTTTCCTTGCTGGGTTTGCAGGCTGCGATTACTGCATCGCTTCTGGCGGCGGCCGCATGTACATGACAATGGACCGCTACAACGCAGACTGGTCTATGGTTGAACGCGGATGGAAAGCACACGTGCTTGGCGAAGGCCGCCAGTTTGGTTCTGCCGTAGAAGCTATTAAAACCTACCGCGAAGAACAGGCTGGTTTGCTGGATCAGGACATGCACGAATTTGTTGTTGCAAAAGACGGAAAAGCCGTAGGAACAATTAACGACGGCGACAGCGTTATTTTCTTCAACTTCCGCGGTGACCGTTCACTTGAAATTACTGCTGCATTTGAAGAAAAAGCATTTGACAAATTTGACCGCGTTCGCGTTCCGGCTGTTGAATACGCAGGAATGATGGAATACGACGGCGATAACCACAAACCGGCACAGTTCCTCGTAAATCCGCCTTCAATTGACCGCACAATGGGTGAATACCTTACAAAAACCGGCGTAAAACTTATGGCAATTTCTGAAACTCAGAAATACGGCCACGTTACATACTTCTTCAACGGTAACCGCCCGGGCGAATTCGACAAAAACCTTGAAACATACATCGAAGTTCCATCTGATGTTGTGCCTTTTGAACAGCGCCCGTGGATGAAATGTGCAGAAATTACTGACAAAGTTGTAGAAGCAATTGAAAGCGGCAAATACGACCACATTCGTCTTAACTTCCCTAACGGCGACATGGTTGGCCACACAGGCGTTTTCAACGCTGTTGTATGTTCTATGGAAGGCATGGACTTGCAGCTTGGCCGCATTAAGGAAGCCGTTGAAAAGGCCGGCGGTATTCTTTGCCTTACAGCAGACCACGGAAACAGTGACGACATGTACGAACACGGCAAGGACGGAAGCGTAAAAAAAGGCGCAGACGGCGAACCGAAGGCAAAAACTTCACACAGCCTTAACCCTGTTCCAGGCATCATCTACGACCCGGAATACAAGGGCGAATACTCAACCGAACTGAACAGCGGTCTGGGCATTTCTTCTTGGCCGGCAACTTTGATGAACCTTATGGGTTACGAAGCACCGGCAGGCTACGACAAATCAATGATTAACATGAAATAAATGTGTCGTCCCGAAATAAATCGGTCATCCCGAATTTATTTCGGAATCTCATTTTAGAGGTGCTGAAACAAATTCAGCATGGCATTAAAATTGTAAGCACGCTTGCGTGCAACATTTGTGCCACCTACAGATTGCGGTAAGTCAAAGTTGAATCTGAAATAAATGCAGATTCGAGTTTGGGCTTGTCCAAAACTCGGTAAGCAACCGCAGGTTGCGACGCGCCCGTTCTCGCTGTGAGGACGGGCGTTTTTTCCTTTGTTTCAAATGTTGCAAAATGTAATAAAAATATAAAAGGTGAAAGTATGAAAAAATTAGTTTTAATCATAGCGGCAGTTTTTTTCTGCTGCACGACAATAAGCGCAAAACCAAAAGCTTATTCTGAAGCAGAAGCTCCCATCCGGCAGGCTGCCAAATTAACCCAGCCATTGCTTCCTATGGAAGTTGACGAAGTTACATTCCTTTGGGGAATTAACAATACAGAAGATTCTTTAATTTATTATTATGCAATTAAATACAATTCAGATAGCATAGATGTAGAAGCTTTTGCAGCAGCATTAAAACCTATTCTTGTCAATTTAGTAAAAACATCTGAAGACCTAACTATTAAAAATCTTAAAAATTTGAACATAATTTTTGAACACCGCTATTACGGCAACGACGGACAGCTGATTTATTCCATAAAGATAAAACCTGAAGATTATTCAGATTGACAAAACGAAGCCTGCACAATTTATAAAGTGCAGGCTTTAGGTTATAATTCAAAACATGCACTTACCGATTGAAAAAATAATCAATCAAAGCTTTGCATAATGATACAAATTTACGAATACAATGATGTATAAAAACATAATATTTATAAAATACTGGTTCAATATCTTTAGAAAACTGTTCCTTTCCGGATCTTGGGTATGAAACGAAGAATAAACATTGTTCAACTGTTTGTACGGAAACAGCATTTTTCTTTTATAAGTTCTTCTTTTACAGAATTGATTCTGTATTTGTTTTTATAAATGAAGGAATAAATTTTCTCCAGAACGTCTTCACGAGCCGTTCTTTTTTTGTCAATTTCTTCCAATGTTGTTCTGAAAATTCAAGTCTGTTTATTTTTTCTTATTCTGAAATAAAGTTAATGTCATTTTTTACGTTGTAAGAACAGGAAATTTACAGCATAAATGAATTATAAACCGCAAACTTGTTTGTTCAAGTTGAACAAACAAGTTTAAATTTTCCGCATCCCAACCGATGAGCTGTCATCCCGAATTTATTTCGGAATCTTATTTTAGAGGTGCTGAAACAAATTCAGCATGGCAACAAAATTGCACTTGCGGCGGTACACCAAAAACGGAAGATAATTTACAAACTTACGCACACTTACCGATTGAAAAAAAAGGAAATATGGAACAGAATTGTGATATAGCACATTAGCGGGGATTAGGAGAACATAATGAGCATTCAGAAAAAACCACTTGTGAATGATTTGTACACGGCAGACCCTTCTGCACATGTTTTTAATGACAAAATTTACATTTACCCTTCGCACGATGAAGACAAAGATGTAGAAAACAACGACAACGGCGACCAGTATGACATGATAGACTACCATGTTTACGAAATGGCCGACGAAAACACAATGCCGAAAGACTGCGGATGCGTTCTTACCCTTAAAGACATTCCGTGGGCTTCTAAACAGGTTTGGGCACCGGACTGTGAAGAAAAAGATGGCAAATATTACTTTGTATTCCCGGCCCGCGACAAGCAGGGAATGTTCCGTGTTGGCGTTGCAATTGGCGACAATCCGGCAGGTCCTTTCAAGGCAGAACCAAACTACATTCAGGGAACATATTCAATTGACCCGTGTTTGTTTAAAGACACAGACAAAAAATATTACCTTACATTTGGCGGAATTTGGGGCGGCCAGCTTGACCAGTACCGCAACAACAAATGGAGTGCCGACAACAAAGAACCGAAAGGCGATGAACCGGCCTGTACGCCAAAAATTGCTTTGATGAAAGACAACATGACCGAACTTGCAGAAGAAGTTCGCGATTTGGTTATTGTTGACGAAAACGGCAAGCCGCTTACTGGTGGCGATGAAGAACGCCGCTACTTTGAAGACCCGTGGCTGTTCAAAAAAGGCGACACCTACTACTTTACATATTCAACTGGTACAACACACCTTTTGGCCTATGCAACATCAAAGAATGTTTACGGTCCGTACACTTACGGCGGAACAATCTTGACACCAGTTTTGGGATGGACAACACACCACTCAATTCTTGAATATCACGGCAAATGGTACTTGTTCTACCACGACTGTGAACGTTCAAACGGCGTAAACCAGAAACGCAACGTAAAATTCCGCGAACTGAAATTCGACGACAAGGGCGGAATCATTACAATGAATGGTGAAGACAGAGGCTAATTTTTACTAAACCAAAGGCGGGCGCATTTGCCCGCTTTTTTTTGTCCCCTTACCTAAAACAGGCGTGCAGAATGATAAACAGCCTTTCGACAATCCCAGCCTCGAAAAAAAAGACTTAGGCTTTGCACGGCGTATTTTTTTCGTGTCTGTGCTTGTCTGCGGCTGCTTTTTATAATTCATTCATTAATTTTAAGGCTGATATAAAAAACCGGCTTTTATAGAAAATAAAATTTGGAAGATAAAGAAAGTTCGGGGTAAAATGAAAAAAACTTGAACTTTTGGCGCCCACCAACACAGCGTAAAAAACATAAACAGTAAAAAAGGAGTGCCACATGGCGATGAAGTGCCCGGCTTGCGGCGGACATTTGGCTTACAGCGTTGAACTGAACCAGCTGAAATGCCCGTACTGCACCAGTACCTTTGAAATTGAAGAATACAGCGAAAAAAACACCGCAATTGCAGAAAAAGATTTGGAAACTTTAAGCGTTAACCGCTTTGTGTGCAGAAACTGCGGTGCAGAATTGTCTTCCGTGGATTCGCCGGACGAACAGATTGTTCAATATTGCGCTTACTGCGGCAGCGAATCCGTAATGATGGAAAAAGCAGGCGAAACCGAAACGCCGGAAACAATCATTCCTTTTAAAATTTCAAAAAACAGGGCAAAAGAAAAATACGCAGAAGAAGTAAAAAAAATGTTTTTCGTGCCCAGGGAATTTAAAAACCCGGAATTTCTTGAAGAATTCCGGGGCATTTACATTCCTTACTGGCGCACAAAAGTTCAGATTAAAGACAGCACCATAAACCTTAGCGGCATAAAGTACAGCACGGAAGGCAGTTACGATTACACCCGCCATTATGACTACACCATAAAAATAGACGACTGCCAGATTAGCGCAGGCGATTACGACGCGGCATCAGCCCTGGACGATACCATAGCGCGAACGATTGCACCATTTCATCAGGACGAAGAACAGCCCTTTAACGACGTTTACCTTGCAGGCTTTTACGCAGACAAGGCTTCTGCGCCGGTAGAAAATTACGAAGAAACCGTAAAGCAGACCGCGGTAAAAAGAATAGAAGAAGAACTTAAATCTGTTACGGAAGGCGCTTCCACCGACGAAAGTGAAGTAAAGGCAAAAATCGGGTTTGAAATTGCAAGCCCAAAAACTTCTTTATTTCCCGTCTGGTTTTTAACGTGGCGAAAAGGCAGCAGAATAGCCTACAGCATTATGAACGGCGAAACAGGCAAACTTGCGGCAGAAGTTCCCGTGGATTATCTTTCGCTTGCAATAAAATCGCTGGTTGCAGTTGCCGCTGTTTTTGCCCTGCTGAATTTTATGCCCATTTTCGTCATTCCGTTAAAAATGAGCTGCATTGCTTCGTACCTGCTGTTTTTTTCAACCCTGCTTTTAAAAAGCCAGATGAAAAAAATTTACTTGCGAGAAAACCACATTTTTGATTTGGGCAATACGGAATATTTTGAAAAAAACAAAAAACAGCGGAAAAAGAAAGCCGTAAGCGGATGCCTGATATTCATAATTTTTTTACTCGTGTGCAACGTGCTTGCACTTCCGGCTTCTGTAGAAACGCCTGCCGATGTTACCGAAAGATTTACTGTCATGCTGATTTTTCAGGGTGTTTTTACCTGCCTTACCTTAAAAAACGTCCTGAAAATTAAAAACAAGGCGGCACTCTTCCCCCTTGTTTTTGGCGTTTTGTGCCAGCTTGCAGGCATCATGCTTTCCGGACCGGAAAAACCTCAGGACTACTGGTATTTGACAATTACGATAATCTGCAACATCGGAATGATTATGAACCTGATTTTCAGCATTTATTACATAAATTACATGGTAACAAGACCCGTGCCAAACTTTTACAGGCGCAAGGGGGCAGACAATGGCCGCTAAAAAATATTTTAAAATCTTTACGGCGTTTTTTGTTCTTGTTTTTTGCAGCGCCCTTGCCTTTGCAGAACCAATTATTCTGGATTACGGCGAGCTGCTTACTGAAGAAGAAGAAGAAATGCTTTATCAGGTGATGGAAGAAATAAGCGAATACGGCAACGTGGCGTTTGTTTCAAACGGCGAAAATTCCGGATACGACGGATATGCTTCTGAACTGGCACAAAAATACTGCAACGAACTGTTTGAAGACGGTTCCGGCACGGTGTTTTTAATCGATATGTACAACCGGCGGATTGAAATTTTTTCTATCGGCGAAATGTACAAAATGATAAACAAAGCCCGGGCAAACGGAATTACGGACAACGTTTACGTTTATGCCTCGGACGGCTGCTATTTTGACTGCGCCTTTGAAGCCTTTTACCAGATACTTACAATTGTTGAAGGCGGTAAAGTTGCCGTACCGATGCGCTATGCAACAAACTTTCTGCTGGCAACAGGGCTGGTTCTGCTTGCCATGTACATACTTACAATGCGCGGGCGCGCCGCCTACAGCTTTGACGAAGACGAAAAAATTGTAATTGAATCAAAAAGAGACGATTCGTACTTTTTTCTTGAAAAAACGGTACTTACAAAAGAAACCCGAACGGCGCATTCCAGCAGCAGTAGCGGCGGCCACGGCGGCGGTGGAGGAGGAAGAAGCGGTGGCGGTGGTGGCGGCGGCCACAGTTTTTAAGCGCGGTTAAAGCCTGCCTCAAACCGCAAGTAAAAAAAGCCGCAAGTTTGCGCGCTCAAGTTCTCCCGGCTTTTTAAAAGCTGAAGGGAACTTTATAACCTGCGGTTTCCTGCTTTTTTAGCCTTTCAGAATACTGAAAAAATATACGGCAAAAAGGGCAATTCCGCAAATAATGCCCAAAACTGTTTGCCACGTGTTGTTTTCCCTGCACTGAATGAATTTTACTTTTTCAGTTGCGTAATTTGCCTTTACGAATTCGGCAAAAGTTTTAAATTCTTCTTCGCTGGCAAAGGCGTGGAAAGGAATTAAAAAGCACTGGATTTTTGAATAATAAATGTAAATTCCGTGTTTGCAGGCAACGATTTCAGTAATCCGCTCTTTGTTCATGGTTGTTGACGAAACTTCGTTTTTTTCGCTGATTGTGTTTTCATCAACGGTAATTTCGTTTTGCTGGTGCAGACTTTTGTTCGATTCATACACTTTAAAAATTCTTTTTTTGCGTAAAAAAGCGGAACCAAAAACAATATAAAGGAACAGAAAAGCAAACACAAAAGATGACCAAGTAAATGACTTTGCGTAAAACTGAACAAAAATCAAAAAACCGGCACTAAGTGCTATAAAAGTTCTGCATAAAATCCTCAACAAATTTCCGGCAAGCGTCTTTTTTAAGTGCGCGTTATTGAACGCCAGATAGTCTTCTTTTGTAACGTCGAAATTAAATTTGTATTCCATTTTATTCCTGTATCAACAACCTCGCTGCAAGCAGCGAGGCATGTTGTTCTTAATAAGTGGTTGCTGTCGGAGTATTAAACTCTCCGCACGAATAAATATTTATGCAGCGCAGAAAAAAACAGCCCCATGCAATACGCAGGGAAGCTTTGCCTTTACCATTTATCTATTTCCCTTTCTTTCTTCGTAAAACTCCGCAGTAGCAGTCAGCAAAACATCACTGGAAGAATTCAGCGCCGTTTCAAGGGAATCCTGAATTACGCCAATAATAAAGCCGATGCTTACCATCTGCATGGCAACTGTCTGCGGAACTGTTAGCAATGAACAGGCCATAGGAATAAGAAGAAGTGAACCGCCGGCAACACCCGATGCACCGCAGGCAGCAAAGGTAGAAACTACGCACAACAGCAAAGCTTCCGGAAAACTTACAGGAATTCCCATGGAATGGGCGGCGGCAAGCGACATGATTGCAATCGTAACGGCGGCACCGTCCATGTTGATTGTTGCGCCTAACGGAATTGAAACCGAATAATAATTCTTTTCCAGTCCTAAATCTTCACAAAGTTTCATGTTTACCGGAATGTTTGCGGCAGAGCTTCGTGTAAAAAAGGCTGTAATTGCAGAATTTCTTAAACATTTGAACACTAAAGGATACGGATTCTGTTTAAGCATGGCAGCAACAATAATCGGGTTTACAATAATTGCCTGAATAATCATGCATGCAACAAGAAGTACAATAAGCTTTCCGTAAGAAACAAAAATTCCCAATCCGTTTGTGCTTACCGTTGTATAAACAATACCCATAATTCCCAGCGGCGCACACTGAATAATCCAGCCCACAATTGTAGAAACAGCCGAAGAAATGTCTTTCATAACCTGCTTGGTAGGATCGTTTATTTTCCGCATGGCAAGCCCAAGCGTAATGGACCAGGTTAAAATACCAAGATAGTTTGCGTTTGCCACGGCGCTAATAGGATTTTGAACCATGCTTGTTAAAAGATTTGAAAAAACATCTACAAGATTGTGAGGGGCAGCGGCTTCTTCTGCAGCAACATCCAGGGCAACCGTTACAGGAAAAAGAAAGCTTCCGCAAACAGCCACAAAAGCCGCAACCAAAGTGCTGAGAACATAAAGAAGAATTACAGTTCTAAACCGTGAACTTATTCCCTTTCCGGCATCGCACAAAGAACTGCAAATAAGAATGAAAACCAGTACCGGCGCAATTGCCTTTAATGCGCTGATAAACAAAGTTCCTAGCAAAGTTACAAAACCAGCAGAAGGAACCACAAGACCCAGTAAAATACCCGCCAGCAGACCTATTAAAATCTTTAAAACCAGCGGGCATTTGATGATTTTCGATAAAATTGATTTTTTGCTCATGTTTTAAGTATAAAACAAATTTAAAATTTTTATAACAAGGTTTCTATTTTTGACCAAACTTCAAGTTTAAAATATTTGCCTGAAAGACGTAGAATGATTTTACAAAAAGCAGCCGAAGGGCAGGCACAGACACGAAAAAAATACACCGTGCGTAGCAAAAGTCTTTTTTTTAGTGACAGAGACTGCCTGATGGTTGCTTTTTATAAATTTTTCAAACCCGATATTCAGGCTATTTTATCTTCCAGTCAACAATTTCAGTGCCTTCTGCAAGCACAATGAATAAATCATGAATGCCGGAAACTGTTTTAAGGCTGCCTTCTGCAAATTCATCGTTAAGGGCAACTTCACCAAGCAAGATACCTTTTTCATCCGGGTGGTCTATGCAAAGTTTTACGCTGCCTTTTTTTGCACCGGGAACACATTTCAATTCAATTTTTGCTGCGCCGCTGGCAAAATTAACGCCTTTTATGCAAACATAAGCACCGTCTTTTACCGAAACAATTGTCTGGCCGTAAGAAACGGCAACATTACGGCAGGAATGGAAGGTTGCTGCAGGAATTGTCTGGTACGGGTTAAAAGTGCCAACCTGTTTTACGCCTTCAAGTGTGGCATTCTGCACTGGAAAACTGCCGTCGGCATTTACTTCAAATTCCGTAAGGAACACGGAACGGTAACCGGTTTTTTCAAGGTTTACTGTTTTTTCCAGCGTCTGGGCATGGTACGCAATGTACCACTGGTTTTTAAAATTGAAAATCCAGTGATGGTTGTTTCCGCCCGGACCAAAATATGTTCCCGGATTTTCCAGTGTGTAGCCTTTGTATTCAAAAGGGCCAAGAGGATTTTCCGAAGTCATGTAGCAGATTACGCCGGTTGGCATTTTGTCTTTGTCGCAGGAAGGCGTACGGTCTGCAAAATTGGAACAGTAGGTATAATAGTAGGTTTTTCCCATTTTGTGGATTCCTGAATCTTCAAAAAGGAAAGGCGCATCTATAAGCTGCGGCGTACCGACAATGCTAATCATGTCGTCGCCAAGGGCAACGCATCTTGCCGTTTTTGGGTGTTCGTATTTTTCCGGGTCGTGACCGCCGCCAAAGTACAGATAGCCTTTACCGTCGTCGTCTACAATTACGGCTGGGTCAAAAAGCCAGTTTATTTCCCGGCAGGTCGGCACGTCGCGGGAAATTAAGGCTTTTTTAATCGGGTCAACAAACGGGCCTTCCGGCGAATCGGCAGTAACAACGCCAATTCCGTTTCCGCTGTCAGCAAAATACAAAAAGAACTTGTCCTTTCCGTTTATTTTTTTGCAGGCAATGGCTGGTGCCCAGGAATTGTTTGCCCATTTTGCATCGCCCTGGCCGCCGTTGCTGCCTGCCACGTGAATAACACCCAAATCCGTCCAGTTAACCAAATCTTTTGAAGAAAAAAGCGTTAAAGACGTAATTTTGTTGTAGCGGTTTTCTTCCTTGCCGCCGTTAAATTCAACCTGCTGCATGTCATTGGTGGCATAAACGTAAACCGTATCATTATAAACAAGAACCGCCGGGTCTGCGCCGAATTTGTGCGCCATAATCGGGTTGTTCTGGTTTTGCGGTTTTACAGAATTTTCTGCCATGAAAGCCTGCATTGCAGTAAGTTTTGAAGCCTGTAAGCTAGACATAATTTTAAATAATCCTCCATGCGTAATTTTATTTTTAATAAGGTTAAATGCCAATTAAAGCGTAAAACAAAAATCGAAATTGAACCTGTATTTACAAAACAAACAACGAATTATATTGAATCTGTTTTTCAAATTCAAACCGTTTTCATACCAAATCTTTTCAATGCACCACCCTTCACCACGCCTACCAGCTGCCATTTTTCTTTACAAAAAAAATCATCCGGCAATTATCAGGTTAATATTACAAAACACTCATTCGGGCTATTTAATGTGCTTAAAATCGTTCACTTTGTCCCATTCAACAACAAAACCTGCACCATGGGAACAGAACACGCTTGAAGCCGGATTTTCCAAATCGGCAGCAGGATTATAGCCAGTTCGGGCAATAACTTCGCTTTCGTTGTGGCAGCGTTCGTAGCCGGCAACCGTGGCAGTAAGCACACCCTGCCCTTTTGTGTAAGAACGAACTTCGTTAATGTAGTTTTTCATGGTGGCAACCGGGCAGCGGCCTGTTAAAATTGAAAAACCGGCCTTGGTTTCTGCAAGCGTGCAGCTGCCATGCATTCTGTCAACGTCGCTCATAACGCGCCCCGTGCAGTTTTCCGGCACAACAATTTCGTAATCGTACACCGGTTCAAGCAGCACGGATTTTGAATACATAAGTGCGTGGCGAATTGCCCGGTAAGTAGACTGCCTGAAATCGCCGCCTTCGGTATGTTTAAGGTGCGCACGCCCGGCAAGCACGCGAATTTCAATATCGGTAATCGGGCTTTTGGTAAGCACGCCCAAATGCGGCTTTTCCTTAAGATGAGTCATTATAAGACGCTGCCAGTTGGTATCAAGTTCATCAACAGAAAGGCGGCTAATAAATTGCATGCCGCTGCCCCGTGGCAATGGCGAAAGCTGCAAGTGAACTTCTGCATAATGCCGCAAGGGTTCATAATGGCCAACGCCCACCACAGGTTCCAGAATCGTTTCTTTGTATGCAATTTTTCCTTCACCAAAACCAGCACTAATCTGGTACCGCTCGCTTAAAAGTTCCTTTACAACTTCAGTCTGCACTTCGCCCATCAGCATCAGGTTTATTTCGTCCGTGGCCTCGTTAAACTGAACCTTCAGTTCAGGCAATTCTTCTTCAAGTTCGCGCAGAATGCGAAGCATTTGGGGAACGTCAATTCCTTTGGGCGGAATTACGGAATAAATAAGGGCGCTTTCAATTTGAGGATTGGGCACGGGTCTGGCAGCCCCGTAGGTTTTTCCTGCAAAAGAATTTTTTAAGCCGGATACCGCGCAAACTTCGCCTGCACAAATTTCCTTTACGCTTTCATATTTTTCGCCGGAATAAAGCCGGATTTCGTTTACTTTTTCATCTTCCAGGGCTTCTTTCACTTTCAGCGTGCCGCCAGTTACTTTTAAATGAGAAAGCCTGTTGCCCGATTTGTCTTTTGAAATTTTGTAGACAACGCAGCCAAAATCATCCGGGTACTTTTTGCTGGTAAAAAAATCGCCAAGAACGGAAATCAGCTCGTCAACGCCATTCAGTTTTAGTGCCGAACCAAAAACACAGGGAAAAATCTTGTTTTCTTCTATTAAGTTTGCAATTTCGCGCCGTGAAATTTCTTCGCCTTCAAGGTATTTTTCCAGCAGAACTTCGTCCGTTCCTGCCACTTCTTCATAAAAGCCGGGCGAAAACAGATTTTCCTTACTGAAATCAGTTACGCCGTCGGAAAAATGAGTTTTAAGCTCTTTTAAAAGGGCGTTTTTATCGGTGTCGGGCATATCCATTTTGTTCACAAAAATTACGGCCGGTATTTTGTGCCCAGTAATCAGTTTCCAAAGGGTTTTCGTGTGCGACTGTATTCCGTCCGAAGCGTTTATCAGAAGAATCGCCGCATCCAGCACCGAAAGCGTCCGTTCCATTTCCGCAGAAAAATCCACATGGCCGGGGGTGTCTATAAGGGTAATTGAATCGTTTAAAATTGCCTGCTTGGCAAAAATGGTAATTCCGCGTTCGCGTTCAATTGAATTGGTATCAAGAAAGGCATTTTTAGAATCGACGCGCCCAAGGGAACGGATTGCGCCGCACTGATAAAGCAGTGCTTCGGAAAGTGTGGTTTTTCCGGCATCAACGTGGGCAAGAATTCCTGTAATTATGTGCGGCATTGGTACATCCGTTTTAAAAAAAAAATTACGCGTTCCTAAACCGGCCGCAACAACCAGTTTATTTCGATAAATAAGAATTAGCAAGATTGCACCGCCAGCACTTTTTGCCCGTTTTGCACTTTCTTTCAGCAAACCCGTTTTTTTTGCCAAAAATTGAATTTTTCAATTCTTTTCTATATTATGTGTATTATTTTACGCAAAACCGGCTCAAACCGGCAGCCAATTTTTATGACCAAAACACAGCAAGTTTTTAACCCGTTTTTAGAACCCGTTGACCATATTTTGGAACGCGCCGGAATCTGTTCCAACAGAAGTTTTAAGGCGTTCATTAAAAATCATCAGGTTGAAATTATAAGCGGACAAAACCGCAAAACAGTAAACTGCCGCGCCACAGGTTTTGACAACGACAAAAACATTCTGCTGGTAGACGGCACCCAAATTAAACTTCCGCCCCATCTGTACATTCTAATTAACAAACCCGTCGGCGTGGTCTGTTCCCGCACCAGCGACAGCCACACGCCGGTTTTCAGCCTTTTGCCTGAACAGGTGCAAAATCATCCGCTTTTTAGGCACCTGCACGTTGCCGGCCGCCTGGACGAACAAAGCCGCGGACTAGTATTTTTAACCACAAACGGCGCTTTGTCCAATTTTTTCATTGCGCCGCAAAGCCATTTGCCCAAAAAATACAAAGTTACGCTTCAAAATACATGTTCGCCTGTTAAGCAGGCAGAATACGCCGCCCGTTTTTTGGCCGGAATAAGCCTTGAGGCACAAAAAAAAGCACCGGCTTTTACAACCATGCCGGCGCAAATTGAATTTACAGAAGCCAGCCGGTGCATCGTTACCATAAGCGAAGGCAAATTTCATCAGGTGCGCCGCATGTTTGAAACATTAAATAACACGGTAATTGATTTGCAGCGTACCCATATTGGCAGTTTGACCATGCCTGCCAGCCTGCTGCAAGGCCAATGGGCTTTTATTACGCGCAAAGAAATTGAAAAAGCCTTAAATATTGAAGAAAAGTAAAAATGCGGCGCGCCCAATGTTTTACCATGCCCAATTTTTTAAAAATTTTTTGCTGATGAAAAATCTTATCCGCCCAAAGTCAGCAAATTCAGTAACTGACGTGGATTCCGAAACAAGTTCGGAATGACAGCTTGCCGTTCAGAATGACCAAATTTTAAAACCCGATTTTCGGGCTGTTCAATGTTTTTTGAAAAAATAAAGCATTTCGGGTTAATGGTAACCTGTTACTGCGTTTTTAAGTTTTTGCTGCAACAAGTTACAGCCGGCAAATCATTCAGTTTTTACCTAATTTTTGCAAAATGCCGAAAATTAAAACATGACAATAACTTTTCAAACTTACCTAATTATTTGCCCGCTTTTGTTTCTGGCAGGCTTTATAGACGCAATTGGCGGTGGAGGCGGCTTAATTTCGCTGCCAGCATATTTGTTTGCAGGTTTGCCGCCGCATACGGCAATTGCCACCAACAAACTTTCTTCGGCGTGCGGCACAAGCCTTGTAACATTTAAACTGCTGAAAAATAAAATGGTCAATTTTAAGCTGGCAGTTCCTTCCGTTCTAATGGCTTTTTTGGGCGCAGCTATTGGTGCAAAACTTTCGCTTTTTGTAAACGAAAAAATACTTTATTTTTGCATAATTGCACTTTTACCCATTTGCGCCTTTGTGGTGCTAAACAAAAAACTTTTCAGCGACCAAAACGCAACCGGCGACATTAACAGCAGGCGCACTTTTGCCGTGGTTTGCATTGCTGCATTTGTAATTGGCATTTACGATGGTTTTTACGGACCAGGAACAGGAACTTTTTTAATAATTGCCTTTACGGTTTTTGCAAAACTAACGGTTACAAATTCCAACGCGCTGGCAAAAGTAATAAATTTAACCACCAATATTACGGCGCTAACCGTGTTCTGGCTTAACGGGCAGGTTTTGGTTTGGCTTGGGCTTGCCGGCGCAGTTTTTAACATGGCAGGCGGCTATATTGGCGTAACCCTTATGCTGAAAAACGGCAGTAAAATTGTGCGCCCAACAATAATTCTGGTTCTTTCAATTTTGTTTGCAAAAGTTCTTTTTGATTTTTTTAAATGAATTGAAGCAGAAAACACACTGAAGAATTAAAAAAAGTTCCCGACTCAGAACGAATCGGGAACTTTTACGTTTGTTTTAATTTTCCAAACTCGACATTCGGGCTATTTGTTGAATTTAATTGCAATGCCAGACATTGTGAATGAACTTTTAAAAATTCCTCTTTCTGCATCAACAATAATGTTTACTACGTCATCACAGCCGGGATACTGCTGTTTGGCTGCTTCAAGCAGTTTTATATAGCCAGATTTCTGAACGTCTGTTGTAATTGTAACGCGGCCTAAAATTGTACAGTTTTCCGGGAAAGCCGTAGAAGCAGAAACCGGTACGGTGCTTTTACAGCCAGTGAAAACTGCTGCTGCAAAAATTGCCAATAAAGCAAAAACAATAATTGATTTTGTGTTTTTCATAAATTCTCCTTCAAAACTAAAAAACAGCCATTTTTCATGACAATTCGGTCTTTGTGTTTAAGCCTCATTTTAATGACAAATACTTTCATTTTCAACATATAAAATGCTTTTTCAAAACTTTCGGCCTGATAGTTGATTATTTCAAGAAAAGAACTGCACTAGTTAAAACTTTGCACATTTTATAGAATAAAAACATGCGCCAGAAACAGACACTTTTTATCGGTTCAACCTGTGTAGATGTAATTTTAAACGTAAACAGCATGCCCCGGCCCGGTCACGACGAAAACATAAATGAACAGACCATGGCAGTTGGCGGCTGCGCGTACAATGCGTCAACAATTTTGCGCCAGTTTGGGCTGGCACACACCCTTTGTTCACCGGTTGGCACGGGCATTTACGGCAATTTTGTGCGGCAGCATTTTGAAAATTTAAAAATTACGCCATTTGTACAGAACACGGACATGCCCAACGGCTGCTGCTATTGCATTGTTGAACCAAACGGCCGGCGCACCTTTTTGTGCCAGCACGGCGCAGAATATAAATTCAATAAAGAATGGTTTAAGGACATTGATTTTTCCTGTGTTGACGGCATTTATTTTTGCGGCCTAGAAATTGAAGACAGCGACGGCGAAAAAATTGTAAGTTTTTTGGAAGAATTAAAAAGCCAGCCGGAAAACGAAGGAATCTGCCTGTTTTTTGCACCCGGTCCGCGCATTTGCAGCATAAACC
This sequence comes from Treponemataceae bacterium, assembly GCA_045599185.1. Taxonomy (GTDB): domain Bacteria; phylum Spirochaetota; class Spirochaetia; order Treponematales; family Treponemataceae; genus UBA1240. Next base: position 136,269 of record JAZRVO010000030.1, on the reverse strand, counting down.
GGCAGCTTTTACAGCACATTTTTGCACTTAAACCAATCCTTCACTTAAACGATGACGAAGCCCTTACCTTTTCAGACTGCAAAACCGTTGAACAGGCAGCCCAAGCACTTTTTGAACAAACCGAAAATTCTGTAATTATTACCTGCGGAAAAACCGGCGCCTACGCATACGACGGCACGCTAAAAACAGGCCAGATGATTGCTGCCGTGCCCAACGACAAGGTTACGGACACCACCGGCGCGGGAGACAGCCACTGCGGCACGGTTATTGCAAGCTTAAAGCAGGGTTTTAGCCTTTTTGAAGCGGTAAAACGGGGCAATTTAATTGCCAGCGTGGTTGTCGGGCAAAAAGGTTCTACCCTAAGCCAGAAACTGTTTGACCAGACGGCAAAACTGCTGTAAAACCAGCACCGTACCGTAAAGCGCAGCATTCAAAATACGCATTTTTACTAGGTGATTTTCGAGGTTTATATAAAAGGCAAAAAGACATCTATTAGTTCAAATGTGATAAAACAGCCGCAGACAGGCACAGACACGAAAAAAAATACGCCGTGCGCAGCACAAGTCTTTTTTTCGAGGCTGGGACTGTCGAAAGGCTGTTTTTGGGACATTTCATATAAAAGGTCTGCCGGTTTTAATATTTTACAAACCTTCAATATTAAACGTGCCGTAAAGTTCCTTTAGTGCCGGAACACATTCCATAAACAGCCTGCTTAAAATCGGGTCAAACTGAGTGCCGCTGGCATTTTTTATAATTTCAATTGCCGCATCAAATTCAACGGGACTTTTATAGCAGCGCGGAGCAACCAGCGCGTCAAGAACATCGATAAAAGCCATTGTTCTGGCTTCAAGCGGAATGTCGCTGCCGCGCAAGCCTTCAGGATAGCCGGTTCCGTTCCACCATTCGTGGTGATAAAGCGTCATGTTTTTTGCAACAATCCGCAAGGTGCGGTTTTCCACAGTGTCCAGCATTCTGGTTACGGCTTCAGAACCGTAAACCGAATGGCGTTTCATTTCCTGCATTTCTTCAGTGGTAAGCTTTTCCTTTTTGTGAATAATTGATTTTTCAACAAAAATCTTGCCGTAATCGTAATAAACTGAAGCACGCGAAAGGGAATCGGCAAAACTGTCGCTAATTTGAACAATGCCGGGATGCTTTATAAGTTCTTTAAGGAAAACTTCGTAAGCCGCACTTGTACGCTTTATGTGCTCGCCGTCAATGCCGTCACGGTTTTCTGCCGCATCAATTACGGCAATCAGCATATTTTTCTGAACATCCTGCAAATAAGCAGTTTTGGCACTAACTTCCTGTTTCAGCAAATCGTTGTAATCAACCAGTGCTTCACGGTCAGCCTTTTCCTTGCTGTAATCCGAAATTTCAAAATAATAGCCAATCAATGCATCGTTGCGCTTTTTGCAGATAAAGTGCAGCTTGCACTTGTAAATTACCCTGTTAATTACAATTGTGCGCGGCGGCGGCAAAAGGCGCAGCGACACTTCTTCCGCCATGGAATATTCATTAAGCCAGGATAAAACTTCCCTGTCCAGCGCAGTTTCGGTTTCAAGAATTTTTCTATCAATCTTGTATTCCTTCAGTTCGGGGAAAATCTGCTTTGCAACCTGATTGCAGCCCAGATAGCGGCATTTTCTGTCAAAAACAATATAGGCATTTTTTTCAACCTTGTTTTCGCTTGCATTTGCAATAAGGTCCAGGTCGTAAACTTCGCTTCGCTTAAAAAGAAGGATAAAGACAATCTCGTCAACCAGAAAAACTATTGGAAGAATTTCAACGCGCCAGCCCAGCCTGCGTTCCAGCGTGTAAAAAACGTAATAGTTCAAAAGCATAAGGAACACAATCATTGCATTTTTGTGTGAAAAATCACGCGGTTTGTGAACGGCGTACAATACGACGGCTGCAAGGGAAAGGTCAAAAACACCAATCAGAATTGAATAGGAAAGGTGCATCGGCCCGTATTCTTTTATGATGTAGGTTGAATTTTGATAAGTAGCGATGCTGGTACTTGCATAGAAAATGTCGTTGCGGCCAATTGAAAAGCAGAGCGCAATGTTGAAAAGAGAAAAAAGCAGCAGGACAATTCTGAAAATCTTGTTTACTTCAACCTTAAGTATTTGCGCACTGGACACAAGCGAAAAATAACGGCACAAAATTCCGCCAAAATAGGCAAATTTAAGGGCAAGAATTGCAACTTCCAGATTTTTTGCAATGGAAAGTGCATAATAGGCACCGTTGGAAACAGTTATGCTTACAAAAACCAGCATGTAAATGTAATCAATTTTTTTGCGGGTTAAGCACAGCACGGAAACCATTGTCAGGGAAATGACAAAAAGTGAAAGATAAAGACAAACAATCATGGGGTTAAAAGTTTTCCTTAAAGCTAAGTTTTTTTCACTTTTTTTATTTACGTTTTCGATTTTTAATTTTTTACAGAATTTTTATTTGCAAAAATTTTCAGGTGAATTTCCGCAGGAAGATTCACTTTTCAATTTTAACCCATTTTTTTGTTTTTGTGCAAAAATACTGCATTTTTACCGAAAATTATAATAACTTTTACATTGAAGGAACTTTTAATGAAGAAATTTACGGCAATTTTGTGCGGCATTTTTGCCGCTTCCTTTATTTTTGCAGAAATTAAGCAGTTTAACGTGCATTACGAACCTGTAACCACTTCAAGCAATTTTGACGTTGCTTTCATTCAATACGACTGCATGAAAGAAACCAGCGTGCGCCGTACTGGCGGCGTGCCGGTTGTGCAGGCTTTTACTGCCGAAAACGGGCTTTACGAAGAACGCTTTACACTTTTTGAAGACACGGGTTCCAGCAGCGCAACACGCAAAATGGAATATCTTTCGATTGTGATGGAATATTCTGCAATGGCGGCCGGGCGCAAGCTGCCTGTAAGCGCATTTAAGGCTTTTGAAGACAAGGACATTGCAGAAGGTTTTAACGGCGATTTTGGCCATACCTGCTTTGTTACGGAGCCTAATTCTACTTATGCCGGAAAATACGATTACATGATGATTGATTTTTTCTGCAAGGCCGGTCAGGGCATTGTAATGCGCACGATTTTAACCAACGACGAATCTGTTTTTACTGAACCGACTGACGATTTTGTCTTTGTTTACCATTCTTTCAGCTTTTTCGATAATCAGGAACTTTTCTGGTAAAAGAATAAAAAGTGGCCGGGCTGTTTGCGTTGCAGGACGCGGGAAACGTAAAAGAAAAACTTAAAAAATGAGCAGTAAATTGAAAATTAAAACAAGTGTCTTGCTCTTTTTATTTGCTTTCTGTTTGGTCAAAGCAAATGCTCAGGCTATTCCTTTCGGCGCGCATTTCAGGCCGGTAACGGCTTTAGACAGATTCAGCATAAATTACATGCCGTGCAGGGAAATGGCGCAGGTTTTTCCTACCAGAAAAGGCGCAGAACTGCCGGTGCACCGTGCTTACGTTGCCGAAAAGGGCAAATACGAAGTTTGGTATACGCTTTTTGCCGAAATTGGCACAGGCAAAAAAAACACCACCGGCGAATACATGCTTTACATGCTTAACTGCGCCAGTCTGGTGGCAGGCAGAAACATTACCATGGCTGAAATAACCGCTTTAAACGCCGCCGACGTTAAAAAAAACTTTGGTGCAGATTTGGGGTACAGCTGTTTTTTGCAGCTGCCAAAATCGGCATACGCCAAAGGCTTTGCATACGTGCAGCTGCATTTTTTTTACCGGCAGGGGCAGGGTTTTGTAATGCGCGCATTTTTAACCAACGACCTGAAAACCCTTACCGCACCGGCTAAAAGCTACAAATCCGCATTCAATTCCTTTAAATTCATTCAGTAAAAAAAGTAAAAACCAAAGGCTTTTTTTAGAATAAATTAAAAGGCCGAATGTCGAGTTTATATGAAATGTTTAAAACCAGCCTTTCAACAGTCCCTGCCACAAAAAAAAGACTTATGCATGCGCACGGCGTATTTTTTTCGTGTCCGTACCTGTCTGCGGCTGTTTTTATCACAATTATATAGATGCCTTTTGACCCTTTATAGAAAACTCGAAATTGAACCTAGAACAAAATAAAAGCTACAGCCTTCAAAAATAATCCGTCCGGCATTTTTGTCGGGCGTTTTTTTCGCCGTTCACTTTTTCAGTTTTTTTACTTTTTTTTGCAATTTTCATTTTTACAATATTTTTCTGTTTGATATTCTTAAAAAAATAAAAGACTTATGCTACACTAAAAAAATGCTACCCATTTTAATTGTCGATTCACAAGATACCGCCGCAGTAAATTTGCTGCAACAAAATTCTGTGCCAACCGTACACTTAAAAAACGTAACCAGTGCCTGCGAATGGCTGCAAAAAAACGAATGTTCGATGATAATTAGCGAAACCGCCTTTAACGACCACACCGGCTTTTATCTGGTACGATTTTTGCGCCGCACACTTGGAAACAAAATTACTCCGTTCATGTTTGTAAGCGACAAACGGGCGGTAAAATGGCGCGTTCACGGCTTAAAAAGTGGCGCAAACGACTATCTGTGCAAGCCTTACAACCACGAAGAATTTCTGGCACGCGTAAAGGCTCACCTGCGCACAGGCAAGCTTTTAAAAAATCCGCCGGTAAAAAAAGACGAAATTGACAAAACTTTCAGCGCTTTGCCGCCCTTCACTTTTGGCGACTTTACAATAAATTACCAGCAGTTTTCACTCACCCTGAACGGAAAACCGGTTACGCTGACTCATCAGGAATTCCGGCTTTTGGCGTACCTAATTGCCCACAAGGACGTTGCCGTTAAAAAGGACGAACTTCTGGACAGGCTGTGGCAGTACGATATTTCCGTTGGGCTGCGTACAATTTACACCCACCTTTCGTGGCTGCGCGAAAAGCTGAAATGCGAAAGCAAGCCTGAAGGATACATAAAAACGGTACGCCAGGTTGGCTATATGTTTACGGAAGAACCGTTTTAACCGCCTTGCAAAAGCATTAAAATTTGCCTAAGCTGTATTCAGTTACGCTTTTTTTAGCTTCGTAAAAGCATCAGGAAAAATCAAAAAAAAGTTCTGAATTTTCCTGATGCTTTTAAGTTCAAAATGCAGCTAAAAATACACGATTCAATTTAATTTTAACGGAGTTTATATGCGCATTCAGCTGGAAAATCTCCAAAAAACTTACCAGTCAAATGCCGGCAGCATTTGTGCCGTCGACAACGTATCATTAGACATTCCTTCCAACATAATTTACGGAATTATCGGCAAAAGCGGCGCCGGAAAATCTTCGCTGGTGCGGCTTATCAGTTTGCTGGAACAGCCGGACAGCGGCGCAGTTTTGTACGACGGCGAACGGGTAGACAACCTTTCTAAAAATGCCCTCATTCAGCGCCGCCGCCGCACAGGAATGATTTTTCAGAATTTCAACCTTTTCAGTTCGCGTTCTGCAGCAAAAAACATTGCCTACCCTTTGGAAATTTGCGGCACGCCGAAAAATGTTATTAAAGACCGGGTTGAAGAAATGCTTGCCCTTGTTGATTTGGAAAACCGCGGCGGTGCTGCCGTAAGTACGCTTTCCGGCGGCCAAAAGCAGCGCATTGCAATTGCCCGTGCGCTGGCTACCAAGCCGGACATTCTTTTTTGCGATGAAGCAACTTCTGCCCTTGACCCGCAGACAACCCGTTCAATTCTTTCGCTTATCAAGCAAATTCAGCAGAAAATGAACCTTTCAGTTGTAATGATTACCCACCAGATGGAGGTTGTGCGCGATGCATGTACCGAAGTTGCGGTTTTAGACAAAGGCAAGGTTGTAGAACAGGGCAGCGTTGAAAGAATTTTCAGCCACCCTCAGTCGGACGTAAGCAAGGATTTTCTGGCACACCTTGCACCAAACAGTACAGCCCGGAATAATGCCAGCATCGTGCGCTGGTCTAACGAAGGCGGCAAGTACACTTTGCGTTTTGAAGGTGCAAAAACCGGCGAAGCTGTTTTAAGCCAGGTTAGCCGTGAATGCAACGTTGACTTTAACATCCGTGCAGGCGGAATACAGAACCTGCAGCAAACCAGCATCGGTACGCTGGTAACAGACATTACCGGTTCTGCCGACAGCGTGGTAAGAGCCATTCAAAGCCTTAAGGCCAGAGGCATTGTTGTGGAGGTTGAATAAATGAACGTTTCTCAGATTGTTAGTCTTGTCGGCACTGCTTCGCTGCAAACTTTGCAGATGGTTTTTCTTTCTACCATTTTTTCACTTGTTCTGGGGTTTCCTTTGGGAATTCTTCTGTGCGTTACAGACCCGCTCACAGGCATTACGCCAAAACCGGTGCTTAATCAGGTTTTAAGCCGCATCGTAAACGTCCTACGCTCGTTTCCATTCATCATTCTGATGATTCTGCTTTTTCCGCTTTCGCGCATTCTTGTAGGAACAAGCATTGGAACGACGGCAACAATCGTACCGCTAAGCATTGCCGCGGCTCCTTTCGTTGCACGCATTATAGAAACCGCCCTTAAGGAAGTTGATCAGGGGCTTATTCAGGCTGCCCGGGCTATGGGGTCTACCAACTGGCAGATTATCGTAAAAGTGCTGATTCCTGAAAGTTTGCCGTCGCTGGTTTCCGGCATAACGCTTACTGTCATCAACTTAATCGGTTATTCGGCAATGGCTGGCGCTATTGGCGGCGGCGGCCTGGGAGACCTTGCCATCCGCTACGGTTACCAGCGTTTCCGCAGCGACATAATGTTTTGGGCAGTAATCGTCATTCTGGTTCTCGTTGAAATAATTCAGCTTATTGGCACCAAAATAGCCAACAGGCTTATGGCCAAACGCTAAAAAAACAAATAAGCCGAATGTCGAGTTTATATAAAATGTAGCAAAAAGCCTTTTGACAGTCCCTGCCACAAAAAAGACTTGTGCATGCGCACGGCGTATTTTTTTCGTGTCCGTGCCTGTCTACGGCTATTTTTACCACAATTAAACAGATGTTGTTTGGCCTTTTGTATTATATAAAACTCTAAATTAGACTAAACATTAAATTGAAAAATAGAACGGTGCAGAATGTTTTCTGTGCCGTTTGTTTTTTAAAGCATAACAGGCTAGATATAAAATGTTAAAGTTTTAAGGTTTTGTAATTCTCAAATTTCTGTCATTCCGAATTTATTTCAGAATCTATTTTGAAACAACAAATCAGATGCCATAAGGCTGCCGAAAGGCTGCTTTTTCACTTTTTTTATCTCGGCAGTAAAGCTAATATTTTATATCTTTTCTGTTTTGTTATAACAAAAAGCTATAACCGCCTATAAAAAAGAAATATTGGACACATTTGAGAATTTTTATTAAAGTTTTCACAGATTTTGCAAAGAACTACACAGAATGCAAAACTTTTTTACAATTTAGGAGAAAACAGATGAAAAGAACATTAACTACTGCACTTGTTGCACTTCTTTCACTTTCACTTGCTTTTGCCGGCGGCAAAAAAGATGCCGACTCTTCAGTTTTGACAGTTGGCGCAACCCCGGAACCACACGCAGAAATGCTGAACCTTGTTGCAGAAGATCTTGCTGCACAGGGAATTACACTGAAAGTTGTTGAATTTACCGATTACGTTACACCAAACGTTTCTGTAGAAAGCGGCGAAATTGATGCAAACTTCTTCCAGCACATTCCTTACATGGATTCATTTAACGAAGAACGCAATTACCACCTTGTAAACGCCGGCGGCATTCACATTGAACCAATTGCCCTTTACTCTAAAAAAGTAAAAAATCTTGCTGCAATTGCCGACGGAGCAACAGTTGCAATTCCTAATGATCCTACAAACGAAGGTCGCGCCCTTCTGCTTTTGCAGTCTGCCGGGTTAATTACACTTAAAGCCGATGCCGGTTTAACAGCAACTCCGCTTGACGTTGTTTCTAACAGCAAAAAACTGAAATTCGTAGAAATTGAAGCTGCGTCACTTCCACGTGTTTTAAGCGATGTTGATCTGGCTGTTATCAACGGCAATTACGCTATTCCGGCTGGCCTGGTTGCAACACGCGACGGTCTTTTTGTTGAAGGTAAAGATTCGCCTTACGTAAACATTATTGCCGTTAAAGCAGGAAAAGAAAACGATGCAAAAATTGCAGCTTTGGTAAAAGCCCTGCAGAGCGACAAGGTTAAAAACTGGGTACAGAGCCGCTATCCAAACGGCGAAGTTGTTATTGCTTTCTAACTGAAAAATTAACAATATAATACGCTGAGTTAAGGCACGCTGAAAATCTAAGTCTTGCTCAGCGTTTTTTTTCTGCAATAAAACGCAAAAAAGAGGGTACAAATTATACGTTTATGCACCAAGCGGCGAAAAAGTATAATTTGTACCCTCTTTTTTGTTTGTTTAATTTGCGTATGCCGTGTTTGCGGCAAAAAATAAATTAAACGGCCTTGCTTGACCCCATGTAAAGCTGAAGTAGGGAAACAAAATTGAAAAGCTGCTTGTAAACCGTTACCATAAGTTTTTTAACATTCTGGTCTGCGGCATGTTCAATTTCTTTCCAGTTTCCCATTACTTCCGGTTTCGGGCGGTCGTAATCTTCAATAAGCAGTTTAAGAAATTTGGCAAACACTACAATATTCTGGGCCCCCTGGGTTATTAAATAACGGGCTTCGGTGTTAATGTCTTTACCGCCAATCAGATTTTTGCTTTTGTTGCCGCTTGCAATATATTCGCCGGCAACTTCGTCCATGGTAACAATTTTAGTACCAAGTTCCATAAGATTATGAAAAGCGTCAGACATTTGCTGAGACTGTTCAATGTTTGCCCATTTGCCGCGGATAAGCACTAAATCGGCAACTTCACGCACGTCCTTCTTAAAGTAATCCATCAAAAAAGCCTTTAAGTAATTTGCAGGAGCACAAAACTTAAACAGCGGCAGCGACCTTTTTGAAAGGTACTCATTTGAAGTTTCCGTGTAGCTTTTAAGTGATTTTATATCCGTCTTGCCAAAAATGCTCTTCAAAAGCTGGTCAGATTTATTCGATGCCTTCTCTTTTTCAATTTTGCGCAGAACGCCTTCTGCCTGCGAACGTACTTTATCAATGTAAGCGTCTACAATTTTTTCCTTGGTAATCTTTATTACAGGCTCATATTCCGGTTTGGAAGCCGAATAAGCGATAATCATTTCAATTATTCTGGAACTTCGCAAATCGCTGATGCGGTTAACCACGCGCGACCACGGATTCAGCTGAATGGTTTCAATCTGCTTGTAATCTTTCAGGAATTCCAGCATTTTACCCCAGGCTTCCTTGCTTTGCAGCGGCCATGCAACAATTATAAAATCCTTCAAATCTTCAGTTACAAAATCCGCCCTGATTGTCTGAAAATTCGGTGTCTTTTTAAAATCCCGTTCCTGAAAAGTAGGGTCAAATTTTTTAAGAAACATGAAAAAATCGAAAGTGCAGAAGGTAACAAACGCGGTAGTCATTGAAAAAAGTGCATCAATCGTTCCCATCCGCTGGCTGTCAAACTCATTGGTAAAATCGCTCAGGTCTTTTTTTACGCGCTTGTTAAGGTCTGCAACGCTTAAAGTTTTTGCAGCCTCGTACAGGGCTTCTTCGCTAAGACTTTCCAAGCACTTCTGCTGGTTTTCCGAAAGCGAATAGTTTATGATTGCCGTTTTTAATGTCTGAAGCGACTGTTTGTTCTGAAAAATTGCCTGCGACGGGGCAATTACTTTGTAAATTTCGTAAAAAAATTTTGCAAGGCTTGGTAAAACCTGATTTGTGGAAGTTTTATAAAATTTGTATCGCGACTTGCTAATGTCTTTGGCCAGCAGGCGTAAAGCGCGTTTTTTCTTTGCTTCCGGGTCGTTAGAACCAAAAAGTGCGGCAAAAAATCCGCCACCGCTGTTGTTAGATTTCTGTGATGAAGTTGCCATATAAAAATTATCGACAAGAAACTTTTAGATGTCAACATTTTTGTATTTCAATTTTAGCCAGCATTTTTTACGCGCAAATGGTTTTTTATAATAAGAAAGCATGTGGAGGTTTTAGAGATTTTTAGTGAAAAAGTTTAAAAATAAGCAAGTTTTTTACAGTGTTTCAGCATTTTATGATGTAAAATGAAAATGCTGAAAACGCCGGGAGGATGCATGACCAAAACAGTTGCTCTGCAAAAATGCTCAACATACGATTTTGAAGCCGTTTTTTCTTCTATTAAACAGCTTATGGCTTTGGTGCCGCCCCCGGACGTAAAAGGCAAAACCGTTCTTTTAAAACCAAACATTCTGCTGGTAAAAAACCCGGACGCGGCAGTTTGCACCCACCCGGTTGTTGTTGGTGCTGCGGTAAAAGCTTTTGCGGAACTTGGTGCAAAACGGGTAATTGTCGGAGAATCGCCGGCAATTGCAAATTCTACAATTTCTGCAAAAGGCACGGGCATTTACCAGATTGTTGAACAGAACGGCGGCGAATGGCTGGATTTTAGCGAAAAAGCCCGGATTGAATGCAAAAACGGCAAAATAAAAAAATCCTTCGATTTTGCAACGCCTTTTTTGCAGGCCGACGTAGTCGTTTCTTTAAGCAAGCTGAAAAGCCACCAGTTAATGTGCTACACCGGCGCAATGAAAAACCTTTTTGGCCTTATGGTCGGTCTGGACAAGGCCGCCGTTCACTACGCCTACCCTGAAAAACCGGATTTTGCAGCTTTTTTAACCGATTTGAACCTTGCGGCAAACGCCCAATATGCAATTATGGACGCAATCGTCGGAATGGAAGGTCCAGGCGGCCCTGGCAACGGTAACCCGATTCATCTGGGCTTTATGGCTGCAAGCGACAATATTCTGGCACTGGACTGCGTATGTTCTTCGGCGGTGGGTTACGACCCGATGGAAATTGCCAATTTGAAGGATGCCCTGGAACGCAGGTACTGGCTTAACAGTTTGGACGAAATACAAACTGCGGGCTGCGCCTTTGACGAAATAAAAAACCTTAATTTTAAGGCTGTTCACGCAGAAAACTCTGCACTCACTTTGGGTAAAATGCTGCCCGGATTTTTGGACAGCGCGGCAAAACTTTTTCTTTCTAAAAAACCCTATTTTAGCAGGAAAAAATGCATAAGATGCGGAAAATGCATGGAAATATGCCCGGCAAAAGTGCTTGAATTTAAGGAAGACAAAAGCAAAAAAGGCAGGCACGTAGTAATTAACCGCAGCAAGTGCATTCGCTGTTTTTGCTGCCACGAAATTTGCCCGGTAGAAGCCATTAAATTGAAAACTTTTTAAGTTTCCCTTTGCCCTTTAAAATTCAATTTTTTTTCAGCTTCATTCAATTGAAACAAATAAAAAATGAAGCCAAAAAAGCCTGCTACCGTGAAAAAATTTTTCAAGCTTTTTCACGGCGGCAGGCTTTTTATTTTTCAACCGGCGGCAACCGGACTAAATACGCCAAAAACGGCGTACCAAATTACATTGTGTGCAAATTGTATTTTGTTGAACCAATGCCGATTTTTTCGCCATGTTCAAGCTGGCTTCGCCAGTTGGTTGTAGGCGCAACATCGGTAAAGTGGTCGTGGTGGCAGCGGTGCGCCTTATCAAGGGCGCTGCCAGGCACTGCATTCTGGCGGTTAACAGCATCGGCGCAGGCCATATCAATGGCAACCGGGTCAAAGGAAGCAAACATACCAATATTCGGAACAATCGGAATGTCGTTTTCGGCGTGGCAGTCGCAGTTTGGAGAAACGTCAATTACCAGATTTATGTGGAAATTCGGACGGTTTTGAACGACGGCTTTTGTATATTCAGCAATTTTAAAATTCAGCACATCGTTTGCTTCGTCAAAAAGCGGCGTAACTGCGTCTTTTGGACAAACGGCAATGCAGCGGCCGCAGCCAACGCATTTTTCCTGATCAATCTGCGCTTTTTTATTGGCAATCTGCGGTGCATCGTGGGCACAAATGTTTGCACATTTTCCGCAGCCAATACACAAACTCTGTTCAATTACCGGTTTTCCGGCACAGTGCATTTCCATTTTTCCGGCACGGCTTCCGCATCCCATTCCAAGATTTTTCAGCGCACCGCCAAAACCGGCAGATTCGTGGCCTTTAAAGTGATTGAGGGAAATTACAATGTCCGCATCCATAATGGCAGCACCAATTTTTGCTTCCTTTACGTAAGTACAGCCTTCCAGCGGCACCAAAACTTCGTCCTTGCCTTTAATGCCGTCGGCAATAATTGTGTGCACGCCGGTAACAAATGGGTTATAGCCGTTTTTGTAGGCACTGTCCAAATGGTCAAGACCGTTTTTGCGGCCGCCAACGTACAAAGTGTTGCAGTCCGTAACAAATGGCTTGCCGCCCAGCCGCTTAATGTATTCGCACACGGTGGCCGCATAGTTTGGGCGCAAAAAAGCCAGGTTGCCCGGTTCGCCAAAATGAACTTTTACAGCAACGAACTTGTCCGTAAAATCAATTTTTTCAAAACCAGCTTTTTTCATTAAAAGCTGCAATTTTTTAAGCAGGTTCACTTCGCTTGTTGCGTGCATGTCAGTAAAAAAAACGTCAGAAGCTTCCATAAAATCTCCCAGAATCATATTTAGCCTCAATATCGGGTTTTTAGAAATTGATAAAATAGAAAAGTTTTTATCAAAATACAGTTAATTTTGTCATGCTGAACTTGTTTGACTTCGGCGGCTACGCCCAACATCAGTCATGCTGAATTCATTTCAGCATCTGACATAGATTCCGAAACAAGTTCGGAATGACAATGTATCGTTTGAGAAGACAGTTTATCAAGTTCGGGATGACAAAACTTTAAAACTCGAATTTCCGGCTATTTAGTTGGCAGGCTAAAATTGCATTCGCTTAAAGCTTTTACACAGCGCACAAATGCAAAAAATGAACCTGACATTCTTAAATTGTATCATATTTTACGCAGCAACCTTGCGAATATTTTTAATGCCGCAAAAAAAATTACAATGTTAAGAAACCTTTGGCATTCAGCAAAGCCTGAACTTTTGCAAAACTTTGAAAACTGTTGCAAATATTGTAATTTTCTGCAAAAAGCTACTTCCATAAAGACAAAAAAAATTTTATTCTTTTTAGCAAGCGTAAAACGGTTTTTTTGAAAATTTATTAAAAAAACCAGCAAAAGCCGCCTTTAAGAATTTCAATTTTTGCAGGCAGCTAAAAATGCAATGCTTTAAACCTTGAAATTTCAAAGATTTAAGCTTGCAGGCACTGCTAAAAAATTTAGCGGTATTTATAAACTTTTCTGCAAATGCAAAAAGTTTAGGCGTGAAAACAACACCAGTTTTCACACAAGATGCGCTTTTTTAAGGGTAAACCAAAAAGTTTGCCAAAATCCAAAAACTAAAGCGCAAACTTGCATTTTTACTGAACAATCGCCAATTAATTTACTGTATAAAAAAGGCGGCGCTAAAACTGTAATTTTTAACGTCATCTTTTAAAAGCACTGTTAAAGAAGTGAACTTCACGGCTTTTTCAGCGCAGGCACTGCAAAACATTCTGGCAGTGCCAAAAACCTGGTTCATGAATTTTGCGATTACAGCTAAATGCAAAAGGAATGGACATGGAAGAAACTATCTCTTTTGAAGACCTCGGATTAGACGAGGCAACCCTTGAATCGGTAAAAGCCAAGGGTTTTGAACAGCCGTCACCAATTCAGGCTCTCGCAATTCCTCGCCTTTTAAATGGCGACGCCAACATGATTGCAAAAGCACGTACCGGCACAGGAAAAACTGCTGCTTTCGGTATTCCACTCGTTCAGAACATCCGCAGCGACAACGGTAATGTACAGGCACTGGTTTTAACGCCAACCCGCGAACTTGCCCTTCAGGTTAGCAAGGAAGTTGAATCCCTTGCCTGCGGCAAATTTCCGCGCATTGCTTCTGTTTACGGCGGTGCCGGCATGGGCGACCAGCTGAGAAAACTTAGAAGCGGCGTTGAAATTGTAGTTGGAACACCGGGACGCGTGCAGGACCACCTTGAACGCGGCAGCCTGAAAATTGACAAAATCGACTATTTTATTCTTGATGAAGCCGACGAAATGCTTGACATGGGCTTTATTGACGATATTGAAGCAATTTTTGCCCAGGCAAACCCAAACAGCCGCGTTCTGCTTTTTTCGGCAACAATGCCATCTGAAATTTTGAAAATTGCCGGCCAGTTTATGGGCGACTACGAAATTATTGAAGAAGAAGCCCGCCCAGAAGAACCTGTTTTAACCGAACAGTATTACTGGACTGTACGCGAAAGCGAAAAAATTAACGCGCTTGTACGCCTTATTGACATTGCACCGGATTTTTACGGCCTTATTTTTACCCAGACAAAATCCGATGCTGACATGGTTGCCAAAGCACTGGATGACCGCGGCTATGCGGCTGTTGCCCTTCACGGCGACATTCCGCAAACCCAGCGCGAAAAAATCCTCCTGCGGTTCCGCAACAAAAAAACACGCATTCTGGTTGCTACCGACGTTGCAGCCCGCGGTATTGACGTTACAGGTTTAAGCCACGTTGTAAACTACGCCATGCCTTTTGACGGTCCAACATACATTCACCGCATTGGCCGCACAGGCCGTGCAGGCGCAAAAGGCAAAGCCTACACTTTGGTACGCCCGGAAGAACGCAGAAAACTGCGTTACTTAATCAGCGTAAGCAGCGGTAACTTAAAAGAAGAAAAAATTCCTTCGGTAAACGAGGTTTTGAAAGTTAAAAAGGCACGCCTGTTTGACGAAACTGCAAAAAGCCTTGGCCTTTTAAAAGATGAAGAAGACTTGCCGGACGAAGAAATTTTGAAAAACGAAAATGCACCGGTTGCAGAAAACGCTGAAACAGCGGACATTCAGGAAGAAAAGAAACCGGCTTTTTACGAAAAATTTGTAAAAACCGAAGAATCAGCAGAAGGAGCCTTCGGTGGCGAAGCAGTTTCAGCTGAAAACGAAACTGAAAGCGCAGGCGAAACTGCACCGGCAGAAAACAAACCTTTGGTTGTAAAAGCGGCTTCCAAAGACTTTGTAGACTTTGCCAGCAGGCTTTGCGAAAACAACGATCCGTTAGCCGTTCTTGCCGCTGTACTGGAAGACAATTTTGGCCAGCAGCTGAATCCTAAACGTTACGGCGAAGTTTCTCAAATTGGCGGCGGCAATACAAGCGTAAAACAAATCAGGCTTTACATCGGCCTTGGTCGCCGCGACGGCATGGGTCGCCCGGAAATTGCACGCTTTTTCAGCGACTTGCTGCGCATTCCTGGCCGCCTTGTAGACCGCATTGAAGTAACAGAAAACTTCTCGCTGGCAAGCCTGCCGCCGGATGTTGCAATGCGTGCCCTTGATATGGCAAAACACGATAAATCTTTGCCGCACATGCACATAGATACAAAATCGGGCGGCGAAGAAGGCTTTAGCCGCAAACGTGACCGCGGAGACCGTGGCGGCAGACGTTTTGGCAGAGACCGGGATTTTGACCGCCGCTTTGATGACCACGAAGGAAAAGGCAGACGCGGCCCGGGTTACGGCAAGGGTGGCAGAAGCCGCGACAACTTTGACCGCAAGGAACGACGCGCACCAAAAGGCAAAGGTCAGTCTCCGGAAATGATGCCTTTGCAGTACCGCACAAGCAACGCCAGCCTGTACAAAAAAAGTGACAAATATTAATCCGTAAAACAAACGCAACGAAGCCCTCATTTTTCATGAGGGCTTCGTTGCGCATAAAAGGAAAAACAATGGAAAACAGAAATTACTTTTACAGGATAGACATACTGCGCCTGATTTTTGTTTTTTCCAGTTTTCATTTTCTGCTACATGATAAATGAAACAAAACAGCTTGCTTTAGCCCAAGACCCCGTTAAGTTTCTTTTTTTGCTAGGCGGCTTTTTGCGCGGTTTTGCAGACATGGCAATTGGCATTTTTTTTGCAAATTACAAGGTTGAAATAAAGTCCAAATTTGCAGAAACAATTTATAAAATTGCCCTGCCGCTTTTGGTGCTTGCGTTTATGAATTTTGCAATGAACACGGTGATGGATTTTGTATTTATTGTCTTTGCTTCCGTTCTGCTGCTTTTTGAATTTTCCTACAAACCAAAAGAAAGTAGATTATGGAAAAACTTGGGACATTTTTGCGGTAAAGCTTCCGTCGTTCTTTATTTTACACATGCTTTTGTAATTATTTTTGTATATACGCCGCTTTTTAAAAAATTCCGCAAATTGGCAGCAGCATGTGGCTGTCTCTGCTGGTGCGGTGCGGCCTTTTAACCGTTATTAGTTTTGCCGTTTACTGGCTTGCAAAACCAGTTGAAAAACTGGTAAACAATGCCTTGGCGCACATAAAAACCGTTGAATAAAACGAATAAAACGGGTAAAAGCACGCTGACTCTTGAATTTTAAAAGCTTCGCCGTGCTTTTGTGCTTTTAAATTGCCTAAAAACCAAAAACAAAAGCCCTCATTTTTCATGAGGGCTTTTGTTTTTATGCAACTGCGATTGCTGAAATTATAATTTTTCGTTTACTTTTCGGATGAAACGCGCCGGGTTACCGAACCACACTTCATCTGCGCCGACATCTTTTGTAACAACGCTGCCTGCACCAATCATGGCGTTCTGGCCAATGGTTACGCCGCAAACAATTGTGGAATTTGCACCAATGCTTGCACCCTTTTTAATGACGGTTTTGGCGTATTCGGCCGGATGTACTTTTGAGCGCGGAAAAATATCATTGGTGAAAGTTACATTAGGCCCGATAAAAACGTTGTCCTCAACAGTAACACCATCCCAAAGCTGCACGCCACTTTTAACGGTAACGTTATCACCAACGCTAACATCATTTTCAATTAAAACATTGGCACAAATATTGCAGTTTTTGCCAATTTTAGCGTGTTCAAAAATTACGCAAAACTGCCAGATATTTGTAGAAGAGTCAATATTTTTCGCTTTTACATCAGCTAAAGAATGAATCATAAATAAATGCCGCCTTTTTCGTTTTCAGTCTGCATATTCTGCAAGTTCTTCCCAGCGTGATGTCTTTTCGTCAATCAGTTTCAGCAGTTCGTCATAACGCTGCTGCTTTTCACCAACTTCTGCGCCACCCTTGCTGAATTCGCTGCCTGCGAAATATTCTTCCAGCCGGGCTTTTTCGTCTTCCAGTTCCGCAATAAGGTCTAAAAGCCCGTCAAATTCCTGCTTTTCCTTGTAGGAAAGTTTCTTTTTCTGGCGGCTTCCTTCCGGCTGTTTTTTTACGTCTGCCGTGTTTTTAGGTGCGGCAGGCTGAACTTCATTTTCAGTTTTCTGCTGCTGGTCGCAAAACAGGCGGTAATCCGCGTAAGAGCCCGAAAAATAGCCCACATTGCCCTTTCCGTCCAGAACAAACAGAAAATCCGTTACGCTGTCCAAAAAAGCACGGTCGTGGCTTACGGTTAAAATGCACCCGGCAAAATCTTTCAGAAAATCTTCAAGCAGGCTGATAGTTTCAATGTCAAAATCGTTGGTAGGTTCGTCAAAAAGCAGAAAGTTTGGATTGCTTGCGAGAACCTGAATCAGCTGAAGGCGGCGAAGTTCGCCACCACTTAAATAGGCCAGCTGGGTATTAAACATTGAATGTGGAAACAGAAACCGTTCCAGAAACGTTTCAATTGAACAAACCGAGCCATCCTTTAAGGTTACGTGATGGGCTTTTGCGCGCATATATTCCAGAACAGTCAGATTGCGGTCTACAAATTTCGCGGTCTGGTCAAAATAGCCAAAAACCGTGTTAACGCCGCAGTCAATTATGCCGCCGTCAGGCGAAAGGCGGCCGGCGATAAGGTCTAAAAAAGTGCTTTTACCGCTGCCGTTTGGCCCGATAACGCCAATTCTTTCGCCTTTGGTAAACTCGTAGGAAAAAGGCAGAAGCACATTTTTGCCGTCAAAGCTTTTGCTAACGCTTTCCAGTTTCAGCACCTTGCCGCCCATCCGCCGGCCTGCTGCTGCAAAACTTTCCATTTGTGCCGTTGCTTCCTGCCGTTCCGCCAGCAGCGACTCAATCCGCGCCTTGCGGTGGCTGTCCTTAAGGGCACGGGCTTTGGGGCCGCGCTTAAGCCATTCCAGTTCTACCGCCAAAATCGATTCACGCTTGGCATCGTGCCGGGCTTCTTCTTCTGCCCGTTCCTGCCTGCGCCGCAAATAGCTTGAAAAATTGCCCGGATATTTGTTCACTTTCCGCCGGTCAATGTCAATCATGGTGTTGCATACCGCGTCCAAAAAGTGGCGGTCGTGGGTAACAAGAATGAAAGTGCCTTCAAAATTCTTCAGCCTGCGTTCCATCCATTCAATTGTTTCAATATCAAGGTGGTTGGTAGGTTCGTCAAGCAAAATTAAAGTTGAATTTGCGGTAAAAACCCGGGCGATTGCAGCCTTTTTTACCATTCCGCCGGACATCTGGCAAAGTTTCTGGTCTAAACCGTGGTCTTTGTCGCACACGCCCAGTTCCGTTAAAAAAGATTCGTAAGTGTGTTCAATGGAAAAACCTTTCGATTCTTCCATTTTTTGAGTAAGTGCGCTTAATTTCTGCTGTAAACCGGCATTTTTGCCGCCGCTTGCCGTTACCTGCTGAAGGCAGGAAGAATATTCACCGGCAAGCTGCAAAAGCGGGTCGCTGCCCTTGTATAAAAAAGTTAAAAGTGTGTCGTCGCTGTCAAAGGCCGGGCGCTGGTCTAAAACGCTCATGGTTACAGCCCGGTTAATTGAAACTGAACCCGTGTCGGGCAAAAGGTCGCCGGTAATAAGGCGCAAAAAAGTAGATTTGCCGCAGCCATTAGGCCCAACAAACCCTATTTTTTCACCGGAATCTATACCAAAGCTTACGTCCGTAAAAAGTGCCTGTTCTTTTAAGTTTTTGGAAACATTATCAATGGAAATTAAGTTCATAACTGGCTTATTTTAGCACGTGGAAGTTTTTTATAAAATACGTTGCAGGGTTCATTTTCAAGTTTTAGCAAAAGCGAAAAAAAATACCGCGGCGAAATTTTTCAAATTTGCCGCGGCATTTTTATTTTTTCAATTTTATAAAACTGGCCTATTTGTTAAGTCCGGTGTAAAGCCTGTAATATTTGCCTTTCTGTTCTATCAGCTGGTCGTGGTTGCCGCTTTCAATAATCCGGCCGTCTTCCAGAACCAGAATCATATCCGCGTTGCGCACGGTAGAAAGCCTGTGGGCAATTACAAAAACGGTTCTGCCCTGCATCAGGCTGTCCATGCCTTTTTCAATCAAAACTTCCGTACGCGTGTCAATGGAACTTGTAGCTTCGTCCAAAATTAAAACCGGCGGGTTTGCAATTGCTGCGCGTGCAATTGCCAGCAGCTGCCTCTGTCCCTGGCTAAGGTTTGAACCGTCGCCGCTTATTACAGTTTCGTACCCCTGCCGCAGGTGGCGGATAAAATAGTCCGCGTTGGCAAGTTTAGCAGCTTCTTCAACTTCAGCAAAGCTTGCATCAAGTTTACCAAAGCGAATGTTGTCGGCAATTGAACCGGTAAAAAGGTGCGTGTCCTGCAAAACCATGCTTAAAGAACGGCGTAAATCCGCTTTTTTTATTTTGGTAATGTTTATGCCGTCAAAACGGATTTTACCGCCCAAAGCGATTTCTCCATTTTCAGCAGGCTGCTGGTTAAGTTCGTAAAAGCGGTTTATAAGGTTTGTAATTGTTGTTTTACCCGAACCTGTTGAACCAACCAGCGCAATTTTCTGCCCGGGTTTTGCAGTTAAATTGATGTCGTGCAGAACGTTCTTTTTTTCGGTATAGCCGAAGGTAACGTTTTCAAATACAACTTCACCTTTAAGAAGCGTGTAAGTTGTCGTTCCGTCATGGTGCGGGTGTTTCCATGCCCATTCGCCGGTTGGAAGGAAGGCTTCGGTAATGGTGCCGTCGCTTAAAACGTTGGCATAAACCAGCGTAACATAACCATCGTCAACTTCGGCAGTTTCGTCAATTATAGAAAAAATGCGCTCTGCACCGGCTAACGAATTCAATATGCCGTTGAAAAGCTGCGCCATTTGGGTTACCGGCTGGGTAAAGTTTTTGGAATACTGCAAAAAAGCCGCAATTGTACCCAAATTCGATTTGCCTGCAATTATGAGAAGCACACCGGCAATTGCAACGAGTGCATAGCTTATGTGCCCCATATTGTTCATCATTGGCGGCAGAATGTTTGCAAGACTGTTTGCCCTTGTACCGGCCTTGCAGAGCCTTTCGTTCAGTTCGTTAAAATCTTTTTTGGCGTTTTCTTCGCGGCAAAAAACTTTTACAACGTTCTGGCCTTCAATCAGTTCTTCTATAAAACCGTTTACTGCGCCAATTGCCGCCTGCTGTTCCCTAAAGGCCTTTGCAGAATGCTTGCCGACAACGCCCACGCAGAAAACCATGAAAACGATGCACAGAATTACTACAATCGTTAAAACAGGGCTTAAAACCAGCATCATTACAAAAGAAGCCGTAATCGTTAAAACCGACGAAAACATTTGCGGCAATGCCTGGCTAAGCATGTCGCGCAGGGTGTCCGTATCGTTGGTGTAGCGGCTCATAATGTCGCCGTGGCTGTGGGTGTCAAAATATTTCAGCGGCAGCTTTTCCATTTGGGTAAAAAGCTGGGTGCGGATTTTGTACAGAATTCTGGTGCTTATGTTAAGCATTAAGCGGCTGTTTGCGTAGGTTGCCGCCGCGCCAAACAGAAAAATTACCAGCATTTTGCAAAGCATGGTAAGGAAAGGCGTAAAATCAGGATTTTTTACGCCAATCAGCGGAATGATGTAGTCGTTAAGGGCAGGCTTAAGCATGTAATTGCCCAAAATGCCTGCTCCGGCAGAAACCAAAATGCAGCAGAATACCAGAACCAGCTGCAATTTGAATGCGCCAAGATAAGAAAACAAGCGTTTTATGGTTTTACCGGTGTTCTTAGGCTTCTGCATCGGCATACCTCTTTTTCCGGGACCAGCCATTATTCGCCTCCTTTTTCAGCTGAATCATTGCCGGGGCTGTCAAAATCGCTGCCCCGCTGCTGCTGTTCGTAAACTTCGCGGTAAATAGAACAGGTTTTCAGCAAATCTTCGTGCCTGCCGCTGTCAATTAACTGCCCCTGGTCTAAAACAAAAATTCTGTCAGCATCAATTACCGATGTTATGCGCTGTGCAATGATAATTTTGGTACAATCTGGCAGCGTACTGCGAAGCCCTGCCCTGATTTTTGCATCGGTGGCAGTGTCAACCGCGCTGGTAGAATCGTCAAGAATAAGAATCTGGGGCTGCTTAATAAGTGCGCGGGCAATGCAAAGGCGCTGCTTCTGGCCGCCAGAAAGGTTTACGCCGCCCTGACCCAGCTGGGTATCGTAGCCGTCAGGAAAACTTTTGACAAAATCGTGGGCACAGGCAATTTTGCACGCTTCGTAAATCTGTTCATCGGTAGCATTTTCGTTGCCCCAGCGCATGTTGTCTTTTATGGAACCGCTGAAAAGTACGTTTTTTTGCAGAACCATTGCAACCTTTGAACGCAAGGCTTCAATGTCGTAGCATTTAACGTCGCGGCCGGCAACTTCAACAGTGCCGCTTAAACAGTCGTAAAGGCGCGGAATAAGGTGAACCAGCGTAGTTTTAGAAGAACCCGTACCGCCGATAATGCCGATAACCTCGCCCGAATTAATCTGAAGGTTAATGTTGCGCAAAACCGCGGTTTCTTCCCGGTTGTCGTAGCTGAAACTTACGTTCTTAAAGCATACCGAACCGTTTTCGGGCGCAAGATTTTCAGTTTTTGCGGCTTTCATCAAAGATTCGTCATTTTTAATGTCAATTTCTTCGTCCAGAACTTCGCAAATGCGCGCCATTGAAGCCCTAGAAATAACAAGCATTACAAAAATGAAAGAAATCATCATAAGCGACATCAAAATTTGCATCAAATACGTAATGAAACTTATCAGTTCGCCGGTCTGCATTTTTCCGGCAATAATGTAATTGCCGCCAAACCAGAACATTGCAATTACGCTTGTATACATAACAATCTGCATAATCGGCATGTTGAAAATTACAAGTTTTTCAGCTTTAAGCTGGGTCTGGCGCACCGCATCGGCCGCATCACGGAATTTCTGGTTTTCGTGGTCTTCACGGACAAAGGCCTTTACCGCGCGGATGCCCGTCAGGTTTTCCTGCACGGCCGCATTCAAAGCGTCGTATTTTTTCATCATCAGCTGAAAACGCGGAAAAGCATTAACCATAATAATGGCCATTGGAATTGCAATTACCGGAATGGCAATAAGAAAAATCAGCGAAAGTTCAGCATTTATGTAAAAACTCATGATGATTGCGCTAATAAACATAAAAGGTGAACGCACGCACATGCGGATAATCATCTGAAAAGTGTTCTGGGTGTTTGTAACGTCCGTTGTAAGGCGCGTAACCAGCGATGCGGTACTGAATTTGTCCACGTTGGCAAATGAAAAATCCTGAACTTTTGCAAAAAGCCTGCGGCGAAGGTTCTTGGCAAAACCAAGTGAAGCCACGGCAGCAAAACGGCCGGAAATAACGCCGAAGAAAAGGGAACACAGGGCACACGCAATCATCAGCAGACCGGTTTTTAACACGTAGGCAACGTCTCGGTTGGCAATGCCTACATCAATAATTTTTGCCATAATGAATGGAATGAAGACTTCAAGCAAAACTTCTACCATGATTGTGGCAGGTGCTAAAAATGCACAGGTTTTGTAGCGCTTTTCTAAGCCAAAAAGCAGCTTTTTAAGTGAATTATCTTTAGGTTTGTTAGACATACGCATACTTTACGCCAAAAAAACGTAAAATTCTATAACGTTGCAAAATCTTCCTATATTATAACAGTTTTTTTATAAACGCCAAAACGCCGCCCCCAAAAATGAAAAATGGAAAATGCGGCGTTCAGTTTTTTGCATTCAGCTTTTGCTGAACAGAAATTCAGGAAGCTTTAGCACGCTTTTTGATTATTCTGCAAACAAGAAGAACCAAAAGCACAATTATGGCTACAAGCAGAATTGCTGCGCCATAAATAAGCATTGCCGCTTTTGAAGGCCGGGCAAAAAAACTCACCGGGTTAGCAGAAGGTTTTTCAATTATTGCGGCAGCTTCTGCACCGGAAAAATCGCCAATCGTGCCGTGCTTTTCAATATCCAGCGCAATCGCTTCCCAGCCTTTAAGTTCGCCGCGGCCGGTGTAAATGATATTATCGTTCAGGCTGGTTATTGCTTCGCCGTTTGCACAGCGCGGCACAATGGAAAGCAGGCCGTAGGAAGTTTTAAGCACGCTGCCAAGCATTTCGCCGGTACAAATATCCGTAACCACACGGTAAAGCCTGCTGTCTTCAACCGGCACTTTTTCGCCTTCAGCGTTTACAAGCCACACATTTGTAACCTTGTCAAAAATCAGGCGGCGCGGGTTCTTTTCGTAAGCAAGCCCGTAAGTAAAAAGGCGGCAGGAATCCAGCATTTTAGAAACCGTAGCGTCAACTTCTGCGGCCGCCCTTAAATCTTTTCCGTAAAGCCATACGCTAATTAATGGATAGCCGGGCAAACCGTCTTCTCCGCTGCCAAGGGAATAGGAATTGAAAACGTCTTTTACGGCAACCGGCCCGCTTTTAAATGTATCGCGCACAACGCCGGAAGGCACAATTACCACGTCAATCGGGAAGCCGTAGCCAACATCGTCCGCATTGGTCTGATTTTTGGGAGGAATCTGCAAATTTTCTACGGAATTTTTAATTGCGTCGGCCATCAAATAGCCTACTTCATGAAAAAAATCCACGTCATAATTATTCCGAGCAATTATCTGGTTCATTTTCCAGCCAAAATGGCTAAGCACGTTTTCATCAATGTTTGCGGCAAAACCGTCAAGCAGTTCCTTAATTTTCGGGTCTTTGGGCAGATCGTCGGTAACGGGCACAAGCGAATATCTTAAAACTTTCCAGCGGCCGTTTTCTTTCTTTTCCAAACTTACGGTGCCTAAATTCTGGGAATACGCACCGCAGGAAACTATGGCGGTTTCTCCCTGAATAATCGGTTCGCCTAAAACCGTGTGGGTGTGGCCGCTTACAATCAGGTCAATTTCGGGCACATTTCTGGCAAGTATCTGGTCTTCCGATTTTGAAGGGTCGGGATTTGTACCGGAATGAGAAAGGCACACAATCATATCCACTTTTTCGTTCTGCCTGATTGCGGCAACGGTTTTTTTTGCGCTTTCAATCTGGTCAAACCACGCAAGTTCCGGTGCATAAGTGTAAAAAAGCGAATCCTTTCCGTTAATGCCAAAAACAGCAATTTTTAATTCTCCGTGGTTCAGCACAAAATAGTCGGCAACGCCATAATTCTGCATTGCACCAAAAAGCCGGGCGCTTTCGCTTTTTGAACCGGCATAATCAAGGTTGGAAATTGCGAAAGCCGGAAGTTTTTCTCCATTTTTTCTGGCATTCTGCGCCGTTTCAAACATTTCTGCCAGCGTTTCAATTCCGTAATCAAATTCGTGGTTGCCAAAAGTGGTGGCTTCTACGCCAATTGCGCCCAAAATGCGCAGTTCCGGTGCCTGCTTTGCAAAAGCAGTTTGGTACAAAGTACCCATGGAAAAATCACCGGCATCAAGAATGCAGGTTTGCGGATTTTTTTTAAGCTGTTCGTCAATTATAAGTTTCACCTGCGAAAGGCGGTCTAAATAATCGTGAACATCGTGCATGAATATAAAATCGACCTGTTTGGGGGCTGGCTGCAACGCCGGGGTTTGTTCTGCAAAAGTGAAAAAATTAAAAACAAGCAAAAACAGAAGGCACAAGGCAAAAGGTTTTATTTTTCCGGCAAAAACGGCACCGCTAAAAACAAAACGTTCGTTCTTTTTTACGCAATAAAAAATTTCCATAGACTAATATTCTAACATGCATCAGCCAGTTTTAACATAGCCAAAATAAAGATATTGGAGATTTTTGTGAAAATTGCCCGAACCCGTCACTAATTCAGCTTTTTTAACTGGCAAAAAATGCGATAAAAACCGCGGGCATAAAAAAAGGCCGCATCAGTAAACTTTCACGCTTACAAATGCGGCCTGCTTTATCCGTTTTTACAAAACTTCAAAAATTAAATGCCTACAAAACGAGTATTTACCTTGTCCTGAATGTAGGCAATAAATTCGTCAACCTTCATAATCTGCTGCTGGCGGCCGTCGCGGAAACGAACGGCAACAGTGCCTTCGGCTTTTTCCTTTTCGCCCACAACAAGCATGTACGGAATTTTCTGCAACTGTGCAGCCTTGATTTTTCCTTTCATGTTATCAGAACCAAGGTCAGCTTCTGCGCGGAAACCTGCATCCTTCAGCTTGTTCATAATTTCTTCAGCATAATCGTTGAAAGCCGGAGCGACAGGAATCATTGCAACCTGCTGGAAACAAAGCCATGCTGGCAATGCACCGGCGAAGTTTTCAATAAGAATACCGATGAAACGTTCCAGCGAACCAAGAACGGCGCGGTGAAGCATTACCGGGTGATGCTTTGCGTTGTCAGCACCAATGTATTCGGCATTAAGGCGTTCTGCGCTTGGCAACTGGTAGTCTACCTGAATTGTACCGCACTGCCACGGGCGGCCTAATGCATCAATCAGCGTAAACTCAAGTTTAGGGCCGTAGAAAGCACCTTCACCCGGCTGAATTTCGTATTCAAGGCCGGCTTTTTTACATGCGTCTGCAAGTGCATCTTCTGCCCTGTCCCAGTCCTCGTCTGTACCAACGCGTTTTTCCGGACGTGTAGAAAATTTAACGACGATTTTTTCATCTTCAAAGCCGAAATCTTTGTACATGTCTTTCAGCAATGCGCAGAATTTTGCAACTTCATCAGGAATCTGTTCTTCTGTACAGAAAATGTGTGCGTCGTCCTGAACAAATCCGCGCACGCGCATAATTCCGTGCAAAGCACCGCTGGCTTCGTTACGTGTACAGCTGCCGAATTCGGCAATGCGAAGCGGCAAATCTTTGTAAGAACGCAGGCGGTTTTTGAAAATTTCAACGTGACCCGGACAGTTCATCGGTTTTAATGCGAAAGTGCGTTTTTCACTTTCGGTAATGAACATATTTTCCTGATATTTTGCCCAGTGGCCGCTGCGTTCCCACAGACTGCGCGGCATAACGAACGGTGTGTTAACTTCAACATAGCCGTCTTTGCGGATTTTGTCGCGAACGTAATCTTTAATAATTGAATAAATTGTCCATCCGTTAGGGTGCCAGAAAATTTCACCAGGGTTTTCATCGTCAATGTGGAACAAATCCAAATCTTTTCCGATTTTGCGGTGGTCGCGTTTTTCTGCTTCGGCAAGCATGTTCAGGTATTCTTTCAAATCGTTTGGTTTTTCCCATGCCGTTCCGTAAATGCGTGTAAGCATTGGGCGTGTAACATCGCCGCGCCAGTAAGCACCGGCTACTTTCATCAATTTAAAAGACTGGGGATTAATTTCCTTTGTGTTTGCTACGTGCGGGCCGCGGCAAAGGTCAATGTATGTGTCCTGCTGATAAGTGGTAATTATTGCGTCGTCTGGTAAATCTTTAATCAGTTCAATTTTGTAAGGCTGGTCTGCAAACTGGGCAAGCGCCTGTTCTTTTGTTACTTCAGTGCGAACAAAATCGTGATTGCCGCTTACGATGCGGCGCATTTCTTTTTCAATTTCGCCCAAATCTTCTTCTTTTATAGGGCGCGGCAAATCAAAGTCGTAATAAAAACCGTTGTCAATTGCCGGTCCGATAGCAACTTTTGCCCCAGGAAAAAGTTTTAACACTGCTTGTGCCATAACGTGAGCCGTACTGTGGCGTACAATCTCAAGTTTTTCATTTTTTACTGCCATAATAGCTTCCTTTGACTCGCAGATACAACCTGCGGAAATCGTGATTTTCTTCTACTATAATAGAAGAGTTTTTCAATATTAGACCATCGGCCTTTTTTTTTCAATGCTGAACTTTAAAACCGGCAAAGAGCTGTAACATTTCTGCACGGCTTGCTTGACATAGTATAAAACTTGTCTTAATATAATTTTGTACTAAGTACAAACTATACAATTCTATTTACATTTCAATTTTTTTTGGAGGCATACAATGAAGGAATGGGTTTGCAGCGTTTGCGGATACGTACACAAAGGTGATGAAGCACCGGCAAATTGTCCGCAGTGCAAGGCACCGGCAAAAATGTTCAAGGAAAAAACAGAAGACATGGCACTTGCTGCCGAACACGAATATGGCGTTTACGGCAAAACCGTAAAAAACAACGACAACGTAAGCGCAGCCGACAAGGCATACATTCTGGAACAGCTGAAGGCAAACTTTAACGGCGAATGTTCTGAAGTTGGCATGTATCTGTGCATGGCACGCATTGCCCACCGCGAAGGTTACCCGGAAATTGGCCTTTACTGGGAAAAAGCCGCTTACGAAGAAGCTGAACACGCAGCAAAATTTGCCGAACTTTTGGGCGCAGAACTTGAACCGAACATGACGGACAGCACAAAGAAAAACCTTGCATGGCGCGTTGACTGCGAATTTGGTGCAACCAACGGCAAATTTGAACTTGCCAAATGCGCAAAAGCCAACGGTCTTGATGCAATTCACGATACCGTACACGAAATGGCACGCGACGAAGCCCGCCACGGAAAAGCACTTAAAGGCCTTTTGGAAAGATATTTCAAATAAAAACTTTTGCCGTAAAAAAAGCCGCCGGAAAAACTTGCGGTTCCTTAAATTTTTAATTCATCAGGCAAAGGCAAAACACCAAAACAATTTTTACATACAGCCCACAAATTTTATGCGGGCTGTTATTTCTTTTTTAAAGGTGAATAAATGCAGAACCAGAACACAATTCCAAGTCTTTCAGAAAAATTGCAGGCATTTAATATTCGCCCGTCGGTGCAGCGGCTGGCAATTTACCAGTTTTTGTGCGAAAACCACATTCACCCAACCGCCGATACCATTTACGCGGCACTTTCGCCGTCAATACCAACGCTGTCGCGCACAACGGTTTACAACACGCTTAAGCAGTTTGCAGACTGCGGCCTGATACAAACCATAACAATAGAAGACGGCATTCTGCGCTTTGACGCGGACACAACAAACCACATGCATTTTAAGTGCCGCTGCTGCGGAGAACTTTTTGACGTTTACGCTGAATACAAATTAAACGAAGAGTTTTTGCCCCAGGGGTTTTTAATGGAAAAAATACAGACAAATATCTGGGGGCTTTGCCAAAGCTGCAAAAACAAAACTGAAACAGAAAAAACAAACTGAAAATATTGCAAAGTTTTACTGCCGCAAAACCCTGCACAAAGCACCGGTAAAACACAACCGGCGCTTTTATATTCTTCCGCAATGCAGAATATTTCAGAGAAACATAAAAAAAGCTGCCAGCCGTTTTCTTTATTTTGAAATTGTTGTAAAAATCCAATTTCAGCAAGAAACAAACAGCGGGCAGTTTTTTTTATTTTTTTTAGCCCAAACTTTGAGTTTTCAATATTTACCTGAAGATTGTAAGATATTTTTATAAAACGCAACCGCAGGGCAGTCACGGACACAAAAAAATACGCCGTGCACAAGCACAAGTCTTTTTTTTCGTGGCAGGAACTGCCTGAAGGTCGCTTTTTTCAATTTTTTCAAACTCGACATTCAGGCTATTAAGATTCTTTTAATTTTCAGCTAAAAATTAAAACTTAAGCAGATAATTCTTCTTTTTGCCGCGGCGAAGAACAATTATCTTGCCTTCAATTGCCAGGTCTTTTGTTAAAGGCAGGTTTTCGTCGCTAACTTTTTCACCGTTCAAAGTAATTGAACCGGCGGTTAAAAATTCACGGGCTTCGCGCTTGCTTGCAACGATTTTGTTTTCTGCAAGAACTTCAATCAGTGCTGCGCCTTCTTTAATTTCTACGGTCGGCACATCCTTAAAGCCAAGTTCAATGTCTTTCAGGCTTAAGCCCTTAATGTTGCCGCTAAAAAGTGCCTGACTAATTGCTACAGCCTTTTCAAATTCTGCTTCGCCGTGCAAATCCTTGATAATTTCGTGGGCAAGCGCCTTATGGGCTTCGCGCAATTCCGGGTGTTCCTTATTTTTTGCATCGAATTCCATAATCTCTTCCGGCGTAAGGAACGTGAAAATCTTGAGGTAATCAATAACCATTGAATCATCAACGTTGATAAGGTACTGGTAAAGTTCGTAGCTTGAAGTTTTGTTAATGTCCAGCCAAAGTGCGTTACCGGCGCTTTTGCCAAACTTGTTGCCGTATTTGTCCAAAACCAGCGGCATGGTAAAACCGTAGGCTTCCTTGCCTTCAATCTTGCGGATAAGTTCAAGCCCGGTGGTAATGTTGCCCCACTGGTCTGCGCCTTCGGCCTGCAAAATACAGTTTTTGGTGCGGTAAAGGTGCAAAAAATCGTAGCCTTGCAGCAGGGTGTACGAAAATTCAGCAAAAGTAATACCACTTTCAAGACGGCGGGCAATAATGTCTTTGTTGAGCATGTAGCTTACGTTGATGTATTTACCGATGTCGCGCAAAAATTCAAGGAACGTATAGTCTTTTGTCCAGTCGTAGTTGTTTACAATTTCGGCCTTGCCTTCAAAAATGCGGTCAACCTGTGCACGTATGCCTTCCATGTTTTTTGCAAGGCGGTCTTTTGCCATAATCTCGCGTTCTGCCGTTGGGCGCGGGTCGCCAATAAGGCCGGTAGAACCGCCGACAAGCAAAATAGGGTGATGACCGGCTTTTGCAAAGCGTTTTGCAGTAACAAGCGAAGAATAATGGCCTAAATGAAGGCTGTCAGCAGTAGGGTCGGTGCCCCAGTAAAAGGTAATTTTTTCGTTATTGAGTTTGTCTGCAATGTCGTCGCCGGCTACATCTTTAATCAGGCCGCGCCACTGAAGTTCTTCATAAAATGTCATTTTATTCTCCTGTATAATCCGTGCAATCCGGCACGGAATGGCAGCTTTTTTAAGGCTTTTTATTTTGTCAAAGTGCAATTTTTTTACACAGCTAAAACATAGCATTTTTACAAAAAAGTTTAAACCAAGGGCAAAAACTAATTGAAAAATTGTGACCTTCCGGTATTTTTCTGCAAAAAAGCAAAAGCACGTTCAAACGTCCATAAAAAGAGTCCCAGTTTTTTGCACAAGCGAAAACTGGGGGCTTTTGCGCACACCAAGATATGGTTAGAGACAAGACAAACAGCAAAAGCTCCGTCATGCTGAATTTATTTCAGCATCCGATTTGTTATCAGAATCAGATTCCGAAACGAGTTCGGAATGACACAAGGAAAAAAGCAAAAGCATGTTCAAACTTTCATAAAAATAGTCCCAGTTTTTGCACAAGCGAAAACTGGGGGCTTTTGCCTACCCCAAGATATGGTTAGAGACAAGGCAAACAGCAAAAGCTGTGTCATGCTGAATTTATTTCAGCATCCGATTTGTTATCAGAATCAGATTCCGAAACGAGTTCGGAATGACACAAGGAAAAAAGCAAAAGCACGTTCGAACGTCCATAAAAAGAGTCCCAGTTTTTTGCACAAGCGAAAACTGGGGGCTTTTGCGCACACCAAGATATGGTTAGAGACAAGGCAAACAGCAAAAGCTGTGTCATGCTGAATTTATTTCAGCATCTGGTCTGTTATCAGAATCAGATTCCGAAACGAGTTCGGAATGACAGTTTTCTTTCGGAATGACAGAATAGTGTTTCATACTGGATGACAAAGCCTTAAAGAAAAACCCCGGTCTGTTTTTCAAACCAGGGTTCTGTTCGATTATTCGTTTATTCGTCCGGATGACTGCCAAGCGGTGCGTTTGCAAGCAGCAGTTTAAGGCGGTTAAGCTGGTTAACTTCGCTAGAACCCGGGTCATAGTCAATTGCGCTGATGTTTGCACCAGGATAACGGCGGCGCAGTTCCTTAATCATTCCCTTGCCGGTTACGTGGTTTGGCAAACAGGCAAAAGGCTGAACGCACGCAATGGAAGGCACGCCCATTTGAATGAGTTCCACCATTTCGGCAGTCAAGAACCAGCCTTCGCCGGTAATGTTGCCCAGCTGAACAACATCATCAACGCCGTTCATCAGGTCGTAAATTGATTTTGGCGGTTCAAAACGGCGGCTTTTTTTAAGGCACTTCTTCATGTAGCGGCGGTAAATTTCAACTGCCCCAACCAGAAGCCTTGCATTCTTTTCCGTTTTTTTAGGGAATGCCAGTTTTTCGTGGCGGTAAATGCCCGTTGCAAATGAATAGAACAGGAAGTCGGCCAAATCCGGCACAACACATTCTGCACCTTCGTTTTCAATGGTCTGGAACAGATTGTTGTTTGCCGTAGGATGGAATTTTACGAGGATTTCGCCTACAACGCCCACCCGCGGCTTACGCCCCGGCTTAAGTTCCAAAGTATCAAAATCCTTTACAATTCCCCTGATAAGGCTGTGATAAGTACAGAAAAGCGGTGCTTTAAGCGATTTTTTTATTTTAGCGTCCCACTTATTGTAAATTTCATTGGCAGAACCCGGCACTTTTTCGTAAGGGCGAACGCGATACAGACAGCGCATCAAAAGGTCGCCAAGCATAATGGCCATCATGGCACGCTGCAAAAGCGGGAAAGTAATTTTAAAGCCCGGATTGCTTTCCAAGCCCTGAGCACTGAGTGAAATAACCGGAATGTTTGCCCAGCCTGCGTCTGCCAGAGCACGGCGTATAAAACCAATGTAGTTTGTAGCACGGCATCCGCCGCCGGTCTGGGTAATCAGCAGGGCTGTTTTATTCAGGTCGTATTTGCCGCTTTTAAGTGCTGCAATCATCTGGCCGGTTACAATAATTGAAGGATAACAGGCATCGTTGTTTACAAACTGAAGGCCTGTATCAACCGCCTGCGCGTCAACTTCCGGCAAAATTACAAAATTGAAGCCAGAATATTCAAATGCCTTCTGCAAAAGCCTAAAGTGAATTGGCGACATCTGGGGAGCAAGAATTGTAAATTTGCTTTTCATTTCTTTTGTAAAAATTACGCGGTTATAGGCGGCACTTTCTTCTTCACCAAAACGGCGGCGATTGCGCTCGCGTTCCTTAACGGCAGCAATAAGGCTGCGTATGCGTATGCGAACCGCACCAAGGTTAGAGCCTTCGTCAATTTTTATAAGGGTATACATGCGGTTTTTAGCGCGGAGAATTTCTTCAACCTGATCGCTGGTTACCGCGTCTAGACCGCAGCCAAAACTTGTTAACTGAACAAGTTCAAGGTTTGGCGTACCGGCAACAAAAGCCGCCGCACGGTAAAGGCGGTTATGATAAGTCCACTGGTCTACAATACGCAGAGGCCTTTCAATATTGCCAAAATGAGCAAGGCTGTCTTCCGTAAATACCGCAAGACCAAGACCGGCAATCAGTTCCGGAATACCGTGGTTAATTTCCGGGTCAAGGTGGTACGGACGGCCGGCAAGAACAACACCGTTTATTCCGCGGCGGATAATTTCTTCAAGTGCTTCTTCGCCTTTCTGCTGTATTTCAGTGCGGAATTTCTGCTGTTCTGCCCAGGCTTTTTCTACTGCAGCGTTAATTTCTTTCTGGGAAATATTAAAATCGCTGCCAAGTTCTTCAAAAAGGCGTTCTGCAAGACGTTTTTTATCGTAAATTGGCAGGAACGGATTTTTGAAAACCACGTTATGATCCCGGCGCAATGCATCAACATTGTTGCGCAGCACTTCTGGATAGCTTGTTACGATAGGACAGTTGTAATGGTTGCCGGCACCCTGATCTTCCTTAATTTCGTATGGCGCACAGGGGTAAAAAATAAACTTAACGCCACTCTTCAAAAGCGATTCAATGTGCCCGTGGCTGATTTTGCCAGGATAACAAACCGATTCCGAAGGAATTGTTTCAAGACCAAGTTCGTAAACTGAACGGGTTGAGCGCGGCGAAAGCTTTACTGAAAAGCCCAGTTCGGTAAAGAAAGTAAACCATAGCGGATAATTTTCGTACATGTTAAGTACGCGCGGCAAACCAACTTCGCCGCGCGGGGCTGCGTCTTTTTTAAGCGGCACGTAACTGAACAGGCGTTTGTATTTCCACGCAAAAAGGTTCGGCACGTTTCTGCTGTCTTCGTCTTTGTTTTTGGCGTTGCTTGCATCAATCGTGGTAGAAGCCTTTTCTTCTGGCGAAAGTTCTGCACCGCGTTCGCAGCGGTTACCCGTAATAAAGCGGCGGGCAGCTTTACCGCTGTCTTCGCCATTGGTAAAGGTGTTTATCGTAAGCAGACAGTTGTTGGCACATTTTCCGCAGCGTTTAAGCTCAAGGTTTACATTGAATTTTTCCAAATCTTCAACGCTTGCAAGGTTAGAATGAATCTGCGGAATGTTCGTTCTGTTTCTAAGTTCTTCTTTTACAGAAATATCAGGGTTGTAGCCGTCGTCGCCCGGCTTAAGCTTAACCATGTCAAGCCACTGGTCAAGGGCAATAAGGGCTGCACCGTAAGCACCCATAAGGCCTGCAACATCCGGGCGGAAAACGTTTACGCCGGCAATTTTTTCAAAGGCGCGCAAAACGGCATCGTTGTTGAACGTACCGCCCTGCACTACTACTTTTGTGCCAATTTCGCTGGCGCGGCGCAGTTTTATAACCTTAAAAAGTGCATTTTTAATTACCGAATACGAAAGACCGGCAGAAATATCTGCAACCGTTGCACCTTCCTTCTGCGCCTGCTTTACGCGGCTGTTCATAAAAACGGTACAGCGGCTTCCCAAATCTACAGGTTTTTCTGCCAGAAGGGCTTTGCGGCTAAATTCGCGCACGTCCATTCCCAAAGAACGGGCAAAATTGTCAAGAAAGCTTCCGCAGCCGGAAGAACAGGCTTCGTTCAGCTGAATTGAAGTAATCGCACCGTCTTTCATGCGCAGGCATTTCATGTCCTGACCGCCGATGTCCAGCAAAAATTCAACGCCGGGGACAAAAAAATCGGCGGCGCGGTAGTGGGCAATTGTTTCAACTTCGCCGTCGTCT
Organism: Treponemataceae bacterium; assembly: GCA_045599185.1. GTDB lineage: Bacteria > Spirochaetota > Spirochaetia > Treponematales > Treponemataceae > UBA1240. Next base: position 102,294 of record JAZRVO010000030.1, on the reverse strand, counting down.
ACGCCCAGCGCAGCCTGAAAAAGTGCTTCGCCGTAGCCGGTAGAAACAGAACGGGCAATGTAAACGTCCTTGGGCAAACGAGTGTAAAGGTCTTTTAAAACGCGCACGGCAAGATCAACCGGGTTACCGGCATTAACGTCGTAAAAACGCCATAAAATCCGGCCTTCCTGATCAATAAGCACGGCTTTGGTTGTAGTAGAACCGGCATCCAGGCCTAAAAAAAGAGGTCCTTTTGCAGTGTTAAGGTCGGCACTGGCGGCCATTTCGGCAGAATGGCGCTTGTAAAATTCGTCCAGTTCTGCCTGGTTTGCAAAAAGCGGTTCCAGACGCTGAACTTCAGTCATTTCTGCGCCGACGAGTTTCTGCAAAGAATCTGCAAGTTCTTTAATCGTTACGAATTTTTCGTCGTCCTGTGCCTGGTTCTGCTGAACCGTGCACGTTGCCGAAATGCCGCAGCCTGCACAGCCGCTTGTACATTTAATTTCTTCTGCACTGCATTCTGCACCGGCATTACTCAAACTTGCAGAATACGCCGCGCCGGAAGCAACAAAAAGCTGGGAATCTTCTGGAACAATGATGGCATCGCCGGTAAGTTTTAAGGTTTCAATAAAGCGGTGGCGCAGCTGGTCCAAAAAGTGCAGCGGACCGCCCAAAAATGCAACCTTGCCGCGAATCGGCTTACCGCAGGCCAAACCGGAAATTGTCTGGCTTACAACGGCCTGAAAAATAGAAGCGGCAATATCTTCACGGCGTGCACCTTCGTTAATAAGCGGCTGAACGTCGGTTTTGGCAAAAACACCGCAGCGTGCTGCAATCGGGTAAATGGTACTTGCGCCTTTTGCAAGTTCATTCAAGCCGGAAGCATCGGTTTCAAGCAGCGCCGCCATCTGGTCAATAAAAGCACCCGTACCGCCGGCGCAGGTACCGTTCATGCGCTGTTCAATGCCGCCGGTAAAATACGTAATTTTGGCATCTTCGCCGCCAAGTTCAATTACAACGTCTGTCTGCGGAATGAGGTTTCTAACCGCCGTAGTTGAAGCAACAACTTCCTGAATGAATGGAATGGAAAGCCACTGGGAAACGGCAAAACCGCCTGAACCGGTAACGCGTACCGAAAGCTTGCGGTTTTCGCCACCGGCAACTTCGTTCTGCACTTTCTGCAAGGCAGTTTTTACAACGGTAATAATCGTACTGCGGATGTCTGCCCGGTGCCGTTCGTAATCGCCGTAAAGCATTCTGCCGTTTTCGTCCAGAATTACAATTTTTACTGTGGTTGAACCAACGTCAATACCAACCCGCAAAGGCAATTCACTTGATTGTGTTTTTTCTTCCATTAGATTCCCTGTATAAAACGATTGCAAGCTAACGCATCCAAATTTTCAGTGCATTAGCTTGCATTTTATTTATTTGAAATAATTTTTTTGCTTGTTTCTTTATAGCCGGTTTAAAAACTGAAATTTTCAGAACCTTACTATAGTAATTTACTCAATTACGCCAAGTAAAACAACAAAAATCGTATCAATTTCTGCGGAAGTATACTTAATACCTTCTTCCTTCAGCCTTGCCATAACTTCTTTTTTGGTAATCAAATTGTTTTCACTGTACATCATCCGCACCTGCTGAATAAGTTCAGTATCAATTTTGCTTGGCCGGGCGTAAAAACCGCGGGAAGCAAGCCCCAGCAAAGCCTGTTCAAGGCGTGCAACCCTGTCCTGCAGGTTGCCTTCCAGAATCATGTCGGGAAACATGACGCCTTTATAAAGCTGGGCTGCAAAATCCGCAGGTTCTACATAAGTGCCATTAAGGCGAGGCTTTACATTGCCAACTTTTAATATAACATCGTAAAAAAGCGCGCCACTGTAAGAAAAAGCTATGCCCGACGGCAAAAACTGGCACAAATCAATATCGTTATAAGTAAAAGTTTCGGGAAAAAGTACGAAACGGAAACGTTCAGTATCTTCCATATAAACCGAAACCGATTTTATTACCAAATCCGGCACAAGCCACGCCGCGTCCAGCGCACGGCCAATGGCAGCAACTTTTTCATCGGAAATAAAACCACCGCTTATAGTAACAGACGCAGTTTTGCCTTCAAAAGTTGCAATTTCTACGCGATTCGGGTTTTCCAGCGTGGCATTTTTAGTAATTTTCCAGCCTTCCCAGCTTGGGTCTTCTTCAGCTTTTTCAGTTCCCTTATTTCCTGCAAGTTCCCTGTTAATTTCGCTAAGGGCGTTCTGCACGTCATCGGGCAAAACATCGCTCAATTGAATTTCTACAACTTCCGCCACCTGTCCTGCATTTTCCGCGCTTCCAGAGTTTTCTGCATTTTCGCTTTCGCTTACGTTTGGTACATTTTGCGGCAAATCGAAGGAAAGGTTTTCCTTAACTTCAATTACGTCATTTTTTTCTACGGAAACTTCACTTTTTTCTGCCGGTTCAACGGATTGTGCATCCGGCACGTCCTGCACGGCCTGGTCATTAAGTTCCGGGCTTGGCAAATCAAGGGCAATCGGTTCTGCAAAAGCCCCGTCTGCGTTTTGTGTTTGGGCGGCTAAAGGGCTAAAAACAAAACCGGCAACAGCAATAAGTGCCGCACACCGCAAAAACCCGGCGCGGCAGTTTGAAAAATAAAGCGAACTGCCGTTTTTAAATTCTTCTGCTTTGTCACGGCGCGCCGGAGATTTTAAATTCTTTGTATCAGTAAAAATATTTCCGTTCTTCATTTTCATTTAATACCTCCAACCGCAAGCTACCAGTTAAAATCAATCAAAACCCTGTCGCCGGGTATAACACTGTTAAAATTGTAAGGTTCTTCGCAGATGGCAAAAATCTGTTCGCCGTCCTGCTTCAAAGTAACTTCACAAAGAAAATCTTCTGCTTCCCTAAAAATATAGGCACGCCTGCCGTCAACAGAATCGCTGTAAAGTGGCGAAATGTAAACAATCAGGCGGCTTTTGTCCCGGCTGTCAAGAACGCAGCCTGCATCGCCGCTTTCCTTAAGCTGCATATCCAGATAATAGCGGAAAGAACTTAACAGCTGCTGAAGTGAAACCGTCGTTTTTTCAGCCCCGGAACGAACAGAAATCATGCTGCCCAAAAGGTCAGCGGTATCATTCTGCATTGAAATGCTTAAATTTTTCTGCGCTTCAAAGTAACGGGTAACGGAATTTTCCATTGGCAGGGCAAAAACCCGGCTGTTCAAATAGGCAAGGCTTTCGCTTTTGTGGTCAATGGATTTTACCAGATAAAGGTCGCTTTCACTAAGTGCCTTTCTGTCCAGCTGTGAAATCAGCGTGTTTGGTTCGGTGTTGGAAAGAATTGAAGATTCGTAAATAATCGAATCGGCGTATTCATCAACAACAACCGGGTCAAGTTCGGCAATGCGCCGGTTAAGCCGGTTAATTTCTGCCTTGTAACGGTTTGCCACCGTATCAATGGCGCGCTTGCGTTCTTTTATGGCAAGCTCTTCACGGGCGGCAATCTGTTTCTGCATGTCAGCAAGCTGAAGTTCGTAGCTTTTTACCAGTGCTTCTTTTTCCAGCTCGTAAAGCTGTTTCTGGCTGTCAAACTCGCTTTGAAATTTCTGCGCCTGTTCAATGCTGGCACTGTCCATTGCCGCAAGCTGGCCTGTCAGTTCTTCAATGCGCGCATCAATTTCTGCCGTGGATTTCTGATAATTAGCTTCTATTAACGCAATACTTTTCTGGCACTGGGTTGTTACCGCATTCGACTGTTTTGCGTATTCGGCACGGGTTAAATTCAGCGACTGCAAAGTGTACAAATCGTTGTCGCGCTGCTGTTCTGCGTTATGAATGTCGTCCGCATAATCAGCGTCCAGTTTTTTCTTCTGCGCCAGCGCAAGGTTCAGTTCGTTTTCAACACGGGCAACGGAATCAAGAAGCGCCTTCAAATTCAGTTCTTCAAATTCTTCTACGCTTACGGCAATTTTATTGTTCTGGGCTTTTACAAAAAGCCTTGTGCCCCAAACGCCCAAAAGCGTAACCCCAATTGCCGCGCCCAAAATTGCCCACGTTTTTAAGGAACGGTTTTTTTTGGTTTTTGCGTATTCTTCTTCCAGATTATAGGTTGCCCCGGAACCTTCGTTTTTTGGAAAAAGATTCTGATTCAGAAAAAGCTCAACTTCGGGCTTAGAAATTGTTACTTTGAAGTCATTGTCCATATTCCACTCCAGTTTTCAGGCAGGGCATTCTGCATTCTTTCCGTAAATACCTGGCAAAGGCCTAAGCCGCAGTTTTTCATAAGCGAACGGCTTTGCGCCCAGTTGCCACTGTAATAATCATGCAGAGCCGTTTCAAAAGTCTGCCATTGGTTTTCAAGTTCCATATCTTTTTCGTTCGTGTCGTAAGGGAAAAATATTTTCTTACCTTCCGTTTTTCCCTTAACCTGAACCGTATCAACTTCGTAGAAACGGTAACGGTTTGTTACGCTTAAAACGTCGTCCTTTACGTATTCAGAAACGATAACCGGCAGGTGGTAAACCCGGGTTAAGCCTTCAAGGCGCGAAGCCGAGTTTACGTTGTCACCAATTACGGTGGTGGTCATGCGCTCGTTAGAACCGATGTTGCCGTAAAAAACCGTACCGCCGTCAATACCAACGCCAACATCAATTAAAACCGCCTTAAAAATCCGTTCTTCGGCTTCCGTAAGAACGCGCGTTTTTTCAATTTCGGCACGGCTTTCCTTCATGGTTTCGCGCAGAACGGCCGTCGCCTTAGTAATTTCCCATGCACTGCGCAAGGCCTGCAGCGACTTGTTGCTGGAACTTTCTACCGCGCCGTAAACCGCCAGAATTGCGTCGCCAATAATTGAACCGATAATGCCGTCTTCGCTGTGAATTTTTCCAATTGCCCGTTCATAATGAATGTTCAAAAGGTTGATAATGTCATTGCCCAAAGTTTCGGTCATGTAGGTAAAGCCGCGAATGTCCGAAAACAGAATGGTTAAATTGCGCTGGTTTCCTTCAAGGCCAACATAGTGGTTTTTGTAAGCCTGTTCTACAACGTCGCGGGTGGTAAAGCGCTGAAAAATAGAAAGCAAATTGTTGATTGTAGAAGAAAGTGAATTGAAGGAAGCACCCAGATACGTAACGTCGTCGTTTGGTGCGCCGCTTAAATCCAGCAGGCCAAGGTTCTGGTTTTGCTGCATTTCGTAAAGGCTTCCAATCATCTGCTTTACATAGCGCAAAATGCGGTTAAAAATAAGGTAGCCAATTACCATAAAAAAGGCCGTTAAAATAACAATAATAAGCGAAACAACGCCAAAAACTCTTGCCGATTCAGCATTCATGTCCTGCACAAGTTCGGAACGAATGAAAAAGCAGTCCCATGATTCGTGGTATTTGTAAACCGCAAGGTTGTCGCCGTGTTCGGTTTTAAAATGCAGCGAACCTTCGGTTATGCCGTTCTTTCTGGCTTCCAGAAGTTCGGCCAAAGCTTCAACGTCGGGAAAAGTCTGGTACTGCTGGCCGTCTGCCGAAGCCGAAAACAAAATTCCTGCACCGGGGCGTACAGCCCAAACCATGCTGTGTTCGTAACTGAAATTTTTTACGGCACCGCTGGTCATGGTTTTTACGCATTCGTCCAAATCGCTGGAAAACCTGTAAATTTCGTACTGATTGCCGGCATTGCTGTACAAATCTTTCAAATCGCGGATGAGGAGCTGGTTTGTTAAAACTACAAGCTGCCCCTGATTAAGCAGAATGTTTATGTAATTGGTAGAAAAGTTCGACAGAAGCATCATTATAAAGAAAACGAAAACAAGCTTTGCCGAAATCGGAATGATTGAAGTTTTTCCAACCTTTTGAAAAATAACCGGCCTGCGCAAAATCCCCTCCATAAAAAAAGAAAAAAATAAGGCCAAATGCCGGTTTTAGCAAAAGCCAACGCGGTTTTGCAAAACTTCCGGAACTGAACCTGTAAAATCTCTACGAAATATTTTCCAAAATTGCCAAAATCTATAAAATCTCTAGTTTGCAGTAAACGTTACAATTTTACACCCATTGCAACAAATCCGCAACAAAAGTATCTTTATCAATATGAGAAAAAATTCACTTGCTGCGGCCGGCGTAAAACTTTCGGCTTTAACCCTTTGTTCACGTGTTCTGGGCCTTATACGAGAAATGACCAAGGCCGCCTTTCTGGGAACTTCCGCACTGGCAGACGCATTTGGAGTTGCCTTTATGCTGCCCAATCTTTTTCGCCGCCTTTTTGCAGAAAACAGCGTAAGCGTTGCATTCATCCCCACATTCCGGGGTTATCTGGAAAAAAACACAAAAGACGAAACTCAGGAATTTATAAACGCCACTTTTACGCTGGTAAGTTTTTTAACCGCCGTTGTGGTTGTGCTGGGCATAATCGCCGCGCCGTTCATTGTTCCCCTTTTTGCCGACGAAAATTCCGGCGACGTGCTGAACGAAATGACGCTTTTAACCCGCATAATGTTCCCGTATCTGTTCGTAATTTCCATTGCAGCATTGCTTCAGGGCATTTTGAACAGCCTTAAAATTTTTTCACCTTCCGGCTTAACGCCCGTATTCTTCAACCTTATTGTAATTCTTTCTACTTATCTGCTTTCGCCGTTTTTTGCAAACCCGGCGCGAGCAATGTCCGCAGGCGTTATTCTGGGCGGCACGGTGCAGGCTCTTTTTCAGCTGCCGTTTGTTATAAAAAACGGCTGGCGCTTAAATTTTACCAGCCTGAAAAAAGCCTTTGCCAACCCCGGAACAAAAAAAGTAATTGCACTTGTTTTGCCAACGGTAATTGGCATGGCAGCCTATCAGCTTAACGACGTAGTTTCTACCAGCCTTGCCGGAAAAGCTGGCACCGGCGTGGTTTCAAGCCTTCAGTATTCGCTGCGCCTGCAGGAACTGATACTGGGCATTTTTGCAGTTTCCATCGGAACGGTAATTCTGCCGGACCTTTCGGGGCTTGCCCAAAGCGAAAAATGGGACGAATTCAACAGGATGCTTGGGCAGGCAGTAAAAATAATTGCGCTCATAACAATTCCGGTTACTTTTTTTGCGCTGGTTTACGGCGAAAACATCATAAAACTTGTATATCAAAGCAAGCGCTTTACGGACGAATCGGTGCTGCTTACAAAACAGGCCTTTGAATGGCACATTGCCGGTTTGTATTTTATTGCCCTTAACAGAATTATGGCGCCGGCTTTTTACGCACAGGGCAACACAAAGCTGCCAACGCTTGCAGGTATTTTGGGCTTTGTGGTAAACATGATTCTTGCCGCAATTCTGGTAAACTTTTTTGCAGGCAGCGGAATTGCCTTTGCACTTTCGGCAGCAAGTTTTGCAAACACGGTTCTGCTTTTTGCATTCTTAAAAAAATGCCCCAATGTAAGCGCACTTAAAATTGCCAAAAGCACCCTTGCCTATACGTTTAAGCTTGCATTGCTTTCTGTTATTGCGGCCGTGCCGGTGTGGTATTTGCGCCCGGTTCTGCTTGCGCCTTTTGCAGGCTATAACCGCTTTATTGCCCAGGGAATGCCTTTGGCAATTGCCGTTTGCATATTTGCGCTTGTTGGCGTGGCACTGCTGCTTTTAACCAAAGACCCGGTAATTTTAATAATTAAAAATGCGGTTATGCGCAAATTAGGCCGTAGTAAAGCAACCGTTGAAGAAAATACAGAAAAATAATAAAAACCGCAGCTTCAGAAAATTCAGCTGAAGAAAAATAAAGCGACAGAGGAAAATACATGGAAAACTTAGAAGAAATTTATAAACGCCGCCGGGCAAACCTTTGCACGTGGATGGCACAGAACAGCATAGGCATGGTTTTAATAGAAGACAGCGAAGCAAACCGCAACCCTGCCCTCCGCTATTTCTGCGGTCTGCCAAGTGACGGAATTTTAGGCATTTCCATCAACGGAGTTTCAGCCCTTTCTCCGTGGGATGAAAACCTTGCCGCAAAAATTGCCCATGCAGACATTGTTGCCGGTTTTAACCAGTTCAACCGTTCTGCAACCGCCGCCGCTGCCGCCATTGCAGAAATGCTTTATTTGCCTTCAGGCGCGCGCATTGAAATTTCGCCCCAGACAGCTTACCCGCGGTTTTTGCAGTTTGTAGATAAACTGAACAAGTATGACGTTCTTTGCCGCGACAACGGCGCGTTTAATTACATTACCAGACTGCGCGCCTGCAAAGATCAGGCAGAAATTGAACTGACGCAAAAAGCCGCAGAATTTACCGGCGCCTTAATTGACCAGATTGAACAGGGACTTAAAGACGGTTCAATAAAAACTGAAACTGACGTAGCACTTTTAATTGAACGCGCCGCCCACAGCAACGGCTGCGAAAATACAGGATTTGACACCCTTGCAGCAGGTCCGGCACGCAGTTTCGGCATACACTGTTTTCCCGGCTATACGGACGGCGAATTTGGCAGCAACGGACTTTCCATTTTGGACTTTGGCCTTATTTACGGCGGCTACACAAGCGACGTTACCATTACCGTTGCCCGTGGAGAACTTACCGAACGGCAGCAGACAATGCTTGATTTGGTGCAGAAAGCCTACGACACCTGCCTTAACCTGTACAAACCGGGGCTTAGCATAAAATCCGCCGCAGAAAAAGCCCAGGCGATTTTTGCCAGGGAAAAAATGCACATGCCGCACGGGCTGGGTCACGGAATTGGACTTGAAATACACGAATGGCCTTTTATAAAAGAAACTGCCGCCGATGACGAAGTTTTTGAAAAAGGCATGATTATTACCCTTGAACCCGGCCTTTACGACCCGGTTGCAGGCGGCGTTCGCCTTGAAAACGACGTGCTGATTACGGAAGACGGCAACCAGGTTTTAACGCGCTCAAAAATCATCCGCCTGTAAAAAGATTCAGCAAATGACGATTCAGCAGATTAGATACGCAATAGAAATAAGCAAGGCCGGTTCGGTTAACAAGGCTTCGGAAAAACTGTACATTTCCCAGCCTTCCCTTAGTGCAACAATTAAGGATCTGGAAAACGAACTGGGCTTTGCAATTTTCGTGCGTTCTTCCAAGGGCGTAAAGCTTAGCAACGACGGCGCAGAATTTATAAAGCACGCCTATCAGGTTTACAGCCAGTACGAAAACTTAATTGAAAAATACGGGAACGGCGACAGCATAAAGAAAAAATTCGGCGTTTCGTGCCAGCATTATTCTTTTGCGGTAAAAAGCTTTGTAGAAATGGTAAAAAAATTTGACCGCAGTGAGTACGAGTTTGCCCTTAGGGAAACCAAAACCCGCGAAGTTATTGAAGACGTGGCAAATTTTAAAAGCCAGATTGGCATAATCTATTTAAGCGACTTTAACCGTTCTACAATATGCCGCCTTTTAAACGCCAGCGACCTTAGCTATACGCCGCTTATTGAATGCAAGCCGTTCATTTACCTTTGGAAAAATCATCCGCTGGCAGCGGAAAAATCAATCAATTTTGAACAGCTTCAGGATTATCCCAACCTTTCCTTTGAACAGAGCGACAGCGATTCCTTTTATTTTGCAGAAGAACTGATGAGCGAAGAAAAATATTACCAGACCATCAAGGTAAACGACCGCAGCACCATGCTTAACCTGATGATTGGACTGAACGGCTATACCATGTGTTCCGGCATAATTTGCGAGGAGCTTAACGGCGACGACTGCATTGCCGTTCCTTTTGCCGACGACAAATACCCCAACGCGGGAATGGAAATTGTTTACATAACCAAAAAGGGATTTGCGCTCAGTTCCTGCGCCGAAGAATACATTAAGCAGCTGAAAAAATACCTTAACATCATCTGATTTTTTTTCAGGATGTTTGAAAAATAAAGAATTTAAACAATTATAATGAATGCAGCCTTTTCGGTATGCACAAATATGAAAAAAGACCTGTGCTGCGCACGGAGTATTTTTTTTCGTGTCTGTGCTTACCAGCGGCTGCTTTTTTATAATTCTTTCATTAGTTTTCTGGCTGAAGAAAAAACAGCATTCCGCATTTTGCCGAACATGCAGCCTTTTTAAAACACGGTTTTACGCTTTTTACAAAACAAACGAAACGTGGAAGTTTTTTATGCTATTTGCTAAACTCTAGGCATTAATTGCTGTTTGCAATTTGCAGAATCTTAAACCGATTGAGGAAAATTCATGAAGAACTCATCAATTATTAAAAAAATATCAGTTTTGGCGCTGATATTTGCTTTTTTGTTTAGCGGCTGTGCAATAACAACCCACTATTACAGTTCTGCCGAACCGGCTGACCAGCAGCTGATTGTTCTGCACACAAACGACCACCACGGTTCTGTTTTAACGCGCCCGGACAAAGACAATATTGGTCGCGGCGGACTTGCAGAACGTGCTACTTTTATAAAGCAGGAACGCGCAAAAGCAGCCGAAGCCGGTGCAGACATTCTGGTTTTAGACGCAGGCGACATTAACACTGGTACGGCAGTTTCAAACATGTTCGATGCCGAACCGGACATTCTTGCATACAATGCAATGGGATTTGATGCCGTTGCATTTGGCAACCACGAATTTGACAAAAGTCTTGCCAAGCTGCAAAAACAGATGAAAATGGCGGATTTTAAATGGCTTAGTGCAAACATTAAAAACGGCAGCAAAACACTTGGCGAACCTTACATCGTTAAAACTTTCAACGGTTACAAGGTTGGCATTTTTGGTTTGACAACTTTGCGCACCCTTGTAATTGCCAACCCGGACAAAAGCCTTACATTTTGTGACGAAATTGAAACTGCCCGGAAAATTGTAGACGAACTTAAAAACAAGAAGAAAGTAGACATCGTAATTCTGCTTGGCCACCTTGGCGACGTTCTCGAAACCGAAAATCAGGAAACTTCGATTAAAGTTGCAGAAAACGTAAGCGGCATTGACCTGATTATTGACGGTCACTCTCATTCTTTTTTTGAAAGCGTAAAATACGTAAACGGCACGCCTATTGTAAGTGCAAACGAACAGGGCAAGTTTATGGGTAAGGGCGTTTTCACAATTAACAGCAAAAAAATTACAGGCTTTGAATGGCAGCCGGTTGAAATTAACGACAAAGACTTTCCGCCGGATGAAAAAGTTGCCGCCCTTCTGGCTCCTTACGTAGAAAAGGCCAACAGTTCGCTTAAGGAAGTTGTAATGACAACTACCGATGAGTTTGATTTTGGCAAAAAATGGCCGCGCTACAAGGAAATGGCAAGCGGCGACCTTTTGTGCGATGCAACCGTTGGCTATCTTAAAACCACCGGCGTAACCGTAGATTTTGCAATTCACAACGGCGGCAACATCCGCACTTCCCTGCCAAAAGGCAACGTTACAAAAGAAAACATCGTAACCATGCTTCCATTTGAAAACTACGTTTACGTTGTAGACTTGCCGGGCACGGTTGTTCAGGAACTTTTTGATTTCATTCCAACCCTCAATCAGGGCGCAGGCGGGTTCCCGCAGGTTAGCAAGGAAGTAAACTATACGCTTACCTACGACGAAAACGGCACCCACGGAAAAATAAGCAATGTTACCATTGGCGGCAAGCCGATTGACCCAAACAAAACTTACCGCGTGGGAACAAACGACTACATGGCAAACGGCGGCGACGGTTATGTTGCAATGACAAAGCGCACGGCTGTTTACAATACTTCCATGCTTACCAACGATTTGTTTATTGACTACGTAAAGACATTGCCGCAGCCGGTAACGCCTGCCACCGACGGCCGCATTAAGGTTGTTGGCGGTGCAAAACTGCCGTAAGTTTTTCAGCAGAAAAAACATCAGGCTGTTGAAATATTTTTTAACGCTTAGAGCCTTTTTTCTGTAAATTGCTGAAAGCCTTATATAGAAAAAAGAACAGCCGCAGGCAGGCACAAATACGAAAAAAAATACGCCGTGCGAAGCACAAGTCTTTTTTTCGTATTCGCGCCTGTCAAAAGGCTGTTTTTAAATTTATAAAATTTTGATTTTTTAACTAAAAAGGAATGTTCTATGACACAGGTTAATTTTGATGATATGCCGCTTGCTGAACGTTTTGCAAAACGCGTAATTTTGAAAGTTGCAAAAATTGTAAAAGTTGAACAGCACCCGGGCGGCGAATTTTTGTACATTTTAAGTCTTGAATGCGGAGACCCGGAACCGCGGCAAATCGTAAGTTCAATTGTGCCGTTTTACAAGGCCGAAGAACTTTTAAACCAGAATATTGTTCTTGTTTACAACCTTAAACCGGCAAATTTCCGCGGCGTGCGTTCAAACGGCATGCTTTTGGCCGCCAGCGACGCCAACGAAAAAGAAGCACACGAAACCTGCGAAGTTCTTTTTGCGCCGCAGTTTGAACCCGGCACGATTCTGGAACCGGAAGGATTTGAAGAACCGGCAGAAGAATTGTGCTACGTTAAGCCGGACAAGTTTTTTGAAATGCCTTTGTTTACAAAGGACGGTTTTGTAGAAATTGACGGTAAGAAAATAGGAAAAGACGGCGTATTTTTGCAGGCGCACAAATACGTAAACGGCACGGTCGGCTAAATTTTTTCAATTAAGCCGCTAAATACCAAACCATCACGCCCCAACGGGCAAAAAAAGCTGTCCGAATAATCGTCCGCCAGCGCGTTTAATTCAAAAAAAATCCAAACGAAACAGTTTCATGGAAACGGAAAAAACGCAGCTTAAACGAACGTAAACGGACAGCTTTTTTTTCTGCAAATGCTGAAAATTTATTTTTCCACTTCGTTACGCAGCAGCTTACGAATGAAAACACCTGCCGGGCTTAAATCGGTTTCTGCCCAGTGGCCTTTTGCATTACGGTCTGCATTGTACTTTAACACGCCCGAATCTTCGCCCTTGTTGTTAACAGACCAGTTTGCCCATGAAATATTGTTTTCTTCAAGAAACTTCATCCATGCCAGAGTTTCTTTTTCAAAAACGCCGCCGTCGCCAGATTCTTTTGTGCAGCCCCATTCAGTTACAAAAACAGGCAAACCGGCTTTTAACGCCTTTTTAGCAATTGCCATGTTCTTTTTGCCGTGGCTGCCAGCGTAAAAATGAACGGTGTACATAACATTTTTATCCTGCAGAGGGCTTTTTATGGCCTTGTCCGGGTACTGAGACCAGTGCGGAGTACCAACAACAATAATATTGTTCTCGTCGTACTGCCTGATGGCCTTTATCACGTCTTCTGCATAAGGGCGGATGTTGTCTTCCCAAGTAACGTTATCGCCGTTAGGTTCGTTACAAATTTCGTAAATGATGTTTGGATAACTGCCGTATTTTTGGGCAATTTCTGTAAAAAATTCAATTGACTGTTCCTTGTAACCCATCGGGTCGCCGTTGCCCAGAACGTGCCAGTCAACCAGCACGTACATGCCAAGGTTTATGCATGCTTCAATTGAATCGATTACTTTAAGCTTGATTGCCTTGTTGCCAATGTAACCGCCTTCGGTTAAGTACATCGCCGGGCGCCACAACTGGCAGTTCCAGTCGTCGCGAAGCCAGCCAATTACGTCCTGATTTGCGTATTTGCCGTACCATTGCAGGCCGTGGGAACTCATTCCTCGCAGCTGAACCGGGTTACCGGCCTGACTGCACAAAGTGCCGTTGAGGATTTGCAGCTGACCATAGCGTTCTACAACCGTTTTGCCGTCTTCAATGGCAAGGTGAGTATCTGTACCGTCGGCAACTTTTTTACCGCAACCGGCAAGTCCGAAAACCAGAAAGAAGGAAAAAATAATTCCTGAAAATTTATAAAAGCTGTTATTTTTCATGCTTTAATTATGAAACGAAAATTTAAATCTTGATAGCACTTTTTTTATATTTCTAAAATATTTTTAAGGTTCACTTTCGAAAAATTAAAATTCAATTTGCAAAAAAAAATACGCTAGGGCTTTTTCCGTGGCAGAGACTGCCGAAAGGCTGATTTAAAGACAAACTTCGAGTTTAAAATATTTGCCTGAAAAAAGAAGTTTGCTTTTTAATAAATTTTTCAAACTCTGCATTCCGGCTAAAAAGCATTCTGTAAAAAACCGGCATTCGGCTTAAAACTCAATTTTGGGGCAAAACAAATAGAAACAAATTAAGTTTTTTCCTATAATTGAAAGCATGGATAACATTCAGAAATTTTTGGCTGATGCCCAGCGCATAAAAAAACATTACCGTGCCGAACATCAGAACTACGACGGCATAAAGGTTTGCGAACAGATTCGCGACCATTTTGAAAAAATTAACCGCAGTGCGCCGGGGCTGGCTCAGTCGTTCGGTCAGTACTGGCTTGATTCCTACATTTACAAAAGCAGCGACCCTGTCAATGAACCAAGCGACAAAAACCTTGAAAAAATTACCGGTATGCTTGCCCTGCTGGAAAGCGGCGATGCCACAAGCCAGGATTTGGAAGCGTTAAGCCCGAAAGACTGGAAAGAAATTAAGGATTTGGTAAATTATGAAGCCGAAGATTTACCGATTGACCTTTTGAACGATTTGATGATGGTAATTGTCGGCAAGGTTAGTTTTGACTGAATTTATGGGCGCAGGCAGTTTGTAAGGCACGCATTAAACCTGCCGGCACAAAAAGCCGTTTTATGCATTTGCAGGTTTTAGGCGAATAAAAAAATCCCTGAAGGTTTTGCACCATTAAAGTAAAAGTGCACGCCGTCAGGGATTTTTCATCAGTTAAATACCGTTAATGTCGAATTTTAAGGACTGTTTTATAAACTCGACATTCGGGTAAATAATATTCGAAACTTTACAGGCCTAAAAGCTTGTCAAAATTCCTGTCTTTTTCTGCAATGTCGTCAGCAGAATCAGAAATTTCAAAATCTTCATCCATGCTGGTAACAAACACGCCTGCATCAGGATTTTCTTCTTCCATAACGGGTTCAAAACTTACCGTTTCGGAAGTTTCTTCTGCGGCGGCAGTTACTTCATCGCTGTCGCTAACTGTTATGGTTTCAAAGCCTTCTTCTGCGCCCTCTGTTACCACAATTTCATCAGCAAAGTTTTCTTCGCCTTCGCCAGCTTCTTCATTGTCTGCAATTTCTGTTTCAACGGTTTCTTCTATTGTGGTTTCAAATGCTTCGCCAGCTTCAGCAGTTTCTGCCGGTTCTGCGCTTACGGCAGTTGCAGTTTCGGCTGCATTTTCAGCCGTTGCGCCCTGTTCAGCATTTTCGCCCTGCCAGTCAACGTTTTCTTCATCGCAGCGCGTAAGCACCTTGCGCACTTTCGACTGCAATGCAGTTACCAAATCCTTGTCCTGCATGTTGGCAAGGGCAATGTCCTGCAAGTGAAGGATTGCATCACTAATTTCCGTTGCTGAAAGCGCGGCATTATGGGGCTCCTTGTTTTCAAGGCGCTTTACAAAATCAGCAGAATCTTCGCCGGTTTCTTCAACGGCTTTTACAACCGCGGTAGATTCATTCAATAAACCCGGCTTGTTTTTAAGCTTGTTGATAACGTATTCAAGCTGAACGCGTTCTTCGCTTGACATGAAAAGGGCTTTTTTGGGCTGCGGCAAATAATTGCACAAACCGCGCATGTAACTGAACATGTCTGCAATCGATTCCTGTTTCGGGTCTGCGGATTCTTCGCTCTGCTCGCGCAGTTTTTCCAGTGCCCGGCGAATGGTGTCCTGCATTTCCTTGCGTTTGGCATTTGCAGCTTCGTGGTCAAAATCGGCCTTAGCCTGTGCTTCGGCGGCAAGCTTCATCATCTGCTCGTCAAGTTTCTGGTTCAGTTCAGCATCAAGGCGAAGGTTATCAAGTGCCGGGTCTGGTGCCGGTTTTGGCATTGGCGGCAGCGGAAGATTCGCCAGCGGATCAGGGCGGTACTGAGGTACCGGCACCTGCTGATAAATAATCTGCGGCTGCGGCATTGGCGGCATCTGCGGCGGAACGGACTGTTCCATTTGCGGCTGCGGTTGCGGCGGCTGTGGCTGAGGTGGGAACTGCGGCTGATTCTGATTAGGCGGAACAACCTGATTTCTGTCCAAATCGTAAACCTCTTCCTCTTCAAAATCGTCATTATTGCCGCCACGGCCACCAACGGCTCTTTCAGGGTCAAAACGTTCCTTGCTTTCTGCCGGATCAATGTCAATCGGCACGTCATCGCCTTCGCCCAGAACAAGCGATTCAAAACCGTCATCATCGGTTTTGTTAAAATCTTCTTCCGTCACGTCAAAATCAATAGGCATGTCGTCGTCGGCAGAAGAATCACGCAAATTGTCAAATCCGTCATCAGCAAATGTCGGGTCATCTTCAAAATCGCCTTCAATGGCCGAAAATTCAGAAAAATCGTCTTCTGCCATATCGTCAATGCTTGCAGGCCTGTCGTCCGGGTCAGAAAGCATCATTTCATCATAGCCGTCGGTCAAATCCAAATCTTCGTCCATGTATTCAGTTACCGGCGATTCAACAGTTTCGCCTAAACTTTCGTAAGCTTCGCCCGTCTGTCCCAAAAGGCGAAGGTTCTTTTCAAAATCGTCGCTTGTTTCGTCCGGCAAATTTTCCACAGACTGTTCGTAAGCGCTGATTGCGTTGCTGAGGTTTTCAAGGTCGCTGGAATTGCCCTGGGTTTTGCCCAGCAGGCTTTGAACGAAGTTTTCAACAAGGCTGTCACCGGCAAAGGCATTTTTAAGGCGGTTTGCCGCATTCAGCAGTTCGGAATTAGACGGGTCA
Organism: Treponemataceae bacterium; assembly: GCA_045599185.1. GTDB lineage: Bacteria > Spirochaetota > Spirochaetia > Treponematales > Treponemataceae > UBA1240. The sequence continues at coordinate 85,656 of JAZRVO010000030.1, read as the reverse complement.
AGGCTTTGAACTTTCTTCAAAACCTTTACGGCGTTTTCGCTTTCACCAAGTTCTATATACAGGGTACTTAAATAAAGCCACGCAGAAACATCGCCCGGACGTGCCGCAATGTAATGGCGCATCTGCACTTCGGCGGCTTCGTAATTACCCAAATCGTACAGGCGTTTTGCAGCGCTGAAACGGTGGGAAATATTTTCCGGCTTTGCCTTGATTGCTTTTTCAAAATACTGGTGGGCGCTGGTTTCTTCGCCTTTTGCAAGAAGATATTCGCCCATAAGGCACTGGGCATCAGGGTTTTCCGGCTGTTTCTCAAGAACACGCTGAAGACGCTTTGACGCTTCGTCATAATTTTTCATGTTCATCAAAAGTTCTGCACAGCGCATCGAAACATTTGCGTCTTCCGGCACAAGCTGTTCCATTTTCATCAAAAGGTCATAGGCTTCGTCGCTTCTGCCTTTCTTTTCCAGTACGTTTACCTTGCCGCCAATTGCCTTTATATGGTCTTTCTTAATTGAAAGGGCAACATCGTATTCGCCGTCGGCATCGTCAATTTTTTCGCCTTCAAAAAGCAGGTCGCCAAGTGAAGAATGCAAATCCGGGTTTTTGTAAGTGCGGCTAATTGCCTGACGCAGCAAAGTTTCTGCCTGATCGTTTTTGCCCATGTGCTGCAAAAGTTCAGAATAGCTTTGCATGGCTTCTGTCCAGCCCGGTTTTTTGCGCAATGCGTTTTCGTAGGCTTCGGCTGCGTCATTGTAACGCCCAATGGCTTCGTAACTTACGGCAGCGTTGAAATGTAAAATAGGATGGTTGGAATCGATTAGAAGGGCGCGGCCGAACATGTTAAGTGCAGATTCGTGGTCGCCCATTGCGGCGTAAATGCAGCCCAGATGATTGTGTGCCAGAACGTCCTGCGGCGTTTCGTCCAGAACCGCCTGAAATTCAGCAATGGCATCTTCGTAACGGTTCATGGCCTTGTATGTCTGGCCAAGGTTGTAGTGAACAAGAACAGGCTTTGGTGCAACGTCAAAAGCCTTGTTAAGAATTTCTACAGACTGTTCGTTTTTATTCAAACGCCTGAAAATACTTCCCAGATTGTTCATGGCGTTAAAGTTCTGGTCGTCAAGTTCGTAAACGCGGCCATAATATTTCAGCGCCTGGTTATCATTTCCGGCACTAACGTAAACTCTGCCCAATTCACTTAAAACCTTTATGTTTTCAGGGTCGGATTTTAAGCAGTTTTCAAGAATTTTCGTTGCCAAATCGTAATCGTGAGCAATGCAAGCGGCAGAAGCACGTTCAATTTGCACATCAAAAGTCAGTTCGCTCATTTAGTCTTCCTTAGTGGTCGTGCATAAACTTCTTTTGACAAGGCACCAATTATACGCGTGTCCAGGCCAGAGTATGCCACCACAGTAAAGTAATATATTCTACCATTTTGCAATCCGTTTAATCTGAAAGAAAGTACGTCACCAACATCAATTGGAGAAACGCCTTCAACAGCTACAGTGCCCAGATATTCGCCCGGGCGTTCACCGTAGTAAATCAAGTATCCGCCTACCGAAAAATCAACCGATGCAGACCATGACAAATCCACGTATCCGTTGCCCGGTTTTGCCCTTATGCTTGCCGGCGGAAGAGGCGGAACGGTTTCGTTATAATTCAGCGTAATCTGGCTTACTGAAGGCGAAGTTTCCAAATCGCCGTCCGGATACAGTTCCGCCGCAACCTGAAAATATTTTCCGCTGATATTGCGGATTCGTTCGCCGGGCAGAACAGGCGTCCATTCCGGATAATTGTCATTCCATTCATAAAAATTGTCGCCGCTGCGCACGTAAAAAGCCACGTCAGTCTGCGCCGGTTCGCTGTAAATCGCGTCAAGGCTTGTCAGGCTTGAATTAAAGCCGCTCGTTTCCAGCGGGTTGCTTTCGTACCGGCCGCCCTGCGGCTTGTACAAATGCCTGCGGTTTTCGCTGTAAGGCTGGCGCGTAATAGAAAAATCATCAATGCAGCCGTTGAATTTTGAACACAGTTCAATACCGGCAGGCACACCCAAAATTGCATTGCGCACTTCGCCGTTTTCTCGGCCGTTTGAAGTTACGTATTTTAAGGCCTGAATGTGTCCGTCAATGCGGTATTCCAAAAGCCCTGTTTCGTCATCGTAGGAAAGGCTGTGATACGACCATTTGCGCGGAATGATTGTATCGGCACTCATCAGTACAATTTCGCTTAAAACTTCAGTGCCGGCGCCAAACACGTTGTCAAAAACCCATTCAACACGGTTGCTGTAAATGTCTGCGCGGATAACCTGATACAGTGGATAGCTTGCCACGTTGCGCGACGAACGCCAGTTAAAAATTGTTTCGCCGTTTTCTACCAGCGAAGGGTAAAGCCAGAATTCAATTAAAAAAGAACCGGTTAAACCGCTTTTGCCAAAAATGGTGCTGGCATCGCCGTTCAGCTTTATGCCCGAATTAAGCACGCCGCGGTTAACGCCTGCGCCTTTGCCCATAATTGCAAGGTCCGTAAAATCCATGTTGGCAGAAGTAACGGAATAATGTCCGGTCTGGTCTACAAACTGATTGTCTTCAAAGGAAATAAGCGCGTCAGTGTATTCGCCAACCGTACTAGAATCGCTTGCGAGAACCAGCGCATCATAGCCGAAACGACCGCCGCCCAAAACGACAGAATCCATAACCGAAAAACTGTTCCATCCCGATTTTCCGCCAAGCACAATCTGCTGAGACTGGGCACTTGCGCCCCAGACACAGCCAACCAGTAGACAAATTGCAACAAAAAAAGGTATTTGTTTTCTAAGCATTTTTTTTACCATATAGTTTATAAAGGAATTCTAGAGCCATTTTTGGAAATCTTGCAAGTGTTTTTGCGAGATTTCCAAGGCAAACCTTGTTAATCATCATGAACGAAGCAGAAAATTACCGCCAGCAATTACATGAAACAGCATTAAAAGCCCCAAAATCAAGCGGCGTTTATCTCTGGCGCGACGCAGAATCAACAATCATCTACGTTGGAAAGGCCAAAAATCTTAAGAACCGCCTTACATCGTATTTTGCAAGCAACAAAGACATAAAAACCAGAATTCTGGTTTCCCGGGCGCGTTCAATTGAATATATTACAACATCAAACGAATACGAAGCCCTTCTGCTTGAAAACACCCTGATAAAACAGCACACACCGCGATACAACATCTGTCTTAAAGACGGAAAATCATATCCGGTTCTGCGCATAACCAACGAAAAATTTCCCAAAGTGTACAAAACCCGCCGCATTGTTCAGGACGGTTCCCATTATTTCGGGCCATACCCAAATGTAGCCGCGCTGGACACTTTCATAGAAAATCTTTACAAGCATTACAAAATTCGCCACTGCAAAACCCTGCAAAAACGCAGGACACCGTGCATGTACTATCACATAAACCAGTGCGCAGCGCCGTGCTGCGGCAAAATCAGCCAAGCAGACTATACTCAATTTATCGAAGAAATTACCCGCTTACTTGAGGGAGAAGACAGCGAAGCCATTAAAAAACTTGAAAAAGAAATGAAAAATGCCGCCGCCGAGCTTCATTTTGAAAAAGCTGCACGCCTGCGCGACGGCATTGCGGCCATACGCACCCTAAAAGAACAGAACGCGGTAGAAGATTTTGACCCCGAAGCCCGTGATTACATTGCAAGCCATTCCGAAGGGCCGCTTGTTACCTTTACGGTTTTAAAAATGCGCGGCGGCAAGCTTATTGCCCGTGACATTTTCAGAAGCAAAACCCTGAATGACGAAAATGAAACTTTGCCAGAATTTCTTCGCGCCTACTACACCGAAAAAGACCAGATACCGCCGCATATTTTTGTAAGCAGCAGCGAAGGCCTTGAACTGACGCGGCAGTTTTTTGCCCAGACTTTGGGCATTCAGCCGGATATTTCAACCGTTACACAAGACATGCCTAGCGCAAAACGCCACCTTGCCGCACTGGAAATGGCCCGCCAGAATGCGAAGGAAGACATTATCCGCCGCATGCGCGAACGCGGCGACATTCCGGCAATGGAAGAACTGATGAAAGTGCTTGGCCTGCCAAGCCTGCCTGTGCGCATTGAAGGTTTTGATATTGCCCATATCGGCGGCAAATTCCCTGTAGCAAGTTTGATAAGCTTTTACAACGGCAACCCGGACAAAAAGAATTACCGCATTTTCCGCCTTAAAACCACCGACGGCATAATTGACGACTTCGCTTCCATGCAGGAAGCGACCATGCGCCGCTACAGCCGCCTTTTGCGCGAACACGCCGAAATGCCGGATTTGATTTTGATAGACGGCGGCATTGGGCAGGTTAACGCGGTGCAGGGTGTGCTGGACGAACTGGGGCTTGATATTCCGATTGCCGGGCTTGCAAAGCGCGACGAAGAAATTTACAAGCCGCACTGCTCTACCCCGCTGCATTTGCCGCGCCGAAGCGATGCCCTGCGCCTTTTGCAGCGCGTACGCGACGAAACCCACCGTTTTGCAACCAGCCGTAACCAGGCACTGCGCACCAAAGAAAATACAACCCTTATTTTTGAAGAGCTGCCAAATGTAGGCAAGGTGCGTGCAAAAAAATTACTTGAAAAATATACGAATCTTGAAAATCTGGTGGCTGCTGAACCGGAAGAACTTTACAATGTTGCAGGATGCAGCCAGGAACAGGCAGAAGAAATTTTAAGCAGCGCAAAGGCTTTGTATAAAGAACGGCAGAAAAAACAGATTCTTACGGTAAGTCATCCGCGGGCAAATACAGAAAAAAGCGACGGCGGAACAAACCTGGCAAGCCTTGCAAGCCAGGCACTCGGCAACTGAAACAGCAATTCAAAAATCTGTTTGGAATGCCAATTCCACGGTCATGCTGAGCCTGGTTCAGCATCTGCCATACCGAATGACATACAGGAAAATGGGAGTAGTTTTTTGCCTAGTCAAAAATTAGTTTTTTTTGTATACATCAAGCAATAGTTAGAAACAAAGTAAACAGCAAAAGCACGGATTCCGAAATCAGTTCGGAATAACAAACTCAAGCAAAAGTTGCAGACCAAGCGAAAAGCCACTATTCACTTACTGACCAATGCCGCAAAACAAAAATTGCCGACAGAGACCGCAGTTTCGCTTTGCGAAACTACGCCCTGTGCTTACCCCAAGTAACAGTTAGAGACCGAACAAATAGCACAGGCTACTTCCACCATGATGGTTTGTAATTTTCCAAATTGCCGTTAGTTTGCACCGTGTTCTGCCAGTTTGCGGCAAAATCGCCGGAACGATTATTTTCAGTAAATTCAAAATAGCTGAAAGTATAACCGCAGGCTATGCGCTTGCCGCCCTGTTCATCATTCAGGGCAACATAAAGCCGCCCCGGAATGCCTAAAGCCGCAAAACGGGTTGTTTCTGCGGCAGCAGAATTTTGAACCAGCGGACGGCACAAAGAAGGTTCCAGACACATTAAAGTTTCTTCGTTCCGTTCAGTTTCACCTTCGCCTTTGTAAAGGTTCAAAATTTCTACCAGTTCAAAAGGAATTGAATCAAGCCAGTTCAAATCTTCTTCGCTTAAAGGCTGGTTCTGCACTTCAGTTTTGGCAACGCGCTGGGCGTTTTCAAGCAGGTTTTCAAAACAAACCACTGCGTCTAAAAGCGGCTTCTGGTCGCTGCCAAAAATAAAGGCTTCAAGAACCGCGTGCATGTAAGCCGTTGCCTGCCGTGCCGCGGTAAAAAATTCAACATTCGGTTCAAGGTAGCTGACCATTTGCGGCAATGCCTTTGTGCGGAATTCGCCGCAAAAAACAGCCGCTTTTTCTGCATTTTTGGGCGCGTAAAAAACTTCGCCCTGCAAATGCTGGCTTTGGGCGCTAAAACCTGCCGCACTTTGCAGCGCTTTTTTGCCCCAAACCGAACTTTCCGTAAAATAAAACTTGCTGCCCGGTTCAAAATTTGCCAAAGCCTTTGCCTGCTTCAACGAAAGCGCGTGGTAATTTTTATTCCAGAAATCATCATTCTGGGCGGCAAAACATTTTTTCAAAACTTCAATTTCTTTTTTATTGGCAGCAATTTCTGCACCAAAGGAAGAATCCAGCGAAGCCAGCAGTTCCACTTTTTCGCGCAGAACCGGCTGCCTTTCGCTTGCAGGCAGAATTTGTGCCAGAGTTTTGTAAAACCACTGTTCAAGTTCATAAGTGTCGGCAAACAGAGACCAGCAGGGACTGACCGTGTTTTCAAAACTTGCGGCAAACAAATAGTTTAAATCGTCCTCGCCTTCAGCATTTTCAGCCTGCCCTTCAACTTGTTCCGGTGCATAAAGTTTGAAATCATTCTGCAAACTGCCAAAAGCCGGGCTTGCACACTTTCGGCTGGCATTAAGGGCAAATTCTGCAATGTTTGCAGGCTTGCTGAGCCATATTTTTGCAGCTTTTTCACTTTTTGCCGAATAAAACGGCGCAATTTCTGCAAAACTAAGATTCTGACCTTCGCCTGCAAGGGCATTTTGCGCCGAATAAAGCAGCTGCCATTTTTCCATTAAAGGCTGGTCGTTTAAAGCAAGGTTTGCAATATACAGGGCAACCGGCGACATTTTAAATGCCAGTTTCTGTTCGTCGTGTTCATCGTTAAAACTGCTGAATTCGTTTTGGGTGTTTAAAAGATTTTCTTCTGCAACAGGGAATTTAATGGAAGAAAACCATTTGTTTATGCGGTAATATGCCGCAAGTCCTGCACTTGTGCTGTATTTTTCGGGCACGGCAAAAACTGAATAATCAAGGCGGTAACTTGTGCCGTCTGCAAAAGTAAACACCGGCGATGGGTTTTTGCCTTCCGCGCACAGAATAAGCAGAACTTCTTCTTTTACCGCCGCCGGATAATTTTCAAGAATCACTTCCAGCACAGAAGCAACTTCTGACCGTTTTGCTTTCTGCACACCGCCAGCACTTTTGCGGTTAAAAAGCAAATTGGCACTTTCTGCGCTTATGCATTCACCTAAAGCCCGGCCAGTTTGAAAATATAAAAGTGCTTTCTGGGTAATTTCGTCGGGCACGATTATCGTAATGGCATCGTGGCCGGTTTCCGTAATCGATTCGGCCTTGTCTACAATGTTTTCGCTTTCGCCGGTTAAATGTTCAACAAAACTGTCGCACAGCAGAAGAATTTTTGGCAGAAAGGCTTTTTCCTGAAGGGTTAAAAGAACTTTCTGGTACAGCAGTTCTTCAAAGCGGGCAAACAAATCCGTCGTAAAAAACAGGGCTGTTTCGCTTTTCCGGCTTTCCAAATTGTAATGGCTTAAATAAAGTTCAAGGAAGGGGTCTAAAACCGGGGTTTTGGCTGCATTTAAAATATTTGTATATTCAATAGAAGAAACCGGCTTAATTGAAAGCCTGTCTTTCTTCAGGGCTTTCTGCAATTCGCTGTCCAAAGGCGTGGTACCGCAAAAGGGGTAAAACTGGTCAAATTTCTGATAATTTTTAAAGTCACCCACGTTCTGCCAGCCTTCAAAATCTTCCGCATTCTGGCTGCCGGGCTGGCTGTAGCGCATTGAAAGAATTTCGTTTACTTCGGCAGGTTCGTCAATGCCACATAAATCTCCGGCAAAAACTATGCCGCTTTTGCCTGCATATTCAACCGGATAAAACCAGTTTTTAGTTTTTTCAAAACTGAACGTGCCGTTGTCTTCGGCCGCTGCCTGCACGTTGCGAAAAGCACCGCCAGTAACGGTTAAAATTGTGCCTGCCGGTATTTTTATTCCGTCTTTCAGCAGTTTTAAATCTTCCGGACTGTTTATGGATTCAATTTCAAAAAACTGGCAGGTGTCGCTTGCAGCGACTGCGGTGCTTTCGTGCATTTCTATATTTTGCGGAAAAGCTTTAAAATCAAGCGGTTCGTCTAAATATTTTTCGTGGGCTGTTGCCGCGTTTGGCTTTGCTTCAAATGTTTCAATTTGAATAATTTCGGCAGCGGCATTTTCAGCCTGCGCTTCGCCGTCATTTCCATCTGACTGCTGGGAAACAACCGCTTCCGCTTCATCCGGGTATTTTAGCGACATCAACGGTTCTTTTTCAAAAAAATAAAACCACAAACCACCGGCAGCAAGCGCTGCCAGAAGCAAAACAACTACCAAAATTTTTTTCATGTTTTTCACCATTTTCCGGCATTCAGAAAAATCGCTTTTCCCAAATGCCTGCGGTTTAATTGCCCTAAAACTGAATTATCTAGAGCTTTGCCTTTGCTATTTCTTTCTGACACAAAGAATCGCAGATTTCGTTGTATTTTATGCCGGCGTGACCTTTTACCCAGCGCCATTCTACGTCAAGGCTGCAGTTCAGCTGGTCAAGTTTTTGCCACAAGTCCTGATTTTTCACTGCTCCGCCGGATGCCGTTTTCCAGCCCTTGTGTTTCCAGCCGTTTATCCACGTACTGATTCCGTTTTTAACGTACTGGCTGTCCGTAAAAACGCAAACCGGGCGGCCGCTGTTGTAAGGCTTTTTAATAATCTGGCTTAAGGCGCAAATTACCGCGCTTAATTCCATTCGGTTGTTGGTTGTAAGTTTTTCGCCGCCGCTGAAGCATTCGTCTTTTTGCGCAATGCCCAGTTTTGCCGCTTCTTCGTCAATGATTACGCACGCCCAGCCGCCTGCACCCGGGTTTCCGGCACAGCCGCCGTCAGTGTAAACGACAATTTCGCTTTTAAGCGGCTGGCTTGCAGAAGGCACGGCAGGTTTTACAGCGGCAGCTGCAGGCGGCACGGGCGAACCTTTGCTTTGGGCAGAACTTGCAGCACCTTCTTCGCCTGCAAAAAGTTCGCCCTGGCTGAATAATTCGCCGTTTTCACCACCGGTAAAGGCAGCGCCAGTTTTGAAATTTTTTGCAGTGCTGCCGGTATTTTCATTTTGTTCTAGTTTTTTTTTACGCCTTTAAGGTTGTCGCCGCTTGCCAAAGTCTGCTTGTACCATTCGTAAACACGGGTAATTCCTTCTTCAAGGCTAACTTTCGGCTGGTAACCTGAATTTTTAAGGATTGAAACATCAAGCAGCTTGCGCGGTGTTCCGTCCGGTTTGGTGCTGTCGTAAACGATTTTGCCTTCAAAACCGACAACTTTTTTAACGATTGCGGCAAGTTCTGCAATTTCCAGGTCTTCGCCTGTACCAAGGTTTACGTGAATTTCATCAGAATAGTTCTGCATCAGGTGAACAACTGCGTCTGCCAAATCGTCCACGTACATAAATTCCCGGCGAGGTTTGCCTGTGCCCCAAAGGGTAACTTCGGCAGCGCCGCTTTCTTTTGCTTCGTGGAATTTGCGGATGAGTGCCGGCAGAACGTGGCTTGTCTTCATGTCAAAGTTATCGTTTATGCCGTAAAGGTTTGTAGGCATTGCAGAAATAAAATCGCAGCCGTACTGGCGGCGGTAGAATTTGCAAAGTTCAATGCCTGTAATTTTTGCAATTGCATAAGCTTCGTTTGTAGGTTCAAGCAAACCGCTTAAAAGATATTCTTCTTTAATTGGCTGCTGGGCAAATTTAGGATAAATGCACGAACTGCCCAAAAACAGCAGTTTTTTTACCTTGTTAAGATATGCAGAATGAATGATGTTTGTTTCAATCATCAGGTTGTCGTAAATGAATTCTGCCGGAGTTGTATTGTTTGCGTAAATGCCGCCAACTTTTGCCGCGGCAAGAAATACGTATTCAGGTTTTTCTGCGGCAAAAAAATCTGCAACCGCTGCCTGATTCCGCAAATCCAGTTCCTTAGAACTTTTACCAATAATATTTGTAAAACCCTGTGCCTTAAGCGAACGTACAATAGCCGAACCAACCAGACCGTTGTGACCGGCAACATAAATTTTTGAATTCTTTTCCATAATAAGCCTCTTTTTTACGCCGTTTTTGCGGCAAACACGTCTGCTAGTTTAGCGCATTTTTTAACTGTTTTAAAGTAGCAGCGGCAAAACAGGCGTACTAAAAACTTTATGCGCAAATGTTTTTTCACCGTACTTCCGGCATTTTTTTCGTGTCCGTGCCTGTTACTGGCGGTTTCAGAATGCTTTTTTATGAATGAAAGAATGGACGAAGCGGCGCATTTTACGAGTTCTTCAACTTTTGCAGAAAGAAAAATTTTGTTTGTCTATTGCCGTTTTAAGTTATTTTAAGTATTTTTATTCTAAGCATTGAAGCAAGTGCTTCGGCGCTAATAAAATTTTCTATAATTTGTAAGGAGATATACAAAATGGCAAAAGAATTGCTTTTTAACGAAGAAGCACGCAAAAAGCTGCTTTCAGGCGTTGAACAAATTTCAAGAGCTGTAAAAGTTACCCTCGGTCCAAAGGGTCGCAATGTTTTACTGGACAAAAAATTTGGTGCACCAACCGTAACAAAAGATGGTGTTTCTGTTGCAAAAGAAATTGAACTTGAAGATAGTTTTGAAAACATGGGCGCACAGCTTCTTAAAGAAGTTGCAACCAAAACAAACGATGTTGCCGGTGACGGTACAACAACAGCAACTGTTCTTGCCTATTCTATGGTACGCGAAGGTCTTAAAGCCGTTGCTGCCGGAATGACACCAATTGAACTGAAACGCGGTATGGACAAGGCAACTGCCCTTGCGGTTGAAGAAATCAAGAAAGCTTCTAAAGAAATCAAAGGTTCAGACGAAGTTTCACACGTTGCATCAGTTTCTGCCAACAACGACGAAGAAATTGGTAAAATTCTTGCAGAAGCAATTGAAAAAGTTGGCAAAGACGGCGTTATTACTGTTGAAGAAGCCAAAACAATGGAAACAACGACAGACTTTGTTGAAGGTATGCAGTTTGACCGCGGTTACATTTCTTCTTATTTTGTTACAGACCGCGACCGCATGGAAACAGTTTTCAACGACTGTCTGATTTTGATTCACGACAAAAAGATTTCAAACATGAAAGACCTTCTTCCATTGCTTGAAAAAGTTGCACAGACCGGCAAACAGCTTTTGATTATTGCTGAAGACCTTGACGGCGAAGCACTTGCAACCTTGATTGTTAACAACATTCGCGGAACACTTAAAACCTGTGCAGTTAAGGCACCTGGTTTTGGCGACCGCCGCAAGGCAATGCTTGAAGACATCGCAATTCTTACCGGCGGCGAAGTTATTACGGAAGAACTTGGCCTGAAGCTTGAAAACACAGACGTTTCTCAGCTTGGTAAAGCAAAATCTGTAAAAATTGACAAAGACAACACCACAATCATCGACGGTGCTGGTAAAGAAAAAGAAATTAAAGACCGCATTGCACAGATTAAGGCACAGATTGAAGAATCTTCTAGCGACTACGACAAGGAAAAACTTAAGGAACGCCTGGCAAAACTTGCTGGCGGCGTAGCTGTTATTAACATTGGTGCAGTTACAGAAGTTGAAATGAAAGAAAAGAAACACCGCGTAGAAGACGCTCTTTCTGCAACACGCGCTGCTTTGGAAGAAGGTATTGTACCAGGCGGCGGTTTGGCACTTATTCAGGCTGCAAAAGCACTTGAAAAAGTTGACGAACTTGGCTTGACTGACGATGAAAAAGTTGGTTTTAAAATTGTTAAGCGCGCACTGGAAGAACCGATTCGCCAGATTGCAGAAAACGCTGGTCTTGACGGCGCAGTTATTGCAGACAAAGCCAAAAACGAAAAGAAAGGCGTTGGTTTTGATGCTTCTAAAATGGTTTGGACAGACATGTTTGCAGCCGGTATCATTGACCCTGCAAAAGTTACCCGCTCTGCATTGCAGAACGCAGTTTCTGTTGCAAGCCTGCTTTTGACAACAGAATGTGCAATTACAGACATTCCGGAAAAAAACCCACCTGCAATGCCAGCAGGCGGAATGGGCGGAATGGACGGAATGTATTAATTCCGCAAATGTAAGCTAAACATTTATTGAATACGGCGAAAGCCATGAAAAACAGCTCCCGTGTGCGCTGCGCTTACAAGGATCTGTTTGTTCATGGCTTTCGCCGTTTTTTATTACTTTTCATTTTTACGTCGCTTCATTTTGCGTTAAGGAATAATACTTTTACCCAAAGCCGAACCAGAGTGCAAGCGGGGCTTGCAATGGCTCGGTTTTAGTACCTCTTCTTTTTCATCGTTTAGTGTTTTTATTTGAATTCATTTCTTTTTTTACACTGAAAACAAAAAAAACGGGCGATTATATTTTGGCGGACGATGGGGTTTTTGTTGATTTTTGCCGATTTTTAATTTATGGCAAAAAACATGACGATTGAAGAATATTACAACAAGCACAAAGAAGAAAACCGCTTAAAAACGCGCCACGGCAAGGTTGAATTTACGGTGGCAATGAAATATATCCGCCAGTTCATTGAAATTCTTAAGACGCAGAACCCGAACGTAAAAATTGCAGACATTGGTGCAGGCACAGGCCGCTATTCGGTAGAACTTGCCGGGCAGGGACTGGACGTAACAGCCGTTGAACTGGTAAAGCACAACATTGAAATAATGGAAAAAAAACACGCAAACGTAAAAATCTGGTCGGGCGATGCGCGCAGCCTGCATTTTTTAAAAGACGAAACTTTCGATTTAACGATTTTTTTTGGCCCTTTGTACCATTTGCACGGCGACGAAGAAAAACTGAAAGCCTTTAACGAAGTAAAGCGCATTACAAAAAAGGGCGGCTACATTTTTGCAGGCTACGTAATGAACGATTACAGCCTTTTAGTGTACTGTTTTGACCAGAACCGCATTTGCGACCTAAAAAAAGCCGGCCGCGTAGACCAGAATTTTCACATTGTAAGCCCGGAAGACGAATTGTACGACTATGTGCGCATTGAAGACTTAAACCGCCTTAACGAACAGACCGGCTTAAAGCGCGTAAAAATCTTTTCGCCGGACGGACCTGCCGATTTTATGCGCGTGCAGCTGAATGCCATGAGTGAAGAAACTTTTGAAGAATTCGTCAATTATGTTTCGCAAAATGCAGAACGCCCCGAACTTTTGGGCGCAGGTTCGCACATTGTAGACGTTTTGCAGAAAATTTAAATTGAAGAACGTTTAAAAACGCAGGAAACACTAAAAAAACGAAGGCAGGAAACCTTCGTATATCAATAATTTATGTACAATATCAAAAAAAATTGTTATTCTAACCAGCATGAAAGATGCCGAAAAAATGTTTTTAGTAAACCCGCTTGAAGACATTGGAAAAATAAAAGCACTTGCTTCCGAACCGCGCATAAACATTTTGAACCTGCTGCGGCAAAAGGAATTAAACGTAAACGAAATTGCCGAAGCCCTTCAGCTGCCCCAGTCAACGGTTGCAACACACATTTCAATTTTGGAAGACGCCGGGCTGATTAACACTGAAGCGCAGAAAGCCAAAAAAGGAAGCCAGAAACTTTGCAGCTGCGCTTTCAGCGGCATTCTGATTCAGTTTCCGGAAAACACCCAGAACGAGAAAAACTTTATCGACGTCGAAATGCCCATCGGTATTTTTACCGACTACGAAGTTACAGCGCCATGCGGCCTTTGTTCTTCCGAACACATCATTGGCTATTTGGACATGCCGGACGCTTTTTTGAACCCGGAACGCATGAAAGCAGGGCTTTTGTGGTGCGGCAGCGGCACATTTGAATACAAATTTCCAAATAATGCCAAAAATACGGCACGCGTGCCTAAAAAAATTGAATTTTCAATGGAACTGTCATCGGAAGTTCCCGGTACAAATTCAGTTTGGCCAAGCGACATTACCATGTGGATTAATGATGTAGAAATTGGCACATGGGTAAGCCCCGGCGATTTTGGCGACAAGCGCGGCATTTTAACGCCCAAATGGTGGAAACTTGAAGGAAGCCAGTACGGACTATTGAAGCACTGGAGCGTCAGCGACGAAGGCAGCTTTATTGACGGCGTAAAACTTTCCGATGTAACGCTTAAAGATTTGCAGCTGGCAGAACATCATTCAATAAGAATGAAACTGGGTGTAAAAGAAAACGCAGGAAACGTTGGCGGAATGAATATTTTTGGTCGTGGTTTTGGCAATTACGATCAGGGCATTGTTTTGCGAATGTATTTTTAGAAGCATTTGCGCTGCAAAAACGTGTAAAAAGTGTTAATTTACGATAATTGCAAATTAAGACATTTATATAGAAGAAAAATTGCAAACACCGTAAAATTATAGCAAAATTAGGACGTTTGGCGAAATTTGAAACAAAATTTGAAATTTTCCAAACTCATTTTTTCTTGACTTTATTTATAAAGCGACTTAAACTGTACGTATGAACTTGAAAACTGTATTAACACCCGACACTGTGAATCTTCATCTTGCCGGTACAACTAAAGAAGAAATTATCGACGAAATGCTTGACATTTTGGTAAGCGCAGGCAAGGTTACAGATAAAGAAACTGCTCGTGCCTGTGTACTTGACCGCGAACATAAAATGTCAACAGGCATGAAACACGGAATTGCTATTCCACACGGAAAAACTGACACAGTAAGCGACCTTGTTGCTTGTATCGGTATTTCTGACAATCCTGTTGATTTCGATTCACTGGATCAGGAACCATGCCGCATTTTCATTATGACTTTGTCACCAGTTAACAAAACGGGTCCACACCTTCAGTTCCTTGCTGAAGTAAGCCTTTTGTTCAAAAGCGCTGACAAACGTGCAGAAATCTTGAAAACAACAGACAAATCTGAAGTTATCCGTATTCTTACAGAATAGGCTGTTTATTTTCTGCGTACAAAAAACCGCTGCAAGCCAGCGGTTTTTTTCGTTATAGCCCAATTTTATAAAAATTATGAAACTTACCGAAAACGATTATTTTATAGAGAACAACGCCCTTTGCACCGCCAAAGGCAGTAAATTCAGCAGTTTTTCTGCAATTCAGTTAACTAACACGCAAAGCGACCTGGAAAAAATTAAAGCATTGCAGCAAAATGCCGCAGAACCACAGCTTTTTGCAGTTTCCTTTAATTTTTCTTTTGTTGGAACCGAAGAAAAAGGTTTTAACGAAGCTTTTCTGGCAGAACTGCGAGAAGAACTGAAAGCGTTTGATGAAACTTCAATCACTTTTGTCATTCTGCCGGTTGTAGAAAACCCAAAAGATGCAGAGACAGAAACACTTGCAGAAGTTTTTTACCACTGCGCACGCCGCATAAAAGACTGCAAGGCTGTTGCCGGTTTTGTTCTGCCGCAAACCACAGAATGCGCAGGCGAAATTGCTATTATTGATGCCCTTAAAAAGAAACACCCTGAATACGTTTATTTTGTTGACGAAAAAACACAATTTGACAAATTAAACCCTCTTTACCAGCAGAGAATTTGCGTTAAGGCGTAATTATTTTTTTGTAAAACGCTTTACAAAATTAAACACGTTTTTGTTTTTCTGTGCTATAATATTGCGATGGCACAGAAAACAGCAAAATTACCCCGTCTCACAGGTACAGCAATACCTGTTGCAGCATTAAAAACCGGCGACAGTTGCGGCGCCGGTGAATTTTTAGACCTTTTACCATTTGCAGATTTTTGCAAATCAGCAAATCTTGAACTTATTCAGCTTTTGCCCGTAAACGACACCGGCACCGAAAGTTCGCCTTACAGTGCGCTTTCGGCTTTTGCACTTCACCCTATTTACATGCGCTTGCAGGCCTTGCCTGAAGCTGCCCCTTTTTTACCGCAAATTACAGCACTTAAACAGAAACACGACAACGCAAAACGCTTTAATTACAAACAGTTACGCAGCGACAAACTGGAACTGCTGACGGCAATTTTTGAAGCAAACGTTCAGGCTATTATTAAAGACAAACGGCTTGCAAAATGGATAGACGGTCACCAGTGGGTAAAAGCCTACGCCGTTTTTATGCAGAAAAAGCGTGAAAACTTTGAAGCAAACTGGCAAAGCTGGAGCAACGGCAAAAACGCCAGTGCCGAAGAAATAGAAAACGCATGGAATGACAAAACCAAGCAGAAAGAACATTACTTTTTCGCGTGGATGCAGATGCGGCTGGACGAACAGTTTACCAAGGCTGCCGATTACGTAAAAAACGCCGGTTTAATTCTGAAAGGCGACATTCCGATTATGATGAACGAAGATTCTGCGGACGCATGGGCGAACCCGGATTTTTTCAACATGAACCTGCGTGCAGGCGCACCGGCAGACGGCTATAACCCGACCGGGCAGAACTGGGGATTTCCGATTTACAACTGGAAGAACCTTAAGACCTGCGATTATTCATGGTGGAAGGAACGCCTGAAAGCCGCAGAAAAATATTACAAAGCCTACCGCATTGACCACGTTTTGGGCTTTTTCCGCATCTGGGCAGTTCCTCAGGGCGAACGCACCGCCGTTTTGGGCTATCCCCAGCCGCTGGAAACCATGAGCACCAAGGAACTGGAAGGAATTGGGTTCAGCGCGGAACGCCTGCGCTGGTTGAGCAAGCCCCACATTGCGACGCGGCAAATTGAAGAAGTAAACAATTTTGACTATTTAGGTACGCATGGCGAACTTCAGAAAATCATGAACCGCATTGGTACTGAAGAAATGTGGCTTTTTAAAGACAGCATAAAAACAGACAGCGACATTTACAATGCAGACATGCCGGAAGCAATTAAAAACCGGCTTGCCGAACTTTGGCGCAACCGCTGTTTAATAGAAGTTAGCAAGAATAAATTTACGCCGGCCTGGACTTACAGAGATTCTACCGCATGGCAAAGCCTGAACGAAGAGGAAAAAACTGCCTTGCAGGAACTGATAGAAGAAAAACAGGCAAAAATGGAAAAAGCCTGGGAAAAACAGGCAAAAAGCATTCTTGGCGACTTAACAAAATCCGTAGACATGATACCATGCGCCGAAGATTTGGGAGCAAACCCGGAATCGGTGCCGCGTGTAATGGGCGCACTGAATATTTTAAGCCTGCGGATTGTGCGATGGTCTAGAAAATGGGACGAAAACGGACAGCCTTACGTAATGCCGGAAGATTATCCGTCTGTAAGCGTTGCCGCAAACTCGGTACACGATTCTTCAACCATACGCGGCTGGTGGCTTAGCGAAAATGCCGGAAAAGACTTTATAAGGGATTTTGGCGAAGCTGAAGGAATTGACGAAGAAACTTACACGCCAAAAACTGCCGAATACGTGCTTAAAAACATTGCAAAAGCAGAAAGTGCATTCTGCATTCACCCGTTGCAGGATTTGCTTCATTTGAATGAAAAATACTACGACAGCGACTGGGAAGCAGAACGGGTAAACATTCCCGGCAGCGTTACAGACTTTAACTGGACATACCGCCTGCCCTGCACTGTTGAACAGCTTATCAACGACAAAGATTTGATTGATTCCATAAAAGAATTGTGCCGGTTGCACAAAAACTAGATTTTCAGGAGAAAAGATGAATACAGAAAACCAGTTTTTTGACAAAGTTTTTACGATAAATCCTGCAATAAGCGAAGCTGCACCACAGCCTTATTTTGAATTCCACGTTTCAAGAGCAATAAGGGAACGCTGCCAGTTTGACGGTTCGCTTTTTTCTACAACGGGCAACGTTATTTTGGCAAACTTTAAGAACGTGCGGCTTTTTGCAAAAAAAATAAACGACACCATTGACCCGGTTTTGCACCCGGAACAGATGATTAAAGCCGGGCAACTGAATGCAATGGGCTTAATCGATGAAATTTTTCATTACGTATGCTACCTGTACCGCAGGCAAATTGCACCAAAAGCATTTGCCGAAGCTTTGACCATGCTTGATGAAAAATACGGCAAAGAAACCGTTGACCAGATGCTTTTGGATTTTACCAACGAATTTCCGCCTGCCGACGTTTACCGCAATATTGTTTTTCCGGAAACATACCTTGAAAGCATTAACCCGGCAACTGGCATAAACAACCGCATTACAACCCTTGAAGAAATGGTTCTGCTGCATCTTGCAAACGAAAACCCGGCTTTTGAACCGTTTTTTGTGCTTTTTAACGACAAAAACCTTAACCAGAATCCGCTTTATGCAGAATCGTGGGTAGACTTAAAAAAATATTTTTCAAATTTGCCGCCGTTTGGGCCAAACAGCAATACCTTAATTGACATGCTGAAAGAACCTGTAATTCACAGCCCTACAAGCTTGCGCGGACAGCTGGATTACATACGCAGCCAGTGGGCAGAACTTTTGGGCGAATGGTTAAAGCGCCTTTTGGCCGGCATAGACTTAATGAATGAAGAAGAAAAACCGAACTGGCAGGGTTTTGGTGGTCCCGGCGGCGACGGTTTGCCTCCCATGGATCCGTATAATTATGACTATTTAACTCAGGAATACGAACGCTACAGCCCGGATCGGGAATGGATGCCGCGAGTTGTTCTTATGGCAAAAACCGTTCTGGTTTGGTTAGACCAGCTTACAAAAAAATACCAGCGCCCCATCAACAGGCTCGACCAGATTCCGGACGAAGAACTGGATTTGCTTGCCCAGCGCGGTTTTACAGGCCTTTGGCTTATCGGTTTGTGGGAACGTTCAACAGCAAGCTGCCGGATTAAGCAGATAAACGGAAACCCTGAAGCTGCCGCAAGCGCATACAGCCTGGAAGACTATAATATTGCAAACAATCTTGGCGGATGGGATGCACTGGACAATTTGCGGCGCCGGTGCTGGCAGCGAGGAATTCGACTTGCTTCGGACATGGTACCGAACCACACGGGCATGGACGCAAAATGGGTTGTTGAAAGACCGGATATGTTCATTCAGCGCCGTGACTGCCCGTTCCCTACTTACACATTCAATGGCGAAAACTTAAGCCACGACAGCCGTGTAAGCGTTTATCTTGAAGACCATTATTACAGCAAAAATGACTGCGCCGTTGTGTTTAAACGCGTAGACAATAACACCGGCGATACGCGCTATATTTACCACGGCAACGACGGTACTGGTCTTCCGTGGAACGACACAGCCCAGATTGATTTTCTCAATCCCGAAGCCCGGGAAGCCGTCATTCAGGAAATTCTTCACGTTGCACGAAACTTTCCTATTATTCGCTTTGACGCAGCAATGGTTTTGGCCAAAAAGCATATTAAACGCCTTTGGTACCCGGAACCGGGCAGCGGCGGTGACATCGCAAGCCGAAGTGAATCAGCCTTAAGCCGTGAAGAATTTGAAAACCGCATACCAAACGAATTCTGGCGCGAAGTGGTAGACCGCTGTGCAAAAGAAATTCCTGATACCCTGCTTCTTGCAGAAGCATTCTGGATGATGGAAGGTTATTTTGTACGCACCCTTGGCATGCACCGCGTATACAATTCAGCATTTATGAACATGCTGAAAAAAGAAGAAAACTACAAATACCGCCAGACCGTAAAAAACACCCTTGAATTTGACCCGCAGGTTTTGCGCCGTTTTGTAAACTTTATGAACAACCCGGACGAAGAAACCGCCGTTGCCCAGTTTGGCCGCGACGACAAGTATTTTGGCGTTTGTACCTTGATGGTTACAATGCCGGGCTTGCCGATGTTTGGTCACGGGCAGATTGAAGGCTTTACGGAAAAATACGGCATGGAATACCAGAAGGCCTATTATGACGAACAGCCGGACGAAAACCTGATTGCGCGCCACAACCGGGAAATTTTCCCGCTGATGAAAAAACGCTATCTGTTTGCCGAAGTTGAAAATTTCTATTTTTACGACGTTTGGAACAACGGCAGCGTTAACGAAAACGTTTTTGCATATTCCAACAGCTTTGGTAACGAAAAAGCCGTGGTTTTTTACAACAACGTTTATCAGCAGGCCGCAGGCTGGATTAAAGATTCGTGCCGCTATGCCGTAAAAACCGGCGAAGAAACAAGCGAAATGCACACCTGTTCAATTGCCAGCGCCCTTAAACTTTCTACAGCCGGCAACGCATTCTGTATTTTTCAGGAACAGCGCAACGGCTTGTGGTACATTCGCACCAGTGAAGAAATTCACAAAAACGGTCTTTACATGCGCCTGAACGGTTTTGAAAGTCAGGTTCTGCTGAATTTCAGCGAAGTTTTTGACGACGAAACCGGCAAATACCGCATTCTGTACGAAACATTGAACGGCAGCGGCGTTGAAGACATTCAGGTTGCCTTGCAGGAAATTTTCCTTAAAGATTTGTACAAGGCTCTTTGCGATTTTGCCACTACGGACTTTATCGGCACCTTTGCTGCCCTTTGCGAAAGCAAGGCTGTTGCAATGGCCAAAGCCGCCGCACTAAAAGAAAGCCTTGCAAAAGACGGCAAAAAAGAAAAGGCTAAAAAACTGCCAAGCCTTGCAACCCTGCTGAAAGCAAACAAAGAAGCCGGAATTAAATATTTTGAAACTTTTGCTGAATTTGTAAAAGGTAACTACGGCGCAAGCCAGATTATAAACCTTGCAAAAACCGGCGAAGCTGTAAGTGCCGAAAAATGTTACAAGGCATTTGGCAGCACGCTTGCAGAAATTGTAGAAATAAAAAAGGCTGCGGAAGAACCTTCGGCAACAAAGCAGCAGAAAGAACTTTACCAGACCCTGCTTGCAAAACCCAACGGAGCAGAATATGCCTTTATTCTGGCACTTTTGGCAGCAAACAAAGGCGCAATTGGCAAAAAAGCCAAAAGCCAGGATGCCGGAAAACTTGCCGAACAATGGGGATTGAACCGCAAGCTGTTCAGCATTGTTAAAAAAACTGCCATTGCAGATACCAGTTTGTGGTATTATCAGGCATTAACGCCGGTTCTGCTTTGCACCAGCACTGCACCTGCCGACTGCAAAACAACAAAAGAAGCCGCTTATTTTACCATAAGCACTTTGTTTGAAAATAAAAATGCGCCGGCATTAACAGGTTTAAACACATTTGACAACGTACGCTGGTTTGGAAAGGAACAGACTGAACGTGCGCTGGAAGAAATTTGTTTTGCACAGAATCTGTTTAAGGGCAAAAAAGCAGAAGATTACGAAGCATGTACAAAACTGCTGTCCAAAACCTGCGAAGAAGCCCAGTACAAGGCAGACGAATTTTTAGCAGCACTTGCTCCAGCCGTAAAAAAACCGGTAAAAAAAGCCAGAGCAAAAGCAGCAGGCACAGGAACTGAAAAAGCAGTAAAGACGGTAAAAGCCGACGAAACTGCAACAGCCGCTAAAGGCACTGAAAAAGCAGAAAAAGCCAAAAAAGAACCGGCGAAACCAAAAACCGGCAAACCCGCAAAAACACCAAAAACAACTAAAAAATAAAATGTCATAAAAAAACGGCCAGCCTGAAAATAACAAAAAATCTTCAGGCTGGCTTTGTTTTTCAGCTTATTTACGGCAAATCGTTTCTTCTTTTAATCTTCATTCAGTCTTATTTCAATTCAACTAAAACGACTTTTCTTAATATAAATTGATTTTTTTTGATATTTACTTGCAAAAAAGAAAAACCACTGGTATATTCAAAAATGGAGGAAAGAACGATGGATTCTGTATTTGTAGACGTAAATCAAAAAAAATCGCAAATTAGCCGGCATATTTACGGCCATTTTGCCGAACACCTTGGACGATGTATTTACGGTGGCTTTTGGGTTGGAAAAGATTCACCGATTGAAAATAAAAACGGTTACCGCCTTGATGTTCTTGAAGCATTCAAGGAAGTTGATATACCAAACCTGCGCTGGCCGGGCGGCTGTTTTGCCGACGAATACCACTGGAAAGACGGAATCGGGCCGAAAGAAACACGCAAACGCATGATTAACACCCACTGGGGCGGCGTTGTTGAAGACAACAGCTTCGGTACACACGAATTTATGGGACTTTGCGAAGAATTGGGCTGTAAGCCGTATATTTGCGGCAACGTAGGTTCGGGCACAGTGCAGGAAATGTCTGAATGGGTTGAATACATCACATTTAACGGCGAATCGCCGATGAGCAAGCTGCGCACCCAGAACGGACATGCCGATGCATGGAAACTTGACTTTTTCGGTGTAGGAAACGAAAGCTGGGGCTGCGGCGGGAACATGCGCCCGGAATACTATGCAGACCTTTACCGCCGTTACCAGACCTACGTGCGTCAGTATGGCGATGACAAGATTTTTAAAATTGCCTGCGGTGCAAACGTAGCCGATTACAACTGGACGGAAGTTTTGATGCGCGAAGCAGCCCGTTTTATGGACGGTTTAAGCCTTCACCACTACACATTCCAGGGCGACTGGGATCACAAAGGCGAAGCCTGCAACTTTAACGAAGCAGAATGGTATTCTACAATGAAGAATGCATGGTACATGGAAGAACTTGTACGCCGCCACGACGAAATAATGACCAAATACGACCCAGAAAAACGTATATCGCTGGTTGTAGACGAATGGGGCTGCTGGCACAAAGTTGAAGCCGGTACAAACCCTGGCTTTTTGTACCAGCAGAACACTGTTCGCGACGCGCTGGTTGCCGGTATTACGCTTAACATTTTCAACAATCATTCAGACCGCGTAAAAAATGCAAATATTGCACAGGCCGTAAACGTTTTGCAGTCTTTGGTTTTAACCGAAGGCAACAAAATGGTAAAAACGCCAACCTGGCACGTTTTCAAGATGTACAAAAAACACATGGATGCAACGCTGCTTAACACTACAGTTTCTTCTGGCAGCTGCGGAACTGAAAACATGGTTGTACCGGGCTTAAGCGTAAGCGCTTCTGTTGCAGGCAACGACGAATACACCGTAACACTTGCAAACCCGGATTTAAACAAGGCTAAAACCGTTGCCGTAAATTTTGCAAACCTTGGCAAAAAACTCACATCGGTTAGCGGTGAAGTTTTGGCAGGCGAAAAAATGACAAGCTGCAACACTTTTGACAATCCAAACGAAGTTGTTACAAAAACATTGCAGGCCCAAATTCAGGACGGAAATACAGTTGTAATTGAAATGCCAGCCCGTTCGGTTGCATCTTTTACCGTTTGCTAAATTTTAACAATACAGGCATTTGTGCAGTTTTTCTGCGCAAATGCTTTTTTTTATTTATTCACAAACTAACCCAAAGCCAATGATTGAAAAACCAAACACAATGCCGGCCTGTCCGCGTTGCGAAGAACTGGCAGAAGCCGCAAAAACTTCCCGGCAAGCCCAAATCCTTACAAAAGCAGCGCGGTCACGTTCCGCACAGCAGGCGGACGACGGTTCCGTTCAGCCGTTAGATTCAGCCTATTTGCAAAAACTGCTAGCAGACCTTCCGCCAGCACAGGGCGAACTTGCGGACGAAAAAGAATATCTGGCACGCCTAAACGCCTGCACAACCTGCCCTGACTTAAAGACAAACGTGCTTTGCGGCTGGTGCGGCTGTTACGTTGCCCTGCGTGCCCGGCCTAAAAACGCAAGCTGTCCGCACCCGGCAGGCAACAGGTGGCAGTTTTTATAAATCCGTTCAAATTGAAAAAAGTAAAAAAATAACTTAAATTGTGTATATGAATATTGAAGAATTATTAAACGATTCAATTGCAGAAAACCTTACCCGGCGTTTCTGCAATTACGTAAAGCAGCATACAACCAGCAGCCAGCAAAATGCTGACAGCGGCGTGCAGCCTTCCACCGAAAGGCAGAGACAGTTTGCAAAGAATTTGCAGGCCGAACTGGCGCAGATTGGCGTAACTGACTGCCAGATTACCGAACATTCTTATTTGTGTGCGCGCCTGCCAGCAACCCAAGGCTTTGAAAATGCGCCTAGCATTTGCTTTTTGGCACATCTGGATACAGTGGAAGAAGTTTCCGGCGAAAACGTTCAGCCGCAAATTCATACGAAATACAACCTTAAGCCCATTCTGCTTAACGGTGACCTTGCCATCGACCCAAAAACAGACCCTTTTCTGGCAAAACTTGCAGGCGACACAATCATCACCAGCGACGGTTCTACACTTTTGGGTGCCGACGACAAAGCCGGTGTTGCGGAAATTGTTACCGCAATTGAAACGCTGCTAAAAACCGGGCAAAGCCACGGACAAATTGAAATTATTTTCAGCCCGGACGAAGAAACCGGCCACGGAATGGACAACGTGCCGCTGGACTGGATAGAATCGCAGGTTTGCTACACCCTTGACGGCGGCGAAGCCGGCGAAATTGAAATGGAATGCTTTAACGCGTATAAAGCCGAAGTTAACTTTTACGGGCAGGCGAAACACACCGGCACAGCGCGCCCGGACATGGTAAATGCACTGACAATGGCAGCAAATTTTGTCTGCATGCTGCCGCGCCATCAGGCCCCCGAAACAACCGACAAACGGCAGGGCTTTTTTGCGCCAATGGAAATAAACGGCAGCATTGAAAACGCAAAACTTGTAATTTACCTGCGGGATTTTGACCAGGCCGGAATGCAAAGACGCATTCAAACTATTGAACAGATTGCCCGCACAATAGAAGCCACCTTTGAAGGCGGCAAATGCATGACAACAATAAGCTGCCAGTACCTGAACATGAAGGAAAAAATCGAAAAAAATCCGGCAGTAACAGAAAAACTGGTGCAGGCTGTAAAAATGTGCGGCATTGAACCAGCATTCATGCCAATCCGCGGCGGCACAGACGGTTCGCGGCTGACTGAATTAGGGTTGCCATGCCCCAATATTTTTACCGGCGGCCACAATTTTCATTCGCGCAAGGAATGGGCTTCGTTAAGCCAGATGGTGCTGGCAACCAGAACCGTTTTAAATTTAATTGAACTTTATAAGAGCGAAAAATAGAGAGGAAAAAATGACTTATCAGACAAAAGGCACATGTGCCACAAAAATTGATTTTGAAATTAAAGATGGCAAAGTTTATAACGTTGTTTTCGCCGGTGGCTGCAACGGCAACACGCAGGGTGTTTCCCGGCTGGTGGAAGGAATGCAGGCTGAAGAAGTGATTAAACGCTTAAAAGGCGTAAAATGCGGCTTTAAGGCAACCAGCTGCCCTGACCAGCTTGCAATTGCAATAAGTAACGCACTTAACGCTTAGGTTGAAAAATAATATTCCGATAAATTTAAGGAAAGTCTTACAAAATATTATTAAAAACGGGCTTTTCTTTTTTTTAGAGGTCTTATGTACGAATATCTAGTTGAGGGCGGATTTCCTATTAAGGGAACGGTACATGCCAGCGGCAACAAAAATGCCGCCCTGCCCTGTATTGCCGCAGCGGTTCTTTCTGCCGAGCCAGTAATTTTGCGTAACATTCCCCAAATTGAAGACGTTGGCGTAATGCTTGACATTTTAAAAGCTTTGGGCGGAACGGTAGAAAAACTTGACGAACATTCCTATAAACTGCAAGTTACTCAGGTAACGGAACACGAAATTCCTTTGGAATATTCAAAACGCATCCGCGCTTCCATTCTGTTTGCAGGGCCGCTTTTGGCTCGTACCGGCAAGGCAATCTTACCGCCGCCCGGTGGCGACGTTATTGGCCGCCGGCGTCTTGATACTCATTTCCTTGCATTGCAGGAACTTGGCGCACGCGTTGCCATCAACGGCCGCTTTAAATTCAACGCAAACAAACTTATCGGTGCAGACATTTTCTTAGACGAAGCATCCGTTACTGCCACCGAAAATGCCGTTATGGCGGCAGTTCTTGCTGAAGGTGAAACAATAATTACCAATGCAGCAAGTGAACCGCACGTTCAGGACTTGTGCAAAATGCTGAATGCCATGGGCGGAAAAATCAGCGGAATCGGTTCAAACATTCTGACAATTAACGGTGTTAGCGAATTGCATGGCTGCGATTTTACCATTGGTCCGGATTACATGGAAATTGGTTCGTACATTGGGCTTGCAGCAGCAACCAAAGGCAGCGTTACCATTACCGGCGTTAACAGCCGCGACATGCGCCCGATTAAACTTGCTTTTGGAAAACTTGGCATCACGTGGAATATTCAGGGAGATTCCCTGATTGTTCCAAGCGGTCAGTCCATGCAGGTTAATACCGATTTAGGCGGAATGATTCCCAAAATCGATGACTCGCCCTGGCCGGGATTTCCGCCGGATTTGACGAGCATTATGACAGTTGTTGCAACACAGGTTGAAGGAACTGTCTTAATTCACGAAAAAATGTTTGAAAGCCGCATGTTCTTTGTGGACAAACTTATTGGAATGGGTGCGCGCATTACCCTTTGCGATCCGCATCGCGCGGTAGTTTCTGGACCAAGCAACCTGCACGGTTCGGAACTGGTTTCGCCAGACGTGCGCGCAGGCATGGCACTGGTAATTGCCGCATTAAGTGCCCACGGTGAAAGCGTTATAAGAAACGTTTATCAGGTGGAACGCGGCTACGAAAACTTAACGGAAAGATTAAAAAGTCTTGGCGCACACATTGAACGCCGGACAGTTTAACATTTCAGCATAAAAAAACCGGCAGGCTTAAAATTGAAGCACAATTCAATATTAAACCTGCCGGTTTTTTATTTTTCACGCTTTTATTCTTTTTATTCTTCAGTTACTGATAAATTATTCAGCCTTGTCTTTGATTAAAACAAAATAAACGCAAAGCACCGTAAAGAAAAGCAGGTACACGCAAATGCAAACCGGCAGTGCAATCCAGTTCATTACGCCAACCAGCGCGCAAATCAAAATGCGGTGGAAATAATCCACGGCACGCAAAATGAAATACATCAGCAGCGTAAACGCCGGTACAAACAGAAGCCACCAAAAATGAACAAGCTGGCCGTTTGAAAGCTTAAACTTCCATGCAAAAATTGCCGCAATTATTGCAACGATTAAAAACAAAAACGGCATGCAAAGCCGGCTTACTAAAGCATGCAAATAAACATCCCGGTCAAAGCCATATTTAGACGCCTTGCTGCAAACAGAAATCAATCTGCCAAGCGAAATCAGTTTTGCGCCCTTTGTTGCATCAGTAATTTCCATAAAATCGTTAAAAGGCATTGGCAAAACGTATACGGTTTTTTCCAAAACAGCCGTTTTTGCCCGGTAGTGAACAATCGGGTCAATTGAATTATCCCGTTCATTCCTGTCAACCGCCTTAATTATAAAATAAGGCACACGCTTATCAGTTGCCTTGTCAACGGCAGCTTCATAAATGTAGCCAAAATCTTCTGCGCCTTCTGCCTTTAATTTGGCATAAGGCACATAAAAACTTTCTTCCAGATTGTGGTATTCGTCGTAAGACGCAATGTGCAGGCCGCGCACATACTGAGACAAAGTTTTGCCGTTTTGCACGGCAGTAATGCCTTTAAAAGCAACAAACACTTTGCCGCCGTCTGGCCGGTCAACAGCAAAATGCACGTCGCGCACCGTTTCAAAAGGCTGCAAATTCATCGTTTCGTCTGTAAAAAATACCTTGTTCGCAATATTTTCTTCAGAAACTTTCAGATAGCGGTCTACATCCGGGTCTGAACCAGAACCGTTCAGCAGTTCCCGGAAAATGTAATAGGCACGCAAATAATCGCCGCGGACAATTGCACCGTAGCCCTGCTTTTTCTGGCTGTACAATGCTTCGGACAAGCCCATACTGGTATCAGCAGCCTGCATTTTATTCCACGCATCTTCGGCAATAAGTTTTGCTTCGTTCAAGGATGAATTTGAAGGCTTGGAATCCTGCGCAAGGGTTGCATAATAATGGGCTTCAAAATAAGCCCCCTGCTTGTACGCTTCTTTGGCACGCTTTATCAAATCCGGAACAGGAATATTCAATTCAATTTTGTTTTCATCTTCTACAGGAGTAACCGGCGCATTCAAAGATTCGTAATGGCTTACGGCACTTTCAATTTTGCTCATCAGGGCGGCGGCTTCTTTAGATTCCGGCGCAATGCGGAGCGCCTGACGGGCATACAAAATTGCGTGGCTGTAATTTTTTTCCGCAAGATTTTTTTCTGCGCGTTCAGTAAAATCCACAAAATCAAGAGAAGCATTTTGCATGGAACGCTGCCGCTGGGTTAAAACCGGTTCAACAAATTCAGTTGCAACAATGAACAGAAACAGGTTTGCTACGATTATTACAAAAACATTTTTAAGATGCTTAAGCATGTCGGCAGATTTCGGCATTTCATCTTCTTCGCTTTCCTTAGAAAAAGCCCAAGAAAGTTCTACCATTATGCTTGAAATTTGAAGGGAAACGAAAATTGAAAAATAATTCAGCAAAGTTTCATTTATCAAATACTGGCGTTCAAAAACAGGCAGAATTTTACCGTCTACACCCCGGGCAAGCGTAGCAGCCCACACGCAAACAAAGGTAATTAAAAAATACAGAACAAAAAAGAATGCAACCCTGGAAAAAAGCGTCTTTTTTTTCATGTCATGCTCCTAAACTCTGATGCCGGCGCTTCAGATGAGCCCCAATTCCAAAGATGGTAAAAATTAAAAAATATGCAATATTCGCCGCAAGCAGAAAAACGTATTCCGACAACGCTGGGCTTATCCATTCGCTTATAAAAGCAATTGAAGGAGAAGCAAAAGGTGTTGCAATAATTGCAATGTTCAGTATAAAGGCAACGACAAAATCGTAAAGAGTTAAAAGAACGCTTAAAAGCGGCCATGAAGAAACAAAAGAAACAGACCACATTGAAAGCAGTGCGCAGGCAATTGAAGCACAGCAAAAATACGTAAACCAGCCTTTTGCATAAGCCGCATAGGCAAAATCGCTGACGGCGTTTAAGGCGTCCAAAATCATGCCGAAGGAACGCGGCAGGCGGATACTTTGGGTTGCCATCTGATAGTCCTTGGCAAAGCCCGGAGGCGCAGCATCAAAAGATTCGTTTCTGAAAGTTTCAATAAGTTTTGATTCTTCCTGTGTTTTTGTACCAGGAACAAAAACGCCGCTTGCCAAAGACCGACCTTCTACGTCCAGAAAATAGTAGTCACCCAAATCAGTGGTTTTAAAATAGCCGCCGTGCAGCTGCATTACAGGTTTTTCCTGTCCGCCAGCCGCAAAATCGATAACGTTCAGCCTTGCGTTAAAAGAAAGCGGTATAATGGTAGAAAAAATTAAAAGTACAATAAAGAAAATTACGCCGGCAGACCATGGCGTGTGATTGCTGTTGCGTATGCACGAAACAAAAATTAAAAACAGGCTGAAAATTGAAGTAAACGGAATAGTCAGAATTACTCCGGATAAAAAGCTTTTAAATGAAAATATGCCGATTTGGTTGCCAATAAGCATCAATTCGCACTGACTGTAAAACATATAGGCAAAAGCGGCAAAACACGTAAACAATAGAAATAATATTAAAAACTTTGGAATAAGGAATAAGGCTTTTTTCACATCTTTAAAAATAACACGAAGTAACGATAAAAACAACCGAAAACCATATTTTTTGCCTTTTGAAAGAGTTTAAAAAGGGTATTTAACCGCAAGTTTTCCACAGGTTTTTCACCGGGCGAAAATGAAAACAGGCTAAAATTGAATGGATTAAAAAGGCAGCTGATACTCTGAAAGATAAAACAAGCCGTGGATGCAAAAGCTAAATTGTTATTATATTAACAATTACAAAGTCAAATATTTCCCCAGCGCAGTAACATCGTAGCCTAAAAAAAATAACAGACCAATGCAGGGTTTTTCCACAGTAAAACTTACAAGTTTTCCACAAGCTTTACACAGGCAGAAAAGACATTCGGCACAAATAAAATAAACTTTACACAAAAGTTCGTTTAAAAAATAAAAAAACCCGGCATAAAACCGGGCTTTCTATTCGTACAGTCAGCAGGCATCAGCCAACAGAAACTTCACCTTTGCTGTCAATTGCCAATATAGATTTGCACTCACTGCATCTAAAACGGCCAGGCTTAACAGCCTTAAGCTTTTTAGAACAAACCGGGCATGCAAATACTTTAGGGAAAACTTCTGAATCATCGGCAAAATCCTGACGGAAAAATGCAATTGCATCAGAAAGGTTATCTTTAATATTAAAAAACTGTGAAAAACCTAGAAGCTGGAAAACTTCATATACTTTTGGCTGAATGTCCAGCAGAACAATGTCACCGCCTTTCGGTTTAACAAGCTTTAAGAATGCAGTAAAAGAACCAATACCTGTAGAAGAAACGTAGTTTAATGCTGCACAGTTAAAAATAAGGTTGGCATAACCAGCTTCTACAACAGCCTGTACACGTTTTTGAAAAAACGCAGAATTGTAAGTATCAATATATCCATTGAGGTACAAAATGATGCAAGCAGAGCTTTCTTCTGGGCGTTCCAAAGTTATACGCAAGCTGTCATCTTTTTCCTCATTAAAACCAGGTACAATATCATCATTACTAGCCATAAATTCACCACCGTTTATACGTTAAAGGAATAAGAAAACAACGCTAAAAAGCAAAATTGTTTTATTACTTATTCAAATATACACTGTGTGCAAAAGACTTGTCAAACAGTTTTAACCAATATATCATTCCATGCATGACCTTAACACAACAGACAGCAATTATTTTATGCCGCCCGGACGAAAGCCGGAACATCGGTTCAGTTTGCCGCGCAATGAAAAACATGGACATACAGGAATTGCGGATTGTAGGCAATAAAAGCGATTACGACGAAGAAAAAATTGCCGTTCTGTCTGTTCACGCCTTTAACATTTGGCAAAACGCAAAATTTTACGAAAACCTGCCGCAAGCCGTAAGCGACTGCGTTTGGGTGGCAGGCACAACACGCCGCCGCGGAAAAATGCGCAAAGACTGGCTGCTTTTGCCGGAAGAATTTGCAGAAAAATGCAGGGCTTTTACCGGCGGAACAATCGGGCTGGTTTTTGGCAACGAAAGAACCGGGCTGACGGACGAAGAACTTTCAGTATGCAACACAGGCGTAACAATACCGACAAGCAGCAAAGATGGTTCAGGCTCGTTAAACCTTTCCCATGCGGTGCAGGTTATGGTCTACGAAATTTTCAGAGCCAGCAGAGAATTTTCGCCGGGTTACACGCCGGTAGACCAGACCAGAATTGAAAAAACCGTAAACACGCTTGCAGATGATTTGCAGAAAATGGGTTTCTTTTCACTTGCAGGCCGCCCGGACATGGAACAGTTCTGGCAGAACCTTTTGTCGCGTGCCGCAATTTCGGAAGGAGAAGCCGCGTATATAGAAAAAATATTCAATAAAGCCGCAGGTCTTTTCTGCAAAAATCAGAACAAATAAACCGGTCACTCTGCCAAAGTGCAGAATGCATGCTATTCACACAAGGTAAAAACCGGCTTACAGAATAATATCGCAGGAACCTAGCAGTGCGCCGTCACTTTGCAGGCAGCTGCGCTTTATGCACGCCAAAAGTTCGCGTATGTTGCCCGGCCAGTGGTAATCCGAAAGTTTTCTGTACGCGTCAACCGTAAGTATTTTCTGTTTTTGTGCCAGCAAAGGTTCAATTAAAAACGGAATGTCTTCAATGCGGCGGCGCAAAGGCACAAGCTGAACCTGCAAAGTTTTCAGCCGGAAATACAAATCTTCCCTGAACCTGCCAGTTTCTACCAGTTTTTCCAAATCTGCGTTGGTTGCGGCCAAAAGGCGGCTGTCCATTTTTATGGGCACGCTGGAACCAAGGCGGTAAAATATTTTTGTTTCGCAAAGGTGCAGAAGCTTGCATTGCACGAGAACCGGCATGCATGCAATTTCGTCCAAAAGCAGAGTGCCGCCATTAGTCTGTTCAAAATAGCCGGTGTGGTGGTTTGCGCCGGTAAAAGCGCCCTTTACCGTGCCCATAAGTTCGCTTTCGGCAATGGTTTCGGGCACGTTTGCCATGTTAACTTCGCGGTAAGGTTTGCCGGCCCGGGCAGAATGTTTGTGCAGAAGTTTTGCAAAATAGCCCTTGCCCGTGCCAGATTCGCCGCTTATTAAAACCGGTTCGGTGCTGTTTACGTATTTTTCAAAAAAGCTTCTTAGTTGAATGTTCGAAGAAGAAATTCCGGTCAGTTCTTTTGGAAAGATTTTAAGATTATTGAAGTTTTTTAAATCCGGCGATTTTGAACGCTGGCAGAAACACGGAGGATTTTTTAAAAATCCGGCAATTTTATCAGTAAAATCCAAATCTTCAAAAGTGCCGTGCAAAAGGTTTTTCAGCCCGTAATCTTCGCACTGGTTTTTAAAGTGCCCAAAAGACGCAAAAAGCGCCTTTTCAACACAAAGGCAAAGGGTTTCCTTAAAGGCGAAGCTTTCGGCACAATGCTTTTTAAAACTTAAAAACTTCGCCTTTACTTCACTAAGACAGGAAAAATCAACGATGACGGCATAATTTTTAAATTTTCTTGGAAAATTTTCAAAATTAAAATCAAAAAGCCGGATTTCTGCATCGTCAGCAATTTTCTGCAAAAATGCATTTAAACTTAAATTTCTACTGATAAGTAAAAATCGTTCCAAAGCTCTCTCCTTTTGCCTTGCGGCAAAAATCTTTGCAAAGATTATCTTTCGTTTTTACGGCGTAAAAAGCACCGGTCTATTCGTTATGTCCGCCTGCCGCTTCAGCCTGCACGGCACTGTTTTCTTCTTCCGGCTGGTAAGCGCTTTTGCCGCTAATTTTATAACCCAGCAGAAGCAGCTTGAACCAGATAAACGGAAAAATAAGGAACATGCGGAGCGGATTTTTGAAAATTGCCGGCCAGATTTCAAGCCCTTTTTCAAAGGTTTTAGGCGAAATTCGCTTTTTGCGCGAAGAAAAAATATCAATTACGTCGCTGTACCACAGAAAAATGCTGTTGTTAAATACGTTGCGGCGGCGGTGAACCCAAAGAACGCCTTTTTTTATGCCGCTGCCAATTAAAACAAGCGAAGGCGATGCCTTAAAAATTGCCTGCGTAATGTTTTTTTCCGCATCTTTGGGATAATAGCCTACATAGCGGCCAACAATCTGCAAACCGGGAAAAGTAAAATGAACGTTGCGTTCCGCCGTCATAAGGCTTTTTTTGTGTGCGCCAAACAGAAACAGGCTTTTGTAATGCCGGTCAAGAATTCCCAGAACCTTAATTACTGCATCAAAAGGGTTGTAGCGCTGGGGTACCGGCAGCTTTAAAAACCGCGCACCCTTGATGATAGACTTGGAAACTGGAAGAACCAAATCCGCGTTCCGCAGTGCCACAAGATATTCTGCGTTTATTCGGGCACGCAGCAAGTCCCATACCGATAAAAATACAATTTGCTTTGCGCTTGGTTTTGCAAGCATTGCCAAAATTTCTGCTTCCAGCTCTTCATTCTGAATTATATCAACAGGAACCGACAGTAAATCTATTCGCTTGGCTGCCATCTGGCACACTCCGTCATTAAAATCTGCACCGAAGAAACTGCGTAAATTGCCGCAGTTTCGGCACGTAAAACATTGCACTGCAAATGCAAAGGCATAAAACCGCAATCGTAAAGCTGATTCAGTTCGTCAGGGCTTATTCCGCCTTCGCTGCCCACGGCAAGCACCACAAGTTCAGGTTTTTCGGCCAAAAACTCATGAAGCGTTTTTTTATCCAAAGGGGCTTCGGTTAGCACAAGTTTACATATTTTAAAATCGTCATTATTTTTTGAATTTGTAATGTTTTCAATTGAAGTTTGCAAATTTTGCAAAACTTCCTTCATCTTCTGCGGAGAAAAAATCTGGGTGTTTACAGGAGACGCCGACTGCTGGCGGGCTTCTTTTATAAGTCTTGTCCAGCGGTCCAGCTTGTTGCTGTCGCCGTCGCTTTTGGCATAAACGGAACGGTCACTGACAACGGGAAAAATTTTTTCAACGCCAATTTCGGTACACTGGCGGATAATTGAATCTAATTTGGAGGCTTTTGGCATGCACTGCAAAAGCCATATTGCCGTGCCAAAACCGCGTACAGAACCATTCTGTTCTATAAGCTGTTCGCATTGTTCAATGCTGGCAGCCTTTACGCCGCCCACATAAGTTGAACCTGCAACGGTTTCGCCATTTTCTTCGCTGTTTGGGCTTGCAGAAGGCTGAATGTTTTTGATTTTGCTTAAAAGCAGGCGATTTTTTTCTTTAATTACCAATTCAAGCTGGCAAAGGCTGCCGTCCGGCAACCTTGCCTGAATTGAATCACCAGTTTTAAGCCGCAGAACCTGCGCAAGATACTTAAAATCTTTTCCGTTTATCCAAAGAGTTCCGTCTTTTGCAAGGTTCTGGGTTAAAACAAACTGGCGCATCAGTTTTTGCTCGTTTTATCTTCAGCTTCTGCCTTTTTTTCGGCTTCTGCCTGAAGTTCAATTATTGTTTTAGTTTTCTTCATAAGGCTGCTGAAATTTTCCTTGCGGATAATTTTTATGGCCTCGTTCAGCTGAATGTCGTAATCCAAATCGTACAGCGGTTCAGTATGCTTGCGGTAA
Organism: Treponemataceae bacterium; assembly: GCA_045599185.1. GTDB lineage: Bacteria > Spirochaetota > Spirochaetia > Treponematales > Treponemataceae > UBA1240. Next base: position 51,483 of record JAZRVO010000030.1, on the reverse strand, counting down.
TACTGATTGCGAACCAGCTTGCGGAGTACGCGGTCTTCCAGCTTGTAGGTTTTTCCCAAAGTTTTTGCAAAAGCTTCGGCATCGGCCAAAGTCATGTCCGGGTTGTCTTCCGCATATTTTTCAATTTCGCCCGATTCCAGCAAATCGATATAGGCTTTTTCTTCTTCTTCGCTTAAAGTCGGGTACAAAACTTCCCTGTCCGGCGGAATGCCGATTTTGTTGATGTTTGCACCGCTTGGCGTGTAATAGCGCGAAGTTGTGAACTTAAAGCCGTCGTCATTCAAATTAAGGGGAATAACCTGCTGAACAAGCCCTTTGCCGTAGGTTTTTTCACCTACAAGGTAGCCAAGGTGATAGTCTTTAAGCGCGCCCGAAAGAATTTCTGAAGCACTTGCCGAACCGCGGTTAATAAGAACAATAATCGGCATGTTTTTTGGCACGCAGGTGCGGTTTGATTTTGCCGAGAACACCCTGTTTTCCGACTGAATGCGGCTTTTGGTTGAAACAATCGTTCCGCTGGAAATGAATTTGTCTGCAATTTCAATAACGCTGTTTATCATTCCGCCCGGATTGCTGCGAAGGTCAATAATCAGGGATTTGTAACTGTTCTTTTCAAAATCGTCCAGTGCCTGCTGCACGCGATCCGGCGTGTTGGCGGCAAACTGGGTCAGGCGAAGGTATCCGATGTCGTCAATCATGCACCATTTTACGGAAGGAACTTCAATTATTGCCCTTGTAAGAACAACCGGAAATTCCATGTTCTTGCCGCGGCGAATGACAATTTTTACGTCGGTGTTAGGTTCGCCGCGCAGCTTGGAAAGAACTTCTTCCATCGTAATGTCTGCGGTATTTGTTCCGTCAATTGAAATAATCAGGTCACCGGCCTGAATGCCGGCACGCCAGCCGGGTGTGTCTTCGATTGGAGAAGCAACTTCTACGTAGGCAGGTTTTTCCGGCGTAGAAACATTGGGCTTTGTAATGGAAAGGCCTACGCCGCCAAAATTGCCGTTTGTTGTATCGTTCAAATCGCGCATGTCGGCTTTGTTAAGGTAAACAGTATATTGGTCGCCTAAAGAATCCAGCATTCCTTTCATTGCGCCTTCGTACAAAACAGTTGGGTCAACTTCGTCAACATAGTTCTGTTCTACAAACATAAAAACGCTTCTGATCATGTCAGTGTACTGGCGTATCAGCAGGTTGCGTTCAGCCTGAGAAAGCTGGCTTTTTTCTTCTTTGGAATTGTCTGTAAGATTTTCTTTCTGGGCTTCTGCCTGGGCACAAGAAGAAAAAACGAATAAAACAGCAATGAAAAGAGAAATCATTCTTTTTGCTGAATGTTTTAGAAAAAATTGAGAAAATTTCATGCTTTTATTTTATGAGCAGGGCACTTTTTGTCAATATAGATAAACTTTCTTCTATAAACATGAACCGTTTTTCAGTTTGAAGGGAAGACGGAATTGCGGCGACGTTTATGAAAAGTATTTTTTTAGAGTTTCCCTTAACATCGCTTTTAGAAAAGCCGATACTGAGAAAAGCAAATTAACTAAAACTTTTCGGGTGGAAATATATGCAGATTATTCCTATTGCAAGTGGCAAAGGTGGCGTTGGTAAAAGTCTTGTTTCGGCAAACCTTGCAATTGCGCTTGCCCAGTCTGGTAAAAAAGTTGTACTTGTAGACATGGACCTGGGTGCTTCAAACCTGCACCTCGTTCTTGGCCATCAGTCGCCCAAAGCAGGGCTGGGTACTTTTTTAAGCGGCAATTCAAAATTTGAAGAAATTATTGTGCCTACGGACTACGCAAACCTTTCGTTCATTCCGGGCGATTCAGAAATTCCGGGAATGTCTACCATTAAGGCAGCGCAGAAAAACATGCTTATAAAGCATTTGCAGGCAACAAACTGCGATTTTCTGCTTATTGACCTTGGCGCCGGTACCCATTTAAGCATTCTGGATTTCTTCCTGCTTTCGCCACAGGGAATTATTGTAACTGCGCCAACCGTTACGTCAATTCTGGACGGTTACCTGTTCCTTAAAAATGCAGTTTTCCGCATGATGTACAATTCGTTCAAGAAAGACAGCAAGGCCTATGCCTATCTTGAAAAACTTAAAAGCGACACTTCTGCCATGCAGAAGCTTTACATTCCTAAACTTCTGGACGCACTGGACAAAGTTGACCCGGAAAGCACGGCACTTTTCCGCCGGCGCATGCAGAAATTCCGGCCGCGTCTTGTACTTAACATGATTGACAACCCTGCCGACGTTGACAAGGCGCAGAAAATCCGCCGTTCCTGCAAGGAATACCTTGGTCTGGAACTTGAACACATCGGCGTAATCTGCCGAGACATGCTTCAGGACATTGCACTTGCTTCCCGCCTGCCGGTTATCGTTTACAAGCCGCAGTCTGTGCTTGCCCAGGGCATTTACCGCATTGCAGAACGGGTGCGCAACAGCGAAACTTTGACCTTTGACGATTACCTTATTGCAAGCCAGGAAAGCTTTACCAATGCCGAAGAACAGGCAGCTGCCGACTTTGAAAGCAAGATGAGCTATATTGAAGACCTGATTGGTACGGGCACTTTAACGATGGGCGACGTTGCCGAAGTTATCAAGGCACAGCAGTACGAAATTACCCAGCTGAAAAAAGAAAACACCCTGCTGAAACGAAAAATCGTAAAAGCAAGCGAACAAGGCTTCAGGTTTTAATTACTTGTACCGGTAAAAAGCCTGTGTAAAAACCGGCATTAGTACCGCGAACGGCAAATTTTTACGGCCAGAAAAGTTTTTTTACTTGCCTTTCAGGCCAAAATAAGGAATTTTTATGCCTTTGTTTATAAATTATCCGTCATGGATAAATCCTTCAATTTTTCCCGGTGTTCCGTTTATGGAACATTTGCGCTGGTACGGCCTGATGTACGTTTTTGCATTTGGCACGGCTTATCTGGTATTCAACAGACAGATAAAAGAAGGCGCAATTACGTTTAAGGACAAAGAAACCGCCGATGATGAAATTTACAGCTTCTTTTTGTGCGGAATAATTTGTCTGGTGCTGGGGGCGCGTATTTTTTATACGCTGGTTTACGACCCTACCCGCTATTACTGGCATCACCCGCTGCGCATTTTTGTTCCCTTTGACGAATACGGCAATTTTACAGGCTACGCAGGCATGTCCTACCACGGCGGATGGATTGGCGGCTTGCTTGGAATGCTGATTTGGTGCGCGGTAAAAAAACAGCCTGCGCTAAAATGGATTGACGTAATGTGCGTTTCAATTCCCCTTGGCTTTACATTTGGACGGCTGGGCAATTTTTTAAACGGCGAACTTTACGGAAGAATTACCACCGTTCCGTGGGGAATGATTTTTCCGGACGCAGAAAAATATTCCATCAGTTTGAACTGGGTGCAGGCAGTTGTAAACACCTGCGGCATAAAAGTTGCAGAAGGCCAGTCGCTGGTAAATTTGCCGCGGCATCCAAGCCAGCTATACGAAGCCTTTTTTGAAGGCATTGTGCTGTGGCTGATACTGTGGCTTTTGCGCCATAAAAAACCTTTTGACGGTTTTTTTGCCTGCATGTACACCGGCGGCTACGGTTTTTTCCGCTTTATAATTGAATATTTTAGAGAACCTGACAGCGATTTGGGTTACCGTATTGCGGCTCAGCCGGATTCGCCGATTTATTTCAATGTTTCGGTTTTTAACATTTCAACCGGGCAGATTTTATGCCTTGGAATGATTGGCGCAAGCCTTATTGGCATGGCTTTGTGCTGGCTTTATGGCAGAAAAAAAGCCGGTTCAAAATGAACTGAAAAAAGTGACATTTTTATAAAAGAGAAAAGCCTTTTACTTTTTCATTTTTTTTGAAGAGTGAAAGGCTTTTTTTTATCAATTCGTGCTTGCTGCGGTTTGGCAAGGCGTTTAAGCAAAGCCGGGCGTTCAATAAACCCGGCTACTTAATCGTAATGGAAATTTCATCGCTTTCGCCGCCGCAATAAGCCTGCAAACGGTGCGTGCCCGGCGTAAGTGGCAGATACCAGGAAAATGGCCGGGTTTTTGCACCAATGGAAAAACCGTCGCAGAACAGTTCCGCCGTTTCTTCAGTGCCGCCAAGCAAATCAATTCGCAGCTGCTGTTCATTTTTACCCAAAGAAGAATCGTAAACAAAAACCGCACCGTTCAGCGGATAGAAAAACCTGAACCGGCCTTCAAAATTAAGTTCGCCGTTCATGTTTTTGCCGCCAAGCCAGCGCTGATACTCGTTCGGATATTTAACCTGTACCCTTCCGCTGGCGTCCACATAATGCCAGCGGCATTTTTCCAGTTTTTCACCTTTCCTCACATATTCAGCCGTTACAGAAGGACAAATTCTGCCGGCCGCCATGCCGCTTAACGCGCAGATGTGGCGTTTTTCAAACTTTTCGGGCTGCAAAAATTCAGGCTTTTCGCCTTTTTTTTGCAGGCTGTCCAAAAGAAAGCGGACAATTTTTGCCGGAATGGAACTGCCCGTTTCGCCAATTACGGTTTCGCCACTTAAATTGCCCATCCACACGGCAGCGGTGTACTTTGGGGTTGCGCCAAGCGCCACAATATTCTGAAACTGGTTGGAAGTACCGGTTTTGAAAATTGCCGGGTACGGTGTGTCGAATATTTTTGAAAAACCGAACCCCAGCGCCCGTGCATCATAATCCGAAAGCATGTCGCAGACAATCCGGCTGGTGTCGCTGGTAAAAACTTCGCCCAGGCCGGAAGTTTTGAAATCGGATTTCTGGACAAAAACCGTAAGCTTGGGCACAGTGCCGTTGCGGCTGAAAACGCTGAAAGCCCTGCCCAATTCGTAAAGGCTAACTTCGCCGGCACCCAGTGCCAGTGAAAGGCCGAGATTTTCGCGCTGGTTTTTAATTGAAAAAAAGCCCAGCTGGTTTAAAACCTTGCAATACTGATCTACGCCAAGCCTGTAAAGCAGAAAAACTGCAGGAATGTTTAGGCTTGAAGCAAGGCAGGTGCGGAAAAGCTGGGGACCGTTGAAGCGGTTGTTGAAATTCTGCGGCACGTACACCTGATCCGTTCCAAAATCCATTGGCACGTCTGGCAAAACAGAAGCCGGGTAAAAACCGTTCTGCAATGCCGCGGCGTACAGAAAAGGCTTGGTAGAACTGCCGGTCTGGTTTCTGGCAAGTACGCCGTCAACCTGACCATTGTCTGCCCGGTAAAAATCCGTGCCGCCGCACCAAACAAGAATTTCGCCGGTAACATTATCAATTAAAAATGCCGCGCCGTCATTTATTCGGGCACTTTTATAGTCAAGGCTGGTCTGAAAAAGCCTTGTACGGCATTCTTCCGTTAGGGGCAGGTCAATTGAAAGGTACAAATCCGGCGGAAGGCGTTTTGCCGTGCCGGCTTTTTTATTTTTGCCTGTTTGCGTACCGGCCAAATCTATCTGAAAAATGTCTGCATTGTTATCCGCGTACAGTTTTTTTACAAAATTTACAAAATGCGGCGCATTGTTAGGATATTCAAAAACGGCAGCGCCGGGCACTTTTTCTATGTAAGTTGCAGGGCGCCTTGGAAAAAGCGCAAGAATTTCAATTTGTTCTGAAGAAAGCTGGTGCAGCTGCACGCCGTAAAAATTGCGCGCGGCACTTGTAACGCCTTCGGTTCTAAAACCAAAAGGCACGTTGTTAAGGTAAAGTTCTAAAATCTGTGTTTTGCTTAATTTGGCTTCAATCCGCAGGGCGTTTAAGGCTTCACCGGCTTTTTGCCATACGGTTACTTTTGCATTTTGCCGGGGCACAACCATTCGCGCCAGCTGCATTGTAATGGTAGAAGCGCCGCTTACACGTGTTTGGGCTTTTGCATTTTGCCCGGCCGCCCTTAAAACAGCCAGAATGTCTACACCATGATGGCTGTAAAAGTTTTTGTCTTCGGCTTCTATAAACGCCTGCTGAACAGACCGTGGGATTTTTTCCAGATTCATCCATTCCCGGCGCAAACCGTCGTCAACGCTGCTGATTTGCAGAAGAATGCCGTTGCGGTCATAAAAACGGGTGCTGCACGGCCGGTTTATAAACTGGTTAAGCGGCTTGAAAGGCACAATAAAAAGGCACAGCCAGAACAGCAGAACCAGCAAGACGGCAGCAAAAACTATTTTTAGTATTTTTCTTAAAAAAGCCGGTAAGGGCAGAAATTTGTGCAAGAATTCGGGCATTTTAACGGTATTAAAATATTTCAGTTTTTTTCAAATTTAATGTCCGGTACAAAACACCGGACATTTTACAGGCATTCAGCCTGCGTACAAAAATTGAATCACCCGTAAAAATGCTTTACGGGTGATTCAACTGGTTTTGTTCATCCGGCCTTATTCAACTTTCCAAACTTTTCCGGCAGAACGACCGAAAATTTCAGGTTCGTACATACATTCAGCGGTTGCGCTTGGTGTCTGATAAGTACCTTTCCGCACGGCCCTGAACATAAAGTCTACGCTCTGGCGGCCACGCGGGAAATCGTCCCAGAAGTATTGAACTTCGTTATCGTAAATAGTCTGGTTAGAAAGCATGTTGAACGAATAACCGTAATCGTCATCGTAGTAGTAATAATCATCGTAATAATCATTACTGCTTTCTTTTGTTTCTTCTGCGTAGTCTGCATAAGTGCCGGTGGTTACAAAAGCCGCATTTAAAACTTCGCAGCCGGCAGGTATTGGCGCACGTAAGGCAACAAAGGTACGGTCTTTGGTAGAACTTACGGTTATTTTAGCCTTGTAAGTTTTTCCGCTTTCCAGTTTTTCCGCAGGAACAGTTTTGCCGGTTTCAATGTCCACATATTCCATGAATACGCACAATCCTTCGTCACGGGCAGTCATTTCGTTTGCCCAAAGCGGATATTTAAGTACCATGGTATAGAACAGGTTGCCGGTGCCTTTTTTGCTGAACTCAACGTCAAAAGCAGTATTTTCTTTTATGCCTTCAAAAACCTTATCGTTGAAATCAAAAGTTTTGGTTACTGGTTCTGCGCCAAGCCCCTTAAACTTGTTAACAACGGTACTGTTACCGGCAATTAAAGCTTCTGCCGTAAAATCAGTTTTTTCAAGGTTCAGTGCCTTAATGTAAGTTGCAAAACCGTCCAGAACACGGGCTGTATTTGCCGTACTGCGCCAGTAACCGCTGTGGGCTTTCTGAATCTGCAAAAGTTCAAAAACCAGACGACCCAAATAGTCGCTTTCCGGATTGATTACGGAATAAGCCTTAAGAGACAGCGCGTAAGCGTCCGTGTTGCCGCCAAACCAGTACCAGTAAGAACATCTTGCAGGGTCGGTAATGTCCAGTCCGCGGGTTGTGGGCTTAAAGTAAGCCTGAACGCGCTTAAGCAGTTCCAGCGCCTTGGCATCGTTTTTAAGGTTTTTATAAGCCAGGGCTGCAAAACACATGTCGCTTATTGAAGCATTTTCAGCCCTTTCAACCATGATCAGGGCATCTTTAATCACTTCGGATTCTGAAGAAAGATTCTTCAAGTTTTTGCTTTCAAAACAAGTTAAAACATAACTTGCATAGGCAAGCATTGCCGTGTTTGGTCTTTCCCTCGCAATTTCCGAATCAATTTCACTTTCAATATACTGGAAAAGGCTTCGCGTATTGATTGCGTTTGTAGAATAGCCTTTCTGCTGGGCAAGGCCGGTAATTTCTGCAATGCGCAAAGTTACGGGCAGGCTTTCGTAATAGCCGCTTGGCCAGTACGGGAACGCGCCGCTTGATTTCTGATATTTTCCCCAGTCCTTTATTTCCTTTTCAATTACCTTTTTAGGGTTCTTAACTTCACTGTTAAGGTCAAAGGCCTTAATGTAATCGCTGAAAAGAATAAGCGGCAGAATTGCACTGCTTCGCTGTTCCAGACAGCCGTAAGGATACCTGAAACAATAGTTTACGGCTTCTTTAAGCACGCCCAGACGTGTTGCATCCAGCGTAAGTGAAAGGCTTCCGTATGATTTGTCAAAAACCGAAGGAAGTTTTACCTGTTCTTTTGCAAATGCCTGCTTTTCATCGCCGGTTTCGCCAGTAGTAACAACGGTTTCGTAAATAATCGGGCGGTCAATCTGCAAAGGCTTCAGTATGCGTTCGTTTACAAGGCTTGATTTTACCGTAAACTGAACGGTGATGTAGCCGTCGTTCTGTGCTTCAAACGGGAACATGACAGGCAAAGTGGTGTTTGCACCAACTTTCACGGTTTCTTCAGTTTTGCCAATCATGCGGGCAGTACCCGGCTGCTTTACAATTCCGTCAACTTCCGCCGGCTGACCCGATTTTTCTATGCCTTCAAATACTTCCATTGAAACGGTAACATTCTGGGCACTTGCTTCAAGGTTGGAAATTACAACGCCGGCTTCGCTTATGTCGCCAACACGCAGGCGGCGCGGCAAAACTTCCCGTACGGAAATAGGATTTGCAACGTTAATTTCGCTTTCTTTAATTGCAAAATGGTCGTCTTTAATGCCAAAAACCGTCATGCGGTAAGTTGTCAAAGTGTCCGGCCATTTGAAAACAGCCTTGGTAACGCCGCTTGCATCCGTTACCAGACACGGTTCAAAAATTGCGGTCGGGTCAAAGTTCTTCCGCTCGTTCATTTTGTCATCGTCTGCGCCGTCGGCATCGCCGCCAAAAAGGTTTTTGGCGGCATAGCGTACCGGGTCAATCAAAAGTGAACGGCTGTCGCCGCCATTGCAGGACAACGGGAAACAGCTTTGAGAATAGAAGAAATTCATCGGGTCTGGCACGTGGTAATTTATTAAGTCAATTACGCCACGGTCAACAGCCATGAACGAAAGTTCTGCGCCCTCTACCGGTATGCCGCCGCGAGAAACTTTTAAAGTAACGGTGGCTTCTTCGCCCGGTTTGTAAGAAGGTTTGTTCGTGCTGATTGCCAGATTCATGGATTTGCCTTCGGTGTTTACGTGTACCGGTGCAACGCCATAATAGCCTTTCGGCTTGTTAAGGTCCGGGCTGTCGTAATCTTCGGCAGGTTCACCACTGCGCAGCGAAAAACTAGAAACGGAAACGTACACAACCGGCAGATATTCTGCCTTAATTGGCAATTCAATAACGTTTACGCTCTGGTCAAAAGTCCGCACTTCCTGACTGATGATTGAGTCGCGTTCTACAGTGATTAAATAAGTGCCCTTTTCAATTGGACTTTGCAGCATGATTTTTGCCGTTTCGCCTTCGGCATATTCGTCTTTGTCGCAAATCAGCGTAATTTCTTCACTCTGGTGGCCGAAATAGTGCCATTCGCTGCCGCTTGCATAAAAACGGCGTTCGGTAACAACATCATTGCCCTTGCGATCTGTTGCAGAAAGGCGAAGAATGTATGCACCGCCTTTTGGCACAGTAAAATTGAACGAACCGGCGTTCTGCATGTCAATGTCTCTGGTAATTTCACTTACCATTTCTTTTACGTAACGTGTGTTAATCGTGCCACCATAGCCCATCTGCTGAACAATTTTCCAGTTTTCGCGCAGAAGTTCCAGCTTAATCTTTCTGTCAGCTTTTTTTGCAGGCAGCTGGCTTTCCAAAGGTTCGTTTCCGTTTGGCTGAACAAGTTTAAAATCGTAGTTAAGTTCTTTTCCCTTGCTTGCAAAACCAACAAGGTTTTTGGCAGGGCTTAATCCAATGTAAAAAGCTGCCGGGTGTACAACAGTGCTTGCACTGGCACTAATTTCCTGTCCGGCAGAATCACTTACGCGCATTTCGGTACGATACTGGTACGGCATTCCTTTAAGCTGTTCCGTACCGCTGGTTGTGCTTACACTGCCGTTTCCGCTGCTGCCCAAAACGCCGGTTTCGCGCCCCAAAAATGAACGGTTGTCGTACCCCTGAACAGGACCAAAACGCCAGTCTGCAAATTCCGGCTTGCTGAGACTGAAATATGTCGGTTCCCTGAACCACGAAGCATTGAAAGTACATCCGCCCAAACTGCCGCCGCCAAGATATTCGGCACTTACAGTTGCGTCAACGCGGTCACCGCGCACGTAGGTTTGGTCTGCAATGCTTGCGCTGGCAGCAAAACGCAGGCGTTCAAAATATGCAACGCTAAAATATTCATTAGTTCTTTCGTTTGTACCGTCGCGTTCGTAAACAATTTCGTATCCGCCCGGTTCAAGGTCCTGCGGCAGCTGAAAACTTCCCCAGAAACTTCCGTTTTCGGTACACTTTCCTTTTTTGGTAAAAATTTCCTTGCCCCGCCAGCGGCTTTCCTTAACTGTTAAAGTATAGCCGCCGGTGTAAGCCGTATATTTGCTCAGTTTCAAATCCCGGTCTACGCCACGGAAAGAAAGCTTTTCGCCGGGTTTGTAAAGGCCGCGGTCTGTAAACATGAATGTTTTTGTAACTTTTGCGTCTCCGTGGGTTGCGTCGCGGCAATAATTTGCGGCGGTAGACCACATGTAAGTAATGTCCGGGTTAAAAACCAAACGGTCGCCGTCGCTTACAACTTCAACAATCGGTGTATAGCCAAAGCGGCGGTCACCACTAGTAATGTCGCCCAAAGTAATTGGTGCACCCTGTTTGTCCGCAATCGTTGAAAACTTTTCAGTTTTGGCAAAATCAATTACCGCCAAACCGTTTGCATCGGTTCTGGCAATTCCCATTGGCGTAAAATCGTAGCCGCGGTAATCTTTTTCAAACATGGAAACTTCATTCAGAATTGTCTCCATTGGAGCAGTCCAGCTGTTCTTGTTGCCCGGCACAAGCATGAATGCAACGTCTGCATTGGCAACGGGTTTACCAGTGTCCAGCTGGGTAACCATAACAACGGCCTTGTTATAGGCGTAACGCACGGTTGCGCCAAGGTTCGTTACCTGAATAACCTGATGATTTTCGTGGCTGTAGGTGTAATCCCGGTCGTAATTGTCTTTAACAACAATATTTGCAGAAAAATTTACGTGACCGAAATAGCGGTCTTTAATTTTTTTCAAATAAGGGGCAAGGTCTACAACTTCCGTTACCCTTGTATTTTTTGGAACATTGCTTTCGTCGTAATTAACGGTCTGGCCACCAACCGTGTAATAAGAACCGTCCAGAATATTCTGGTACTGAAAGGCAAGCTTCGGTTCAAACTGTGCTTCAAGAATGCCGTGACCGTAGTCTTTAAAAGTTGCCATGCTGGCAGCACTTGGTACGGTAACTTCAATTTCAGTTGAACTTTGGGTGGTGCGGCCGTAGGCGTCTTTTAAACCTGCCGCAAGAGAAAGGGTGTAGGTCTGTTCAAAATTAACGGGCAAACTGTGAATCATTACCGAATTGCCTGTAATGCTTACGTTTTCGGCGGTAAGCGGCATTGAAGGATTTGTCTTTACGTTTTTGCTTACCCATTCTGCCGCGTTAGGGTCAATGCGATGGCTGAAATACAAAAACACAGGGTTACTGTATTTGCCGTAACTGCGGCGGTCGCTGTCTTCGTAGCTGAATTTAAACGGCTTTAAAGTGTGGAATTCTTTAATCTGGTCTTCACTTTTGCCTAAATAGCCCTTTTCTGAACAAGCACCTTCTTTAAGGACAAGTTCAAAATCGGTGTTTTCGGGCATTTTGTCTTTAACCTTTACAAGCAGTGCGTTTTCGCCTTCAATTGGGCTTGTTTCGGTTTTGTAAACTTTGCCGGTTTCGTCACGCAGTTCAATAAAAGAACCGGTAACCGATGCATTTACAGGGTAATTGAAAAACACCGCCAAATCGGCAGCGGAAGTTAAATCCAAATCTTTCAAATCGTATGGCGAATAGTAATAATCGTAGTAATCTTCGCTGGAAATTGTATTTTCTTCTTTGCGTGCAGAATAACCAGGCACGAAATTTGTAATTTTCAGTTCTTCAGTGGTAAAAGAATATTCAGTTTCGCCTGTAAGCTGGGTGCCGTTAATGGATTTCAAGTTGCCGTTAACTTTTACCTTGTATTCCATCTGCGGAACAACGGCATCTGCACATTCAAAAGCCAGAAGGCTTGTGCCGTACCATCTGAAAACGCCGTCAATTTTCGGTTCAATTGAAAAAACGTCGGACTTGTCGCTCTGTTCGCCAAGTTTTTCAAGTGCAACTACTGGTTCAGAAAACTGCACATATATAGAAGGGAACCGAACTTCGGAAGGAAGTTTGCCGATTGGGTCACAGCTGATAACGTAGAAGTCGCCGGGCTGGCTGTTAACACCATTTGCCTTTGCATTTTTTGAACACGCAGCAAGGCTTATTGCGCACAGCAAAAGAGAAAGTGCCTTTTTAGCTATTTTAGAAAAATGGAATTTTTTATTATCGTGTGTGGATAATTTCAAAATTGTCCCCTCCTATATTTTTTCATTTGCCTTAAGAGTATAAAAAACAGAAAAATGTTGCAAGGTTATGCTATTTTATGGCTAATCAGAAAGAATATTGAGTTTTTGAAAAAATAAAAAAAAGCAGCCTTCCGACAGTCACAGACATAAAAAAAGACTTGCTGCTACGCACGGCGTATTTTTTCTCGTGTCTGAACATGCCTGCGGCCGCTTTTTATAATTTATTCATTATATTTCAGGCTGAATTAAAAAATCGACATTCGGAACTGGTTTTGGAAACTATGGCAGATGCTGTACCAAGTTCGGCATGACAAAGCTTTTGCTGTTTATTTTGTTTCTAACTATTGCTTGATATACGCAAAAAGCTCCTAGTTTTTAGCTTGCAAAAACTACGCCCTTTTTTCTGTAAGTTCGTCTCGTCATGCTGAACTTAAAAATTCAGGGTTATGCCGTTTTGGGCTTTGCTGCTTAAAGTGTCCGGGCTGGAAGAAACAGCAGGTTTTGGCGCTGCGGAAGTGCCTAAAAACTGGTCAGTTACATCATCCGTTTCCATACCGGAATAATTTTTAACGGTTTCAAAAAAGCTTTTTCCCTGGGGATTTTGCAGCGGCTGATTCGGCTTTGGCGGTTCTGCGGCTGGGCGAGATTGCCACTGGTTCTGCATTGGCAAACAGGCCGGGGCTTTTGTTTGGCGCAAACATGCAGGAATTTCGTACTGCAAATCTTCATCATCGCCGTTTTGGGATTGTGGCGCGGCCTGCTGGTTAACAACAGAAAAAGCCATGCCGCGGCCTACGGGTTTTTGCAGACTGGCATTTTGCAGCGGTTTCCGTAAATAGGCAGGCACTTCCAAATCTTCTTCACTTTCAGCCGGTGGCTGGGTTTTTGATGCAAAAAAACTGGGCTGCCCGTACTGCTGGTTTTGATTTTGATTTTGCCCGTTTGCCGCGGAAAAATTATTCTGAACCTGCGGATTTCCGCTCTTGGCATAATTCTGCACGTTTGAATAATTTTCCGCCTGCCTGTAATTTGCGAAAGTACCGCTGTTGGCAAAAAGCTGCACATTGCCACTTGCACCGCCAAAATTACCGGCCTGCTGCGACTGGTGAAAGTTCTGATTTTGAGTGCGCAGGCACGCCGGAATATCAACGTCGTTTTTTACAGGTGCGTTTTCTATTGTTGTGTGAGCATGAACCAAAGGTTTTTCGTATTTTGTAACGATTCTGGTACTTCGGTCAAAGGCATCGGTATCAATTTCGCTTACGCTTTCACTTAAATTAACGCTGGCAAGGCTTTTGCAGCCTGCAAGTGCCTGATATTCAATGCGGATGAGGTTTTGCGGCAAGACGATTTTGCAAAGATTCTGGCAGTCTTTAAAAAGATATTTGGGCAGAACCTGTAAATCGGCAAAAATGCACACGTAGCGCAGGCTGGTGCAGTTTGCAAAAGCACCTTCGCCAATTTCAATTACGTTTGCAGGAATAATTAACTGGGTTAAAGCCGTGCAGCCTGCAAAAGCGTAAGGTTCAATTACGGTTACGCCTTCGCCAATAAGCAGGTGGGTAAGCTGGGTGCAGTTGGCAAAAGCCCGTTCGCCAATTAAATTAACCGTTGCAGGCATTTGAACAGCCTGACATTCAGAATCGGCAAAACGTTCCCTACGAATTTCTGTAACAGAATCTTTAAATGTAATTACATGCGGCGAAAACACGGCTTTTCCTTTTTTCAAAATATCAATAATGTGGCGGACGGCGGTTTGGAATGTCGCCTTCCTGAGATTCAACCAGTTCCCGTACTTTCTGCTTCAAAATGCGGTTTTCGGCTTTCAGCTGGTCTATGGTTTTGTCGTGTTCTACGGCAATGTTCTGCAATTTGTTCAAAAAATCTTCCAGATAGCTGAATTTTATTTCAATTTCGGTCATCCGGCCGTCAAGTTCAGCTATCCGTGCATTTTCGGCTTCGTTCATTTTTCTTCAGTCCATCTAATGCGGCAAATGTTGCCTTTCATGTTTGTAAGCATTTCTACCAGCGGCATAGACATTTTTATGTTTTTGGAATCAATGTTTATCGTGTTTTTGTCGTTGTTCGTTAATTCGGCCGAAACAATCTGCCCCGGAACATCGAACTGAATGGTAACGACTGATTTTTTAAGGTCAGCGGCCACGTTGTCACCGTAAGCCATTGCTATAAGTTCCACGTATTCGTCAGCACTCATTGCGTCCCCAGTAAAAATCGGCGCAAACAAAAGGTCGAGATACAAGGCGGTGTCTTCGGGCATAAGTTCAACAGCCTTTTTTATGTTTGCAGGCGAAAGGTTTATAACCATGTCGTTAATTTTGCCGTCTTTTTTAAGGGTTACAAAGTCCTTGGAATTAGGCAGCATGCCGGTTAATTTTTCAGTTTTGGTGTTGATGGTTAAAGTGTTGCGCGCCGGAAAACGCACGCCGGAAACCGTGTAGCCGGTTTTTTTTAGCGACTGAACAATCTGGTCTTTGTCAAACAGGGCTTCGGTAGAAGAAGCACCGCTTAATGCGCTTACCACCGACATTACCGACGGGCTTAATTTTGTCTGCAAAGAAACTTCACCGGCGTTGTTCTGGTCGGCAATAAGTGCAACAGAAGTGCTGCACCCACTGAAAATAAAGGTACTGGCTAACAAAGTAGCAAAAACGAAAATTTTTGGGCATTTTACCCGTTTGAAAATAATCATACTAATAAATAAAACCTTCTACAGAAATAGTTACATTAAGCTGCGGCTGGGCAACTACGGTTTGCTGCGGTTTATGGCTGCCGTTCTGTTCGGTGGCGGCAGTTGCAGGCACCTGTGCCGAAGAAGCAGAAGAAGCGGTTTTTGCTGCTACCGGCAGCGGTAATGCTGATTTACTGGCATTTTCTGTAGCGGCAACGGTTGCAGACGCAGTTTGCACTGGTTTTGCAGGTTCTTCAATTTTTTCAATTGCCACTGGTTCTGCAGCCGGCAACGAATACGAAACTGCGGCAAAATCTTCATCATTCTGCGCCGGGCTGTAAGATTCGGCGGTTTCTGCACTTTCTTCAAACCTGGCGCTTTCATCCGTTGTCCGGGCTGTTTGTGCAGCGGCAACCGTTTCGGCTTTGCCTGCCAAATCCTCAAATTCCGCCGCTTTCTGTAAATTTTCAGTTTTTTCAACCGGCGCCGGTTTCGGCAGGACATCAGCAAGCTCAGTTCTGGAAGTTTCCTGAACAGCCGCTTTTTCACTTTCTGCCGGTGTGTTATTCACCTGCGGTTCGGTTTGTTTTTCGCTGTATTTTTCAAAAACAACGGCAGTAAAAACTTCTTCGTCTTCCTGTTCCAGTTCGGCGGCGGCTTCTGTATTTTTCAGCAATACCGGCGCAGTCTGGGCTTCGGCTTTTGGTGCGTTTTGATTTTGGGCAACTTCTTCTGCGTTTTCACTTTCCTGCCGAGGTTCAATGCGCAGGGCTTTTGTACCGCCGCCGGTTCTGTTTTCGTTCTGCTTAATTACAACCGGCGAACCTGCCGTTTTTTCTTCCATTTCACTTGTCACGGTTTGCTTTTCAGCAGCTTTAGCTATTGCTGGTTCTTCAGTTTTCGGTTTTTCAGGCTCTGGCTTTTCGTCTGGTGTTTTTTTTTCACCCTTCAAAAGACTTGCCATTTCCTGTTCGCTTAATTTGGGCAAAAAATGGGCACAGCCTGCGTAGGTCTGCTTCCAGTAGTTTTCGTCAAGGTTAGAAATAATTACGCCGGTTTGCGGACCGTCGCTGGCTGAATGAATGAAAGTGTTGTTGCCCAGATAAACCGCAGCGTGGTTTATGCGTGTGGTTGCCTTAAAAAATATCAGGTCACCGGGCTGCAAATCGGCTTTTTCAATGTGTTCAAGGCTGTTGTACAAATCTTCGGAACGGCGCGGCAAATCAACGCCCAAAGCTTCTTTTGCAGAAGTAAAAATAAAACCAGAACAGTCCATTCCCTTTTTGTTCGTTCCGCCGTATTTGTATGGCGTACCAAGATAAGACTTGCACTGTTCTATAAAACGTTCCCGCTGTTCCTGGGGCGTAAGGCCGCAGGCTGTTTGCAAAATGAAGAAAAGAAAAAATGCAAAGCAAATTGTAAGATGTAAATGCTGTTTTTTCATGGCAAAGCCCCCCAAAATACGTCTTCTTTTTTATTATCGACCATTTGTGAAAAATTCAGCAACAGGCTAAATAATTGCTTTTACTGCCGGTAAATAAATCTTCACGTACAGTGCAACTTTCTTCTATAATATATGTCGAATTTTTAAGGAGGTTTTGCGCTTTTGCAGAACAACAAAGTGAGGAAATATGAAAAATAAACAGCAGCGCCCGTGGACATGGGACGTTTTGGACAAAAACCGGGGAACGGCATTCAGCGGTGAATGGCCAACCCTTAGCGAACTTTTTGCAATGAATGCAAAGCTTTATGCGGATCATCCGTGCTTTACAGAATTTGACCCAGAGCGCATTACTTTAACTTATGCACAGGTTTACGAAAAAATACAGAAACTTGCCCAATGGATGAGAAGCCAGGGAATTGATAAAGGCGACTGCGTTGCTGTTTCGGGTAAAAACTCGCCGGAATGGGGGCTGGTTTATTTTACTGCCGGTTTTGTTGGTGCAATAATTGTGCCAATTGACTACGGCCTACACGAAGCAGAAATCCAGAACCTTTTAAATACCGCAAAACCAAAACTCTTCTTTGTTGACGAAGAAAAATACGATTACTTTTGCCAAAACCCCTGCGGCGCAAAAGTTTATTCGCTTAATAAAAAAATTGCCGAAACCTACGTTTATAACCTTAGTACAGACCAGACCTACGAACTGCACCCGGCCAAAGAAAACGATACCGCCGCAATCCTGTTTACTTCAGGTACAACCGGCAACCCTAAAGGCGTAATGCTAAGCCACAAAAACCTTGTAAGCGACTGTTTTATTGCCCAGTGCAACTTAAAGCTTTTGCCGAATGACGTTTTTTACGCACTTTTGCCAATTCATCACGCATACACAATGCAGGCTGCCTTTATTGAACCGCTTTCCGTTGGTGCAGAAGTTGTATTTGGAAAATCAATGGCAGTAACAAAAATGCTTAGGGAACTGAAAGAAGGAAAAATAACCCTTATGCTTGGCGTGCCGCTTTTGTACAACAAGCTGCTTGCCGGAATTGAAAAAGGAATGAAGGCAAAAGGGCCGGCTGTTTACGGTCTGCTGAAATTCCTTATGGGTCTTTCCTACCTCATCAAAAAAATTTTCAAAATCAATCCTGGTAAAACAATGTTTAAGGCCGTGCTTGAAAAAGCCAGCATAAGCACCGTGCGCGTTGCAATTTGCGGCGGCGGACCTTTGGCAGCAAACGTTTTCCGCACCTATCAGGAACTGGGCATTGATTTCATTCAGGGTTACGGACTGACGGAAACTTCGCCAATTATTGCATTAAACCCGGTAGAACACTTTAAAATTGAAAGCGTTGGCCGCGATTTTTCGCCTTATGAAGAAATGAAAATTATTGATGCCGACGAAAAAGGCATTGGCGAAGTTGTAATAAAAGGCCCAATGGTGATGCAGGGCTATTACAACATGCCGGAAGAAACAAAGGCAATGTTTACCGATGACGGCTTTTTGAAAACCGGCGATTTGGGCTGGATTGACGACGAACACTACCTTTACCTTTGCGGCCGCGCCAAAAACCTTATTGTTACAGCCGGCGGAAAAAATGTTTACCCGGAAGAAATTGAAAACGCGTTTCAGCTTTACTACAACGACATTAACCAGATTACCGTTGTCGGTTACGAAATTGAAGCCGGTTCTAAAAGCGAAGGAATAGAAGCGCAGATTTACCCTGCTGACGAACTGATTAAACGCCTTAACGTTAACCGAAGCGATGCCAGTGCACAGAACGCTATTTATGCCGAAATTGCAGGCATTGTAGAAAAGGTAAACAAAAACCTTCAGTCTTATCAGAAGGTTTCTAAAATTACGATTTTGGAAAAACCTTTGGAAATGACCACAACCCAGAAAGTTAAGCGCAACTATAAAAAGTAAGCAAGAACGAATGTCGAGCTTATATAAAATGCCCAAAAACAGCCTTTCAACAGAATCTGCCACGAAGGCTGCTTTTTTGTAAATTTTTCAAACTCGACATTCGGGTTAGGTAAGAACAAAAAAAGGGGCTGGTTCAAAAAAAAGCGAACCAGCCCTCAATCCGTACATGCACCCCACCCGTGAATGCACGTTGCAAACAATGTAATGCCGCAATGTTCCGCCATTTTTCAAATTATGCCTGGAACATTGCTTTTTTTGCCTTCAACCGCTTTTGCCGGTAAAGGCTTTTTAAAAATTCGCCTGCCTTTAAGAGCACCCTTTCGGCTTTTAAGAATGCACTTCGCTGGGGTTTTCTTCAAAAAAACGGTCTGCATTTACCGGGCGGCCGTACAAATAGCCCTGTGCCACGTGACAGCCCAAATTAACCAGCATTTCTGCCTGTGCTTCCGTTTCAATGCCTTCTGCCAAAATCTGCATGTTCAGCGCATCCGCAAGCTGAATAATTGACATTAAAATCTTCTTACCGACAACGTCCTGTTCGGCCTTGTAAATAAAGGCTTTGTCTATTTTCAGTACGTCTGCCCTAATGTCGCGCAGCAGAACAAGCGAAGAATAGCCGGAACCAAAATCGTCAATTGCAACACGCATGCCGTAATCGTGAATGCGGCCAATCAACAGATTAAGTTCTGCCGCGTTGTCATACATAATGGTTTCCGTAACTTCTATTTCTATAAGGCGCGGCGGCAAGTTGTATTTTTCAATAGTAGCGGTTATTACGTTAAAATAAAAGGGGCTAAGCAAAAGAGCCTTGGACTGGTTCACGCTGATAGAAACCGGCGCGTGCCCTTCATCAATCCACTGGCGCAAACGCTGGCATGCACATTCCATCATAAAAAGGTCTACCTGAACGATAAAGCCGGTTTTTTCAAATACAGGAATAAACTCATCCGGGTATTTTTTACTGCTTCCCAAAGTTTCCCAGCGTATAAGTGCTTCCGCACCCACAAGCTTTTTACTGGAAAGTTCGTATTTAGGCTGCAAATACATTTTAAACTCAAAGTTTTCAAATGCTTCGCGCATTGAGTTTTCAATAAGTTTCTGCTTTATTGCCGATTTCCTGAAATCTTCCTGATACAAAAGGTGACCGGTACCGGCCTTTTTGGCCATGTTGTGCACGTGGTTTGCACGCTCAAAGGCAATGGCTGCACCAACAGAAGCGTCTTCAACCTGATAAAGACCGACGGCAAAAGTTAAATGGTAATTTTTCTTCCGTTCTTCAAGCTTTTTGTTGAAAAAATCGTTAAAACCGTCCGGGCTGAAAATAGCATTAAGGTTTTGTCCGTTGCCCTTGGCAAGAATGTAGAAAATATCGTTGGCAACGCGGCAAAAAATGCCGGCACTGTCCAGATATTCGCCCAAGGCATTATAAACCCAGCGTAAAACCGCGCTGCCTTCGTCAAAACCGTAAATGTCGTTAATAATCCTGAAGTTATTAATGTCCACGCAAAGGGCAAGCAGTGTGCTGTCCGCGTTGTTGCGCATAAAAACGTCAGCGTCCTGCATGAATTTCTGCAATGTTATGCCGCCCGTAAGAGAATCCTTGTAGGCAATTTCCGTAACTTCGGAAGCATAGCGTGCGTAAGAAAGAACAATAATTAAAACAAGCAGCACAACCACACCCAAATTGAAAAGAGTCTGCAAAAAAGCATAAGAACGGATGCGGTAAGTCTGTTCGTGAATGATATGAGCCGGAACGACACTGACCAAAGTCCAGTTGTTTATAGGCAGCTGAACATGCCTGAAATAAAAGTGCTCGTTTTTATATTTGTATTCAAATTTTACGTTATCCTGCGACAGCAAGTCATAAACAAGATTCTGTTCGTCTTCTTTAATTACGCTTTTGCTAACCTGCACAACCAGATTATTGTTGTCGTCAACAATAAATGCGCGCCCGTTGCCGTTAAAGCTTCGCCTGAAAACTTCGTTAAGGTAGCTTACGTGGCAGGTTGCACCAATGACGCTGGTAATGCCGTTAAAGCGGTTGTAAACGGGAATGGCAAAAACCACAACTTTAGTGCCGGTAACAGGAGTAAACTGGTTTGCGCAGATGTTGCGGATGCCGCTTTTGGCCTTAATGAAAAATTCCGTGTTTGAAATGTCAAAATTTTCGCCCCGGTTGTTTATTGAATGGCCGCTCAAATCCGAATAGAAAACCGTGTTAAAGCGTGAATTGGTCTGCAAAATCTGAAGGCAGCGCAAAAGAACGTCGCGGTTTTTCAAAGTGCCTTCAAAAAGGAAAAAGCCCGACATAACGTCCAGCGTGTTCATATAGGAAGAAAAAGTTGAAGAAATTTCTGACGACTGCTGAATTACAAGCTCGTCCAGCGAAGCGCGCGCCGTCTGGGAATTTACACGGTTAATTTGCCAGCAGAACAATACAAAGCCCAGGGTAAACAGTATGACCGCCATGGCAGAAAAAATAATTATTGAATATCTTTTGCGCTTAAATCGGGAAAGTCTCATAAGATTTGCTTAGCAGAGCTGCCTTGTATTTTACCGTTATAAAAACTAAGAATACTGCCGATACTTACTAGTCTCTTTAGCAGCATTCTTAATTCTAGGTTCAATTAGCTGTGTTGTCAAAGGAAATTTACAATTTTAATTTGAATAAAACGTTAAAAACTGTTCTAATACCGTAAATGTTGAATTTTTTAATTTTGAAAACAAGCTGAAAGCCGGGTTTTTGCAAAATGAAAAATAATGAATGAATAACAAAAACAGCCGAAGACAAGCACAGATACGAAAAAAATACGCCGTGCGCAGCGCAAGTCTTTTTTTTGTGTCTGGGGTTGCCGAAAGGATGCTTTTAATATTTTTTCAATTACTCAACATTCGGGCTTTTATATAAAACCAGAATTTTAAACAAACCGTAAAAACCATGAAATATTTAAGTGCTTCCGAATTTTATAAAAGTATTTTTGGCTGCAAAGCCTATAAAATTGCAATAGACGCAGGCTGCACCTGTCCCAACCGGGACGGAACATGCGGAACGCGCGGATGCATTTTTTGCAGCCAAAGCGGTTCCGGAGACTTTGCTGCAAGCCGGCTGCTGCCGGTTGCAGAACAGGTAGAAAACGCCAAAAAACTGGTACAGTCCAAAAACCGCGAAGGCGTTTACATTGCCTACTTTCAGAATTTTACCAGCACTTATGGCGATGCCATTCAACTAAAACAGAAATATTACCAGGCGCTGGCATGTCCCGGCGTAAAGGCAATTGCCATTGCTACCCGGCCCGACTGCCTTTCGCCACAGATTTTGCAGATTTTAAAGGAACTGGCAGAAAAAACCTTTTTAATTGTAGAACTTGGACTGCAAACCAGCAGCGATAAAACCGCCGAATACATTCGCCGAGGGTACAAAACCAGCGTTTTTGCCCAGGCCGTAAAAAAACTGCACGAATGTTCGCCACGCCTTCACGTGGTGTGCCACGTAATTTTCGGCCTGCCCGGAGAAACAGCCGGACAGATGCTTGAAACCGTAAAGTACGCGGTAACCAGCGGCATAGACGGAATAAAAATATGCGTTCTGCATGTACTTGCAGGCACAGACCTTGCAAAGGAGTGGGAACAGGGCAAAATAAAGAGCCTTAGTATGGAAGAATATTTTGAAATTTTAGGGCAGGCACTAAAAATAATACCGCCGCATATAGTAATTCACCGGCTTACAGGCGACGGTGCAAAAAAAATTCTGCTTGCGCCAATGTGGACGGCCGACAAAAAACGGGTTCACAACGCGCTAAAAAAATACATTGAAAGCCTTTAAAAAATCAATTTTCGAGTTTTGCATAAAAGGCAAAAAACATTTATTAGTTGTGATAAAAACAGCCGCAGACAAACACAAACACGAAAAAAACATAAGGGAGAAGTTTCGCAAAAGCAGAACTTCTCCCTGTGCATGCATTAATGACAGTTGCAGACAAATCAATTAGCACACGCTTGCACAAGTCTTTTTTTTTGAGGCTGGGATTGTCGAAAGGCTGTTTTTCGGACATTTCATATAAACTAGACATTCAGCCTAAAAAATAAAAATTCACAAAAAACCGTTTTATATGTTACAATTCCTTAAAGATTTCTAAAAAGTTCAGCAAACAAGGAAAAAATTATGTCAGATTCTATCAATGATGCTTTTTTGGCGCAATTTAACACGTTAAACAATTCGGGAATTCTAGAAGAAAACGAACGGCTGAAAAAAGAACTGAAGCAGGCAATGCGCCTGCAGGAAGACAGCGCAGCCCTTTTGCAGATAACTTCCACCGACGGCATGATTGAATACATTTCTACAAATTTTCTTGACCTTTTCATGCCTAATTTTATGGCGCTTATAATTCAGCCGCCGCGTGAACAGGCAATAATGCAGTTTTGCTACAAAAACATTGAACGCATAAACCACCGCATTGACGACAGCAATTATTACACCCTTAAAAATTACTTTACGATGGGCAACCGCACCTACGATTTTAACGAAATACGGCAGAATCTGCCCGACGACGCTTTTACCCCGGATTTTTTAAGCGTAAAGCCACGTCTGGTTTTTCCGCTTAAGGGAATTGGCGGAATGTACGGAATTGCCGTGTTCAGCGACAAACTGCTTGAAGCCGGCTACACAAACCACGACATTGCCTACATTGAACACATTTTCCTGATTCTTTCAGTAATCATTCAGAACGACCTGCATTACCGTTCTTCTATTACCGACCCCAAAACCGGGCTTTACACTTACGATTACTTTATAAACAAAATTGAAGAAACCATGGCAATGGTAAAGCGATATAACCACAATGCCGGTATTTTTATGCTGGACATAGACCATTTTAAGGTTTTTAACGACACTTACGGGCATCTTGCCGGCGATAAAATTTTGAACACGCTTGCGGCAAACATCGGCGCAATTTTGCGCACGGAAGACTGTTTTTGCCGTTTTGGCGGCGAAGAATTTGCCATTGTTGTGCCCGAAATTGATACAAACGGCCTAAAGGCTTTAGCCGAACGTCTGCGCCAGACCGCAAAAGATTCTGAGATAAGTTTTAACGGCCAGCAGCTGAAAATTACGATAAGTGTCGGTGCATTTTTAATTACAAGCGGCGAAAACCTTAATCCGCGGCTGGTAATTTCACGCGCAGATCAGGCAATGTATTTTTCCAAAAACAGCGGCCGCGACTGCTGCACAATCTTTCCGGACGGTTTGCTGCGCCGTGCAGAAATTAAGCGCGAACTGCCTGCCGATTTTTAGCCGCCATACGGCAATAACGGCAATAAACAAAAGCTGAAAGGAAGAAACATGGTTGCAGAATTGACGGGCGAAAATTTTGACGAAGAAGTTTTTAAAAGCAATTTGCCGGTTTTAATAGATTTTTGGGCACCCTGGTGTGCACCGTGCAATGCAATGTCAGTTTTTGTTGAAGAAACCGCCGCACAACTGAATGGCAAGGCAAAAATCTGCAAGGTAAATGTTGAAAGCCAGGAAGCACTGGCCGAACGGTTCCGGATTTTAAGCGTGCCAACCCTGATGCTTGTAAAAAACGGCAAAATTGTTACCCGTTTTATGGGCACAAAAGACACCGAAGAACTGATAGAATTCATCGGCCTGTAACAGGACAAAACCCGCGCAGCACATTCATGCATTTATTCTGCCTGCCGGGCATCTTCCCCAAATGCCCTTTTACTGCAAAGCATTTCTAGCAAATGTAATGTTTTGCATACCTTTTCCTAACCCGCATAATTTGCTATAATTTTTCCCATGATTAAGAAACTTGAACAAATGGCCCAGCGTTTTGCCGAAGTCAACGAAGAAATACAGAATCCCGAACTGGTTAAAGACCCTAAAAAATACAAGGAAACCATGCGGGAACATTCTCACCTTTCGGCCGTAATGGAAGCCTACGAAGAATACAAAAACATTCTGCAAGGTATTGAAGACGCAAAACTTTTGATAACCGAAGAAGAAGACCACGACATGAAAGAAATGGCACGTGAAGAACTGCGTGGTCTTGAAGAACAGCAGCCGGTACTTGAAGAAAAAATCAAAATGCTCCTCATTCCGCCGGATCCTCTTGAAGAAAAAAACATCATTATGGAAATTCGCGGCGGCACAGGCGGCGACGAAGCTTCTCTTTTTGCGGCAGACTTGTTCAGAATGTATACGCGCTATGCCGATTTGAAAGGCTGGAAATACGAAGTAATGGATGCCAACGAAACCGAAGTTGGCGGATATAAAGAAATTTCATTTTCAATCAGCGGAAAATACGTTTACGGTTCAATGCGCTACGAAAGCGGCGTACACCGCGTACAGCGCGTGCCGGAAACCGAAACACAGGGACGCGTACATACTTCGGCAGTAACCGTTGCTGTTTTGCCGGAAGCCGAAGAAACTGAAATTGACATTAAGCCGGAAGACGTTCGCGTTGACGTAATGCGCGCCGGCGGTCCTGGCGGACAGTGCGTCAACACCACGGACTCAGCCGTTCGCTTAACACATATTCCAACCGGAATTGTCGTTATTCAGCAGGACGAAAAAAGCCAGATAAAAAACAAGGCAAAAGCATGGCGCGTTTTGCGTGCCCGCCTTTTTGACCTTGAAGAAAGCAAAAAACAGGCCGAACGCTCTGCAGCACGCAAAAGCATGGTTGGCAGCGGCGACCGCAGTGAACGCATCCGCACTTACAACTTTCCGCAGAACCGCGTTACCGACCACCGCATAAACCTGACCCTTTACAAACTTGACCAGTTTATGCAGGGTACAATGGACGAAATGATTGATGCCCTTTGCATTTATGCAAAAGAAGAACAGCTGAAAGGCAACGCAGCAAGTTTAACAAGCTAGGATTTTTTTACAAATTACAGCGCATTCAATTGGTCACTAATTGCGGTGACCAATTTTTTTTAATTTTTCACTTAAAACCGGCAAAAAAAAGCAGTTTTGCACCGGCTAAATATTTTTTAAGGCAGAACTTTGGCAGAACTTTGGGATTTATACACAGCAGAACGCGAATCACTAAACCAAACCGGTGAACGGGGAACGGTTTTACCGAAAAACCAGTTTCATACAATTATACACGCATGGATTTGCCGGAAAAGCGACGGCAAATTTCTGGTAAGCCAGCGCGTAAAGAATATTTTCTGGGGCGGTTACTGGCAGCCCACCGGCGGTTCTGCGGTGCATGGAGAAACAAGCCTTAATGCGGCAATACGCGAATGCCGGGAAGAACTGGGATTAAACCTTTCAAAAGCCGAAAGCAGTTTTCTTTTTAGTTACAGATACACGCCGCCTGCGCCTAAAAACCCCGGCTTTTTTTTAGACGCCTGGCTTTTTACAATTGAAGAAGAAACTGACCCGATAGAAATGCAGAAAAGCGAAGTTGCAGATTTTGCGTGGCTTACTTTTGACCAGATTATTGAACTGTGGCAGAAAAAGCAGTTTATGCCGTTTGAAGAAACATGGCCGCCATATTTCAGCGTGCTTAAAATGTGCCTTGCCGCGCCGCAAAAAGTAAAAAGCCTAAAATACTGGGCGTGCAGCCTTTTGCAGTATTTTGATTACCAGCAGAAATACTGCCAACCCGATGGCTGGTGCGAATATTTTGCCGACGAACAGAACAAAAACCCCAACGCCCAGCTAGACGCGGCACTGCTTTTGGCACACAGCCTTAACTGCACAAAAGGCAATTTGCTTTTAAAAGCAGAAGAAACCGTAGAACTGCCGCTTATTGAAAAACTAGAAAAACTGCTTTATCAGCGCCTTAACGGCAAGGCAGTTGCCTATTTAACAGAAGAAAAAGACTTTTATTTTTACAGTTTTTACGTAACGCCCGCCGTGCTTATACCCAAACCAGACACGGAACTGCTGGTAGAAAAGGCTTTCGACCAGATAATTGATTTCTGGGCGGAAAACAGGCTGAAAAAACTTTCGGTTTTAGACCTTTGCTGCGGAAGCGGCTGCATAGGCATAAGCGTTTATAAAAGGCTTAAAGAATTTTTGTGTTACTGCCACCGCCAGCTAAAAAAAGCAGGAATAAACGCCGCTTTTGCCTGCAGCGCAGTTACGGTTTTGTCCCAAACGGAACAGAACCCTGATGATGATTTCTTTTTTAAGCCGGCGTATAAAAAACTTTTTGAAAGCGAGCTTGAAACAATTCGGCTTGAAGAAATGAATGGAAACCCAGAAGCAGCAGGCACACGGACAGTTCAAATGCCGGTTATGCCCCAATTGTTTTTCAGCGACATTTCGCCGGAAGCGTTAAATGTTGCAAGAATAAACGCCAAACGCCTGCTGGCAGAAGATTTTGAAAGATTTACCTTTGTGCAGGGCGATTTATTAAAACCGTTTTTGCCGGGTGAAGAAAATGGCAGAATTTTCAGCTTTGACCTGCTTTTAACAAACCCGCCATACGTGCCAACGGGCTTAACCAATTCACTTTTAGCCGACGGCCGGGGCGAACCAAGGCTTGCTTTGGACGGCGGAGAAGCCGGACTTGACCTGATTGAGCGCATTATGGGGCAAGTATGGACTGTACTAGCCCTAAATGGTATAATTTTTGCTGAAACAGGGGAATACAATGCCACCCAAACCGCAGAGCTTTTAATTGGTAAAGGCTTTGCCGAAGTTGAAATTTTTAAGGACATGACAGAACAACTGCGGCTTGTAAAGGCAAAAAAAATTGGAAGAAGTTAATATTATCGAAGAAGTTTTGAACCTTTCAAAAACTTTCTCTAGCGAAAACCAGCAGACAATTAGCAGCGACCACGCAAAACGCGTTGCACAAATTCTTTTAGACCTGAATATTGACAATAACACTGTTGCCGCAGGGCTGTTGCACGAAGCCAATTTAACTTATCCAGAACGCGTTGCTATAGAAGAACGGCTGGGCGAAGAAGTCCTCAGTTTGTACGACGGTACAAAAAAAGTGTCGCAGTTAACCACGCAGGCAAAAAACCGGCAGCAGGCGCTTAGCGTGCGCAAAATGATTTTTGCCTTGATTGACGACATAAGAGTAATTGTGATTAAGCTTGCCGACAAACTTGACCGCATGAGAAACCTTAAAGGCGTGGACGAAGAAAAACAGCGCAAAACCGCCGCCGAAGCAATAGGAATATGGGCACCAATTGCCAACCGCCTTGGCATGTCTTCAATGAAAGACGAGCTTGAAGACTTAAGCCTGAAATTCAGCAACCCGGAAGTTTTTGCCCAGATAAAGCAGATTGTTGCCCAGAAAAAAGATGCCCGCGCCGATTACATTGACCGGGCAATTGAACAGATTACCGCCGAAGCCCAGAAACGCAACATTAAGGTTGAAGTTAAAGGCCGGGCAAAGCACTTTTATTCAATTTACCAGAAAATGCGCAAGCGCAACAAAGGCGCAGACGAACTTTACGACCTTCTGGCAATACGCATTTTGTGCCGCAACATTTTTGAATGCTATACGATTATCGGGCTTGTGCACACCTTGTGGCAGCCAATTGACGGCCGCTTTAAAGATTACATTGCCAAGCCCAAAGAAAACGGCTATCAAAGCCTGCATACCACGGTTTTGTGCGACGAAAAACCGCTGGAAATTCAAATACGCACTTTTGCCATGCACGAAATGGCAGAACACGGCGTTGCAAGCCACTGGCTGTACAAAAAAGGAACAAATCAGGACACGGTAGACGCGCAAAGCCTGAACCTTGTTAACAAAATGAAGGATTTGGGCACAAGCCTGAAAAACGGCGGCGGTTCTGTTGATTATGCCGACTTTTTTGCAGCCATAAAAGAAGAATTTTTAGGCCAGTCGGTATTTGTTTTTACGCCGCGCGGCGAAGTTATTGAACTTCCGGCAGGTTCATGCGCAATTGATTTTGCCTATGCAATTCACAGCGAAATTGGTGAAAAAATTACCGGCGCAAAGGCAAATGGTATAATCATTCCGCTTTCCTCACCGCTGCAGCACACCCAGACAATTGAAATTTTAACCAGCCCAAGTGCCCACCCAACGGTAAATCAGCTGAATATTGTAAAAACGCCAAAAGCCAAGGCGCGCATTTTGGCGTGGTTAACCGCAAACGACACGGTTTTTGCCCAGACCCACCAGCAGAAAACCCACGAAATGGCAGCCAATACCCAGCCGTCTGCAACCCACGGTGAAACCGGACAGACTGCAAGCCCGGCTGGTGTAAAAAACCACGCGGCAAAAACCGGCGAAACAATCCCGGCCGGCGCAAATGCTGCAAACCAGCCAAATGGTCAGCAGCCAGCCCACGACAACAGAACTGCGGCGCGCATACGCATTGGCGATACTTCCAATTTTATGTTCAGTTTTGCAGGCTGCTGTAATCCGCAGCCCGGTGACGAAGTTATAGGCTATGTTTCCCGCGGCCGGGGCATTATCGTTCACAAAGAATCGTGCCGGAACTTGTGGAAAATTCAGCAGATAGAAAAACGTATGCTTCAGCTGGAATGGGAAATTTTAGACAAAAAGAAAAAATAACAGCCCGGAACGCTTTAACCGCTGCCGGACAAGCAGCAAAAACAAAACAGCCTGCATTTTATGTTCAATGCAGGCTGTTTTTATAAAATCACAATTTTCCAGAACTTTTCAAAACCGGCTAAAAGCCAACACGCGTTAAAAAGCTTTTTTTCATTCATTCAGTTTCTTTCTGTTTTTTTGCTTTCCGTATTTTTAATGCGAACTATAAAATCCTGTTTAACCGGGCATTTGGTATAAATATAGCAGCTGTGTCCGTGGCTTACCCATGTGCGCACTTTGCCGGTTTCAATGTCTATAAACTTATAGTCACTGTCCTTTATGCCCAGCAGTTCCGGTCCAACAAATTCCAGTTCCGTACCCAAATCCAGCTTGTTCATTGGGTTAAAGGCAAACACGCGGTAACCCGGCTGTTTTTCCGGCCAAATGTATTCATCGCAGTGTGCCTGCCGCGCGGCAAGAACAGCTTTCAGTTCGTTCGGGTGCATTGCGTCCAAAGCGGCCTTATCGTCTCTCTGGTTCTGTTCAATTTTTGCAAACAGGGCATCAGCATCAATTTCTGCACCAACAGTACCAACCAAATCGTATTCGCTGCTGCTTTCTCCGGCGGTTGTTTTGTCGGCATCTTCCCTGTCAAAATAAAAACCCGTTGCAAATTCACGGTGGGCAACCTTGTAAAGTTCTTCAACAAAAGGCGCAGCTTCTTCTTTTGTAATTTTTCCCTGCAAAGCATCAATCTGCTTGCGGTAGGCGCGGGTTACCATTGAAACATAGTAAAGGCTTTTCATTCGGCCTTCAATTTTAAGCGCATCAACACCGGCTTTCTGCATTTCTTCCAGATGATCAATCATGCACAAATCCTTGCTGGATAAAATTGCCGTATAATCGTCACCTTCCCAAACCGGAAAATATTCGCCTGGGCGCTGTTTTTCTTCCAGAAGCTTGTAATCCCAGCGGCAGGTGTGGGAACAGTAACCGGCGTTTGCACTGCGCCCGGTAAGATAGGCGCTTAAAAGGCATCGGCCGGCATAGGCAATGCACATTGCCCCGTGACCGAACACTTCAATTTCCATGTCCGGTACAAAATCCTTAATTTCGCGAATTTCTGCAAGCCCGGCTTCGCGCCCCAAAACAACCCGGTGAATGCCCAAGTCCCTGTAAAATTTTACGGCGTGCTTGTTGATGCAGTTTGCCTGCGTGCTTATGTGAATGTGTGCCTGCGGAAAATTCTGCTTTAAAATGTTAATCATGCCCACATCCTGAATGATGAAAGCATCAATCGGGTATTTTCTGAAATAATCAAGGTCGCTTAAAAAATTTTCAATGTCCTTGTTGTGAAAGGCAATGTTTAAGGCGCAGAAAAGCCTTTTGCCGGGATTGGCCTTTTTAAGTTCAATAATGCTTTTATATTCGTCTTCGTAAAAATTGTCAGCCTTTACGCGCAGGGAAAATTTCTTTAAGCCAATATATGCGGTATCTGCACCATAAGCGTAGGCGTAGCGCAATTTATCCAAGTTTCCGGCAGGTGCAACTAATTCCATAAATCGTCCTCTTCAAGCTGGGTGTCTGTAGTGTCTTCAATATTCTTAATGAACTTACCGGCAGCTTCAACTGCAAGATGAGCCTGCGGTACCTGTTCGTGTATGAACTGAAAAAAGTGAAAAAGCCCGTCGTAAACTTCAAGCCTGCAGTCAACGCCGCATTCCTTCAGTTTTTTATCAAGTTCCTGCATACTTGGCAGCATCAGTTCTTCCGAACCTGTCTGAATGTAAACCGGCGGAAAACCCTTAAAACGCGAACTGTCGGCTTTAAGTGGAGAAACCAAAGGATTTTCAAGATTGCCGGAATAAGTGTAATACGCGGCGCAAAAATGCAGCGCGTTCTGGTTAAAAAGAGGGTCTTTTATTTTGGTTTTGTAAAACGCTGCCGTACTTGAAAGATCCAGCCACGGAGAAAAAAGCAGCACGCCTTTAAAATATTTCCGCAAAGGCTGGGGAATGCTTAAAGCCGCAGCAAGTGCAATTGAAGCACCTGAACCGTCGGCAGCAATGAACACGTCTACGTGATGGTCGCACATGCGCTTAAAGGCTGCAAGAATGTCTTCAATTGCGGCAGGAAAAGCGAATTCCGGCGCAAGGCGGAATTCGGGTACAAGAACACGCGAAGAAGATTCGTTTGCCAAAGAAGAACAGAAACCGCGCCATGCCTTTTTAGAACCGCCCATAAACGAACCGCCGTGCACGTACAGAATCATTCGGCGGGTGGAAGAAACCTGCGGAATAAGCATGTCGCAGGAAATGCCGTGAATTGTAAGAGAGCGGCATTCAACCTGATTCGGCAGTTCGGGACTGTAGAATTCTTTTTCAATGGCGGCCCTAAAAGCAGTTAAATCGGATTTTGAAGTAAAAACCAGATTTTTAAGCCTTTTTATTGCAGCACGTTTATTCATTCCCGACATGTCGATTTATCCTTTTTTAATGGTTCAGTTTTGCGCTAAAAAACAGCCGGAAAGTAAAAGCAAAAAACACTTTCAGCCCTCTTCCGGCCTTCTTCTTCTAGGTTAAATTTCAATTTTTACACAAAAGGCCTAAAGACATTTATTAAACTCGACATTCGGCCTTTTATAAAATCTTCTATAAATATATATAAAATGCAACAAATTATAAAGACGTGGCAAATATTTTGCCCTGCCGCTTTCAGCTGGCAGTGTACAGTTCCAGCCGGTCGTCCTGCCCCTTAAGCTTGCAGTACCCCACAGGCTTGCAGGCAAAGCTTTCGTCCAGCGTGTTTTTTACGCTGCCCGTAAAAAGCAGGTTCTGTTCCGTGGTTTTGCAGGCCGAAGCTACGCGTTCTGCAATGCTTGGGCATTCGCCGGCAAACGCCATTGACTGCCCCTGCTGGCAGATGATTAAGCCCATGTCAACTTCGCCATAGTGAACGCCAACGTCAATTTTAACGTTTGGTACGTGGTGACCGGCAAGGCGAAGGTTTAATTCAGCAGAATGTTCACCAATTGAAAGGGCGGCACCCACCGCATTTGCAGAATCTTCAAAAAAACAGCTTAAAAAATCGCCGCTTGGAGGCAGAACAATGCCGTTAAAATCGCTAAGTGCTCCGTTCATTACCTGATGAAAAACCGAAAGAAGGTTGAATATCTGGTTTGCGTTTAAGTTTTTGCACAATTCGCTGTAGGAACGGATGCTGGCGTAAAGAACAGCACCCTTTCTGGTTGTGCCCTGGGCATTTATTTCGCCGTTTTTGCCCCAGTTTTCGCTTTGCTTTACTTCTTCTGCCTGCTGCTGGTTTAAAAGGCTTGCCCTTGCAATGTAGGCAACGTAGGAACTGATGCAGGCCGTAAAAACTGCGCACAAAATTGCCACTGCCTGAAAACTTACAACAACCGTGTTGCTGGAAGTTAAGCCTAAAAGCGACATAGAAAACTGGGTACGGGAATCGGTGTAGGTGAACAGAAACAGCCCGGCGTGCACGGCAGCGGCAAAAAGCCCCACAATTGCAGGCAGTGCCGGTTTAAGTGGAATAATGTACAGAAAAATGTCTAAAAGCCAGACAAAATTGAACATTGTTTTGGTTAAATACGCCGCCGGCAAAGATTTCCAGCCAGCCGCGTAATACCAGAAAAACGGCAGCGCCGCCAGAATGGCTAAATCGCAGGCAAGACCCGCGTAAAAATGCCAGTCGCTTATGCCTTTCTGCTTTACGCTGACCATTGTAAAAACAGCAACCAGCAGAAGAACTGCACTGGAAGCGCTTATGATGTAAAGTTCTTTTGTTGACTGGTAAGTGAAAATGTTTAAAAGCAGAACAGCCAGAACCAGAAAAACACGGGCGGCACTAATTGCATAAAAACCGCTGGTTTCTTTCTGGTTTATGGCGCTTAAAGAATTCGTATCAATTTTTGGCAGCAAATCAGCTTGTGACATAAAAAACCTCTTTTACCTATCGGAATTTTATGTACGATTGTTAATGAGGTACCTTAAATTTGCCCAAAGTCAGGCGCGTTTATTCGTGCCGCCGGTTTTAACACCCCAACGCTCTGTGCCGCGGTATCGTCATTCGCAGTCAAAAATTGCCTTTTTTTCAATCAGCGAAGAAAACTCGTCTTTCCACGTGTGGTGGGCTTCGCATTCGTCATAGGCGGCCAGCGCACTTTCTTCCATTTCAACAATTATCATAAGGTGGTAGCGGTTTGAACGTGCAACGCAGTTTTTAACAAGCCTATAGCCGCTTACGCCCGGCACTTGCATAACGCCCGAAAAAATCTGGTCTATGCGCGGCAGCATTTTTTCAAGTTCCGGCGCGTTTTCGTTGAATTTTACAATTATATGGTGCTTCATGGTCTGCTCCTTTAAAACTATGGGTTGTCATTCCAAACTGGTTTCGGAATCTGATTTTATCATTAAAAATAAATGGAAACAGCCCCAGCCTGCTTCCATTTTTTCAGCCTTCCATTTTTTCAGCCATTCAAAACGTTCTGAACCCAACCGGGGAAATTTACGTTCTGTCGATGTCTTTCACGTACAAAAACAGGCTCATGTTGTCTGGCGAAAAATCTTTTGCAGGCTTTATCTGCATTAAAACCTTGTGAAAATCTTCGCCGATAAGCCGCCTGTAATAAACGTTCAGTTCGTTTTTGCCGGAAAGGAAAAAACTGCGCATGTAGTCAGCGGAAGTTTTGGTCTGGAAAGCTTCAACATCGTCACCGTGAACCTGCCCGGAAACGCTGAAATTGTAAAGCCATTCAGAAATCCGTTCGCGGTAGCCTTTTGAATCTTCCTTTTCGGAAAGATCCATCTGAATAATGCTGAATTCGTCGCTTGTAAGGTTTATTTTAAGAATTTTTGTGTAAGACATGCACAAAATTTCGTAGGCTTCATTTTTGGCGCGCCGGTCTACGCCGCTGGAAATGTAAATAAGTGTCTTTTCCCTGTACATACGCTGGTCTGCCGCCTTGGTCATTTCAAAAAGCGAAGCATCCGGCATTTCCTTCCGCATAACATAACCGGCCGGAATTACAAGGCTTTCCGTATACTGGCCTTTCCATGCGCCGGTTTCTCTGGCAAAACGGTTTTTAACATGCAAAAGTTCTTCTTCGCCAATATTAATGATTGCAATAAACTCATCGCCGCCTGTTCTGTAAACGTTGCCGTATTGCCCAAAGCAGCGGTTAATGCAGCCGGCGGCGGCTTTTATAAGTTCGTCACCGGCTGCGTGACCCAAACTGTCGTTTACATTTTTAAGGCCATTTACGTCAAAAGCCACGTAGCATAAATTTTCACTTATCTTGCCGCTTTCAAGCAGCCTTAAATTGTCTTCGTAGGCATGGCGGTTTAAAAGCCCCGTAAGCTTGTCGCGTGTTGCCGCGTCTTTAAGCCCTTCCTGCACAATCCGGTTTGCCTTTGCCTGAATGCCAAGGCTTGCCATAAGGTACAGAAAAAGAATAATCATAATTACAACGGAAATGGTAAAAAGATTGCCGGAAACTTCTTTTTCGGCGGCTTTAAGCACGGAAGGATAAACAATGACAACCACGTGCCAGCCGTTGCTTTTAATTGCAGAAGTACAGCAAAGACCTAACTTTCCGTCAATTTTGTACGTAAAAGGTTCTTCGTCGCTGTTTCTGGAATGCTCCATAAAATCCGAAAGAATCTTAACCGAATCCCATTTTTTAACGTCCAGACCGGGCTTAATGCCTTCGCATGCAGAAGAAATTACGATGTAGTTTTCGTCGCAGACAAAGGACTGAACCTGACGGCCGAAAAAGGAAGAAATAAGCTTTGGCTTTAAGGAACTGGTTTCGCCTATTGCCCCGGTAATTACGCCGGAAATTTCGCCGTTGTAGTAAAGCGGCGTATAAAAATTCAGCAGCACTTCCTTTGCAACTTTGGGCGTAAAGTTTGGCCATATTCCGCTGTTTCCCTTAATGCCTTCCGTGTAATAAGGCCGCTGGCTTGCGTCAAAGGGTTTTTCGCCGGCAGTGCTGTTCATCATGTTAAGGCCGTCCCAGCGAATGTATTCAACAAGGTCAAAAGGCAGCCGTTTTGTGTACCGGGCAAAAACTTCGTTTGGGTTTTTCAGTTCCCGTTCGGTCATCTGCGAAGAAACAAAATCCGAAAGCATCTGAATGCTTCCTTCTGCGTAATTTATTTCAGCTTCAACCGTGCTGACTTTTTCCTGAACGATGGATTTTATGGAATATCTTGCCTGCGCAATGAAAAGTTTTCTGGAAGAAGACATGAAGACGAGTATAACCGCCGAAAGAAAAACAACCGTTAAAGCCGAAATAATGAATCTTAAAACTATAAATCTTTTCATCTGCAAAACTTCACCATAAAAAATGTCAAACCGGTTTTTAGCCGAACTCTTTCAAAACTTGCTGAAAATAATTTTACATCGGAATCATGCTGCGAACAACTGAAAATGTTTGTACAAAATGAAACATGCAGTTACCGGCAATATATAAAGCTGACTTTAGGCGCAAAAAAAACGTGCTGTAAATTGCCGGTATAAGGCTTGAATCTTTCCGCAGATGCAGAAAATCGCACTTCCCTAAAAGAACGGAGTTTTGCCTTTTCGAAACTCCGCCGCGTGCATAAATCAGCAGCAGTTACTGAACATTCAAACAGCACGCGCGTACTGTTATTTTATCTCTAACCGCTAGCTTTATCTGTGTACGCGGCACAGTTTGCTGTCGCAAACTGCGGCCTTTGTAAAAGCTCGCGCGTGTGCTGTTTAATATTCTATTTTGAAGTAATTCAGCCACTGTTTCATAATATCCTGCCCGGTAAGGCAGGTATCACGCAAATAGCCGCGTTCATTTTTCCAGTTTTTTATGCCACGGTAATAAAACATTTTCAGTTCATCAGTAATTATAAACGGAACAATGCCGTGCTTCAGGCATTCTTTAAACATTATCAGCCGTCCGATGCGGCCATTCCCATCCTGAAACGGATGAATTGATTCAAAGCGGACATGAAAATCAAGAATGTCGTCAAAGGAAACATTCCTTATTGAATTGTATTCGGCCAGCAGTTTTTTCATTTCTTCCGCAACCGATTCCGGGCTTGTCGTTTCGGAACCGCCGACTTCGTTTTCCAGCAGTTTATAGTCGCCAGTTTTGAACCAAGATTTCAGGCTGTCGGTTGTTCCCGATTTTAATGTGAAGTGAAGCTGCTTTATGTAGCTTTCTGAAAGTTTGGTTCTTGCACTTTCAATAACAAAATCTATGCACCTAAAGTGATTAACCGTTTCTACAATGTCATCAACCTTTACGGCATCAGCCGTTATGCCGATTGTTTTGGTTTCAAAAATAAATCTGGTCTGGTCGTGGGTAAGCCTTGAACCTTCAATATGGTTTGAATTGTATGTCAGGTCTATTTGAATTTTATGGTAAATGCCGCCTTTCAGTTCGGCTTCTTTTTCCCGTTCAAGAACTTCCAGAAGGGTTTCCTGTTTTGCAAAATGGCGGATTTTTCTGTCCGGTTTTTCCGCAGAAGACGGAATTTTCCATGTTTTGCCTTCAAGCATCGCACCGGCAACCCTTCCCTGTGCGCAATAATTCCTTACGCTTCGTTCGCTAACATTCCAAAGTGCAGCAGCTTCTTCTACAGTTATATACAAAGGTTTGCTCATGGGGAAAATTATAATGAATTACCGGCAAGATATAAAGCTGATTTTAGGCACAAAAAAACGTGCTATAAATTGCCGATATAAGGCTTAAATCTTTCCGCAGATGATGAAGAATAGGAAGCCTGTTGTATGTTATACTGTGAACTGCAAAAACCACATAACAGGAATAAGACATGACTCAATTGGAACAGGCAAAAGCAGCTAAAAAGTTCAGCGAAGACTGGAAAGGCAAAGGCTACGAAAAAGGAGAAAGTCAGAAATTCTGGCTGGATTTGCTTTGCAATGTTTTTGGAATTCAGGATTTTGCAAATTTCATCAGTTTTGAAGACCAGGTAAAACTGGACCACACTTCATTCATTGACGGTTATATTTCTTCCACAAAAGTTTTGATTGAACAGAAAAGCATAGATAAAGATTTGCGTGCCCCGATCAAACAGTCTGACGGTTCATTTTTAAATCCCTTCCAGCAGGCAAAACGCTACATTACGGAACTTCCAGTTTCAAAACATCCCCGCTGGGTTGTAACAAGCAACTTCCGCTCGTTTCTGGTTTACGATATGGAACAACCCAACGGAGAGCCGGAAGAAATCCTTTTGGAAAACTTAGAAAAAGAATTTTACCGACTTGCCTTTATTGCGGACACCGGGAACGAACATCTTAAAAAGGAACTGGAAATTTCCAAAAAGGCCGGAGACATTATCGGTGACATTTACGACGGACTTTTGGAGCAGTATAAAACTGTGCCGAACCTTGACATGGAAAAATGCCTTAAAAGCCTGAACATGCTTTGCGTGCGCCTTGTGTTCTGTCTGTATGCAGAAGATGCAGGAATATTCGGGCATAAATCCATGTTCGGCGATTATCTTAAGCACTTTGAACCGCGTGACCTGCGCAAAGCCCTGCTTGATTTGTTTAAGGTTTTAGACCAGAAGCCAGAAGAACGCGACCCTTTCCTTGCCCAGGACAATCCTGAACTTGCAGCCTTTCCTTATGTAAACGGCGGCCTTTTTACGGAAGAAGACCAGCTCATTCCTTCCTTTACGGAAGAAATAAAGGGCCTGCTGATCAGGAATGCCAGCGAAGATTTTGACTGGTCGGAAATTTCCCCGACGATTTTTGGTGCCATTTTTGAATCAACCTTAAACCCGGAAACAAGACGCTCCGGCGGAATGCACTACACAAGCATTGAAAACATTCACAAGGTAATTGACCCGCTGTTTCTGGATGATTTGCGAAACGAGTTTGAAGGAATCAAACAGATTAAGGCAGAAAAGACAAGAATAGAAAAAACAAAGGCATTCCATAAAAAACTCGGCACACTGAAATTTTTAGACCCGGCTTGCGGAAGCGGCAACTTTTTAACGGAAACATATTTAAGCCTGCGCAGGCTGGGAAATGAATGTTTAAGGATTGAAACCGGCGGACAGAATGAAATGGACTTTGACGGAACTGGGATCCATGTTTCCATACATCAGTTTTACGGAATTGAAATAAATGATTTTGCAGCCGTTGTTGCCAAAACTGCCCTGTGGATTGCAGAAAGCCAGATGATGAACGAGACGTCAAAAATACTTGGACGTAATCTGGAATTTCTGCCGCTGAAAAGTTATGCAAACATTGTGGAAGGCAACGCACTTAGGATTGATTGGAATACAGTGGGGGAAAGCCTTCCCCTCGCGTCCACTTCGGTGGCCGCTACCCCTTCCAGCGGGGACACCCCGCAACGCCCCGTTAAATATGACTACATAATGGGTAATCCGCCGTTTGTGGGATATGGTTTGCAAACTGATGAACAGAAAAAAGATCTTCTTTCTATATTTGTAGATGAAAATGGTAAAACTTATAAAACAGCGGGTAAGATAGATTATGTGGCTGGCTGGTATTACAAGGCTGCTCAGTTAATACAGAATACAAATATAAAATGTGCATTGGTTTCTACAAACTCAATTACTCAAGGAGAACAGGTTGCGGCAATCTGGAAACCTTTGTTTGAACAGTTTGGAATTCATTTTGATTTTGCCTACAGAACTTTCCGCTGGGACAGCGAAGCAAACATTAAGGCTCATGTTCACTGTGTAATAATTGGATTTAGCTGTGAGACCCTGAAACAAGTTCAGGGTGACAGTCATATAGAACAAGCCGGTCTTTCCGAACAAGAAGACAGTCATTCCGAACTTGTTTCGGAATCTCGTAAAAAACGCATCTACACTTCTGACAAAACTTTCATTGAAGCAAAAAATATCAATGGTTATTTGATTGATGCGCAAGATGCTTGGATTGAAAGTCGAAGCAAACCGATTTGCGATGTAATTCAAATGACAACAGGAAACAGACCTGCTGACGGCGGACATTTAATTATTGAAAAAGAAGATTATGAAGATTTTATAAAAAAAGAACCTGATGCCGTAAAATTCATTAAAAATCTGACAGGTGCAGAAGAATACATAAACAACAAAAAACGCTATTGCTTATGGCTTGTTGATGCAAGTCCAGCTGAACTCAGAAAAATGCCAGAAGTAATGAAACGAGTGGAATTATGTAAGCAAGACAGATTGAACGGTGCTGCCGACAGACAGAAACTTGCAGAAACTCCAACTGTCTTTAGAGAAACTAAAAATCCAAAGTCTTATGTAATAGTTCCTCGTGTTTCTTCAGAACAACGAAGATATATACCTATCGGTTTTTTGGATGACAACACCATACCAACAGATTCCGCTACAATTATTCCTGATGCAACTCTTTACGATTTCGGAATTCTAACTTCCAATGTACACATGGCATGGATGCGTGTAGTTTGCGGAAGACTAAAGAGCGACTATAGATATTCAAAAGATATCGTCTACAACAACTTCCCGTGGCCAGAGCAATTGAAAATTGACAATTCAAAATTGAAAATGGAAAACGGCAAATGGACACTTTCCAGCGAAGACTTGCCTGCCGACAAAAAGGAATTATCAATTGTCCATTCTCAACTGTCAATTATAAACTCTGCCCAGGCAATTCTCGATGCCCGAGCAAAATATCCGGACTGTTCCCTTGCAGACCTTTATGACGAGACCGTAATGCCGCCGGACTTGCGTAAAGCCCATCAGGAAAACGACAGAGCCGTAATGGCCGCCTACGGCTTCAGCACAAAAATGACCGAAAGCGAATGCGTCGCCGAGCTTTTCAAACTGTATGAAGGGTTGGTGAAGGAGAAAAAATGAGTAATAATCAAATAAAATATACTGTTGCATGTGTGAATGAATTTGCAAAAAGTAAAAATCTTACGCAAAAGCAGTCGTTCATATATTTGTATGAACATAAAGCAATGGACTTTCTTGTAGAATTTTACGATGTTGAGCATACACTTTCATTTGAGGATGTAATTCAGGATTTGACTATGATAAGTCAAAAAAATGGAGGAATGATCCAATGATTTTGTATCACGGTTCAAATATCGACATTCAGAAAATTGAACTTTCAAAATGCAGACCAAACAAAGATTTTGGACAAGGCTTTTATCTTACAACTATAAAGGAACAGGCTGTCAGAATGGCGCAAAGGGTTTCAAGAATGTTTGGCGGAAATGCTGTTTTAAATGTTTACGAGTTGGATGATTCAATTTTGAAAAAAGAAAAATTGAATATTAGAAAATTTGACTCACCGTCGATTGAATGGGCAAAATTTGTAATTACAAATAGAAACGTATCAAGAATAAAAAATCCGCAGGAAGATAACAACATTGATAATAGATTTGACATTGTAATTGGACCAATCGCTGATGATGATTTAGCTTTGCTTTTTCGTCAATTCGCAGATGGCGCAATTTCTGCAGAAACTTTAGTTGAAGAAATGAAGTTCAAAAAGCTTACAAATCAATATTCTTTTCATACAGAAAATGCGATTAGATACCTGACTAAAAAAGAGGCTCAAAATGTCTAAAAAAGAACTTTTGGCAGAATACATTACAAGCGATTTAATTTCTTACATTATCGAAGATGAAAAAATCCCAATGCTCGAAGCAATGCAGAAACTTTATTCATCAGAAACATTTTCAAAAATAAATGATTTTGAAACAGGCCTATATCTTGAAAGTTCGCCTTATGTCTATGACTTGTATAAAACCGAAAAGCAGAACGGAAAATTGCTTCAAATTGAATTTTAGAAAACGACAAAGCCGTAATGGCCGCCTACGGCTTCAGCACAAAAATGACCGAAAGCGAATGCGTGGCAGAACTTTTCAAGCTGTACGAACAGTTGACGGAGAAAGGAAATGGAAAATGAAATAGTAAAACTTGAACAGATTCAATTTACAGAAAATTATATTGGTGATGTATGTTCCATAATTGAAACTGCCAGAAAATACGCAAAAATCCATGTGAACTATGCAATGGTTCATGCTTATTATCTGATTGGAAAAAGAATTGTTGTGCAGGAACAAAACGGACAGCACAGGGCAGAATACGGAAAAGAAATTGTAAAAAATCTTTCTGATGAACTTTCTGCAAAATATGGAAAAGGTTATTCTACGCAGAGTCTTTATAATTTCCGCCTTTTTTATGAAAAGTTTTCTGAACCAACGAATTTCTCCACAGTGTGGAGAAATTTAACATGGAGCCATTACAAACTTATCATGCGTGTAACATCAAAAACTGCACGAGACTGGTATTGCGATGAATCATCTCGCTTAGATTGGGACACAAGAACTTTGCAACGGAATATCGGAACTCAATATTATGAACGTTTAATTTCATCACAAATAAAAGAGCCTGTAGTCCAGGAAATGGAGCAAAAAACAGCAGTTTTTCAGGATAAAAAACTTGAGTTTATAAAAAATCCCTATGTTCTCGAATTTCTGGGGCTTCCCGAAAACAAAAGCTATATTGAGTCTGATTTTGAACAGGCTTTGATAGACAGTTTGCAGAAATTCTTGCTGGAACTTGGAAAAGGTTTTGCATTTGTTGAAAGACAAAAACTAATTCGCACAGACAATGACGAATACTATATTGACCTTGTTTTCTATAACTTCATTTTAAAATGTTTTGTCCTTGTTGATTTGAAGATGAATCAACTTTCTTACAAGGATGTAGGACAGATGGATTTATATGTAAGAATGTTTGATGATTTATACAAAAAAGAAGATGACAATCCAACAATCGGTTTGCTTTTGTGTTCTGAAACAGACAAAACCATAGCAAAATATTCAGTTCTTAATGATTCAAAACAGATTTTTGCAAGCAAGTATCTGACATTTCTTCCGACAGAACAGGAACTTTCCGATGAAATTGAACGGCAAAAAGATATTTTCTTGGAAAGTCATAAAGGGAAATAGAAGAAAAAGGTAAATTGTTGAAAAAGAGCTTGAGGAAAAAAACTGAGGCCTGCGGAGGCTAGGTTCTCTACAGAACGCAAGGCGTGTAGCCTGCTTTCACCTTCCAAGGACTCATGTTTATGATATAAATTTATTATAGGTAAAAATCAAGTGCAGCCGAACTTTTCAAGCTGTATGAACAGCTGACGGAGAAAGGAAATGGAAAATGAAATAAAAGCAACTGAATTAGAACCAACTCTTTTAACAGACGCACGCTCTATTATCCAGAATGCAAGAAGCAGTGCTGTCCACAGCGTAGATTTTTGCAGGGTTCAGATGTACTGGAATCTTGGAAAACGAATTTTTGAAGAAGAACAGAACGGAAAAATCCGTGCTGATTACGGAAAATATTTAATTGAAAATTTATCAAAAGATCTTGAGGTAGAATTTGGAAGCGGTTTTGGAAAAAGACAACTTGAACGAGCACGACAATTCTTTTTAACTTATCC
The DNA here is from genome assembly GCA_045599185.1 of Treponemataceae bacterium. Classification (GTDB taxonomy): domain Bacteria; phylum Spirochaetota; class Spirochaetia; order Treponematales; family Treponemataceae; genus UBA1240. The sequence continues at coordinate 9,163 of JAZRVO010000030.1, read as the reverse complement.
AATTGCGTCTACATTGCGGACGCAATTAAGCTGGTCTCAATACAAACTTTTGATTGCGATTTCTGATCCTGATAAACGAACTTATTATGAATTAGAAAGCGTAAACAATGCCTGGACTGGTCGAGAACTTGAACGCCAGATTAATTCTCTTTTATATGAGCGACTTTTAAAAAGCAATGATAAAGAAAAAGTACTTGCAATTGCCAAAAGAGAATCGATTCCACAAAATCCAACTGAAATCATAAAAGATCCAATGGTCTTGGAATTTCTTGGTCTTGAAAAGAAAAGTGAATATTATGAATCTGATTTAGAAAATGAACTTATAAATCATCTTGAACAGTTTTTGCTTGAACTGGGAAACGGTTTTACTTTTGTTGCCAGACAGAAGCGGCTTTTAATTGAAGATGATGAATATTTTGCAGATTTGGTTTTCTATAATCGTCTTTTACGTTGTTTTGTTGTAATTGAACTGAAAACTCACAAACTTACTCACGAAGACTTGGGTCAGCTTCAAATGTATGTAAATTACTTTGACAGAAAAGAAAAACTTCCCGAAGAAAACAAGACAATCGGCATTCTTTTGTGTACTGCCAAAAATGATGAAATGGTCAAAATGTCACTTCCTGAAGACAATAAAACGATTCTTGCAAGTCAGTATGAACTTTATCTTCCAAGCGAAGAAAGACTGATTAATGAGATTAAGAAATATCAAGGAAAATAATAAGCATAAAGCAATTGATTAAAGCCGTAATGGCCGCCTACGAGTTCAGCACAAAAATAACCGAAAGCGAATGCGTGGCAGAATTTTTCTTTTATCTCTAACCGCTAGTTTTATCTGTGTACGCGGCACAGTTTGCCATTTTTCTGTCATTCCGGGCTTGCCCCGGAATCTTTCATCAATTGCAGAAAATCGCACTTCCCTAAAAGAACGGAGTTTTGCCTTTTCGAAACTCCGCCGCGTGCATAAATCAGCAGCAGTTACTGAACATTCAAACAGCACGCGCGCACTGTTCTTTTATCTCTAACCGCTAGCTTTATCTGTGTACGCGGCACAGTTTGCTGACGCAAACTGCGGCCTTTTTCTTTCTACGCGCGTTACCCCTTTCAATTTTTGCTGCTTTTGGGTATTTTCAACGTATGACTAAAGACTTAACAACTGGCAAGCCTTTCGGGCTTATTTTCGGTTTTTCGGTGCCGCTGCTGTTTGGCTATCTTTTTCAGCAGTTTTACAACATTGTAGACACTGTTATTGTAGGGCAGTTTTTGGGCAAGGAAGCCCTTGCAGCTGTTGGTTCTACGGGTTCAGTAAACTTTTTAATTATCGGGTTCTGCATGGGCGTGTGCAGCGGTTTTTCGGTGCCGGTTGCAAACAAATTTGGCGCAAAGGATTTGCCTGTAATGCGGCGGCTTATTGGCAACGCGGCGGTTTTTTCTGCCGGTTTTTCTGTTTTTTTTGCAGTTCTTACATATTTATTGTGCCGGCCGCTTCTTCGCCTTATGGGCACGCCGCAAAATATTATTGAATATGCATCGCAGTACATTGGAATTATCTTTTTAGGCATTCCGGTTGTGTTTCTGTACAACCTGCTGGCAGGCATTCTGCGCGCCGTTGGAGACAGCCGCACGCCTTTAATGTTTCTGGTTATTTCTTCGCTTTTAAACATTGCACTGGATTTGATTTTTATTGTGCTTTTTAAGCTTGGGGTGCGCGGCGCGGCGTTTGCTACGGTTATTGCCCAGGGAATTTCAGGAATTGCCTGCCTTTTTTACATTCTGACCAAATTTCCCGTTCTGCGCCTTAAACGCGACGACTGGGCTGTAAAAACCGACCTGATGAAAAAGCTTGTGGGCACTGGTTTCCCGATGGGCATTCAGTATTCAATTACAGCCATTGGCAGCGTCATTCTTTCCGCAGGCATAAACTCGCTGGGCAGCGATGCGGTTGCCGCCCAGACTGCCGCCATAAAGGTAAGCATTTTTTTCTGCTGCCCCTTTGACGCCCTTGGCACCTGCATGGCTACCTGGGCAGGACAAAACGCCGGGGCTGGCAAACTGCCGCGCATAAAGCAGGGCGTATGGCAAAGCAGCATTATCGGAAGCATTTATTCAGTGCTGGCTTTTGCCTGCATGTTCTTTTTTGGCAAAAACTTCGGTCTTCTGTTCCTTTCTGCGGAAGAAACAGAAATTCTTAAAATGGTTCACAATTTTTTAATTGCCAACTCATCCATGTACATTCCGCTGGCTTTGGTAAACATTCTGCGCTTTGCAATACAGGGCATGGGTTACAGCAAACTTGCCGTTTTGGCCGGTTTTTTTGAACTTATTGGCCGTGCCCTTGCGGCGCTGGCGCTTATTCCGTTTTTCGGCTTTAACGGTGCGTGCGTTGCAAGCCCAATTGCCTGGATTCTGGCGGACGCGTTCCTTATTCCGGCATTTTTTGCCTGTTACAAACGCCTTGAAATTAAGGAACTGAATTACCGCGCAGGCTGGGACGAAGTTAGGGAATAATTTTATAAATAAAAAATGGCGCAACTGCTTTTATGCCTAAAGGCTGGCTTTGCCGAAAAAGTGGCAGGAACTGCTGAAAAACTGAATTTGCAGCAGAAGTGCGCATTTTGCAAAACAGAAGGATTTTTTACAGGAATTATTATATGGAAAAAAAACAATGGTTTGAAAAAGCAAATTTCTGGCTGGAATACGGACCGATTATGTTTGACCCCCAGCGCTGGGCAGAAGCTGCAAAAGTGGCAGAAGACATTTGCAAGCTGGCAAACCTTAAAGCCGGTTCTTCAATTTTGGATGCATGCTGCGGGCCTGGCCGGGTAAGCCTTGAGTTTGCGCTTTTGGGGCTTAACGTAACCGGCGTTGATATTACCCAGCCCTTTTTAGACGCCGCCAAAGAATCGGCAGAAGATGAAGGCGTAAACCTGAATCTGATAAACTGCGATATGCGTACCTTTACAAGTGCCCAAAAGTTTGACGCGGCAGTAAATCTTTATACTTCCTTTGGTTACTGCGACACGGTTGAAGAAGACTTTGCAATTTTGCAGCGCATGTACGAAGCCTTAAAACCCGGCGGAACATTCGTGCTGGAAAGTTTGGGGCGCGAAATTGCGGTGCGCGACTTTACCGAAGGCGAATGGTTTGAACGCGCCGGAAAAACCGTTTTAACCGAGTTTACCGCCGTAAACGACTGGCAGGGCTTGCGTTCGCACTGGATTTTGATTGACAACAAAACCGGCGAGCGCATTGACCATACTTTTGTACAGCGCCTGTATTCGGCAGTGGACATTAAGAAAATGCTTCTGGACTGCGGTTTTACAACTGTAAATATCTGCGGCGATTTTGACCTTTCGCCGTATGACCACAAAGCGCGCACCATGGTTCTGGTTGCAAAAAAATAACAATTTTTTTTGTTTTTTATTGAAAAGCCATATAAAAAATGAATATTTTAATATTACAGGAGAAAAAGATGACTACTAAAGACCTTTTTAAAGAACGCATGAAGGTGCGCAAGGAAAACCCAATCAGGGCAACTGTTCTTGGGCTTATTATTGATACGGTGCAGAAAAATATTCGCGAACTTAACCGGGAAGAAACACCGGCTGACATTGCGCAGGCTGCAAAAAAAATGTACGAACAGACTTTGGCAACAAGGGCTGAATACGAAAAAGGCGGCGCCGATACAGCCGAGCTTGATGCCCAGCTTGCCGTTCTTAAAGAATTTGTGCCGGAAACTTTGAGCCCGGAAGCTATGGAAAAGGCTGTTAAGGAACTTATTGATTCTTTGCCGGCTGAAGAACGCAACCTGAAAACAATCATGCCAAAATTAAAGGCAATTGAAGGCATGGACATGAAAGCAGCCAAGGCTGTTGTTGAAAAACTTCTGTAAAAAGTAAAGTTTTTTTTGCGGTTTTAAAGGCTTTTTGCAAACAGACAGTTTGTAAAGGAATTACTGAAAAACGCTTTGTTTTCGATAATTTTTTACAAATATAAATAAACTTATTTATGAAAGTATTTATGCTTGTAATTTTGCCGGTATAGGTTATAATTACTTTATTATTTTACGAAGGTTTGTTTATGGCTAAAATTTTAATTTGTGATGATGCAACATTTATGAGAAAGTCTATTGCGTTAATCCTTAAAGACGGAGGGCACGATATAGCTGGCGAAGCTGAAGACGGTCAGATTGCTGTTGCAATGTACAAAAAGACAAAACCAGATTTAGTTCTTTTGGATATTACAATGCCGGTTATGGACGGTTTGCAGGCTTTGAAAGAAATTCTTGCTGCCGACCCGAATGCAAAGGTTATCATGTGTTCTGCAATGGGCAATCAGGAAAATGTTGTTGAAGCAATTCGTTCCGGCGCAAAGGATTTTATCCTTAAACCGCCGACACCGCAAAAACTGCTTGAAGTTGTTGAAAAATACGTATAACTTGCAAAAAGCACTTCATCAAACGAAGTGCTTTTTTATTTATACTTACCGTAAATGCAATTTTTTTATATTAGCCTGAAAATTAATAAATGAACTGTTAAAAGCAGCCGCAGACAGGCACAGGCACGAAAAAAAAATACGCCGTGCGCAGCACAAGTCTTTTTTTCGCGGATGGGCTTGTTGAAAAACTGCTTTTGGGGCATTTAATATAAACTCGATATTCGGCCTATTTTTAATTTTTAAGCCCAATTTGAAGGCAGCGGTTAACTGCCAATTTTAAGGGCAAACGGGGATTTTTATGATTCTGATTATTTGTGGTGTTCTTTTTTTTATTTGTATAATACTTTTCTGCGTTGCAAAAGTTTTCCATTCCGGTTTTTTTGGCAGGCGCTTTAACCCAGACCCATTGGTTAAGTTTTATACCAAAGAAGAATTTGGACTGCAAAGTGAAAATGCTGAATTTAAATGCGGCAAAGACACTTTGCGCGGTGCGTTTTATTTTCTTCCGGGCTTTAACGAAGAAAAAATTGTAATTTTCTGTCACGGAATGTGGAGCACGCACAAATCCTACATGCAGGATATTGGCTGGCTTTGTAAAGCCGGTTTTAAGGTTTTTGCCTTTGATTACACGGGTACGGACATTAGCGACGGTAAAAATATTGTGGGCATGGCAAACAGTTTGCGCTGTGCAAATGCCGCAGTAAATTTTATAAAAAGCCAGTGCCCAGCAAAAAGCATTTGCGTGGTTGGCCATTCCTGGGGTGCTTTTGCCGCAAGCAACATTGGCAAATACCACGCGGACATAAAAGCCGTGGTGGCAATGGCGCCGGTTTTAAGCCTGCGAAACAGTTTCAGCTCACTTTTGCACGGGGCAAGCCGGGTGCTTGTGCCCTTTATGCTGCTTGCCGATTTTACCTGCTGCGGCAAATTCAGTTTTGCAAACGCGGTTAAAACCCAGAAAAAATTTACGGGTAAATGCATGGTTATTGCTTCTGTCGACGACCACATGGTTAACTACGAACGAAATGCACTTGCATTAAGCAAGGCTGTACCGGCGGTAAAACTTTTAACCGTAGAAAACAGAATGCACAATCCAAACTACACCCGGCAGGCGGTTGCTTTACTGGCTGAATATTCAAAAAAAAGCCAGCAGCTTAAAGGCGAAGAATTAAAGGCTTACAAGCAGTCAGTTGATTTTCATAAGCTTGGCGAACTTGATGACGCGGTAATGGAAAAAATTGCCGATTTTTTAAGGCAGGCTTAAATATTTATAATGCGGCAGAATTGGTAATTTCTGCCGCATTGCAAAACGAAAAATAAAGGCTTTGCTGAATGCCCTTTTTTGCTCGGGCTTGTTCAGCAAAGCCTTTTGTTTTTTCGGTAAAACCAATTTTCAGGCTAAAAAGCACTAAACCTTGGCATTTTCGCTGAATGCAACAGATTTACCCAGCAAGCCTGAAGATGCGCTTTCTTTTTTTGCAAGCGGTGTTTCCGGGTCAAAGTGAACGTCCAGCTGAGGGAACGGAATAATGATGTTTGCTTTAGCCAGTTCCCGGTGCACGTTTTTAAAAAGCTTGCTTTTCATGGTTAAAAAGTCTTCCTTTTTGCACCATGCGGCAACCTGCACGTTTACGGAAGAATCTGCAAAACTGTCGAAAAGTACAATCGGTGCTGGTTCTGCAAGAACATATTCAGTTTCGGCGGCAATTTTAATTAAAAGCTGTTCCACTGCTTCCAAATCGCAGTCGTATGGCAAGCCCACGCTAAGGCAAAAACGGCGGTTAGGGTTGTAAGAAGCATTTACCAGCTTAGACTGAATCACCGATTCGTTTGGAATGCGCACAATCTGGTTGTCCGGCGTGTGCAGTTTAATAGAAAGCAGGTCAATTGAATCAACAGTTCCCGAAACACCGTCAATCGTAACAAAATCGCCGATTTTAAAAGTCTGTTCAGACAGCATGAAAAAGCCGCTGATGATGTTACTTACAGAAGTTTGGGCAGCAAAACCAACCGCGATACCGGCAATTCCGGCAGCACCTAACAGGGCAGAAAGTTTAATTCCAAACAAATCCAGAATGTAAAGGGTTAAAAGAACAACAAAAGTGTACTTCATTCCCTTTTCTATAAGCATCGCAATCTGCGGTTTTACTTTTTTGCACACGGTTTTTCGCATAAGCGAACGAAGAACCTTGTACAAAATGAACATTAAAAGTACGGCACCAATAACAGTTCCAATTTTAATAAAAAAATCGGCCGTTAAATTAGTTTTTATCCATTCAACCATAAAATCCTCTCTGTGGTTTTATTTTACGGAAAAAGTCGCAGACTTTTCCGGTTTGCAAATTTCTTCAACTTTTAATGTTATTTACTTTTGGTGCTGTATTTATAAACCGTTTTTTGGGCAAATGTCGCAAATTAAGCAGGTTTGGCACTGGGGCTTTTTTGCCGTGCACACATAGCGCCCGTGCAGAATAAGCCAGTGGTGGGCGTGCTGCAAAAATTCAGCAGGAATGATTTTCAGCAGGTCGGCTTCTATTTGTTCCGGCTTTGTACCGGCGCTTAAACCCATACGCGGCGCTATGCGCAAAAGATGGGTATCCACCGGCATAACGGCTTCGCCGTACAGAACGTTCAGCATTACGTTTGCAGTTTTCCGCCCTACTCCGCTTAATTCCATAAATTCTTCCCTGGTGCGCGGAAACTTGCCAAGCTTTTCAATCGAAAAATCGGCAAAATCAACCGAACCGGCATTGTCGCCGTATTTCTGGCAAAGCTGCAAGGCAAGTTCCATTACGTGTTTTGCCTTGCTGCGGTAAAGCCCTATGCTTTTTATGTGTTCAATTAAGGCTGGTTCGCCCAAATTAAGCATTTGCCGCGGTGTTTTTACGGTTTGGTAAAGTTCGGCGGTTGCCTTGTTTACGCTTTTGTCCGTTGCCTGGGCACTTAAAACCACCGATACCAGCAAAGTAAAAGGATTTACCGCCACAAGCTCGGTTTTGGGTTCCGGATTTTGTGCCTTAAAGCGTATAAAAACTTCGGCTATCTGCTGATTCGTTAAATATTCCATTCAAGCGCCTGAAAAATCTCAATTAACTCTATTTTATGCGAAAAGTCTAAAAGGTTCAATTAAAAAAACTGGCAATTGAAAAATACAAAAAAGCAGAAGATGCAAAAAAGCCCCGGAACTTGCGTAACGGAGCTTTGAGAAAAAATAACCGGCTTTTCATCAAAAATTAACATATCCGCGGTAAGTTTTAATTCATTCTTTTATAAAAAAATTGAGTTTTACAGGGAGGACGGCATTTGCAAAAATTTTTGCTTTGCCTGATATGTTATGAAAAAATTTAGTAATGGCCTTATTTTTCTGTTTTGCCTTTGCGTTGTTGCAGTTCTGCTAAAAATACCAACCGGCTTTGAAGGCGCGCTGCAATTTAAGGACGCAGAAAAATGCAGGGTGCTTGTGGAAGAAACTGATGATTCGCGGCTGATTGATACAGGCCTTATAAGAAGCGGCCAGCAGATTTGCCGGGTAAAAATACTTTCCGGCAAATTTAAAGGGCAGCAGGCAGAAGGCTGGAACATGCTGGGCGGTTCGCTAGCGCAGGATAAATTATTCAGGGCTGGAGACAAAGTGCAGGCTGTCATTCACTATGGCGAAGGCAAAAACGGCACTGAATTTTATTCCGTAAATCTGATTGATTATTACCGGCTGAACTGGGAACTGATTCTTGCCCTTGCCTTTGGTGCTTTTTTAATTGCTTTTGCCGGAACAACGGGGCTTCGTTCTGTTTTTTCGTTTGCAATTACAATTCTTGTTTTGTGGAAAGTGCTTGTGCCGTTGTATTTGAAAGGCGTAAACCCTATTTTAACCGGCATTCTGGTTGTTGGAATAATGACTTTTGTGATTCTGGCGCTGGTTTACGGCTTTGACCGGCGACTTGTTTCTTCTTTTGCCGGTTCTATGCTGGGAATTATTTTTGCAGCATTTCTTTCTATTGTATTTGTAAAACTTTTTCATATTCACGGGGCGGTAATGGCTAATTCGGAAGCTTTGCTGTATTCGGGGTTTCAGGATTTGAACCTGACCCAGATTTTTATGGCTTCGGTTTTTATTGGAGCAAGCGGTTCTGTTATGGATTTGAGCGTGGACATTACAAGCGCGGTAAACGAAGTTGTAAAAACCGCGGGCAAAAAAGGAATAAAAATAAGCCGGCACGAAGCAATAAAATCCGGCATTGCCGTTGCCCGCGCCGCAATGGGAACGATGACTACTACCCTTCTGCTTGCCTATTCCGGCACATGCATTGCACTGCTGATGACTTTTATGGCACAGGGCACGCCGGTTTATAACATTCTGAACAACAATGTGGTTTCCGCAGAAATTATAAACACAATTGCAGGCAGTTTTGGTCTTGCCATGACCGCGCCATTTACCGCTGTAATTGCAGGAATCATAATGACGGAATGATTTTTAACAAACATTTAACGAAATTCTTATTGGAACTTAACACAAAGATTTCAAATTATTCCTGTCATTCAAAAAACACGGCACAAGCCAAATCTAAACTGAATGACGAGGATTTTTATGAAAAAGATTTTGAAAAAATCTATTCTTTGTTCGGCTGCATTATTGGCTGTTTCATCAGCTTTATTTGCAGAAAAATTTTCAATCGCAGTAATTTCAGATACACAGAATTATTGTGATTACCGTTATCAGCGTGATTCA
>JAZRVO010000029.1:0-219990 GCA_045599185.1 Treponemataceae bacterium | reverse complement strand
GAAACAAGAATCGTCACCAAGCTGCGTATGGCCAACGATGTATGGGCGGATGCAGAAGAAGTGCAGCAGTACTTCTATCATTCGGACCATCTTGGATCTGCATCCATGATCACCGACTACAAGGGGGATGAATACCAGCGCATAGAATACACGCCATACGGAGAAACCTGGATGGAGCGTACAGACAACAGGGGGCTTGAATACCTGCCGTACAAGTTCAGCGCCAAGGAAAAGGACGAGGAGACCGGACTCTACTACTACGGGGCACGATACCTGGATCCTAAGTACTCCACATGGATAAGCACCGACCCGGCGCTTGGGGAATACATCCCTGCAGCCGGAAAGGGAAATTCAAAGGATGCTGGAAGCCTGCCTGGCATGGGCGGAGCCTATAACCACATCAATTTTAATTTGTACCACTACGCGGGAAACAATCCTGTGAAGTACACGGACCCGGATGGGAAGTATATAGTTTTCAAGCTAAAAGAAGATGGTCGGTATGGACTGGGCTCATATTACCACACCGTCGGTTATTGTCATCTTGCAACAAAAATATTAACTAATTTTGTTCCTTTTGGTGGATATGTATTGAATTTGGAAAAACCCTTGACAAATATCGATCCGACGGCAAATTTTACAGTCCTATATGACAGTGATTCAACTTCTTCAATTGTAAATGAATCAAACATAGTTGATTCTGTTTCATTTACAAAAGCCGCGAAGAACTCAAAGTTTTTTGGCTATGCATCATGGATATATACCGGTTTTGGAGTCAAATCATCTATAAACGATTTTAAAAATGATAGGAAAATAGAGAAATTTATGGCTTCTCTTTCCAAAGATCCTTTCAGAGGTTGTCTATCCGATTCTGCTGCCATAAGCTTAGGACAAACACTTGCAGATGGTGCTTTATATTATTATAAAAATGAATCACGTATGAGGCAAAAAGGTATTTCAGAAACAGATTGGGCTGAAAAAATACGAAGTTCGACAAATAATATATGGGGCGATGCTAAATTCAAAACGTTTGAAGAATTAGAAAATATGTGATGGGAGGAATAAAATATGAATATACGCATACGAGATTGGAAAGATGAAGTTTTTTTTATTACAACTTTAATAGTTACACCAATAATTGCATTTTTTGTCGATGTATATAAGGGGAAAAAAAGAATTAAGGATTTGACGTTTCTCTTAATCATTGATTTAATAATTTTCGTAGGGTATGTTGTTTTCATAATACTTGCATATGTACTTAAAATTATTTAGTTCATATTAAACATATAAGATACGCCGGCTGCTTCCCTATAAGTGGCTAGGGACAAATGTTCTTTGACAGGAGAGAGGTGGCTAAAAAGTTCGAGGGCTTTTCTTCACGGAACCGCCAGATACGAAACACGGTCTGTAACGAAGTTGGCTACTGGTGGTGAGATAACTATACATGAGGAATACAATAAGCAGTTTTACTACCACAGTGAACAATTAGTCTCGGTAGCGTTGATAACAGATCACCGAGGTGATGAATATCAGCGGATTGAGTATACTCCGTATGGTGAGGTTTAGGTTGAAGAGCAAAGGGTAAAGAATGAAAGTCCTTGTTTATTTGCTGTGCAAGTTCACAGGCAAGGAAAGGTTTAAGCGTTCGGTTTAGGTGCGGAAGTGGCAAATTTCAAGTTGATACCCACATCAATTTTAATTTGTACCACTATGCAGGAAATAATCCGGTGAAGTGTGTGGATCCGGATGGAAGATTTCAGACCAAAGCCTTTGTTTTTGCTACTTTACAAACTTTAGGTGGCGTTGTTGAGGTTGTAGGTGGTTGTATTACAACAGGTGTATCTGCAGGTGTAACAAAATATGTGGTTATTGATGGTATATATAATATTGCAGATGGTGTTACATCTATGGTGGCAGCTGCAACCGATACTGATTGGGATGGTTTTATACCTGAAATGGCTAGTGCAATAGCTGAAAAAACTGGAGCTAGTGAACAAACTCAGGAATTAGTTGGTGCATATGCTTCATTAGCAGATACTGTCATTGATGGAATTGCTACTAAAGGAATATCTTTAACAGGCGATGGTAGCAAAGCAGTATCTTCTGCAACTCGTATTATTTCCGGATTAAATGATATTGGAAGTAATTTGGGCGAAGGTGATGCAATATTAAATGCTTCCAAAGAAACAATGGAATCTATTAAAGAATATAAAGATAAACAAGAAATTAAAACTAAAGCAAATTATTATTATAATCTTTATGGACCAAAAGAAACTTTACAGGAATAAATTATGAATTTAGAAATCATATTAACATCATTATCATTTATTATATGCGCAATTCTATTTTATAGAAAATCAAAAACGATATTAATAACATCCCATAAAAATGGGGAAAAAAAATCTAAAGCATTAAAAATGTGTTCTACTGTTTTGATATTTATTGCAGCAGGCTGTCTTTTTACTCTTTTTATTCCTGATTCAATAAAATGGACGGTAACAGAAAATAATCAATATGCTGCTTCTATTGAGGGTAAACGATTAAATGTTATGACATTTACAGTACCAATTGATGATCCAAATAATTTTTATGATCAACAAAAAACAAGATTGGAATACTTAAATTATGAAGTTTCTTTTATAAAAAAAAGATAATACTAAAATTATTAATAAGTACATAAATAGTTTGAAAAAACAATATCCTGTATCAAGTAATTTTGTTTTACTTGTTGTTGAAGAAACAAATGAAGAAATAATACAATATTTGTATATTGGAAATTGTCATCAAAAAATTATGTGGGAAGACTTTTTTTTACTTGCAAAAAAAAGAAAATAATATACAAAGATTTTGTAAAAGGTTGGATGAATGGAGAATACTGATATGTCTGGAATAAAACAATTTTTGTTAGAATTTTCTAATTTTTTAGTAAACATGGTTTTTATGGTTGTTATTATGATAGTGGGCAATTTTCTCTATTTCGATGTCTTTGAGTATAGCCAAAAAGCCGTTAAATTTTTCAATATTGCTTTAGCCATCATTTTCTTTTTATGCTTATTGCTTCAAAATATCTTTTTTAGGTCACTTTTCTATGTTATAGCAAGATATAAATTCAAATGCAAAAAAAATGAAAAAATAGAAATTCTTTGCCATAACTTGCTGTTTAATTTTATTATAATTGGAACAATAGTTGTGGAAGTTTGTGAAATACCTTTTGGAATAAAATCAATTTTTATTGGATTATTTCTGCTGGAATTAATACCGTGCTTTATAAAAAAATATTCCAAAAGTTTGTCTTTCTACATATTTAGAATTGCCACCATAAAAAAATCAAAAGAAAGCAGAGATTAATAGCATATTGGCAAAATGATTACTACCTCCACATCTAGTGTTTTCAGCTCGACTGAAAACGCTAGGCTTTACTCCCACAAATGGTAATTGATGGGAATATAAGAAAGGAATTACATCATCAAACTGAAAATCCTGAATGTGGGACATGTTAGATTTGAACAGGCAAATCTATATTATCTGTGAATATTTGTCACTTGCAGGGGAATTTGGCACTAATTATGGATAGATAATGAAATTGAAATTTCGGTTGGAACTAATTCAACTCTTTTAATACAGGATTTTCGATTCCTGTAAGCCTTTTTATATCTTCCAAGTTCCAAAACTGATTTTCTTCATAGAAAAATTCTGCTTTTCTCTTTTTAAAGATTCTAAAAGCTTTTGTAGAATTATCATATAAATGAAAAATATCGCACACCTGGATTAATTCTGGAATAAGATTCAATGCTTTGGAATATCTGGATATAATTTTATCTTGAGGCACATCATGCCCACCTGCCGCAAATCTCGATTTCACTCGCATTACATTAATCATAGGATCAGCGGTTAATACATAAATGCATTTAATAAAATATCCCTGTTCTTTGGCACGCTTCAAAAGAAGAAGATTACGGTCTGTTGAAAGCACAGTTTCAAATGTGAAATTAGATTTTTCTGACAACGCTTTCTCTCTTAGTCCTTCAGCTTTTATAGCAGCGTCCAAATCTGAACATTGGTTCGATTTTTTTACATCATCAGCATTGATATAAGGAGAAATGACTTCAACATATTTTGTTATAGTTGATTTGCCAGAACCATTAGGACCTGCAAATACTAGAATAGTAGGTTTTATGATTTTGTCAGGCATATTCACGGTGTCCATCAGGATATTCAAGATATGCTTTCTTTTTTTCTAAATCATAGCCAGCAATAGGAAGTCCCTTGAGCTGCTTGATTTCATTTTCAATTTTTACACCTTGCTGAAAACGATAAGTCATTTCTTTATCACTTACACCGCAAGTTGCATCAAGTTCATTTTCTTCGTTCATAGGAGCCTCCTTCAATAATCTATATGTAATATATCATATTTTTGGAATTGTTGCAGAAGAAAAATTGCTTCTATTAACCTTTAGGTATCTTATGTTATTTTTATGTTATAATAATTGTGTACTTTCAAGTTGATACCCACATCAATTTTAATTTGTACCACTACGCGGGCAACAATCCGGTGAAGTATACGGATCCAAACGGTTGTTGGACAGATAATGGTGATGGTACATATACAGCTGAATCTGGCGATACCCTATATGGTTTGTATGGAGAAAATTGGCAACAGAAATCTGGATTTAATAAAGATCCAAGAACATTGCAAGTTGGAGAGACTGTAGGGCAAAAAAGAGAATATCATGACTTGTGGGAATCTATAAGTTCAACAAATACCTATACAGCAACTAGTAATACTGAAAATGGGCAAATAATGTTTGGAATTAACCTAAATTTTGTTGGTATGGTGGGGGCTGATGTTTCCGTAGGATTACTTTTTGATCTAGATGATCCAACAAAATCAGGAATGTTCTTGTCCGGTGGTTTTGCTGCTGGTGTAAGTGATGGTGCTTCCGTGTTTGGTGGATATAACTCTGGAAGAATGGATGCAGAAAACTTAGGAACTTTATCAGTTGGATATGGACCATTTGAAGGTACTCTAGGAATTGATTCTAATGGTGATCTGTCTATCAGTGGATCTTATTCACCAATTGGTCTTGATGCTGGATTTAATTTATCAAGACAACATATGATTGTACTTCCATTTGCAACTGAAGAAGAAAAAAAGAGCAATAATGGATAGATATCATGATCATCATTAATAGGAGTGTTGGTATATGAAAATTTCTGTTTGGAATAAATATCATATAATTCAAGTATTAGGGCCAATAGTTACGGTTGTTTTTTCTGCAATAATACTTGTTATGAAGTATAAATTATTAGCAATATTTGCGTGGTTTTTTGGTCTATTATGCACTGCAATAATTTTACATTCAATAAAATGTCCTAAGTGTGGAAAGTCAATAGACAATTACACAACGCTTTTAAGTGGTCCGGAAGATGGCTGGCTTTCTCCGATGTCAAAGACATGTAAGGGATGTGGGTGTGACTTCACTTCTTCCATAAAATCAAAGAAGAATTGAAAACCATATTTTTTTCATGATGTCAGGAATGCTGGAGTCTGCCCTCATGAGGCTAAAATTTTTAACAATTATGCTACTCCCATCAATTGCGATTTGTATGACTAAGGCATAAAATGAGCTGAACCCGGCCGGTTTGCGCAGCAGATCGTCCGGGTTTGGAATAAAATTTTCAGGGAAGGAAAAGTTCTGGAGCCGATTTTCCGTGCGTAAAGTGCAAATTTTAAGCCTATACCCACATCAATTTTAGTTTGTACCATTACGCCGCGAATAATCCGATCAAGTATACGGACCCGGATGGAAGGGAAAATGATGAAGGTTTGAAAGATTTTTGCGATGGTGACGGCATTTATTCAGAATAACGCCGGTAAGGGTGCATTTAAAAACAGCTTATGAGGTTAAATAAAAAGCTTTTTTGCGTAAAGCATTCCAGCAAAATTTTTAACCTCGCATCTGTTTTTTAACGGTTCAATTATTTCATCTTTAACGAAGAACTGATTCTTTCAAGAACCTTGTTTCTGTCGAGCGGCTTTACAATGTAGTTTTTTGCACCTGTAAGCAGAGCTTTTTTTACCAGTTCCGGCTTGCCAAGAGCACTAATCATTACAACCCTAGCTTCCTTGTCAAAAGCCATAATCTGTTCCAAAGCCGTAATACCGTCCATGCGCGGCATAGTTATATCCAGCGTAACCAAATCAATGTTCGGGTACAGTTCTTTATATTTATCAACGGCTTCTCTTCCGTCGGCAGCGGTTGCAACAACCTCGTAACCTTCGCTTACAAGTATCTGGCTTATCTGTTTTGCAACAAACATAGAATCGTCTACAACAAGCACCCTAACTTTAGCACCTTCGCTGTTCTGTCCGTCTGGTGTACGTTCGTTAATTGTTGGAAAATCCTGTTTTGCAATCATTTTGTTCCTCATCAATTAAAAATTAGGTGCGCCCTGCAAAAAGGGTTAACGTACCTTACCTTTAATTATAACACAGTTTGGCGGCTTTACAACAAAACAAAAGGCAATTAAGCAAAAAAAATGTTATTTAGTGCTTTTTTTATTGAAGGTTTGTAAAACACAGGCCTTTTTTTTGTTCCGCCAGCCGTTTTATGTGCTAAAATTATTGAAAACCTAAAGAATTCTTGCATTTGCATGGAGGACGACGATGCGCGCAGTTGATGTAATTACCAAAAAACGGGGTAATCTGCTTAACCCAAAAGGCGAAGAACTTTCCAGAGAAGAAATTGAATTTATCATAAATGGCTATGTTGAAGGCAAAATTCCGGATTATCAGATTTCGGCACTGCTGATGGCAATTTATTTTAACGGAATGACTTTTGAAGAAACCGGCGTTTTAACAAACACAATGCTTCATTCCGGCGAAACAATGGATTTGTCTTCAATTAAAGACAAGGCGCCTTTTGTAGACAAACATTCAACTGGCGGAGTTGGCGATAAAATAAGCCTGCCGCTTGCACCGCTTGCTGCTGCCTGCGGCGTTTACGTGCCTATGATGAGTGGTCGCGCACTGGGGCACACCGGCGGAACTTTGGATAAGCTGGAATCGATTGACGGTTACAGGGTTGGGTTAAGCCCGGAGGAATTTGTAAAGATTCTTAAAGACGGCGGTTACGCAATGACCGGCCAGACAAAGGCAATTGCCCCGGCAGACCGGCTTTTGTACGCACTGCGTGACGTAACCGGCACGGTAGAATCAATTCCGCTTATAACCGCCAGCATTCTGTCTAAAAAGGTTGCCGAAGGCAGCGACTGTTTTGTTCTGGACGTTAAATATGGCAGCGGTGCCTTTATGAAAACTCCGCAGGCGGCGGAAGATTTGGCAAACTGCATGGTTAACACCCTTAAAGCCATGGGCAAAAAGTCCGTGGCAATTTTAACCAGCATGCAAACACCCCTTGGCCGCAAGGTTGGCAACTTTTTGGAAATTGAAGAAAGCGTAGACATTTTGCAGGGCAAGGGGCCGGAAGACGTAAGGGAACTTACGATTCTGTTTGGCGCGTGGATGTGCCTGCTGGGCGGCAAGGCTAAAACTGTAGAAGAAGGCCGGGCTTTGTGCCAGAAAGCCATAGACGACGGCAGCGCATTGCAGAAATTTTTTGAAAATGTTGCGGCACAGGGCGGCAATGTTGAAAAATTAAAGGCCGACTTAAACGTAAGGCGCAGCCCGCACAAAAAAGAACTTTTTGCCGAAAAAGACGGTTTCATTTACATTGATGCATACAAATGCGGCATAGCTTCCTGTTCACTTGGTGTTGGCCGCAACCGCACCGATGAAGCCGTTTGCCCGGATGCCGGCATGATTCTGCATAAAGTTTCCGGCGACATGGTAAAAAAGGGCGACTTAATTATGGAAGTTTTTGGCAAAAATGAAGAATGCTTTGCTTCAGCAATGCCGCTTTTAGCAGATTCCGTTACGTACAGTGCCCAAAAAGACGAAAAATGCAGCGATAAGCTGGTATTGAAAATAATTGAATAATCGCAGTTTTCTGTTATTTTTCAGTTATTGCATGAATTCCGGGATAAACCCGGAATGACATACAACCTAAACGCCGGACATTTAATAGCCTGAACATTATAAACAAAAAAGCCGTCATAAGTACGGGTACTTGCATGAAAAAAATATGCCGAACAAAGTTCAAGTCTTTTTTTCATGCAGGGACTGTTTATGACGGCTTTTTTTATATTTACACAGTTCAGGCTTTTACAGAGTTTTTACAAAACGCATAAAGGCTTCCCGGCCTTCCATGGTGTTTTTGTAAACGCCTGCGTTTTCCAAAACCTTAACGAAAGTTTTGCCTGTTTCGGCTTGCAGTATTTTTTCAATTTCTGCTTTTTCAAGTTTGGTAAAGTCGCCGTAAGTGGCGGCAAAACTTTTTACCCATTCTGCATGTTTGGCCGTTGCTTCGTCGCCTGCCGGGTCTGCGCCGTTTTTAAGCAAATCGGCAAGTTTTGCCAGCTCTTTTTCCAACCGTGC
Source organism: Treponemataceae bacterium (assembly GCA_045599185.1). GTDB lineage: Bacteria > Spirochaetota > Spirochaetia > Treponematales > Treponemataceae > UBA1240. The sequence goes on along the minus strand of JAZRVO010000029.1, from coordinate 211,496 downwards.
AGGCAAAATTGCCAGCCCCATAACTTCAATAAGGCCAATATTTTCCTTTTTAATGTTATGGTATTCCGGGTGCGGATGGAAAATGCCCAGCGGATATTCTTCGCTTGTTAAATTGTTGCGCAGTGCAAGGTCAAGCTGATATTCGCCGTTTTTCATGCGGGCAATTGGCGTAATTGTATTGTGCGGTTCGCCGTTTGTATTGGCAAAAATACCGGCGGTATCATCCGTATAGCTTCGCCACTTGTCCAAAATGTAAGTTGCCAAATCAATAAGGCGTTCGGCATTGGGGCTTTGCAGGCGGATAACCGAAAGCGGCCATTTTACAATACCGGCTTTTACGTCGTCGTAACCTGGAATTGAAAATTTAGTTTCAACGGCGGCTTTTTCCATTGCAAATGTATAGTGCCCGCCCTGATAGTGGTCGTGGGAAAGTATTGAACCGCCGACAATCGGTAAATCGGCATTGCTGCCCAAAAAATAGTGGGGAAACTGCCTGATGAAATCGAATAGTTTTACAAAAGTAGACCGTTCCATTTTCATCGGCTGGTGGTCGCAGTTAAAAACTATGCAGTGTTCGTTGTAATAAACATAAGGCGAATATTGCAAACCCCACTGGCAGCCGTTTATTGTAATTGGAATTATGCGGTGGTTGCTGCGGCCGGGGTGGGTAAGGTGTCCGGCATAGCCTTCGTTGGTGCGGCACAAAAGGCATTTTGGGTAGCTGGTAGAAACCGTGTTTTTGGCCGCGGCAATTGCCTTAGGGTCTTTTTCGGGCTTGCTAAGGTTAATTGAAATGTCAATAACGCCATAATCCGAATCTATCGTCCACTTTTTGTCCTTGCAAACCCTGTAACGGCGAATGTAATCGCTGTCCTGGCTGAATTTGTAGTAAAAATCCGTTGCTTTTTCCGGGCTTTCTTTATAAAGTGCCCAAAACTTTTTCTGCACTTCGCTTGGACGCGGCATAAGGCAGTTCATCAGTTTCGCGTCAAAAAGGTCTTTTTCAGTAATGCTGTCGCCTATTACACTGCGTTTTACGGCTTCATCAAGCAGGGTGGCTAAAATTTCCGGCAGGTTTTCTGTTTTTGCAGTGGTTTTACCGGCGGCAGGTTCTTCAAAGTTTTTTTCGCCAAAAAGTTCCAGCAGCTGGTTGCGTGCGTAAACGGCATCACTTTCTTCCAAAAGCCCCGTAGTTTTGCCGTAAGCAACAAGTTTTTCTATGTTTTCGTAAAGCATGTTTTTCCTTCTATATAAATGCTGTTTTTATTTGCCTTAAAAATTGAAATTTTACCGGCTTTTCAGGCTAAAAAGCTTACTTTCTTTTTGCAGATTACTGTAATTAAATCTATTACCCAGAAAATGCCGAAAAAGTTTACTGAAAAAATCTGGCATATTGCAATGATTACGGGTACAAGCTTGCCGCTGGTTAAGCGTGTAAGAATGCCGTAAATGTCGTAAACAATTGTTAGAATGATTTTTAATCCCCAGTTCATTGATTTTAATGAGCTTTTCAACGATGACATGTGTTCCTCCTGAATGTGCGCCGCGGGTGCTTTATACGCTAAACGGCACTGAAAAATATTTTGCTAGCGATTTTACAATTTGTCAACACGTGTAAATTTTTTCTGACTGTTTGAATATCAGGCAGATAGCGTCTGTTTTTTTGCGAAGGCTTTTTAATTTTTTCAGGTACGTTTTGGGGCGGCGTATTCAAAATTTTTAAAATTGCGTTTATACTGTACGCAATGCTGGTGCGCAAACTTTCTGTTTTTTCAAAATTCATTGTAGATAATCTCAACAGGTTAAGCCTTAACAAAAAGCTTATAATCATTCAGATTTTCTGCGTAATTCTTCCATTAATCGTTACGGATTTTCTGCTGGTTTCTTCCATTGTAAATGAAGTCCGCAACGAAAACCTGCTGGAAATGAACGCCACGGCAGAATCTGTTGCCTATACCCTTAACACAAGCTTAACACGTTCCGTAGAACTTATAAACAGCATTTATTCCAACCGCTACGTAAACGAATTTATAGAAACCGATTTTGCCGATTCGCTGGATTATTACCAGAAATACGTTCAATTTATAGAAGATTCCCTGCTGGAAACAAGTGTTGGCCGTAACCCCAGCACCATGGTTATTTACTGCGACAATCCAACCATGTGCAACGGCGGCCTTTTTCACCGCGTAGATGAAGTGGAAAACAGGGAATGGTACAAGGCCATATTTGACAACGAATACGAATACACTTTGTATGCCGAATATGAAGACAAAGTGTACAAGGCTAAACGCAATGTTTCGCTTAGCCACCGGATGGACTATTACCACAGGGGCATGGGTAAGAGCGTCATTCACATGGATTTGGACTACGATGCAATTTTGCGCAGCATTATCGGTGCGCATTATTCTTCGCTTGTTTATGTGTGCCTTGGTGATATGGTTCTTTTCAGCAACGACGGTCACGGCGGAACTTCTGCGCCTTTTGCCAAAATTCAGAAAAAAATCATCAATCAGTCTGCCATTCACAATGTGTATAATTACCACAGTGCCAGCTACGACGTTTACGTTGTTTCCGAAAAAAACGTGGTAATTTCTTCCATACGCGAAAATTACCTGTTTTTCCTCATAATTCTGCTTTCAAATATTTTCATTCCTTACGCCATTATGATGTTCATCAACAAGTCGTTCTGCCAGCGCATTGAAAAAATGCAGGAAACGATTACGAATGATTTTGACCAGAAAGGCAAGCTTGAACTTTTGCAGGACGTAAGCGGCAACGATGAAATTACCGGCCTGATGAAAAGCTACAATAAAATGGTTCAGCGCATGAATGAAATGATTGAAACTGAATACGTTAACAAGCTTAAACAGCAGGAAGTGAACCTTGCGCGGCAAAAAGCGGAACTTCTGGCGCTTTACAGCCAGATAAATCCTCATTTTCTGTTCAACGCTTTGGAAAGCATACGAATGCACAGCGTGCTGAAGCAGGAATTTGAAACCGCTGACATGGTAGAAAAGCTTGCGCTTATGGAAAGGCAGAACGTGGAGTGGGGTAATGACACCGTAAAAATTGAAAAGGAACTTTCGTTTATTGAAGCGTACCTTGAACTGCAAAAATACCGTTTTGGCGACAAGCTGAACTATCATATTGAAGTTGCAGAAGGCTGTGAAATTTTCCGTGTGCCTAAGCTTGCCCTTGTTACTTTTGTAGAAAATGCCTGCGTGCACGGAATGGAATCGAAAACGAGTGCCGGATGGATTTTTGTGCGCATTTTTATAGAAGATGAAAAGCTTGTAATGGAAATTGAAGACACCGGCAACGGCATGAGCGAAGAACGGGTTGAAGTTCTGAATGCCCAGATGAACGACGTAACCATTGAAATGCTTCAGGAAAATAAAAGCATAGGCATTCTTAATGCGGCTTTGCGCCTTAAAATGTTTTACGAAGACCAGATTAAGTTTGAACTGGAAAGCGAAGAGGGCAGCGGCACGCTGGTAACAATCAGCATTCCAGTTGAAATAGCTGAACTGATGAAAGGTTTGGTTTAATGTTTCCGGGGCACGGTTTATGTTGTGCCCGCCAGCTGTTTTACAAAGTGCTGGTTGTGGCAAAGTGCGCAGTTTTTGGGGCGCCCGCCGGTTTTTTTACAAAGTGTTCGGCTGGTAAAAAAGTTCGCCGGCTGTTTGTAAAGGCAAAAAAAAATACTGCTGAAATTGTGTGCCCCGAACGGGACAAAATTCAGCATTTAACGCCGTAAAAGCGGCTTATATATGGGAATTTCCTAACGTTATATTCAGGAGAAAAAAGTGCTAAAAGTTTTGCTGGTAGATGATGAACCCTTTATTTTGCAAGGCCTTTCAGTAATTATAGACTGGCAAAGTGAAGGCTTTGAAATTGTTGGCAAGGAAGAAAACGTGCAGGATGCACTTAAGGTTATTAAAGAAAAAAAGCCTGAACTGATTATTGCCGACATTAAAATGCCCGGACAGACAGGCCTTGATTTGCTTGAAATTGTCCGCAATGATTTAAGGCTTTCCTGCTATTTCGTTATATTGTCCGGCTTTAACGATTTTTCTTATGTACGGCAGGCTTTGCGCAACGACTGCCTTGACTACATGCTTAAACCCGTAAACAAAACTGAACTGCTTAAAGTATTGGGCAAGGTGCGCGACTTGAACAAAGACTACTGCCAGAAGCAGCAGGACGAGCAGCGGCTGGAAAAGGCACTGTTTTCGCGCAACATAATACCGCTTATTTACGGCAAATATGACAGAAGAAACCTTGAACACGTGGAAAAATACCTTGGGTACTGCACCGGCTGCCGCTATATAGGCGTGGAACTGAACCTTACCGCACCCCAGATTGCCGCTGCCAGCGAAGAACAGAAGCACCAGATGCAGCGCGAACTTTATCAGAAATGCCTGAACATTATGGAAGGTTTTGAATACCGGGTAATTTACAATGTTGCTTTCAAGTCTTCAAGCTATGATGTGGGCATAATTTACAGTGACGAACTGCTTGAAAAATCCGGTATGCCAAGCGAACAGGCCTATTTGCAGAATTTAAAGGAAAAACTTACGGAATGCACCGAATTTGAAATTCTGATGATTGCAGGCAGCAGGGTTGCCGATTTAAGCGTTTTAAGCCAGTCTGCAAAAACGGTAATGATGAGCCGTACTTTCAGCCTGTTTGAAATTTCTTCAATTGAAAAGGTTAAGGACGAATATCTTGGCAGTGACGGACAGAAACAGATTAGCAAGGAACTTCTGGACGAGCTTGTTCATTCGGTTGAAGTAAACCAGGCAGACCAGATAAAGGAAAACGTTAACAAGCTGAATGCGCTTATGGTTAATGCGGATTCTTCGCTGGTGAACATGGCCGTAAATTACATTATTTTTGGCCTTATTCACCTTGCCCAGATGCAGGATCCGAATGTTGACCAGCAGAAAATTCTGCAAAGCATAAACGCCGAAGCAAATGAACAGATTTTCAGCGGTGAGGGCGGAAGCACGGAAAGGCTTTTGCTTCAGTACGGCGAATATTTGGCCCAGCTTAGGGGAAATCAGGCAAAGGGCGTGCTGGCAGAAATTGAAGAAGACATTAAGCAGAATTACAGCGAAAACCTTACGCTGAAAGATTTAAGCCAGAAATATTTTTTAAATGCGGCTTATCTGGGTCAGATATTCAAAAAGCAGTACGGTGAATCGTTTAAAGACCATTTGAACCGTATACGCATTGAAAAGGCATGCCAGTTTTTGCTGCAAACTGACAAAAAAGTGTACGAAATTGCCGACGAAATTGGGTATAAGGATTTGGACTATTTCATCAACAAGTTCATTTCCTTTTACGGCTGCACGCCAACCAAATTTCGCAAGCAGAACGTTAAATAGTCCGAATACCGAGTTTAAAAGTTTTGTCATCTCGAATGGTAAAGTGTCATTCCGAATAGTTTTGGAATCTACAGCAGGTGCAGAACCCATGATAGATGCTGTACGCATCATCCGAAGGCTAACAGGTTTTGAATGATTTTGCATCGGTTTTCTTCTATATATTCTTCTTTTTTAGGCTTTTCATGCTTGCCGGGCAGATCAGACCGGCCGCTTGTGCAGGCGTGTGTCAGCGTGGCTTAAAGTTTACTCATTCCTTTCTGTCATTCCGTAATAAAAACTGAAAAAAAACCGGGTAAATTTTACTGAAATAAAATTTGTCGGGTTTTTTTCTATATTTTGTCTAGTTGTGAAATTTGCCGGGTGAATTATTATATACTCAAGCAGAAAGTAAGACTGCGGATTTCAAAAGGAGGAGTACAAAATGAAGAAAGTACTTTCAGTTTTTGTTGCGGCTCTTTTGGTTGCTTCTGTTTTTACTGGTTGTAGTAAAAAAGCAGATAAAGCAGCTGTAACAGAGTTCACTTATTTTATTACAATGCCGGGTTCTGAAAAGAACAACGACAACGAAATTGCAAAAATTATTGCAGAAAAAACCGGTGTTAAGGTTAAAGAAGTTTGGCTTACCGGTCAGACAGCTGCTGAAGCAACAGGTACATTGGTTGCTTCTGGCGAATATCCTGACATGATCGACAGTGATGATATGTCAATGCTGGTTGATTCTGGTGCTTTGATTGCACTTGATGACTACATCAACAAATACCCACAGTTCCGTGATACTTACTATACAAAAGAAGAATGGGACAAATTCCGTCAGGCTGATGGTCACATCTACTGGATTAACCCTTTCCAGAACACTTATGGCGACAGCAAAGCTACAACACACAACGACGAAGCATTCTGGATTCAGGTTCGCGTTCTTGAATGGGGTGGTTACCCAGAAATCAAGACAATGGATCAGTACTTCGATTTGATTGAACGCTATCTTGCTGCTAACCCGACAATGGCAGACGGAACTAAAAACATCGGTTACACAATTCTTTGTGAAGACTGGCGTTACTTCTGTTTGGAAAATGCAGGTCAGTTCCTCGCAGGTTATCCAAACGATGGTTCTGTAACTGTTGATACAAAAACTTTGACAGTTGGTGACTACAATACATCAGAAGATACATTCAAGTATCTTAAAAAACTTAATGAAGAATTCAACAAGGGTGTAATTGATACAGAATTCGCTACACAGACTTACGATGAATACATTGCAAAACTTTCTACAGGCCGCGTACTTGGTATGATAGACCAGTGGTGGGATTTTGCTTACACAGTAAACGACGTATTCAAACAGCAGGGTCTTGACCTTATCGGTTGTAACTACGTTCCACTGGGACTTACAACAGAACCTGGTATGCCAAACCGCTGGCACACATATGCAGACACTGTAAACCAGGCTTCTGGTTGGGCAATTTCTACAGACTGTAAAGATCCGGAAAAAGCATTCAAATTCATGGTTGACCTTTGTATGAATCAGGAATTGCATGACTTGCGTTTCTGGGGTGTTAAAGGCGTAGACTACGAAGTAGATGCTGACGGTCTTTACTACCGCACAGAATTGCAGCGCACACGCTGTGCAGATACAGCTTACAAAGCATCACACATGTGTGACTATTCTTACTTCCCACAGTGGGGTGGTACAAGCCAGGACGGTAAAAACGCTATGACTCCAACCGAACAGCCAAGCGAATTTATGAACGGTATGGCAGATCCACTTAAGAACTGTCTTAAAGCTTACAATGCTGGTAACTATCCGGACATGATTGGTTCAGTTAAAGGTGAAACACTTGGTCCTTGGTTCCCAATGTACAGCTACTCTAACAACTTCACAACAGCAACACCTGGTGGTGTAGCCTGGACAAAAATGGGACAGGTTAAACACGAATGGTTGCCACAGGTTGTAATGGCTCGCAACTTTGACAAAACCTGGAGCGATTACATGAAAGCTTACAACGCTTGTAAGCCACAGGATTTCATTGCTGAAATGCAGGCAATCTTGGATAATTTCAAAAAATAAGTAATTGACCATAAATAAAAAAAGACTGTAAAACCGGCTTAGTTTAACAGACTGCCGGTTTTACAATCAAAATGCTGTTTGTGCACGATATTCCGTTGAAAATGTTTCAAATTTTTCATATTAAAAAGCAAACTTAAAAAACAGGGCGGAATATCTTCGTTTAAGGAGGCTATGCATGGCTCAAAAAGTTTCAAAAAAAAATCAGACTCCGGCTGTAAAACTTACGTGGAAAGAAATAAAAAGACAAAAAACCTTGATAATTATTTCCATTTTAATGGTTATTTATGGCGTTGTGTTTTATTACTGGCCACTTACCGGTTGGGCAATGGCCTTTCAGAATTATAAACCAAAAGACGGAATTATCGGTTCGCCCTGGGTTGGTTTAGCAAAATTTAAGTTCTTGTTTGAAGATGCAACATTCCTTCAGGTAGTACGCAACACCTTTTGTATGGGTGCCTTAAACCTTGTTACTACCACTTTCATGGCAATTTTCTTTGCTATCATTTTGAATGAATTGAAAAGCCTCAGGGCTCAGAAATTTGTTCAGACTGTTTCTTATTTGCCACACTTCTTATCTTGGATTATAGTAACCGGCATTTTGCATGATGCCCTTAGCAATACAGGTATTGTAAACGATTTGCTTCTGCGCTTCGGAATGGTAGATAAATCGGTTAACTTTTTTGCCAAGCCCGAATACTTCTGGTGGATTGTTGCTTTTGCAAACTGCTGGAAGGAAACAGGTTGGAACGCAATTGTTTATCTTGCAGCAATTACTGCAATTGACCCTAACATGTACGAAGCTGCCACTATTGATGGTGCCGGCCGCTTGCAGAAAATCAGACACATTACGTTGCCGTCAATCAGACCTACAATCATGATTCTTTTGATTATGAATATTGGTAACGTTTTGAATGCCGGTTTTGAAGTTCAGTATTTGCTGGGTAACGGTCTTGTTCAGAAAGTAGCACATACAATTGATATTTATGTTCTTAACTGGGGTATTAGCCAGCATGACTTTTCACTTGGTACTGCGGCAGGTATTTTCAAAAGTGCTGTTAGTATTTTGCTTATTGTTATCTTTAACGCACTGGCAAAACGCAGTGGCGACGAAAGCCTTTTCTAATTTGCGGAAAAATGGAGTGAAATTATGAATAATTTGAAAAGTCGTATTGAAGACAGATTGATAGATGCTTTTGTTGTTATATTTTTGACTTTGTTTGTTATTGTTACCTTGTACCCGGTATTGAATACTGTTGTAATTTCGTTTAACGACGGTATAGATGCAATTCGTGGCGGCATTTACCTGTGGCCTCGCCGTTTTTCTATGAAAAACTACGAAACCGTTATGGGTATGCAGAACCTTATGATTGGTGCAAAAATTACAGTTTTGCGCACAGTTTTGGGTACTTTAAGTGCTTTGGTTGTTAATGCGCTGCTTGCCTTTGTAGTAAGCCGCAAGCGCTTTTTGTTCAAATCACAGCTTTCATTGTTCTGGGTTATTACCATGTACGTAAACGGTGGTTTGATTCCAGTTTTCCTGCTTTACCGTAACCTGCATTTAACCGGTACTTTCTGGGTTTACATTGTGCCTGGTATGATTAGTGCATGGAACATGCTTGTTATGCGTACCTTTATGCTTGGTATTCCGGATTCTCTTGAAGAATCTGCCCAGCTTGACGGTGCAGGCTATATGACGATTTTTGTTAAAATCATTTCGCCATTGTGTAAGCCTGTTTATGCAACAATTGCACTGTTTGTTGCCGTTTACCAGTGGAACAGCTGGTTTGATGCAATGCTTTATAACCGTCTTAAAACCCAGTTTACAACTTTGCAGTACGAATTGATGAAGCTTTTGAACTCTGTTATGCAGCAGAGCGGAAGTGCAGACAGCGCACGTAACTCTGCTTCTGCCGTAACACCTGTAACAATTCGTGCAGCAGCAAGTGTTGTTACAATGCTTCCTATTATCTGTCTGTATCCTTTCTTACAGCGTTACTTCCAGACAGGTATGATGATTGGTGGTGTAAAAGAATAATCAGCGTAAAAACTTTCAGGTTTATGGAAATCTCAACTGGTTCCCGTAAACTTGAAGCAATGCTGGTTTTGTTTGTCTGGTGATTTCCGGCTTTTGGGTATATTTGCAGAAAAGCCGGTTTTGCACGGGTTTTGCTTCAAAGTTAAAACCTGATATTTCATTCAGGCAGGGTGTTTCTTGCAGCTGTCAGCTGTAAATTGCCTTGCCGTATTTTCTCCTTACTGAATGGAACCGTGAATGCTGTTTTATGCGGTTCTGACTTCTGAGTGACGCAGAAGTTGTTTTACCGGCGGTAGTTTATCGCCGGTTTTTTGTTTTACAGCAAACATTACTAAATGTTTTGGTTTATTTTTTATTGTGTGGTATAATAAAGGGCTTAAATTTAAAATAAAGTTGAAAAGTGACGGAAAAAAATGGGCAATATTGTACTTGAATCACTTGAAAAACATTATGAAATTTTCAAAACCGACTGCGGCGAATTTGCCGACAGAAAAACTTTTCCATTTCGTATAAAAACTCATACATTTTCAGTTAAAAACCTTGGGCATTTGTGCATTATGCAGGCAAAAAGCAATTTGGGGCTTGTAAAAATGCAAACGGTAGAAATTGTGCCCTTTTACAAAGATGCGCCCATTTTTTCCTACGACAGAATAAAAATGGCAGGCAACGAAATTTTCATCGTTGAATTTTACGACACATTTATTGATAAAAACCAGCCGCCTTACCGCAGGCACGAAGAAAAACTTTGTGAAATAAAGGAAAGCCTTAAAATTATTCCCCAGTACAGTTCCGGCGCACACTGGTACGACTTTATGCATCTGCCAATGACGGTGCAGAAAAAAGCAAAAAAATGCGGCGTGCAGTTTAACAAGGCATTTGAAGCAATGCTTGTTGAATATGTAAATCTGGTTAAGGATTCTGAAGTTCTGGCAGGCAACCAGTTTGAAGAAAAACACCGGAAAGTTCAGTTTCTGGCGGATGGTTTGCTCACCAACGGCGGGCCGGTCGTAAATACTTTCAATAAACTTTTCGGTCAGGAAAAAACTGCTGATTTTATAAGAAACTGCTTTTTCGGTTTGTAAACGTTGCTTTGCGGTTTCTTCTGTCTGCCAAAATTGCAGAAACTTTATTTTTTTCATTCAGTTTTGTTTTTTTCTTCTTTTAAAATATTTGCAGCGCAAAGTAAGTTTTACATATTGCTTAAAAGTTAAAAAGTGTTTAAAATAAATACTAATTTTATGAAAAATCGCTAAAGATTTTGAATATATATAACACGTAGGGAGTGTGGTTTTAATGATTTTTCCTTTGGAACAACTGGTAAAATTTACTGACAACGTATACGAAATTACTGCTGCTGCAAGCCGCCGTGCTTATCAGCTTTCTATGGTTCGTGACCCAATTATTGAAGAGAACGATGGAAAAGTTGTTTCTCTTGCTGCAAAACAGCTTTTCACAAATCAGGTTGAATACCGTTTGGAAAACTAAATAATATGAGCTTGCCACGTATACCGGTTCTGGTGCTTTTCGGACCTACGGCGTCTGGCAAAACTTCTCTGGCGGGGCGTCTGTTTTCTTCAGACGCCTCTTCTGTTTTTGGCCCGGTTGCCCAAATTATCAGTGCCGATTCAATGCAGGTTTACCGGGGAATGAATATCGGCACTGCCAAACCCGATTCCGATTTTCTTCATAAACTTCCACATCATTTAATTGACATTGCAGACCCGAACCAGCAGTTTGATGCTGCCCAGTTTGTAGATCTTGCAGACAAGGTCTGTACTGAAATTTTCAGCCGGAAAAAACTGCCTGTTGTTTGCGGAGGAACAGCTTTTTACATTAAAAATTTTATTTTCGGACTGCCTGTTACGCCCGAATCTGATGAAAATGTCCGCAACATGCTTAAAGAGCAGGCAAAAACACTGGGCGTGCAGGCCATGTACCAGCGTTTGCAGGCTGTAGACCCGGAACGCGCCGCAATTTTGCATGTAAACGATGAATACCGCATTCTGCGCGCACTTGAAGTGTACGAAACAACCGGCAGGCCGCTTACAAGCTTCATGCTGAAAGAAGGAATGCGCGATTTGTACGATTTTTATATTTTTGCCATTGAACGCCCGCGGCAGGAACTGTACGAAAGAATAAATTTGCGCGTAGAACAGATGATGGAAGAAGGGCTTGCAGAGGAATTTTTCAGGCTTGTGGAACAGGGGTATAAACAAAGCGATCCGGGCATGCAGGCTATTGGCTACCGCGAATTTTTTATGGTTCAGCAGCAAAGCGGTTGCAGCCTGAAAAATGTTGATTTGCAGCAGGTTACGGAACTTATTCAAAGTGACAGCCGTAAATATGCCAAAAAACAGATGACTTTTTTTAAAACCGTAAAGCAGGCACGCTGGTTTAACGCCCAAAACGAGGCAGAAATTACGGAAAACATAAAAGAAATCATCAGCAAATATGATTTTGCAAAGTAAACGGAAGATTTTTAAAATTCCGGCATTTTTTTTAATTCAATTTGCAAAAATTCTTTTTAGCTTTAGGCAATGGCTTGACTTAAAGCCCGATTTAATAGATAATAAGTGAAGTTTTTATTAAGGAGTGCCGTTGTGCCTTGCGGAAGAAAAAGAAAAAAGCAAAAGATTGCAACCCATAAGCGAAAGAAGAAGCTTAGACGGAACCGGCATAAGAGTAAATAAGGTACCGTTCCTGAGTTTTCGGGTTAGTGCGTATCTTTTTGAATATTGTGCCAATTGAGACCGCGGCTTTGGTTTTAGACCGACTGCGGTCTTTTTTTTTATCAAATCATTCGTTTTTATTAGAAAAAACGTTATATAATAATAGAAAAAGTTTTGTGATTTCCTTTTACTGAGGAGTTTTTTACGATACTAACGAAAATAAATTCACCTGAAGATATAAAAAATTTATCAAATTCTCAACTAAATCAATTAGCAAAAGAAATTCGTAACGAGATAATTACTGTTGTTGGTAAAAACGGCGGACATTTGGCAAGCAATTTGGGCGTTGTAGAACTTACGATTGCGTTGCACCGGGTTTTTGACAGCCCGAAAGATGCCATTGTTTGGGACGTTGGTCACCAGTGCTATGTTCATAAACTTTTAACCGGCCGCTACAGCCAGTTCGAAACTTTGCGTCAGCAGGGCGGTTTGTCCGGTTTTACCAAAATTAAAGAAAGCCCCCACGATTTTTTCGATTCCGGCCATTCTTCAACTTCAATTTCTGCGGCACTGGGGCTTTTAACCGGAAGGGAACTGCAAAATATTGACGGCAAGGTAATTGCCGTAATTGGTGACGGTGCTTTAACCGGCGGCATGGCGCTGGAAGCGTTGTCTCATGCCGGGCAGCTGGCCAAAAACCTGATTGTTGTTCTGAATGACAACCAGATGTCAATCAGCGAAAATACCGGTTCAATTTCCAAATATCTGTCGCGCCTTACAATGACACCCCAGTATCAGACCTTCCGCTACAGGGTTGACCGTTTTGTTGAACGCCTGCCATTTATCGGCAAGCCTTTAACCCACATAATTTTCAGGCTAAAACGCGGCATAAAAGGCATTTTCTTTAAGAACAATCTGTTTGTAGATTTGGGCTTTGAATATGTTGGGCCGCTTAATGGCCACAGCCGCAGCGAACTGGAAAAGGTTTTTAACCGCGTAAAAAAACTTACGCGTCCTGTTGTTGTTCACGTGGTAAGCCAAAAGGGGCGCGGTTACAGCCCTGCGGAAAATGACCCGACGAAGTTTCATGGTATTGGCCCGTTTTGTACCAGCGACGGGGCTGTAGAAAAATTTGATACGAAAAGCTTTACCGAAGCTTTTGCTGAAATAATGGTTAAAGCCGGTGCCCAAAACCCTAAAGTTGCGGCAATTACCGCTGCAATGGTAAAGGGTACAGGGCTTACAGCATTTTCTCACCGTTTTCCGGAACGTTATTTTGATGTCGGCATTGCCGAACAGCACGCAGTTACTTTTGCAGGCGGTCTGGCACGTGCCGGAATGCGGCCGGTGGTGGCAATTTATTCAACTTTCATGCAGCGTGCCGTTGATCAGGTTATTCACGACATTGCATTGCAGGATATGCCAGTAATTATGGCGCTGGACAGGGGCGGTGCTGTGCCGGATGATGGTGAAACGCATCAGGGTATTTACGACATTTCGCTTTTCAGGCCAGTGCCTAATCTGGTTCTTTTAGCGCCGGCCAGTGCAAAAGAGATGGAATTAAGTTTCGACTGGGCTTTAAAGCAGCAGAAACCTGTTGTTATTCGTTATCCAAAATCTTCCTGCCCTACGGAACAGGATTCTTTTGCGCTGCCTTTTGTTGAAGGCTGCGGCGTAATGGTTAAAAGCAGCGAAAATGCCAGACTTCTGTTTGTATGCACCGGCGGAATTTTTCCCGAAGTTAACGAAGCTTCTAATTATTTAACACGTCAGGAAATACAGAACGATATTTATGATTTGCGCTTTTTGAAGCCGCTTAACAAAGAGTTCTTCTTGAATGTTGTTGCAGACTATGATGCTGTTGTTTTTGTTGAAGACGGCGTGCGCATTGGCGGCATTGGTACTTACTTGCAGTCACTTGTACACATTCAGTTTCCAAGCATCCGTTCAACAGTCTGCGGCTTTCCGGACGAGTTTCTGGCGCAGGGAAAGCGCCTGCAAATTTTAGAACGTTCCGGGCTTGCACCAATGCAGCTTGCAGAAACGGCAAAAAAACTGCTTGAAGATTAAAGCTAGCGGCAAATTATAAAGGAAAAGTAAAAGTGAATTCGGCAGATTGCAATTTTTCTTCTTGTATTGGTGGTATAAATGCCCCGGCTTTGAACCTTGCAGACCGTAAAGTTAGTGCCAGAAACGGCATTTTTATAATGGGCATAATCAACTGCACGCCCGATTCTTTTTATGCAGGCAGCCGGGTTAGCGGAACGGAACAGGCCGTTGAAACGGCTTTGAAAATGATTGCCGATGGCGCGGATGTGCTGGATTTGGGCGCAGAATCAACCCGGCCGGGGGCTGAATATGTAAGCGACGAAGAACAGATTGCCCGGCTTATTCCGGTTATAAAGGCCATACGAACTAAAAGCAGCTGTCCGATTAGCGTGGACTGCCGGCGTTTAAGCGTGTTTAATGCTGCCGTAGAAGCCGGTGCAGACATTCTGAACGATGTTTCTGCCTTTGAAGACGATGAAAACCTTGCTGATTTTTGCGCCGTGCACAATTTGCCAGTAATTTTAATGCATAAAAGGTCAAATCCTTCACAAATGATGCAGAATGTGCAGTATACTGATGTTGTAGCCGAAGTAGCGCAGTATTTGCAGGCCAGGGTTGATTACAGTTTAGCCCATGGCATAAAAAAAGATAAAATCATTTTAGACCCTGGCGTTGGTTTTGCAAAAAATCTTGGAGATAACTGCAAGATTGTTAAAAACACTTTTGCGTTTTCACTTGACGGTAATTTTCCTGTTTTGATTGGTGCTTCAAGAAAAACATGCGTTGGACAGATTACCGGCAAAGAAACCCAGAACCGTATGGCCGGAAGCCTAGCCGTTCACATGCTGGCAGCCCAGCACGGTGCAAGCTGGCTAAGGGTGCACGATGTTGCCGAAACGGTAGACTGCATAAAAATGCTGAAAGGAATTGAATGTGACAATATTTGAACGCTGGGGGCAGTTTTATTTAGATTACCTTCGTCCTCTTATTGACATTGGAGTTTTAGCCTACATTTTTTACAAGCTTTACCTTGTTATACAAAAAACACGCGGTGCCCAGCTTTTAAAAGGTGCAAGCCTGCTGGTTGTTCTGTATGCCGTTGCAATGTTCTGTCGCCTTTCTACGCTTTCCTGGCTTATGAACACAATTGCGCCGGGTTTTGTTATTGGTGTTGCCATTATTTTTCAGCCCGAACTGCGCAAAATATTTATGAAACTTGGCCAGAGCCGCATTTTCCGCTATTCAATAAACGTAAACCACACAAACATTGAATCTGTACTTGATGCCGCAGAAGTGCTTTCTCATGGCGGCGACAGCAACAAGCCACACGGAATGCTTGTTGTTTTTCAGCGGCAGACCGACCTGCGCGACCTTGTAGAAACCGGGCAGGCTTTAAATGCCGATCTTTCTACAAACCTTCTGCTTACAATTTTCATGTTTGAAACCGCCATGCATGACGGTGCCGTAATTGTTCAGGATAATAAAATTCTTGCTGCCGGCTGTTTTTTGCCTCTGTCGGAAAACTCGGAAATTAAGAAAACTTATGGTACGCGCCACCGTGCAGCCCTTGGTACTGCCGAAGCCACCGATGCGGTTGTGCTGATTGTTTCGGAAGAAAGCGGCGCAATAAGTTTGGCTTACGATTCAAAACTTTACTACGATTTAAGCCGCGAAGAAGCAATAAGTGCTTTGGAACGCGAACTGCACCTTAAAAAAGAATCTGCTGATATAAAGGATGAAAATAATGAACCAAAATCAGTTGATTGAAAAAATATCTAACAACTGGCTTGCCAAGATTTTCTGTCTTGTTCTGGCCATTCTTCTATATTGGACTTATCAGGGTTCGGTCAGCCAGACCCGCTATTTTTCAGTTCCTCTCACCGTTGTAAGCGAACACGGGCTTTTGCCTGCAAGTGCCATTGAAAAATACATCCGCATTGCTGTAAAAGCTTCGCCCGATGTAATTGATACCCTTAACCAGAGTGATTTTAGGGCTTATCTGGACTTGGGGCTGTACAACGAACCGGGCGTTTATAACATGCAGGTTAGGGTAGAACTTAGCCAGCGCGCCCAGACAATTGAACCGTTGCAGGTTGATATAAAACCGGCAGAAATAAATGTTTCGCTGGAAGAAAAAAGAAGGCGCAGCATACAGGTTGTGCCGCTTTTTACCGGTGAACCTTCCGAAGGTTACGAAGTTGTAGGCTGTTCAATGCAGCCGCAGGAAATTGTCATTTCAGGACCTTCGGGCGTGGTGGACGGTTTTGCCGATCACCTTACTTTTCCCATCGGCCTTACGGACAGAACCGAATCATTTAATCAGGTGGACATGATTCGCCAGAAAATAAACAATTCGTTTATAACGGTTGAAGAACCCGAATCGGTGTTTTTTAAGGTGAACATTCTGCCGTGTCAGGTTTCCAAAACTTATTCCGGCATTGGCGTGCATTTTACCGGCTTAAACCCTTATTTTGTGCTTAAAAACGACACCAAATTCAGCATAACCGTTTACGGCCCCCAGAATGTTTTAAGGCAGTTTTCGCCTTCGCAAAACCTGCTTCAGGCAGACTGTTCGTTTATAGACACGGTTGGCGATTTTACCTTGCCGGTTTCGGTACATTTGCCCGAAGGTCTTACGCTTGTTTCAGTTTCTTCCGATTATATAAACGTTAAAATTGAACCTGCGCCGGTAGTTTTGCCAAGCGAAGATGAGGAGTAAATAATGTACAAAAAACACGTAGTTGAACAGAAAAAACTGGCATTAACATATTATTCAAAACAGACAATCAAATGCCCGGTATGCGATGCAGAAATTCCCCGCGAAGAACTGCTTTCGGGCAGCGGCCGCTTGGTGGCAGGTAACTTAACCGACGAACTGCGCCGCCTTTACACGCCAAGCCAGAAATACGGCGTTGTCTATCCGCTGGTTTATTCCCTTGGCGTTTGCCCAAAATGCAACCTTTCGCTTTTTTGGGGTGATTTTGAACATTTTGACCCGAATCTGAGGGAAGTGTTTTTAGACACTGTTGAAGAACGGTGCAACAAGGTTGAACAGGTTTTTCCTTATGCCGATTTTACGCGCAACCGCACCCTTATTGAAGGCTGCGCTTCCTATTACCACGCCCTGCTGTGCTATGAAAAAATGAATCCGCTTAAGAATTCTACAACGATGAAACGCGCCATTCTTTCGCTGCGCCTTGCGTGGATGACAAGCGACCTGCACGAAGTTTGCAGCGATCACAATTTTGATTTTATGGTTGGCCAGTTTTATAAAAAAGCACTGTTTTTTTACACCGAAGCAATGCGCAAAGAATCGAATGGAGAAGAACGCGTAGCATACGTTACCAATTTTGGCCCGGATTTGGACAAAAACTACGGTTTTGACGGCGTGGTTTATCTGTGCGCCCTGCTTGAATACAAATTCGGCTCAAAAAACGACCCAGACCGCCTTGCACACCTTGATGCGCACAAACGTTCGCTTGCACGCATGTTCGGTCTTGGAAAATCTTCCAAAAACAAACCGGGTCCGCTTTTGGAACATGCACGCAACCTGTATGACAAGCTTACCGCTGAACTGAAAGCAGCCAACATGCCAGAAACTGACGACGACGAAGAAGAAGAAGCTTAATGCGGAATATTTTACTGATTGTTTCGTATGACGGCACAAATTTCTGCGGCTGGCAAAAACAGAACGACCAGCGCACAGTTCAGGAAGAAATAGAAAAAGCACTTGCATTTATTCACAAGCAGCCTGTTGAACTTTTTGGCAGTGGCCGCACCGATTCAGGCGTGCACGCTGTTGGACAGGCTGCCAATTTTTTCTCTCCAATTGATTCCATACCGGTAGAAAATTATCCCTGTGCCTTAAATTCAATTTTGCCGCGGGACATTCGCATAATGTCTGCAAAACAGGTTGAACCGGATTTCAATTCGCGTTTTTCGGCAACAAGCCGCACTTACCATTATTTCATTCACTGCGGAAAAACCGCCTTTGCCCACCAGATGCCTTATGTTTGGTCTATAAGAAGGCCGGTTGACATTGAAAGATTAAACCGCATGGCAGGTCTGCTGCACGGCGAAATGGATTGTGCAACCTTTGCCGCCGCCGGCGACCAGAGTCTTTCTACATTCAGGTACATTGAAAAAGCCCGTTTTTTTTATGAAGATGACAAGCTGGTGTTTGAAATTTGCGCCAATGCTTTTTTGTGGAAAATGGTGCGGTCTATTGTCGGTTCGCTGATTTATTACGAAAAAAAAGGTTTTGACGCTGAAGATTTTGCTAAAATTATTGAAAGTCACGACCGCAGCAAGGCAGGATCAACAGCACCAAGCGAAGGCCTGTTCCTTTGGGAAATTTCTTTTGAAGGCGAACGCCGCCACCCATAACGGTTGCTTTTTACAGCAAATTTATCGGGTCAACGTCTACTTCTACGTAAAGTGCGCTGCCAATTTTAAAGTTTTCAAAAAAACTTCTGCAAAGCCTTTGCAACGGCTGAATGCGGCTGTCTCGCAAAATTATCTGATACCTGAAATTATTCGAAATCTGGGCAATGGGGCATTCCGCCGGTCCCAGTATTTCTACGTTTGGTGCAAGACGGCGCAGCAAATCTGCGGCGGCAAAACTTGCTTCCTGGGCAGTCTGTTCCTGCCGCGCCCTGAATACCAGACGGATAAGCCTTGCAAAAGGCGGAAACTGCAAAACTTTCCTTTGTGAAAGTTCCATATTGTAGAAATTTTCAATATCCTTCTTGCAGGCGCATGCAATCGCAGTACGTTCCGGGCTCCAGCTTTGAACAATTACTTTTCCGTCGGGAAAAAACCTTCCGGCGCGGCCTGCAACCTGCACAATCAGTGCAAAAGTGCGCTCTGCCGCCCTAAAATCCGGCATGTTAAGACCAGTATCTGCATTTATAATTCCAACAAGCTTTACGCCCGGAAAATTAAGACCCTTGGCCACCATCTGCGTACCAAGCAGAATGTCCGCCTTGCCGTTTTTAAAATCGCTTAATTTTTCGTAAAGTTCGCCTTTCTGGGTTAAGGCATCGGTATCAACGCGCAGGGTTTTAAAATCCGGAAACTTTGCCGCAAGTTCGCTTTCAATAAATTCAGTGCCAAAACCAGAATAACCTACGTCAAAACTGCCGCATTCCGGGCAGCAGTTTGGCGGCAAGGTAGACCAGCCGCAATAATGGCATCGCAGGCGACCCTGACTTTTGTGGTAAGTTAGGGCAACGGAACAGTTTTTGCACTTAAGTTCAAAACCGCAGGTGTTGCACTTAAAAAAATGGGTAAAGCCCCGGCGGTTTAAAAACAGAATGCTCTGCCTTCCTTCGTTTTTTGCAAGTTTAATTTCTTCCATAAGCGGCACGGAAATGCAGCCGTCAAGTTTCTGGGTGCTTAAATTGACAATTTCAATTTCACTTTCTTTGCCGCCAGCCAGCCGCCGGGTTAGGGTATGCTGAAGAATAAGGCCGCTTTTAATAAACTGCCAGGATTCGGCACTTGGAGTTGCGCTGCCCATTAAAAGGGGAATCTGCAAGTCGGTGCAGCGCTTGATGGCCACCTGCCTTGCGTGGTAACGCGGCGTGTTGCCGCTTTTGTACGAACCATCGTGTTCTTCGTCAATGATGATTAGACCAAGATTGGGCACAGGCGCAAAAATGGCACTGCGGGCACCAATAATTACCCGCGCTTCGCCCCGGTGAATGCGCTGCCATTCGGTAAGTTTTTGGCTTGGCGTAAGGCCTGAATGCAGAACGGCGGCGGTTTTTCCAAAGCGTGCAATAACGGATTCGGTAACCTGCTTTGTAAGTGCAATTTCGGGCACAAGGTAAATAACGCCTTTACCATTTTCCAGCGCTTTTTCGGCGCAGGTTAAAAAAACTTCGGTTTTGCCGCTGCCAGTTGAACCGTAAAGGTAGTGCAGAATCTGTCTGTTTTGCGAAGCGCCGCTGGCCAAACTGCCGTTTTCAGCTTTCGCCGCATTGTTTGGTTCATTTTGGGCATCGTCAAAATTCCTGCAAATTTCTTCAACTGCCTTTTTCTGTTCTTCGGATAAATTGTGGGCGGTGTATTCGGTTTCGTCGTAAACAAATGCGTCACCGGCTGTTTTGCTTTCGCGCCTGCCGTTGGGCAGCATGGTTGCCAAGGCTTCACCGGGTGAACACAAATAGTAACTGCTAAGCCATTTTGCAAGTTCAGCAGTCTGCCTGTTAAAAATCGGTTCACTGTCAATCAGGCGCAAGGCCTGCTTAATTTTGTCTTTTGCAACAGGCAGGTTTTGTGGCAGTTCGTCTAAAACTTCAATTATAAACGCTGGCATTTTACGCCTGCCAAAAAAAACTTCGGCACGCATACCAATTTTGCATTCGCCTTTTTCGGGTGCAAGGTACGTAAAACTCTGGTTCAGCGGAACGTCAATTAAAACTTCTATCCATTTAGGCATCAGTTACCGCCGTTAAGGTATTTCTGCTGATATTCAGGGTCAATCTGAAGCAGTTTTGTGCGGAATAATTTTAAGTCCTCCCAGGCCGGGCGTTTAAGGTCTTCGTTACGCAAAAGGGCACTTGGGTGGTAAGTGGGCAAAAGCGGTATGCCGTTATATTCGTAAAACTGGCCGCGCAAACGGTTTATTCCAACTGAAGTATTTAAAAGGTTCTGCACGGCAATGCGGCCGACAGTTAAAATTGAACGCGGCTGCAAAATGTGTATCTGCGCCTGCAAAAAACTGGCGCACGCCGCCGCTTCTTCCGGCAAAGGGTCGCGGTTGCCGTGAGGCCGGCATTTTACAATATTTGCAATAAAACAGTTGTCGTGCCTGCCAAGCTGAATGGATGCAAGCATTTTGTCCAAAAGCTGGCCGGCTGCCCCTACAAAGGGTTCGCCGCGCACGTCTTCATCGTGGCCGGGTGCTTCGCCAATAACCATTACCAGCGGCCTTGCAACCCCAATGCCGGGCACAGTGTTTGTCCTTCCGGCACAAAGCTGGCAGCGCTGGCAGCTGGCAATTTTATGCGCAATTGAATCAAGCTGCTGCATTACGTCCTGCGGATTTTCTGCCTGTACCGGCGCAGCAGGCTGTGCAACCTTTACAATCTGCGGCTGTTCAGCCGGCGGCATTTGCACCAAAGGCTGTTCCTTTACGGCCGTACCCGGTTCAACATCGCTTACAAAATGCTGAATGCCGAAATCGGCCATAATTTTGCCGGTATAAAGACATTCCGCCTTGTTCAGCAGGTTGTAAAAACATTCTTTCTGTTCGCCGGTCATTGCTATACCTTTTCCTAATTTTCTTTTGATGCGCTTCTGTTTCTGGATTCGCTTATTTTTTTAAGTTCTTCCTGCTTTGTGTTTATGGCTTTCTGGTAGAATTCAACAAGTTTGGGCGTTAATTCTTTTATGGACCATTGCTTGGACCACTGTTCGCCTTCTGCGGCCTTTTGTTTTCGCAGGTTTTCGTCATTCAAAAGGGCGTTAACTTTTTCAGTAAACTCCTGCAAGTCGTTCTGCACCATAAAGCCGCCGTTGTCGCCCTGCATAACGTCCAGCGTACCACGTTCGCCAATTGCAACAACCGGCAGACCTGCCATCATTGCTTCAATGGTAACAAGCCCCTGTGTTTCCGTAAGGCTAGGGAATACGAAAATTGAACCGCACCTGTAAAAATAAATCAAATCTTCGCGGGCAGCATAACCGGCAAAAGCCGTATTCTGTGCAAGCCCCATCTGTTTGGCCAAATCTTCCAAATCTTCAAGATACGGGCCGCCGCCAACAAAAAGCAGGGCAGTGTCAGGGCTGGTTTTTACGGTTTCTTTCAAAACGTCAAGCAGAAAGGCAAGGTTTTTTTCTTTTACAACGCGCCCAACGTAAAGCAGAATTTTTTTGCCCTTAAGCTGGGGAAATTTTGAAAAAAGCTTGCGCTGAATCTGCTTGAAACGCAGCAGGTTAAAATTGAAAAGTTCAGAAGAAATGCCGGTAGGAAGCAAATCAACAGGCCGGTTAACCTTGTAGTCGGCAACAACCTGTTCAATTCGCCTGGTAGGTGCAATAATTTCGTCTGCACGCTTAAGGTAAAACTTAACCACGTCGCGGCCAAGTTTCTGGCAGCCGCCTTTGGGCAGAATGTGCATGTAGTTTGCAAGGTAATCTTCCCAAAGCGTGTGAAAAGTAAAAACATAAGGCACGTGGTAATTGCGCGCAAACATTGCGCCAAAATAGCCAATTACCCATTCAGAATTGATGTGAATGACATCGGGCTTAAAGCTTTTCATCTGCTTTTTAACAAACATCCACTTGTCAAAACGTGCTGCCCGGTCTTCCTTAGAAAAAATTAAATATGTAGAAGGCACGCGGACAATTTTGAACGGGCTTTTTTCATCTTCGGACTTGCTGTTAAAAAGTGCACTTTTCTGCTGTTCTTCAGAATATTCAAGGCAAACAACGCATACCTGATGACCAAGTTTTGTCAGTTCCTGCGCGTAGGACTTTACGGAAATTGCAACGCCGTTTATGCGCGGAAAGTATGCATCGGTAAACATAGCTATTTTCATAATTTTTAAGTTTAGCGTAAAAAGCAGATAAATGCAAAGTGCCTTAAAAAGGTTTAATTTGCGTCATTCCGGGCTTGTCCCGGAATCTTTTAAAGTAAAGGAAAATAGAATGGCATCTCTTATTTCCATTAAACAGAAAATGCGTACATTAAGGCAGGACAAACCGCAATTTCTCTATCGCCTAAAAATCTCTAATATATCCAAAATAATAAATTTCTTTAAATATAATTGACTTATTCGAACTTTCAAAATACCATTGTGTTCAGTTACTCTAAAAAACATTCTAAAAAAGTGAATTTTTAGAGCTTTTGTACCATGCGGTACAACCCTTGTAATGGAGATTTTTTGAATGGCAAAAGAATTAGATAGGTTTGATGTAAATGCTAAACGCAATGTACAGATTTCTGCCAAACTTGTTCTGCTTACTGGCATTTCAATGATTAGCTGCTGCGTAATTGTTGCAGCAGTTTCGCTTGTTATTTTTAACAATGGCTTTAAGAAAACCATAGAAGAAACACTTGAAAAAACCGCAGTCGGCGTAGAAACCACCATACAGACATGGGATGATGACCTTCTTATTTTTGCAAACCTTATTGCAGACAATGCTGATCTTGCTGATGCGATGGCTTCAAAAGATTCTAATGCGCTTAAACGCGTAGCAGAACGCATTAACGATAAGGTTGACCTTGATTTTATGGCACTTACTGATGCTTCCGGCACGGTTTTACCCGGCGGCGGCTTTGGCATTGCAAGCGGAACAAACCTTTCTTCTGCTTCTGCCGTAAAGTCCGCATTGCGCGGCAAACCACTTTCTGCAATAGACGGCATTGCAGACATTCCATACGCAATGTTTGCCGCAGCCCCGGTTTATAAGGAAGGCGCACTTGCCGGCGTAATTGTAACCGGCTACGATTTTGCCGCAGATACGGAAGAGGGCGATTCCCTTCAGTCCGTTGTGCAGGATAGTTATGGCGTAGAGTTTACGATTTTTAAAGACAACTTACGGGTTGCAACGACAATAAAGGCAGAAAACGGAAAAACTCTTGTAGGCACAAAGCTTGAAAACCCGGAAATAGAAAAAACCGTCCTTAAAAACGGAGGCGAATACAAAGGGAAAAACATAATTTCAGGGCAGGAATACGATTCAGTTTACGTGCCGCTTCGTTCCGGCGACGGTTCAATAACCGGCATGGTTTTTGTAGCCAAAAGCAAGGAAACCGTAAACCAGACAATGAAATCAACCGTTGCCAGCGTAACGCCAATCATAATCGTTCTCGACGTTTTTCTTATAATTGGCTGCTACCTTTTTGTGCGCTGGCTTATGTGGCGAATCTACAACGTTACAAACTTCCTTACCGAAATGGCAACCGGCGAAGCAGACCTTACCAAGCGCGTAAAACTGCTCATCCGCGACGAAATCGGCGACCTTGTAGTTCAGTTTGATGCCTTCTGCGACAAGTTGCAGGGCATTGTAAGGCAAATAAAGGAAACAAAAACAGAATTAAGCAGTACCGGCAGCGAACTTTCGGAAGGAACGGAAGACACTACAAGCGCAATTACCCAGATAATTGCCAACATTAACGGCATACACCAGCAGATACAGGCACAGGGAACAAGCGTTGCCCAGGCGGCGCAGGTTGTGCACGAAATTTCTGAAAACATAAAAAGCCTTGATACAATGATAGAAAGCCAGTCGGCAGGGGGTTCGCAGGCTTCCGTTGCCGTAGAAGAAATGATAGGAAACATTTCTTCCGTAAACAATTCCATGGACAAAATGGCTTCTTCATTCGATACGCTTTCGTACAACGCCCAGACAGGCTTTACCAAGCAGCAGGACGTAAACGAGCGCATAAAGCAGATAGAATCCCAGTCGCAGATGCTTCTTGAAGCAAACATTGCAATTGCAAACATTGCAGAACAGACAAACCTTTTGGCAATGAATGCGGCAATTGAAGCAGCCCATGCAGGCGAAGCAGGCAAGGGCTTTTCCGTTGTTGCAGACGAAATCCGTAAACTTTCGGAAACTTCTTCTGCCCAGTCTAAAACCATTGGCGAACAGCTTAACAAAATTAAGGATTCAATTACGGAAGTAGTTTCTGCTTCTACCGAATCTAGCGAAGCATTTACGGCGGTTTCTGACAAAATAAAGGAAACTGACGTGCTTGTTATGCAGATAAAAGCCGCAATGACTGAACAGAATGCAGGTTCGCGCCAGATTAGCGAAGCACTTAAAAACATGAACGACAGCACGGTAGAAGTTCAGAGTGCTTCTAAAGCCATGTCTTCAAAAAACGAAAAAATCATGCACGAAATGAATTCATTGCAGCAGGCAACGTATTCCATGAACGACAGCATGAACGAAATGGCCGCCGGTGCAAAAAAAATAAACGCAACCGGCGTTGCCCTTGGCGATGTTTCCAAAAAAGTGCAGGCTTCCATTGATAAAATCGGCAGCCAGATAGACCTTTTCAAAGTATAGCCGGTGTGTGCCGGAGGACTGATTGCACTGCATTATGCACACAAACCGGAAATAAAAAAGGCAGCATTCTGCAAAAAGAGAATGCTGCCTGTGCCATAAACTTGCAGGCGTTTATGCTGTAACTGTTACAATTGAATCAATGAATGCTGTAAAGTAAGTTTTGCCGGGTTTGGTTACAACCGTAACGCTGTAATCACCGGCTTCCGCATTTAATGGAACAGCAACATCGATGACATTTGTACCGCGTCTGATGTAGCATTCCATTCTTATTCTGCCGTTCTCATTTTCAAAAAAAACACCCTGACTTAAATCATCTATATCAAAACTAAGGTTTCTGCCATGCAGACGCAGTATTTTACCGGCAGAAAGAGTCAGCTCGCTGTCTTCGCTGGCATCATCCTTCAGGGAAGAAAGACGGTATATTTTAGCTTCCTTTGTACTGTCTGGCGGAATCTGCATATAGTTAAGATTTGCCTTAATGTGCTTTAAGCTTTTGGAATTTGCACTGAACAGGAAATTTAAACGGTTGTTACCGGTACCTAAACTAAAGCTGTCCTGAATGCTGGCACACGTACCAGTTGCATTAGGACGTAAAGTGCCAAAAGGAAGTTCAATGCTGTAGCCTTTTGCAAGATAATTTACAACAACAGCGTTAAGTATGCTAAGCATACCGGTATTATCTGCTTCTGTAAAAGAAGAGTTGTAATCTGCCATTGCTGCTGCAAGTTCCTTTTCTGTAAGAGTCTGATTGCAGCTGCTTTTAAAACAGTATCCGTCTTTTTCCGGATTTGAAACCAGTGGATTTTTTAATGTTTTTACAACTAACATAATAAGTCCTTTGGCGCATCAATCTGCGCCGTAAATAAAGTTAACGGAATAATTGCCGTTACAATAACCCTTTACATAAAGACCAATCATGTATTAAAATCATTTCCAATAACATTAGAAGATTTTCATGAAAGAATCTTTGACCGAAGGCGCATTTTGCAGGTGTTGCAGCATCTGCAAAAATGTGCTTTTTTTATGTAATTTATAGAAATTGCAGTTTCTGCATATTGCCGCTGTCAGCAGGCTTGTTTTACAAGCTGTTTTTCAAAGTTTTTAAGAAAAAACTTCTTGCCCTTTTTTTCAATAACGTTTTTCCCAAGATGAAACTGACTTTCCAGCGTTAAAAGCAGAACCATTGCGGTAGCAAAGCAAAAGGCTTCCGTTTCCGCATTTATGCACTGTTCAGTATGCTTAAGGAATATATGACCGAACTCATGCATGATAATGGTCATAATTTCGCTGGCAGATTTGCTGTCGTTATAGGCAATAAGGCTGCATGTCTGGTTTGTTTCTTCGTTTGGAAACACGGTACATAGACCTTCCTTCCAGATGCTTATTGAAATTGCCTGAAGTTTTTCCAGCGATTCCGGGCTTAAAGCAGAATATTTTTTCAGCCTTATGCCGTACTTCATAATCATTTTTCTGTAGTCAAAATCATCCTTGTAATATTCCATGTCATTAAGCAGCCTGACAGCCTGATAAATAATTTCATTTACGCGCCATGCCGGCATCTTATACTCCTTGTCGGTTTCTTCCATTAACCCTCCTTACGGTTAAATTTTTTCAGCATCTTCATATTCTTTCATAAGAATATCCATCAGTTCTTTTTTCTGGTTTCTGCTGAGATTATCCTTGCTTGAAGCCAGAAGAATTTTTAACTGGTCGTAATCATAGTTTGCATCATTGCCGGTAAGGTAGTCGCTTGTTGTGTGCAGAATGTTTGCAATGTTGGCAAGTGTTTCTGCTTTTGGCAGGCGGCTGGTTGTCATGTACCGGCTGAATGCTACTTCCGAAATACCGCACAGTTCACAAATCTGTTTTTGTGAATAGCGGTTTTCTTTCATTAATTGTTTTACCCTCCTTGCAAATAAAGTACCTTCCGTTTCTGTCATCAGTTTCTCCAGTTTTTAACGCATATAATCAAAGGATTGTGAATCCTTCCTGTATTGTAAGGTGGAGCAGTCCCTTCGTTAAGTAATTTATTAAACTTTAGTTTAATTGTTAAGTAAAATTTAACTAAAGTTTAATAATTTTTATTCTGTATATTTAATTAAATAAAGACAAGGCTTAAGACAAAGTATCTTAAGCCTTGAGACAAAGTATCTTAAGGCTGTTAAATGGAATTATAAAAAAATGCTATGCAGATTTTAGCTGAAGATTTTTAAGAAAATTCAGTTGTTATAAAAATTGCAATAACTTGAATAAAATTGTTATCGTCTGTTTTGAATTGCAAAAATTAGAATAAAAAATCATGAATCTGTATACACAAAATAAATAGATAATATTTCCTTATTTGAAAAAGGAAAGAACTAAAATTAGAAAATAATATCACATTGATTGATATGATAATGTATCGTAGTATAATAAGGCTAATATAGATATTGGAAAATTTAATTGAAATTCTTTTCAATAAATAAAAAAGCGCAGTTATGAAAAAGACAGATTACATAATCTTTCTTACCGACAAATACGGTAGGCGAGATAGAACTACAGAAATTGAAAATATCTCATACGACAATGCAACAGGTTTATGGAATATTAATTTTACTGGCGACCAGCGTACTTTTCATTATAAAAAAGAAAACGTTCAGGTAATAAAAAACTGTCTTAAAGACAAGCAATCAGCTACAGTTTTTGATTATTTGCTTCAAATGGCTCAATTCAGTGATATTAAAAATGATGATGGGCAGAATCTGCTGGTAAAGAACTTGGAAAAAACACGCTTCATAAATGATCATTCTGTTCTTGCTCGGTATCTTAATCCCAAAAAAGGGAAGATTGAAAAAGAAAGGGGAAAGTCTACTCTTATATTTCCTTTCGGTTGCAATAACAGCCAGTTCAAAGCTGTAAGTACGGCAATGAAAAATCAGGTTAGTATCATTCAGGGACCTCCGGGAACTGGTAAAACCCAGACAATTCTGAATATCATTGCAAATCTTTTGATGAACAACAAAACAGTTCTCATTGTTTCTAATAACAATGATGCAACTGCAAATGTTTATGAAAAGCTTGTTTCTGAAAAATATGGACTTGGATTTATCTGTGCTGCTCACGGAAAAAGGCAGAATATTGAAACATTTCTAAAAAATCAGCAGCAGTTCTATCCTGAATGCCTAAATGAATGGAAATCTCAACTGTCTGATTTTTCACCTTCATTGAATGAAGAAATAAACAGGCTTGGAAGATTCTTTGAAGTAAACGAACGCATTTCTACAATTAAAACTGAACTTGCTTCTCTTGAAATCGAAACTAAATATTTTGATTCAACACCTCATAATATATATGAAAATAAGAAATTACTTAGAAAGTCTTCTTCTGAATTAATGGAGTTACTTCAAAACATTCAATTTGTTTATGCAGAAAAAGAAACTCTTGGATTTTTTAAGAAACTCAAATTAAAAACAAAGTACGGAATTGGTTCAGGAAAGTTCTGGACTGTTAATCCTGAAAAAGCAATCGAAACAATAAAATCAACTTACTATCCTTTGAAAAAAACAGAGCTCGAAAACGAGTTGGTTGAAAAGAAAAATATTGTAAATGGTTTTAATCCTTCTGATATTTATGATGAGTGTTTAAAAGTTTTGCGTTTAAAGATTGCTAATAGATATTTAAAAAATCCTGCAAGACAGCAGTTTAATGATTTGAAAGAAATTTATTTAAATCCTAAGGCGTTTTCTACAGAGTATCCAGTTATTTTAAGCACAACATTTTCATCAAGAGCAACAATAGGGCAGGGAACGGACTTCCTTTTCGATTATGTGATTATGGATGAAGCTTCGCAGGTTGATGTCGTAACAGGGGCTTTAGCATTATCATGTGCAAAAAATGCTGTAATTGTTGGCGATAAAATGCAGCTTCCTAATGTCATAGAAGAAAGTAAAAAGAAATTTGTTCAAGAATTGTTTGATAAGACAGGACTTTCTAATGGTTACAATTACATAAACAGTTTTCTTTCATCTCTTGAACAGGTTTTACCTGATACACCACAGACTTTACTTCGTGAACACTACCGCTGTCACCCAAAAATCATTAATTTCTGTAACCAGCAGTTTTATGGCGGAAAACTTCTGATTATGACTGAGGACAGAGGCGAAAAAGATGTGCTTGTAGCCATTAAGACTGCAAAAGGAAATTTCTGTAAAGACCATTACAATCAAAGGCAGATAGACGTAATAAAGGAAGAAATCCTCTCTCATTATTCTAATGAAGATAAAGCCAGTCTTGGAATTATTGCTCCGTATAATAATCAGGTTAGTGCTATAAAGTATTTCCTTCCCGGAATAGATGCAGCAACAGTTCACAAATATCAGGGTAGAGAAAAAGATAATATTATTATTTCAACAACTGATAATGAAATCACTGAATTTGCAGATGACTCAAATATGTTGAATGTTGCCATTTCCCGCGCCAAGAAAAAACTTGCCATAGTTTTATCTGGAAATAAGCAGCCTGAAAATTCAAACTTAATGGCTTTGTTGAAATACATTCAATACAACAATTTTGAAATTGAAGAAAGCAAAGTCAGTTCTATTTTCGATTTTTTCTATACAAGAGAAAACGAGGCTAAACTTCAGTTCTTAAAGTCATCCAAGAAAATCTCAAAGTTTGATTCAGAAAATGCCATGAACGCATTACTCACTAAAATTCTAGAAAAACCTGGATATTCAAGATTTGGCTTTGTGTTTGAAATGCCATTGAAAGATGTCGTGAATAAGAAATTCCTTGGAGAACTGCCTGAAGAACTTTCGGAATATGCAAATAGAAGCTGGTCTCATGTAGATTTTATCATTTACAACAGAGTTACGAAGGAAATCCTCTTTGGAATTGAAGTTGATGGGTATACCTATCACAAGAAGGGAACAAAGCAATCTGAAAGAGATAAAAAGAAAAATCAGATTTTTGAATTGATAAATCTTCCATTATTACGTTTAAGTACAAAGGGTAGTAATGAAGAAGCTCAAATTCGTAACTTGTTAGACACCTTTATTGAATTAAAGGAAGAGGTAGATCAATAAAATAGATTTCTATGATAGAAAAATAAACATCATAAAATATAAAACAAAGAAATTAATTCCCTTGTATACCAGCTTTACGGACTGACCGAGGAAGAAATCGCCGTTGTGGAAGGAAACGGAAAATGATTATAAAAATGATAGAATGGGCAATTCCATTAGTTATTGGTTTTCTTGCTGGACTTTTACCAAACATTATATCCAATAAATACAATGAAAAGTGTTTAAAACGTGATAAACAAGAATATCTGTATGAAAATATTACAAAATGATATAAAAAATTTATAATGATATAATAATAAGGAGATGTTTTTCAAAAAAAATTTAATTAAAGCTGGAATGGCTGGAAGTCTTTGATGACACCAAAAAAAACTCCTGGACTTAAAACAGCTGCTATATGATTTAATTGGACTAACACAAGATGAAATAGACTATATCGAGAATACAATAAAAGAAAGAAATTGAATTCATTGAAAAAATGATAAAGGAAATGGAGTAAGAATATGGGCAAACAATCTGATATTGAATTCCTTTTTATTTTGTCAGCAGAAAGTTATTCAGAAAAGCATAAAATCTCATATCAGGAAACTATTGAACTTTTTCATAACAGTCACATTATGGAAAAAATGCTTGTTCAGCACGAATATTTGCATCAGGTTGCATTAGAAAGTGTGATTGAGTTTGTGGAAAAAATCATTTCTGAAAACAAGAATCTGTTTTTATATCACGGTTCAGATTTTTCTTTTGAAAAAATTGATTTATCAAAATCACAGAACCGTCGTGACTTTGGAAAAGGATTTTATACGACAGTTCTTGAAAAACAGGCGAAAGACTGGGCCTATCGCCAGATGTTGCGAAACGGTACTTCTAATAATTATGTTTACAAATATGTTTTTGAAGAAACTGCGAATTTGAAAATAAAACATTTTGATTCGTTAAGCAAAGAATGGCTTGAGTTCATAAAATTGAATCGATCTAAAGGCGGAATCCAGCATGATTTTGATGTTGTAATTGGTCCCGTTGCAGACGATAACACAATGCAAACAGTTCAACTTTATCTTTTGGGTACAATAACAGCAGATGAAGCCGTAGAAAGACTAAAATTTAATGATGTTAACAATCAAGTTTCTTTTCATACAGAAAAAGCAATTGAAAAATTAGTTTTAATCAATAGGAGTGTTTATGCCTGAACTTTTTACATATAACGGAAAAGACGTAACAATGAATATTTGTCTTTCAGTTCTTGAAGTTACAAGAGAAATTGCGAGGCGTAAAAATATTTCATTTGAAGATGCCTGTCTTCTGTTTTCAAAAAGCAAGACTTGTATACTTCTTCATACACCAGAAAATGCACTTTGGGCAGAATCAGCAGATTTTATCGCAGATAAGTTTGAAAAAGAATAAACCTGTCGGTTGCATTGAAAAATGATAAAGAGAATGGAGTAGAGAATTTTGCTGAAAAAACTTCCATGCAAGATGATTTAACATCAACTTTTATTTACGAGAAACTCCCATAAATAGAAGAATTGCATGGAGGTAAAACAAATGCAAAATTATTTCATTCCAGGTCGTTACGACATTTCTACAGAAGTTAATGGCAAAGTGTACAATGGGTATTACATCGAAAGTAAAGGTATGATAACCGTACACTATAATTGTCATTCAGAAACAACTCAGAAATCATCTAACAACGATGTTATAGCAGAAATTATTCTGGGCGAATTAGTTAGAAAATACGGTAACAACTAAAAATACCCCCTGCAAAACAGGGGGTAAGCCAATTACTTGCTAAAGGTAAAGTCTCAAGCTGTTTATTCGTAGCTTCCAGCACAAAGAAACCACTTTTAGAAGATGCAAAACGAATGGTAAAAAAGGAGATTGAAAAGTGAGTTTAAAATTGGATTTGCGAGGTGATTTCTATAAATGTGTAGAAAACGAAGTTCAAAGATTAAAAGCAGACGGATTTAAATTCTCTTCGAAAGAAAAAGATGTAAGTTACATCGCTGAATTTTATAATTTGATAGAAAGAATTCCTGTACCAAGACCACGTAAGATTCTTAAAGCAAAAACTTTTTCATGTCCTAAAGAACTGCAAAAAAACTTGGAAGTTCTTGAAAATAAAATCGTAAAAGGAGAAACAATTACAAATTATTTAAGTAAAAAAATAATCGATGCCCATTTTTCTGATAGCATGCTGTATGATTTTGGAATTACGCATTTGCATTTAGGAAAAGAGGAAACTTCAAAGGACGAACCTTTTGCTGAGAGAACAGGAAAAATTTTATACTGCTTTTTAACAGATGATGTCGCATATTTTCTGACTGTAGATGAACATGAAAAATGGTCTGATATAAAACTTATGGAAATAATAAAGGATAATTTTCCAGAACTTTTAAAAAGTCATAAAATTGAAGGTCTAGAGTTAGGTCGTGAAATAACAAATGAAGAAAGAGAAAATTTTCATAAACATCATATTGTTCCAATGCTACAAATTGATAAAGAAATGTTTACTCCTATTGGAGGTGGAGTTACATTAAATGGATTATCTCTGCGAGGAATGTTAACCGCAATAAATCAGTTAAGGTTCTTAGATTATTTAGAAAAAGAAGTTCTGTCGATTTATAATGCTAATAAAGAATCAATAATTTTAGAAACTGGAAATATTGAAGATTTAGAATTTCATTTCTCTAACCTTGAAAACCCGTTAATTTTACATGACAAAAATAATGAGTATAAAATTGATATTATATGGAATCCTCAAAACTTCAATGAAGTTTCTATGAATTTTAATAAATGTAGCTGAGGACAAAAAAATGAGACCCGGTATACAGCTATGATGCGTTCGGTTCGCCATACCTGGGCAGCCTGGAAAGCGGCCTGAGCTTCGGCTACTGCGGAAAAGTATTTGATTGCGGCACTGGTTTGTACGATTACGGGTTCAGGGACTATTCTCCTGCGAGCGGACGGTTCACTACCGTAGACCCGATCCGGGACGGCTCGAACTGGTTCAGCTATGTAGTAAATGACCCGGTAAACTTCCGAGATCCGTGGGGGGGGAGTGCTTTTGGAGAATGGATAGGAGACAGAATTATCATTATATATAGTAATAAAAGTTTGACAATTTTGTACATACAAACTATAATTACATCTAGGTGGTAGAAAATGCCCAAAGGTGAACTTATTGTTTGCGGCAAATTCGAATGGTGGTCTGAAAAAGACGAAACAAACATATATAAGCACAAAGATGCAAACAACATAGGAATTTCTTTTAGAGATATTCTTCCTGTTTTTGATGATCCATATTTTTTCGAAATTTATGATGCAAATCATTCTGAAGAAAACCAAGACAGATACAATGGTTTAGGATATGTGGAAAAAGCTGGACTAAGTGTAGTTCAAGTTGTCTATACCGAGACTGGCCGTACCCATATTATTTCTGCACGTCCTGCAACATTGCGGGAAAGGAAAATGTATTATGACAGACTTAGAAAAATTTATAGCGAAATGTGAAGCAAACGCCGTTCCTGACAGTCAGATTAACACAGATGACATTCCTGAACTCACAGAAGAGGATTTTTCAAGGGGGCATTTCAAGTACTGGAAGCCTGTAAAAAAATCCATTACCTTCCGCATTGATCTTGATAATCTTTCATGGCTCCAAAGCGAAGGAACAAAAGGCTATCAGACAAAACTCAATGATGTTATCCGCTGGGCACGAGAAAACCAATGCCCTATAATACACTAACCTACAAAACAAAGATCAGTTTAGACCTCATTTTGTCTGTTCCATCTGGTGAGAGTCGCCTTTGTGAGGTTGACTCAAGAGCTGATGAACAGCATCAATCCAAGTTTCTTTATCAACATCAGAAAGATATAGCTTTAAGTTTGGATAAAACTCTATCGTATCCAAATACGGGCTAACCAAAGAATAATCAAAATCTTCTCCAATAGTCTTGTCTTGCATAAAATCCAAGAATTCAGAATATACAGCTGGATCAGCAGAGCCTATGTCATCCCAAAGGTACGGATTCATCTCACTTAAAAAGTGTCCTAAATCTTCGTTTTCTTTGTGGACTTCCCATCGCTCATCCAAAAGCAAAAAAATCAATGAAAATAATTCAAAAGTGTTCATTTCTTGTCTCCCTTAGTTTTAATCTTAGGCTTGGTAGGTCTAGTCGGATTTTTTTTACCAGTCTTTGGAATGATACAATAAAAGTGCAGTCGAAAAATACCTAAAATTTTACGAAAATAAAGAGAGGTATTTTGAATGCTAAGGTACAGCAGAGAATTCAGGGAAGAAGCAATTTCGCTTTCAGATGAGATTGGACTAAAAAAAGCAGTGCAGCAGCTGGGAATAAATTATGCAACATTAATTGACCGGAGAAAGAAAAGAAAAACAAAAAACTGAAAAGGAAAAATCAACTGCAGAACCAAAAACCGTTGAGGAACTGCAGAAGGAAATTGCAGAACTGAAGAAATCTACAAAATTCTCGATGAGCATCCCGACAACCACAATTACGGAATTGAAAGGATGCAGCTTGCACTGGAACAGAAAGGAATAAAACGTGCAATGTAGCTCGGGAACCTGATTCACGAAAGCAACAGGAACCCTGACGGACTGACAAAAGCCGACAAAAAGGCTCAGAGACCTGCAAATATTATTGACCGTGATTTCACGGCGGAACTGCCGAACCAGAAATGGCTGACAGACATAACAGAAGTACATTGCATGGATGCAAAACTTTACATTGCACCAATTTCATAAAAACGGAATTTTTGATGAAATTGATGTTCGTTTTGAAAGAGTAAATGATAAAGGTGGCTTTGATTTTGCAGAAGGGAAACTTCCTAACAATCTTTTTTATAAAACTTACGGTTTTTCTGAAGATGAGCTTTTAGATTTAGAAAATTACCTGAAGAATAATGCTTTTTTAATTTGGGATTTAGCAAGAAACATAGCCTGAATTTTAATGAGTTAAAAATGTCTTGTGCATATGCCGGAGGAATGCATGGGGAATGTAAACCATGCTGAACGTTGCAAGCCGGTTATGCATTCAATTTGCTTGTGCCTGTAGCGTTTTGTGTTGTATAAAGTTTTTTTTCTATGGTATAATGCTTAAATAATAAAAAAACTAAACAATGGAGTTACTGATGCCGAAAAAGAAACTTTTGCTTGGGTTGCTTTTGTTAGCACTTATTTTTCCTTTGGCGGCTCAAGTTAGTGTTGATCCAAACGATCCTATTTATACGGATATTTCCAACTGGGAAAATCTTGGAATTATCCGCAACGTTCCGCCTTTAAGGCCATATCCTTTAAAACTTATTTCTTCTTTTTTGCAGACTGTTATGCAGAGCGAGTACGAAGATCAGGCAGCAATTGCCAATGCGTACTGGCAGCAGATATTTGGTAAAACCGTTGATGCCGTTTTTGAAGTTGCCGATTACGGCAGGCAGGCCAACAGAAAGGTTGATGCCAAGGGTAAAAACGGCACTAAGGAAAAAGCCAACGAATACAATGTTAAGATTGGTGTTGCTGGCGACATTCAGGCAGCGGAACTGATGACCGTTGGCGTAAAGTCTAACATTCTTATTACTGATGGTTTGGAAAAAGATTCACTTCCTTCGTTTGTAAACAAAAATTATGATGCCGTAAGCGATGCTACGGACTTGAAGTTTGCCAAAGCCTTTTTGGACATGAACGTTACCACTGCAATTGGTAACGAAAACATTTATTTTCAGGGCGGCATCAGCCGCAATTCTTTTGGGCCTTTTTACGAAGACAGCGTTTCCTTAAACCCGGGTGCATTTCACAGCGGAAACCTGTCCGTTGTTTTTCGCCGCAATAACTGGAACTATACCCAGTCTGCATTTATGCTTGGTGCAACCAATGATGAAGGCAGTGATGTAAAACCCAACAAGTTCCTTATGATGCACTCGTTCAACTGGACGCCTAAACCCTGGTTTACGCTTTCATATTATGAAAACGTAGTTTACGGTAAGCGTTTTGACCCTATCTACATGCTGCCTTTTGTGCCTTACATGGTTGCACAGGGTATCGGTTCATTTAACGACAACGTACAGATGGGCCTTGCATTCAAGATACGCCCGGCTGCCGGTTTCAGCTGGAATACGGACGTATTTATTGATGATATGGCAATGAATGATATTGCCAAGCTGCGTTTTGATACCAAGCTGCGCTTTGGTGCAATGACGGGTTTCGTTTACAGTCCTATTGATTCGCCGTTCAGTGAAATTTCTATGAATTACACTATGATTTCACCGTATATGTACAGCCACGAAGAATTTCTGGACACAAACTATAACGTAACTGGTTCTAACGGAACGAATTACCAGAACTATACGAATAATGGTAAGTCCATTGGTTCTAACCTGCCGCCAAACAGCGACCGTATTGCAATCAAGTTTAAGGTTAATCCGTTCAGCAACTTAAAGCTTACGTTTGGTGCAAACATGATTCGCCATTCAAACATAAACGAGCTTCTGGTTAAAAAATCGCCGGATGAAGCCATTAAATACCTTAAACTGCCTGCCCAAACGGGCACGCTGCGCACCGATGGCAGTGTCTTGAATCATCCGTATTCTACCGGTGCTTATGAATATGCGTGGAATCATTTTATGTTCATGCAGTCTGAAACGCGCATGTACGTATGGCAGGGTTCTTTAGATGCAGCTTATGCTTTGCCAATGCAGCATTACGGCCAGATGACTCTTAACTTTGGCTATACTTTTGAATACATTAAAAACAACGGCGTACAGAACAACATGCTGCCAACCGGCGTTTATTCCGCAGATCAGGCCGGGCTTGATAAAGCCTATGCCGACTGGAAAGCCAACCTGCACGATGACATAAACCACGGTTTCAGGTTGTCGTTTAAGTATTTGTATGGGCTTTAATGTGGAAGATTTTAGCCGCCCCAAAAAAGAAAAGTACCTTTTTCTGTACCTCAATACTGGTAACGGGCACAAAGCCCCGGCAATGGCACTAAAGGAAGAACTGGAAAAAAACTACAATGCAGAAGTTCTGCTTATGCCGGGTTTTGCCCCTAAACAGGTTATTGCCCGTTCTTTTTTTGAAGATGGCTACCACGCTACAACCGCTGCCATGCCGGCCGCATATTCAGCTTTTTACGACATTACCACCAATAAAATTGTGCTGCGCCTGTGCAAGGCCGGCTGTACGGTTGTTACCCAGTTTTATTTGCGGAAGATACTTAAAAAGCATCAAATTACAAAGGTTGTCTGCTTTCATTTTGCGGTTGGGCCTGCGGCAAAGCGTGCAATACAGGCTGTCAATCCTAAAATACCTTACATCGTTAACATTACAGACCCTTTTACAGCACATCCGGCGTGGTATCTTGTTAAAAATGCCAGTTTCATAGCCTATTCAAACCGCCTAAAAGACGAAATGGTGCAGAATCATGGCATTAAGGCAGAAAAAATCGGCGTTTTTCCTTTTATTATTGGTGCGCAGTTTTTTTGCGAAACTGATGCAAGTGTTATTGACCGGTACAAGGCGGCAAACGGCATACCGCTTCAGAATAAATGCATACTGCTTGCAGGCGGTGGCGAAGGCTTGCCGGGCGCAGCCAAAATATTAGGCGAATTGTGCCGCAAAATTGAACCGGGTGAAAACATAAGCATTATTGCAGTTTGCGGCCGCAACAAAAGCCAGCATGCAATTATGAACAGGCAGGCAAAAATCCATAAAAACGTAGATGTTCACGTGCTGGGTTTTGTAGGCAACATGCACGAACTGATAAAAATAAGCGACTGCGTTGTTACAAAAGCCGGTGCTTCAATGATGATGCAGATTTTAGCCTGCCAGAAGCCAAGTATTTTTACAACGTACATTCACGGGCAGGAAAAGGGCAACATTGAATACGTGCTGCAAAATGAGGTGGGTTGGTTCAGCCGTTCGCCACAAAAAAATGCTGCAACAGCCCTGCGCCTGTGCCGTGACCAAATTTTTGCCCATAACGTTGCCCTTCGTCTGGCAAAACTGAACGTAAAGCCCGACGTGCCGCAAATTGCCAAATACATAGTTGAAGTAGAGAAATAAATTGAACCAGCAGAAGAATGTTATTAAAGTTAGAACCGCTGCGCAGATTGAAGCAGAAAAAGCAAAAGATAATTTTGAGCCCCATTGTCCAAAGTGTTTCAGGCCGGCAAAAACCTGCTACTGCAAGTACATTCAGCCGGTAAAAACCGGTGTAAAATTCGTGTTTTTAATGCACCCAAAAGAAGCCTACAAGCAGCGCACCGGCACCGGTCGTCTTTCCCAGCTTACCCTTGTCGATTCCGAAATTATTGTTGGTGTAGATTTTACCCGGAATAACCGGGTAAACGCTCTTATAAACAATCCGGCATATATTCCGATGCTTTTGTACCCGGGCGACGATGCTTTTACGGCAGAAAGTTTTGCAAATTATGCCCGTACTAACGGCGTGCTTGAAGACGGATTAAACAGGCAGCTGCTGGTTTTTGTGGTTGATTCCACGTGGTTTTTTGCAAAAAAAATGCTGAGGCTCAGTCCAAACGTAAGGAATTTGCAGAAACTTTCGTTTACAAGCGCGTACAGGTCTCAGTTTAAGTTTAAAACTCAGCCTGCCGCCGAATGTCTTTCCACCATTGAATCCTGCTATTATTTAATAAAAGAACTTCAGGCTGCAGGTTTAACCAGTCCATGCAACCCTGAACCGCTTATGGATATTTTTAAGCGCATGGTAGATTTTCAGCTTGAAAGCCAGGCGCGGCGCGAAGAATCCGGGGAAGCAGACCGCTATCAGGCAAGCGGCAGTTTGCGTGCAAAAAAACGTGCCATGCGCGAACAGCTTGCACAGGAACAGCGGGAACAGAATTGAAACGAAAAAAAAGGTTCTAAAAACGGCATTTTGATGTGCACTTCAGTTTTTAAAACCTTTTTTTATTGTTCAGTTTTTACTGTTCTTCGGTTTTGGGCACGGCAAAATGTTCTGCCACGTAGTCCCGGGCGGCAAAGCGTTTAATTTCGCGGTTGTCGTAGGCAGCCTGAATAAGTTCGTCGGCTTCAAGCTTTTCAAATATTCTGGTTGCTTCTTCTACGCTGGCACGCAAAACCGGGTGCTTTGGCGAAAACAAAACGCAGCAGTCTTCGTAAGGCAAAATTGAAGTATCATAAGTGCCAATCTGAACGGCTGTATCAATAATTTCCTGTTTATCAAGGCCAACAAGCGGGCGCAAAAGCGGCAGTGCACATGCCGATTCTGTAACCGCAAGGTTTTCAATTGTCTGGCTTGCAACCTGCCCAAGGCTTTCGCCCGTAATAAGGCACTGGGCACCCAGCCGGGCTGCCAAAAGGTTTGCCGCTTTCATCATGCACATGCGCAGCATAAGCGTACTGAATTCTTCCGGCGACCGCTGCTTTATGCGCATCTGCACTTCCGTAAACGGAATGATGTTTATATGGGTGTCTACACCGTAAGAAGAAATTATCGCGGCAAGGTCTTCCACCTTTTTCTGTGCTTCCGCTGAAGTGTAAGGGTAGGCGTGGAAATAAACGCAGTCAACCTTCATTCCTCGGCGCATCATGCGGTAACCTGCAACCGGCGAATCAAGGCCGCCGCTAAGCAAAAGCAGGCCTTTGCCGCTTACACCAACCGGAAGGCCTCGGCAGCCTTTGTTACGGTCGTCATAAACAAAGCAGCGTTCGCGCACTTCTACGCGGATGAGAAGATCGGGTTTGTGTACGTCTACGCTTAAAATGCCCTGATCAAAAACGTCTGCGGCGGCTTCGGCAGCAAGTTCATACGAATTAAGCGGAAAACTTTTATCGGCACGGCGCACGTCAATTTTAAAGGTTCTTGCACCGGCTTCTTTTGCGGCAATTGCAGTCTTCATAACTGCTTCTTTTATGGATTCAACGGTTTTTTCGCATACAAAGGTGCGTGCCCAGCCGGTAATGCCTATTAAATGCTGCAATGTAAATTCAATTGCCGGTACGCTTTCTTCCGGACCTTCAATGTAAAGGCGGCCGGCACGCAAAAGTACGCGGGCTTTTACTGTTTCAAGGTAAAGCTGGGCGTTGTTTACCAGCCGTCTTTCAAATTCCTTAAGGTTGCTGCCTTTCAAAGTCAATTCGCCAAGTTTTGCCAGATAAGTTACGGTTGCCATAATATTTCCTGTTAAAATAAATTGAAAAATTAAAACTGTGCCCAAACATGCACAGCTAAATATAATATAGAAGATTTTATAAAATTCCAACACGCTTGGGCTTATCTATAGAAACTATTCAAAATGCCGAAAAATAAAAGATGAAGAAAAACTTTTTTTATAAAATTGCCTTTTGCGGATTTTTTTCAATTATAAATGTTTTTGCCTTTGCGCAAAATGCTGCCGTGCCGGTGCAGGGCGGACAGGATGAAAGTCTTGCGCCGCTTGCAGGCATTTGGGAAAATAAATCGCGTTTTGTAATTGTTGGCAGTGACAACAACTTGAACTTTGTGCTGAAAACTTTTTACGGTTACTATTACGATCAGGCGGCGTCTCTGCCTGCCAATTTGGAATACCGGGACACGGGTGAAACGATTTTGCGCGTAAAATATGCTGGCAGCAGGCAGCGGCTGGCGCACCCTTTAAGCGTAATAAACGACAAATTGTTCCTTGATTTTTACTGCCACGGTTCTGCTTTTTTGCAGGCCGGTGAACAGAATGACGAAAATTTGAAAGATTATGCTGCAAATGTTGATTCTAACAGTGCAAGGCTTTTGGGTTTTTGGCGCTGCTGCGGCAATGTTGGCGGCATAGAAATTGCAACGCCGCAGTATAAAAACGAACTGCGCTGCTATTATTTTACCGATAAAAACGTTTACTTTTTGCGCTACTGGCAGGCCGATGTTGACTATGAACCGGTGCTGGCAATTGCAGATGATGATACAACGATTTTTGAAGTGGATAAGTTTTTGAAGGTTGGCGACATTGTTTATACCTGCGTTGTTGGCCGCGGCATAAATATCCGCAACATTGAAAAGCACAGCTACACTTTTGACGGCGAAACACTTGTTTTTGACGGTAAAACTGAAAATCCGCTGCCGGTTTATCTGTCCGGCGACGGTTCCCTGCTTTCGCTTAAAGAGCCGTATTTAACTAAAAGCAGTATTACCGATATGCAGAGCGTTATTGACGAGCACAATTCCCTGCGGCATAATCCGCTTAAAAACCCAATGGAAGTGTTTAACCGCAAAACCAGCTGGGAACTTTTGCTGGAAAAAATGTAGGGAAAGCGATTGCTGCAAGAAAAGTTTAAGAACAGAACCTGAAATTATTTGATTGAATCATAAAAAAAGACTTGAAGATGCTTCAAGTCTTTTTTTTTGCGTTTAGTTTTTTTACGTTCAGTCTGCCAGCGGTACAACGCCGTAAGAAGAAATTTCCAGAAGTTCCGTAGAAAGCGGCTTTGAAGAACATTCATAAGTTAAAAGCACGTCGTCACGCATGGCTTTTGCATAAAGTTCTGCATTTTTTCTGTCAAAAACAATTCCGCATGTAAGTTCCGGCATAACTGCACAAAAACTTTCGCCAAATTTCTGCTGAAGCGCAAACTGAAAAGGTTTATAAAACAGCAGTGCCGCATTAAAAACCGGTAATTCGGCCTGCACGCTGTAATAATCAAACCAGCCGTTGCTGCATTTTTTCAGTTCACAGTTACGGGCAATTCTTTGCATGTTTTCTTCAACAGCAAGGTGCACGGCAGAAGCCGTAATTGCCCATTGAGCCAAAAGATGCTGGCTTAGCGGAATGACCTGTCCGTTGTAAAAGCAGGCTAAAAACATTTTAACCTGTGAACTTACTAACATGCATAAAATGTCCTGATTTTTAAGTGCCATTAGTTTGTTTTTTGAAGTTTTGTAGGGGCCGAGGATTGGAAAAATTGAGCTTTTTGCTTCGTTCCAGCTTGGTAAAATAACCTGATTTCTTAAAATTGTATTTTTCATATCAAAAAGGTACTTATACTTTTAACAAAAGGCAATTAAAATTGCGTTAGAATATTATTAAAAAAGTAGTACAATTCTTAAAATATTTTAATCTTATTTTCATATCGGGCAGCATTTAAAAGTTCAGCATGACAAAACAACTTTAATAACTCCAAAAATTCCAATTTTCTTACTAAAATTTGAATCATTAACAAAAAAAAACATGAAAAATAAATAAAACTTGCGGTTTACAAAACTCGTGGTATAATTTAGGTAATGAAAGTTGCAGCCCTTATTCTTGCCGGCGGTTATGGCGAACGCCTGTGGCCGAAAAGCAGGAAAAATCTTCCCAAACAGTTTCTGACGATTACTCACCAGTCCAAAACAATGATTCAGCTTACGGCGGAACGTCTTTTGGCTGCAATTGAACCTGAAAATTTGTTTGTAATTACAAATATTCAGTATAAAGCGCTGGCGCAAAACCAGCTTTGCAGCGATTTGTATAAAATACCGGCGCAGAACATTTTCTGCGAGCCGTGTTCGCAAAATACGGCTGCGGCTGTGGCCTTGGCAATTGGTTTAATTGAAGAAAAAATGGGCGATTGCGTTGTTTTTGTAAGCGCCGCCGATGCCAGAATAGAAAATACTGAACTTTTTTTGCAGACTTTTAACCAGTGCACGGACATTGCACAGAAAGGCGAACATTTTGTAATGGTTGGCACAACGCCAGCCTATGCGGAAACGGCTTTTGGCTACATTCAGCTTAAAAATGCCCGAACTGCGCGCAAAGATGAAACGGTTTTTGAAGTTGCAAGCTATACGGACAAGCCCGACTTGCAGACGGCTAAAGCATTTGTAGAAACAGGCGAATATTTGTGGAATACCTGCCTTCTTGCAACGAAAATTTCCTTTTTTAACCGGCAGTTTAATTATTTTGCGCCGGAAATTTTTGAAATTACCCAAAAAATTGCCAGAAACCCTTTGCTTTTTACAAAGGAAGAATATGAAAAATGCCCTTCTGCCAGTTTGGATATGGCACTTTTGCAGAAATGCAAAAAACTTATGGTTGTAAAGGCGACTTTTAACTGGGACGACGTGGGCAGCTGGAATGCAATTAGCCGCATGAACAGCGATTTTTGCGATGATAATTTTTTTACTGGCGATGTTGTTGCCCTTAACTGCAAAAACACCCTTATTGAAGGCAGCAAAAAACTGATTGCAGCCGTGGGACTGGAAGATTTGATAGTTATTGACACGGATGATGCCCTGCTGATTTGCAGGCAGAACCAGTGCCAGAAAATTAAAGAAGTTCTGGAAACTTTGAAAAAGCAAAATCGCTCGCAAATTCTCTAAAAACTCTAATTTTTCAGTATAAAACAGAAAACGAGTGTTAAAAAAAGCGGCAAAAAACTTAAACTTTTTCTGCTGCATTTTTGCAGGGCAAAACGGCACATCACTTGTTTATTGGTCTTTTTAGTGCTAAACTTTGCTTTATGAAAATCGGATTTGACAATGATAAATACTTAAAAATTCAATCTGAGTGCATCAAAGAACGTATCGCTCAATTTGGCAACAAGCTGTATCTGGAATTTGGTGGAAAACTTTTCGATGACTACCATGCTTCACGTGTTCTGCCCGGATTTCAGCCTGACAGTAAACTGCGAATGCTTATGCAGCTTGCTGATTATGCAGAAATCGTAATCGTTATCAGCGCAATTGACATTGAAAAAAACAAGGTGCGCGGCGATTTAGGCATTACTTATGACATGGACGTTCTGCGTCTGCGTGATGAGTTTCAGAATCGCGGCCTGATGGTTGGCAGTGTTGTGATTACCCATTATCAGGGGCAGGCAGCCGCAGATATTTTTAAAGCCAAACTTGAAAAAATGAAAATCAAAACCTATCTTCACTACACAATTGAAGGTTATCCTTCAAACATTGCTCTTATTGATAGTGAAGCCGGTTATGGCAAAAACGATTATATTGAAACTACACGTCCGCTGGTTGTTATTACTGCACCGGGGCCGGGCAGCGGAAAAATGGCAACCTGTCTTTCGCAGCTTTACCACGACAACAAGCGCGGCATAAAGGCCGGTTATGCCAAATTTGAAACTTTCCCAATCTGGAACCTTCCTTTAAAACACCCGGTAAACCTTGCTTACGAAGCCGCTACCGCCGACCTGAACGACGTCAACATGATTGACCCGTTCCATCTGGAAGCCTACGGAAAGACAACCGTAAACTATAACCGGGACATTGAAATTTTCCCTGTACTGGATAAGATTTTTGAAGGCATTTACGGTTACAACCCGTATAAATCGCCAACCGACATGGGCGTAAACATGGCCGGCTGCTGCATTATTGATGATGATGCCTGCTGCGAAGCAAGCCGTCAGGAAATTATTCGCCGCTATTACGCTACGCTCGGCCGCCTTGCCGAAAACGAAGCTTCTGAGAGTGAAGGCTTTAAGCTTGAACTTTTGATGGAACAGGCAAAAATTACCAGTGCCGACCGTAAA
The DNA here is from genome assembly GCA_045599185.1 of Treponemataceae bacterium. Classification (GTDB taxonomy): domain Bacteria; phylum Spirochaetota; class Spirochaetia; order Treponematales; family Treponemataceae; genus UBA1240. Next base: position 166,715 of record JAZRVO010000029.1, on the reverse strand, counting down.
GTTACCATTGCTGCAAAAGAACGTTCTGCCGCAGAAGGTGTACCGACAGCTGCAATTGAACTTGCCGACGGTACAATAATTACTTCAAAAACTTCAAACCTTTTGGGCGCATGTGCAGCCTTGCTGTTAAATGCCGTAAAGCATCTTGGCGGCATCAGTCACGACGTACACCTTATTCCGGCAGAAGTTATTGAACCGATTCAGGAAATGAAGGTTAAGTACCTGCGCGGCAACAATCCGCGCCTGCATACGGACGAAGTTTTGGTTGCACTGGCAATGGTTAGCATTACAGACCCTAACGCTAAAAAGGCAATTGAACAGCTGCCGAAACTTGCAGGCAGTCAGGTTCATACAACCGTAATGCTTTCTGAAGTTGACAGAAAAATTATGAAAAAGCTTGGAATTGATTTTACAAGCGAACCTGTAAAGAAAAAGACAAAAAGCCTGTAATTTTTGTGCTTTTGTATAAATGTGTTGCTTAGTTTTTAGCGGCAGCAAAAAATAAAAAGCCCTGCGGTTTTTTAAGTGCGTTATGCAAACTAAAAACCGCAGGGCTTTTTTCATTCAAATAAGGCCAAATTTTAACTTAGCAGCGGCAAAACCAAGGCTTAAAACGTCTGCGTGCTTTCGCTTTGCCTAAACAAACGGGTTATCAACCGTAATTACGCAGTAAACGTCGTTTTCTTTTTCGTGTATTTTCATCCACAGCTGCCGCTGCAATTCTTCCGCGCTAAGGCTACAGTCGTAAGGGCGTACAACGTCAAAAATCAAATTTGTGTGGCTTACGCCCGGCACCATGCGCACATCGTGAATGGTAATTTCCGGGTGAATTTCCTTGGCTAGTTCGCAGGCAAGCTGCTTTAGCACGGCAAGCCGGGCGTTTTTTGTATCAATCGGGTCTAGGTGAATGGTTGCAAGGCAGTTGAATTTATCGTACAATGCCTTTTCTGCAAGGTCAATTTCGTCATGCAGAATAAAAATGTCATTGTCGCCGGGCACTTCGGCATGAAGGCTGATAACCAGCCGCCCAGGCCCGTAATTGTGTACAATTAAATCGTGAATGCCAATAATGTGTTCAAACTGGCGAACAGTTTCTTCAATTTGGTCAACCAGTTCTTTTGAAGGCGGTTCGCCCAAAAGCGGGGCAATGGTTTCTTTTGCCGCACCAAAACCTGTGTACAAAATAAACAGCGCTACAACGCAACCGGCAATTGCATCAATTGGAAAACTGACGAAAGGCGTAATAAGCGAAGCGGCTAGGGCTGCACCAGTTGCAAACATATCGCTAAAGCTGTCTTTTGCGGTTGCTTCCATCGAGGCAGAATCAATTTTTTTTGCCGTCTGGTGGTTGTAAACGAACATGTAAAGTTTTACCAGAATTGCCGCAACCATAACGCCAATGGTAAGTGCGCTGGTCTGCACGGGTTTGGGCGTTTTTATTGCTTCAATTGAAGAAGTAAAAAGTTCAAAGCCCATGTTCATAATTAAAAACGAAATTATCAGCCCGGAAATGTATTCAATTCTGCCATGACCGAAAGGGTGCTTGCTGTCCGGTTTTTTTTCTGCAAGCGAAAAGCCGAAAATTGAAACGATTGAAGATGCCGCGTCCGAAAGGTTGTTAAAGGCATCTGCGGCAATTGCCATAGAACCGCTTATTTTTCCGGTAATGAACTTGCCTGCAAAAAGCAGAAGGTTTAAAAAAATGCCAAAACCGGCGCAAAGTACGCCGTATTTTGTACGAACAGAAGGATTTTTAAGGTTTTTATAATCTTTAATGAAAAGTTTTGCAAGTAATTTAATCATATAAAAGAATTTACACCATCTGCCGGTGCTTTACAAGTAAAATCAATGTATCAAAACCATGCACGCAGCACATCCGTCATGCTGAACTTATAGAAAAATGGGCGTAGTTTTTTGCCTATATCAAGCAACAGTTAGCGACAAAACAAATAGCAAAAGCCCTTGCAGGCGGCGTTAAAATTCAATTAAAACTGCCGTTTGCAAGGGCTATTAAAGCATTCATCATTAACGGTACGTTTTTCAATGAAATTTTTCAATAAAACCGTGCCGTTCACGTTACTCAAAAATTATTGCTGCAAAAAATCAGCTGTTGGCCGCAATTTTGGCAATTACGCGCAAAATGTTGCAGGTACAAAACTGCAAATCGCCAAGGGTAATTTCGTCGCCTTTGGCAACACCGGCAATAATGTCTTCAATATTGTCTTCGCAGCCCGGCATCTGCCAGTCGTTACCGGCCTTAATGCACTGAACGCTAGAAGACCATGTGTACTTGGTTTTGTAATTGTTCATAAAGCTGGTATCCTGGCTTGAATACCAGTCCGTCATGATTACGCCTTCAAAACCCCATTCATCACGTGCCGCACTTTGAATCAAATCGTAGCTGTTGGCGGTGTGAATGCCGTTTATAAGGTTGTAGCTTGTCATGATTGAATAGGGCTGTGATTCTTTAACCGCAATTTCAAAACCCTTAATGTAAATTTCACGCAGGGCACGTTCACTCATGTGGTTGTTGCAGTAGTTGCGGTTGTCTTCCTGATTGTTGGCGGCAAAGTGCTTTATTGTTGTTCCCTGACCGGCAAAAGACTGAACGCCCTTTGTGTCTGCGGCGGCACATTTGCCGGAAACAAGGGGATCTTCCGAATAATATTCAAAGTTGCGGCCGCAAAGCGGATTGCGGTGAATGTTCATACCCGGTGCAAGCCAGAAATGTGCCTTAAACTTTTTCATTTCTGCGCCCACAACTTTTCCCATTTCTTCCAGAAGTTCCATGTTCCATGAATTGGCAAGCGTTGTTGCAATCGGAATGGCGCTGCAATACTGGTAATAGTCAATTGCGTCTTCAGGCGTATCGGCAGGGAAAGGATTGAAGAATGTACCGAAAACTTCGCCGCCGGGCAAAACTTCGCCGGTTTTTCTGTCAACCTTAAAGTGCGGCGTAATGCGCAGGCCAGCAGGACCGTCCACCAGCGAAGTCCACGGCACGTTGCGTGTTTCTGAAAGAATTTCAGAAGTTTCGGCAGCAACACCCGGAATATGGCGCCATGATGAACCGATGACTGATTTTTTGCTTGTGCGGTTGCGTGCCGTACCACAGCAGAAATCTGCCATTTCTTCAACTGTAAGCTGGGCAGCAAGTTCTTCAACCGTTGCTTTTTTTGCAATTACGTCGTCCAGTGTGATTGTTTTGCCCGGGTTCGTATCTTTCAAAATTGGGCGTTTTCCCTGATATTCTGCAACCTTGCATTCAATTGATTTTGCATCAATTTCAAAATGCGGTGCGCTTGCAGTGTCGTTGCAGATGCCGGCTGGAACTGCAACGTTTGCCGGTGCTGTAATTTCCTTCAAGTCTACAGGAGTACCGAAGCAGTTTTTAAGTTTCTGGCATACGGCATCATCGTTCAGGCTGAAAACAGCGGCAACTTTTGTACAGCGGGAATCCTGTCCGGCGCGTACAATATATTCACCCTTGGCTAAAACCCAGCTTGCGCATTTCTGGCAGTAAGAAGCGGCGCTTGCCGTATCAAAGGAAAGTTTTACGGTTTCGCTTTGCTTTGGTGCCAAAAGCTTTGTTTTTGCAAAAGCCTTCAGTTCCTGAAAAGGCTTGTTTTCGCCGGGTGCAGAAACGTAAACCTGCACAACGTCCTTTCCGCTGAAAGTGTCGCCGGTGTTGGTAACTTTCACTTCAAGGCAAACTTTCCGGGCGTCTGCGCTTGCCTTTACAATTTCCTGGGTAAAGCTGGTGTAGTTTTTGCCATAACCGAAAGGGTAAACAGGCTGAACACCGAAAGTGTCAAAATAACGGTAGCCGACAAACACGCCTTCAGTATAAAATTCATCGTCAATGTTGCCGTTGTTGTGGCTGAAAGTTGCCGAACTTGGATAATCTTCGTATTTTGCAGCCCAGGTGTCCGTTAAACGGCCGGAAGGAATCTGTTTACCGGCAAGAACGTCGGCAACAACGTAACCGCCAATGTTACCAGTCTGTCCAATAAGCAGAACGGCATTTGCATTTACAGCCTTAATCTGGCTTGCGTCAATAATTCCGCCAATGTTAAGCAGAATTATAAGTTTTTTGTATTTTTTACGTAAAAAATCAAGGTTTTCGCTTTCAATGTCGCTTAAATAATAGTCGCCTTTTTTGTTGTAGCGGTCTGCACCTTCGCCTGAATTGCGCGAAATTACGTAAACTGCAACTTCACATTCAGCATTTTCTATGTCGCTTTCAGTAATTTTTGCCCATTCAGGCTGCTTGTAGGGCGATTCAAACAGAACTGCAACTTCGTTTTTATGGAATTCTTCGCATTCTTTTTTTACGAAAGCCTGATAGTCAATTTCTGACTGCTTCAAAACAGCATCGTATTTATCCAGAAGGGCTTCGGTGGTAATCTGGTAGCCTTCTGCTTTTAACCCCTGATAAATGCTTATAATTTCGCGTGTGTTTACGTCGCCAGAACCAGTGCCGCCCTTGATTGTGTGGCGTGCGCCACTTCCAAACAGGGCAATTTTTTTTGTGTCCTGTTTCAGCGGCAAAATTCCGTCGTTTTCCAGCAATACAAAACATTCACCTGCAAGCGAACGTATTGTTGCCTGATTTTTTTTCTCAAGTTCGGTTACTGCATCGCTTGTGTCTGCGTAAAATTCACTCATCTAAAACCTCTCTGTCAGTCTATGTATTTTTTGAAAAATTCACATTCTTCGTCGTTGCAAAGTTTTGCAGCGGCACTTTTTATGTCGCAGTGAAAAACATGCCCCAGCGGATTTTTGTCCGTACCGTAAAACCGGAAGGTAAAAGGCACGTTTACTTCCATAAGCCTGTTTACCAAAACCGGTGCCTGGCTTTTTAAAAAGTCCTGATTTGCCGTCATCACAAAGGAAGGCACAAATTTGTCCGTAACGTAATCCACGGCCGAAATCAGTTTGAATTCTTCTTCCGTGCCGCCATTGGGCAAAAGTTCTGCCATAAGCAAATCGTCCTGTTCCGATTCGCCTTTTTTACGGGTGTATACGCCGCAGTTTAGCGCAACTGCTTTTAATGCAAGGTTTTGCGGCACTTTAAACTGGTAATTTGCAGCATATTCAGCATTTGTGCAGATTGAAGTGTAAAGACAAAGCAAATGTCCGCCGGCAGAATCGCCAAGGGCAAAAATGTTTTTTACGTCAAAACCATATTTTTCCGCGTTTTCCAAAATCCACGCAAAAACAAGGTTCGTGTCTTCAAGCTGGGCCGGAAATTTAAATTCCGGCATAAGGCGGTAAGTAAAATTAACAACGGCAAATCCGCGCTGGGCAAGGTTCATGCAGTAAAACTGATAGCGTTCTTTGTCGCCGTAAGTCCACGCGCCGCCATGTACGCTTACTATTACCGGCAAAAGCCTGCTGCCGCTGCCGGCCGGGCGGTACACGTCCAGTTTCTGCCAGTCGCGGTTTGAACCGTAAAAAATGTTGTCAAACCGGGTAATATCGTCCGGTGTTGTCAATCCGGCATCGCGAATGTCATCGCCAGCCTTAAAGGATTTTCTAATTTCATCAGTAATTTGTGACATATTTCCATTATATTGCTAATTTTTTATTACGTAAAATTATATTTTTGCTGTTCAGCCTGAATGCAGAATTTTGAAAAATTACAAAAAAAGCCGCAGGCTGTTTTTTTTCAGCTTGCGGCTTTTGGTTTAGTTTTGCGGCTGTTTATGCAAGGTAAACGGTAATCTGGCTAATTTCGCCGCTGCGGTTAAACAGCTGGGTGCTTAATGCGCCTGTTAACTGGCATGTGTCCGAAATTTTTTCGGTTTTGCCGCCGGCATAAGTTACCTGCATGCCTTTTTCGGCACCGGTTTTTTGCATAACGTAGCATACATTTACGCCGCACCAGGTAAACTCAAGCTTGCCGTCTGCGTCAAATTCTTCGGCTTTTAAGAATTCGGGCTTAAAGCCTGCCTTGCCGTCTTCAATGTAAAGGCCAAGTTCCTTCCAGCGGCAAAGAATTTCTTCTTTTACCTGACCTGTCATGCCCGGCTGTTTTGCACCCTGCAGGTGCGGTGTGTGTGAATAAGGGTCGGCAGGGAATGCGCCGTAAATTTCAGGCTGCTTGTTGAAGCCGATGCCTTTCTGAATGTCGTAGTAAAGGGCTGTAAGTTCTGCTTTTTCTGCATCGCTTGTGCCGAGCGGAATGTTTTCTTCTACGGCAAGCAGCAGTTTTGCAACCATGTGCCAGTAAATGCTGCCCAGACCTTCGTAGGCAAAGAATGTGCCCGAACGACCCAAAAAGTTCTGGTGCCTGAATGTGTGTTCGTAAAGTGCAAGAACTGTCTGTTTCTGTTCGTCGTTCAGTTTTTCTGCGCCGTCAAGACTGTTCAGAATGTTTGTTACGGCTTCCTTGTTGCGGAATTCGCCGTTGAAGTGGTAATTGCCGTTGCAGTCTTTTAAAATTACCCGGCCGCTTTCAAAATTGAGCGTGCCTTTAAGCTGTTCAATTGCGTTTTGGGCGGTTGGGTCTGCCGGAATTGTGTTTTTGTTGCAGAAATGCGGCAGTTTTTTGTTAGGGTACAGCATGTACGAATTCTGGCGCGGTTCGTAAAGGGCACTTTTTTTAAGGGCGTTTACAAGTTCTATAACTTCTTTTGCCGTTGCAAGTGCGCCGCTGCTTAAAATTGCAACCTGTCCTTCAAGCATTTCCTGCAGGTAGCTTAATTCTATGCTGTCGCTGCCAATTTTCATTGTGTTGTAAGAATGGAAAAGACCGTCGTCGCGCTTGTTAAGCATGATTGTGGTGCTTACGGCTTTCTGAATTGTTTCAAGAATGCGCACGAGTTCTGCACTTTCGGTTTTTACGTTTTTGCGTGCAAAGCCTTTTGCATAAAGCGAAGTGCGTTCTGCTTCAAATAATGTGCCGGCCTTGCTTACAAATGCGTAGCGAAGTTTTTCGTCTTTGGCACATTTAAGTGCATCGCATTCTGCAAAAAGTTTGCCCAGCTGTTCAAAGCATTCCCATACAGTTGAATCAATTTCAACTGCTGCGTTGCAGTCGCCGTAAAGTTTTATTAAAAAGTTAAGGAAACGGTTAATGTAGCAGAGTGTTACAACAGAAAGTCCGTAACCGGCAAGTGCGTTGTTTGCATCGTTCCATTCAGGGCGCTGGGTATTAAGCCAAATTCCGCCGCCTGGTACAAAGTTGCAAAGCTTGCCTATAAGCAGCTGCAATACCTTGGTAGAAAAACTCTGCAAAACCGGCTGGTTCTGTTCGTCGCTCCAAAGCTTGGCATCGGTGCCGTATTTTTTTGCGTTGTCTTTCAGTTTTTCGCTTAAATCACGGTCAAACAGAATTGTGCTGCGCGGATTCTGGCAAATTTCTGAAAAGCTTTTGATGCGGTAAGGCACGTTTGCTGTTGAATATACAGGTTCGTTAATTTCCTTTAAAAGTTCAGCAGGCTTGTATGCCTTGTAAAATTCCAGAAGCTTGCAAAGATAAATAATCTGGTGATCGCCCCAGTAGCCAATCTGTGCCCATGGGTTGTCCGGGTCCGGTTCTTCCCAGTTAAGGCCTGCCTTGCTTATGTGGTAAGGGTTAAAGCCGTCAATTGTGGTGGCATTTAAGAATTTGCTGTACATCTGCTTGATGTATGAAGGATAAGACCATGCAAGGGCTTCCCAGTTCTGGAAAATGTCGCGCCAGTTGCCTTCGTAGTTCAAAATCGGGTTCTGGTTTTCATCCCGCAGCTTGATGTTGAATCTGTTCCACGGACGACTCGGGTCTCCGTGGCGGCGAGAGAATGTTATCGGCATGTATTCGGTTGCAAGGCGCACAAGCTGCATGTCGCCGCTTTGTTTTGCTGCGTCCAAAAGTTCTTCGTTAAGCAGGTAAACTTTTGAAAAATCCTCTGTTCCTGCTTTTGCGCCAATCATCTGCCGTGCGGCTTCTGCCTTTGCAAAATTGCGGATTTTTACAAAATCGATGAAATCGCTTGCCTGAATTTTTCCCTGATTTGCAAAAATGCCGCCGCGCATTACGTTGAACATAACGTTGGCACTGTGGTGGGCACAAACCATCTGGTTTTGGGTTTTCTGCACGCCGTCGGCTGCGGCAATGTACTGCTGCATAAGCTGCACGCCGGCTTCAATGTCGGCAACAAGGTCGGCAGTGGCGGCGCTGCGGTTTTTAATTGAATTTTTAAGGCTTTCCGCGCGTGTAGCGTCAAGGCTGGTATCAAAAACCATGAACCAGTTTTGGGTTTCTTTTGCACCTAAATCGTAGGCTTTAAGGGTAAAACATGCCGGGCGCTTGCCGTTTACGCCTTCTGCATAGACCGAATCCGTAAAGTCTCCGGCGAGTTTTGCAAGGTCGGTGCGCGGATTTTTAAGCAGATAGTTGCAGAAATTTTCCGGGGTCTGTTTGTCAAGCAGCAGTGGGCTTTCAAAGCTGAACCAGCAGGTATTGGCAAAAAGGCCTTCGTTCGGTTCGGCTTTGTCCGTAACAATTGAAGAAACGGAAAAAAGCGCAATCTGGTCTGAAATTTCGGTTTTTTTGTAAGCGTCAAGCAGTACGCTGTTGCTGTTCTGAAAATCCGCAGTACAGCATGCCGGTAAAATGTTCTGGCAGCCGTCAAGAACAGCAATCTCTTTTTTGTCGCTGCCAAGGTTTTCAATTTTTGCCATGCGTACAAGCCCGTATTTGGCAGAACTTGTCCAGCCGTAGCGGAATGAAAGCTGAAGGTTGTTGTTTATTTCTTCAAACCAGACTTTTGTGCCTGAAATGTTTTTGTAAATGTTGCGTACAATTGCCAGTCCCTTGCCGTTCTTGGCTTTTTCAAACATTTCTGCCGGGCGCAGTTTTGCAAATGGTTCCCATATTTCGGTACTGCCTGCGGTTTCTACGGCAATAAGGGTGTACGGGCCGGTATAACCTGCGGCGTCCTGCACTTTATCGGCGGTATAGTACGGAAAAATTGCGTGGTCACAGTCAATTCGGCCGGCCGTAATGCCGCCCTGAGACCAGCAGAAGTTCCAGATGTCTGACGAGCTTGTAATCGTCATGAAAAAGTCGTCCATCTGGTTGTAATTTTCAATTTTGTAAAAATCTTCGCCATCTAATTTGGTAAAATAACCACTACACTGATTGCCTTGCAATTCTGTTCCTCCGGAAAAAATATTCTCTCTATACTAAAGATTAAGGGCAAAGCTGTGTTTTTTATATCAAATTTTGCGAATTTTTAGCAATTTTTTTTACTGTTTTTCTTTTTTACATGTATAAATGCTGCTGCCGGAAAAGCCCGCTTGCTGCGGATAAGGCAAAAGTAAGGCAGAGGGCATTTTTGGGTTTGAGCAAACCCTTCAACCCGGCACGCCATGCACGCAAAACCAACCGGGCTGAAGGGCAGAAACGTAAACAAATTTACAGAAACGGGCTGAAGGGCAGAACGGGCTATTTGCCTGCAAATCGGGCTTTCATTCTTTCAAGAATTTGCAGTGCGCTCTGGTCGTCTACCTGAGTTTGCGGCTCGTGGTATTCTACCAGATTGCTCGGTATTTCGTCCAAAAATGGCGAAGGCGTACACTCTATGGTAGACTGCATTTTGCGCCGGTGACGGCACGCGCTTAAAAACAGCTTGTCACGGGCACGCGTAATTGCCACGTAAAAAAGCCTGCGTTCTTCTTCCACGTTTCCGTCGCCTTCTTCCAGCGACCTTGCGTGGGGAATAATTCCGTCTTCGCAGCCGACGATAAACACAACCGGAAATTCCAGACCTTTTGACGCGTGAATGGTCATTAAGTTTACCTTGCCTTTAAGCGCATCGTCTTCCATGTCGTCGCGGCTAAGAAGGGTAATGCGGTTAAGGTAGGCAAAAAGTCCGCTGTCAAAATTGTCCGGGTTGTTTTCCCAAACTTCCACCGAGTTTATAAGGCTTTCTATATTGAGGAACTTGTAGCGTGCGGCTTTTTCGCTTTTAGGGTTTTCTGCAATCAGAAAATCCCAGTAGTTTATTTCTTCCGTTAAGGCGCGTATTTTTTTTGCCAGGCCTTTGCCGCTAAGCATTGTCTGCCGGTTTCTTTCTATCAAACTTACAAAACTTGCCAGTTCGGCCTTGGTTTTTTCGCTTAAAAGGTTGGGCACGGTGAAAATTTTTGCAGAATAGCTTTGGGCTGCTTCAATTTCTTTCTGGTCAATGTTTTCGTCGTTTTCGCTGTTAGCTGAAGAATCTGAAATATCGCCGGAATCTCCATTATTTCCATTTTCTGCATTATCTTCAAAATTGCTGTTTATATTTTCTTCTGCTTCGTCTGCAAAAAGGCAGTCTTCTTCAAAAACAGGCCGGCCAGTTTCTGCTGCCAGCAGCGACTTTATTGCGCACCAAAGGGAACAGTCGTTGGCGGTTGCTACCGAAGAAATGTCTTCAATTGCCTTGCGCCCAAGACCGCGCCGGGGCGTGTTAATGATTCGCAAAAGGTTAATGTCATCGTCGTGGTTTGCAATTACGCGCAGGTAGCTGATAATGTCCTTAATTTCCTTTCTCTGGTAAAAACTCGTTCCGCCGCTCATGGTATACGGAATGTTGTTCTGAAGGAAAGCTTCTTCAAGTGCGCGGCTTAATGTGTTTGCGCGGATAAGTACGCCGAAATCGTCATATTTGCGCTGTTCTGTTATGCATATAGACTGAATCATTTCGCACACAAAATCGGCTTCGGCGCTTTCGTTTTCCGGCATGTAAATTTCAATTGGCTTGCCAGAACCGTTGCCAGACCACAGGGACTTGTCCTTGCGGTTGGTATTATGGGAAATTACGCCGTTTGCCGCTGCAAGAATCGTTTCGGTTGAACGGTAATTCTGTTCAAGGCGGATTTCCTTTACGTTTGGAAAATCCCGTTCAAACATGCGGATGTTTTCGTAATTGGCACCGCGCCACGAATAAATGGACTGGTCATCGTCGCCAACTACGGCAACGTTTTCGCTTGCAAGGGCATGCATAAACTGGTACTGCTGAATGCTTGTGTCCTGAAATTCGTCTACCATTATGTACTTGTAGCGTTCCCGGTATTTTGCCAGAACATCCGGGCATTCGCGGAAAAGGCGGATGGGCAGGGTGATGAGGTCGTCAAAGTCTACGGCGTTATATAGTTTCAGTCCTTTCTGGTATTCTTCGTAAAGTTTCTGGTACTGGTCGTTTGCGCTGCGCCAGTCGTAGCGCCCGATTTTTATGTTTGAAAAAAGCGAAGAAATTTTATAAACGTCCAGCGCATCGGAATTAAAGCCAAGTTCGCGGCCTGTTTCCTTTATAAGCTGGGCTTTGTCCGTTTCGTCGTAAATGCTGAAATTGCTTCGCCAGCCTATTTTGTCTATGTCTTGCCGTAAAATTTTTACACCAAAAGCGTGAAAGGTAGAAACCGTCAGGTTTTTCAGTTTTCTGCCGGTAAGTTCCTTAATGCGTTCTTCCATTTCTCTGGCGGCTTTGTTTGTAAATGTTAGTGCCAGTATCTGGCTTTGGGGAATTCCGCAGTCCAGCATGTGTGCCATGCGGTATGTAATTACACGGGTTTTGCCGGAACCTGCGCCTGCAATAATTAAAACAGGACCTTCAAAAGTGGTAACTGCTTCGTATTGTTCCGGGTTTAGCTGTTTTTTCAATTCGTCAAGATTCATAGACTGCCAATTTTATGTAAAAGTAAAGAATGGTTCAAGTGCTGCCGTTTAACGGTTCTCCTGTTTTTGCCTGGTACTGGCAGTCGACCGCTTTTTTTGCATTTTTCAAAAAGCGCGGCCATTTTAGTGTGGTTCGTCGGTATGTAAAAGGGTTTACGTGGGGGCAAAAAGCTGATAAAATTGGATAACTTTCGATTAAAATAAAAACTTTTATAACTTTTGGGGGCTCTTTATGAGTGTTTTTGAAAAAGCCAGTGCTTTTTTAGGCCGTCACGGATTTTCTGCTGCCGGTTATGACGTAAATACCGTAATCGACGGTCTTTTGTACGATATGAAAACAGGTTTAGCCGAAGGAAACGGAAACAAGGCGTCTATGGCTGCTGCTGAAGATATGATTCCTACATGGGGAATGCCGCCGGCAGAATCGCCGAAAAATCAGAAAGTAATTGTTATTGATGCAGGCGGAACAAACTTCCGTTCTTGCCTTGTTACTTTTGACGCAAACGGCATTGCTTCAATCAGTGACCTTGAAAAAACTTCAATGCCGGGTATTGAACGTGAACTTAGCAAGAAAGAATTTTTTGATGCAATTGCCACCAACCTTGAACACCTTAAAGACAAGGCAGACCGCATCGGTTTCTGTTTTTCTTATGCAATGAAAATTACTCCTGACGGTGACGGCGAAGTTTTAGGTTTTTCTAAAGAAATTAAAGCTAAGGAAGTTGAAGGCAATCTGGTTGGCAAAAACCTTGCCGAAGCTTTGGTTGCCCACGGCTGGAAAAAGCCTGCAAAAATTACCCTTTTGAACGATACTACGGCTGCTTTGCTTGCAGGTGCTTCTAATGCAGTAGAAGGCCGCGCTTACAGTTCTTACATCGGCTTTATTCTTGGCACCGGCATGAACGCCGCCTACATTGATTCTGACCCTGTTGCAAAAATTGCCGGCATGAAAGATTCAGCAGGCAATCCGCCGCCGGCAAGCCAGATTATTGTATGCGAAAGCGGCAAATTCAACAAACTGCCGCGTTCTGAATTTGACCTTGAATTTGACAAAACAGCAAATACACCTGGTTTGTACGTAATGGAAAAAATGTGTTCCGGGGCTTATCTTGGTCCTGTTGCATTTATTGCCCTTAAAAAAGCAGCAGAAGAAGGTCTTTTCAGCAAGCCTGTTGCAGACGCTTTGCTTTCACTGCCAAAAGTTGAACTTAAAGACATGGACCAGTTCTTTTATGCACCGCGCAAAACTACAACCGTTTTGGGCGCAGTTGCCGCAAAAGGCACGCAGGAAGATGCTGACATGATTTATACAATTCTTGATGCTTTTGTAGAACGTTCTGCACGCCTTGCCGCAGCAATTATTGCCGCAAGTGCAATTAAAAGCGGAAAGGGTACAAGTGCTGCTTTACCGCTTGGCATTGTTTGCGACGGTACAACATTCTACAAAACACACAACCTGCATCAGCGCCTTGTTGGCTACTTGAACGATGTTCTTATTGCCCAGCGCCACATCTATTTTGAAATTCTTACAATTGACAATGACATTACCCTTGGTTCTGCCATTGCCGGTTTGGTTTAATAAGCCAGCATTGGTTTAGCTGTTTAGCAGCATAAAAAGCCGCGGGCCTGTAAAAGCGCCTGCGGCTTTTTGTTTTTTTAGGTTTATTGAAAAACTTCAAAGCAGTGAGATAGAGTTTTAAGTGTTATCCTGCCTTGCTTCAAGGTTTTCTTTTTTTTCATGCTTGATTGAAGATTTCATAAATGAAAGCGCAATATATTCAATATAATATAGAAGAAACTTGAATTTTACGGTAATGAAAATGGCTGAAAAAGGGAAAATGAGTGCGGGTTCAGCAAAGCCACGTCTGTACTGAACAAACAAGTGCAAAACCAGCCGAAGAATAGTGTGAAAAAAAACAGGGTTTTTCTGTGCCTGCGCAAACGTTTTTACGCGGTATGTTTTTTGTCCAATTAAAAATCCCCATACACTATGTTTTTATTCATTTATATAGTATAATTTTTACACTTTTACGCGGGGAACTGTAAAAACAGGCTGGTTTTAACAGTTTCTTCTAAACTTGCCGCCTGATAATACCGATGTTAAACACGGAGCGGTGGGAAAACTGCAAAATACAAAACCGAAAAAAGTGTGAGGTTTTTAAGGTGTCAGCAAAAGGAACGATTGGCAAAACTATTGTATTGCTTTTATTGATAATTATTTTGGTCTTTTTAGGTCTGTTCTGGTTCGATTACATTGGCGTCATTCAGGCCAAGCATTTTTTTGAACCTGTGTACCGTTTAATCGGGCTTTCGCCGCAGACAACTGTTTCTGTAACTTCTAAAACTGACATGATGGAAGGCGATTTGGATGCTGACCGTCTTGCAAAGCGGCTTGAAGCCCTTGACATGAGGGCGCAGGAACTTGACAAGAGGGAATCTGACATTTCCATAAAAGAATCTGAATACCTTCAGATTGCCCAGGAACTGGATGAGCGCAAGGTTTCTCAGGAAGAACGTGAACAGACTTTTGAAAAAATTCAGAAGGAATACGAAGACAAGGAACAGAATTACAGGACTGTTGCAAACCAGCTTAACGGTATGCGCCCGGAAGCAGCCGTAAACATTCTGCTTTCTATGGAAGACCAGCTTGCAATTGATGTTCTGCGCAAGGTTGATGAAATTGCGGCAGAATCGAACTCTAGTTCAATGGTTTCTTACTGGCTTTCGCTTATGCCGGCAGACCGTGCTGCTGCAATTCAGCGCAAAATGACCAGCAAACCCGTTACTCTCGAATAATTTCCTGACGAATTCAATGCACCGGTAAAAAAGCCGGTGCTTTTTTTTGTTTTAAAGCATTTCCTTTTTAATTTTCTTTTTTCTAAAGTGACTTTTTAATTTTCCGAAAATTTTATTGATATTTCATTAAAAATTTTTAAGAAATTTTTAAGAAACTTTCCATGTATAAAAAAATGGAGATTTTGGAGGTATGCCGATGGAGGCGATGAATGTGCGCCTTGATCAAATGGAATCTTTAAAGGCAGCTTCAAACCTTGCTTTGGGTGCAAAGGCAAATTATGTAAAAAACGACAGTTTTGCCGCAGTTTTGGAAAAAGCAATGTCACCCCAAAAGTCTTTTGAACCGCAGAAGCCGGCAGAAGCGCCTAAAGCGCAGACTGTTGCTTGCAAATCAAACGACGAGCCGAAAACGCAGCAGGTTAGTGACAGGGCAGGCGAAAAGCCGGTTGAAAAAACCGAGCAGAAAGCTGAAAAGGCTGAAGTGGCAAAAGCAGAAGAAAAGGCAGCTGAAGACAATTCTGCGGAATCTGTAAAAACGGAAGAAGCTGTAGAAAAAGCAGACGCAAAAGTTGCTGCTGCCGATGCAGAAAAACTTGCCGCAGAAGAAACTGTAGAGCTGGTTTTAGAAGAAAAAACAGAAATTGCTGCGAAAACTGAAGGTCAGGTAAAGGTTAAAGGAGAAAAGGCTGAAAAACAGGAAAACCTGCTGGAAAATCTTTTTGTCCTTAATCAGGATGAAGAAACTGACGAAACAGAAAACGTTGCGGAATTGGCTGAAAATGATAAAAAATTGCTTAAAAAGGCAGGCAGCAAGGGCGAAAATGCCGAACTGCTGGCAGTTGCTGATACTTCCAAGAATTCGGAACAGTCGGTAAAGGCTGCTGAAAACAATCAGGAAATTGAAGTTGTTGCCTTGCAGGCTAATTCCGGTAAAAAAGATACGCCTCTTATTCAGGTTGTTGACGAACGCAGTGCGGTTGAAGTTGAAAACAAGGAAAGCGGAAATTTCGTTTCTTCGGTTGCATACGACGGTAACGGCAATGCTGAAATGACTTTGAATCTTGCCGGCCAGAATGGCGAAATGGTTGCCGGTGCCGGTTTTGAAGCAAAAGCAGGCGAAGCTTCAAAAAGCACTTTTGCTTCAATGCTTTCTACCGAAATTAAAAACAACGCAGGTGATTTTGTTAAGAACGGCTTGATTACTTTGCGCGACGGTAACAGGGGCAGCATCAATTTGATTTTGCATCCTGATGAACTGGGAAATGTTAAGATTAGACTGGAATTATCCGACAAGATATTGACAGGAAAAATCATTGTTTCTAGCGAAGAAGCATACGGTGCTTTTAAGAATAATATAGAAACTTTGCGTCAGGCATTCATTGATTCTGGTTTTGAAAATGCCGGTCTGGAACTTGCTTTTGCATCTTCAGAAAACGGTGACGAAGCCGCAGGTCAGGAAAAGCAGAAGGAAAATCCTAAAGCTTATGTTTACAGCGATGCTTTGCCTCTGGCTGCCGGTGCAGAAGATTTTGACAGTTCATATTTTGGACTAAGTTCTGTTAACTTAATGGTTTAAAGCGCTGGATACGCTCGAAATAGGAGAAGATTGATGGAAATCAACACAACAATGAGTGCTAATGACCAGGCTGCGGTTATGCAGGCTGTAAACACTCAAAACGCCAAAAATGCAGCAGCAAACGGACGTGTTGCAAGCCAGGAATTAGGGAAAGACGACTTTTTGAAACTGCTGATTACTCAGCTTTCAAATCAAGATCCTACTTCTCCTATGGAGAATACGGAATTTATCGCTCAGATGGCACAGTTCTCTAGTCTGGAACAGATGACTAACATGAGCACTGGATTTGCAAAAATGGCAAACTTGCTTAACAGTTCGGAAGCTGTTTCTACAATTGGTCATGTGGTAGACATTACTGCTGGCGAATCGACTGTAACTGGTACTGTATCTGCTGTTACCCGCGGCGAAAATCCGCAGATTGTGGTAAACGGCATTCCTTACAGCATGGAACAAATTAACAAAATTTACGCTTATTAAGAGGGCTACTATATATGATGCGTTCACTTTTTGCCGGTGTTTCCGGTATGCAAAATCACCAGACCAGAATGGATGTAATTGGTAACAACGTTAGTAACGTTAACACGACAGGCTTTAAACGTGGAAGAGTAAACTTTCAGGATATGATTTCACAGCAGCTTAGCGGTGCAGCACGCCCAACTACAGAAGTTGGCGGTATTAACCCTAAAGAAGTTGGTTTGGGTATGTCTGTTGCAAGCATTGATACTATCTTTACACAGGGTAACTTGCAGTCAACTGGTGTTTCTACTGATATTGCAATTCAGGGAAATGGTTTTTTCATTTTGAAAAACGGTGAAGAAACTTTCTATACACGTGCCGGTAACTTTGGCGTAGATCAGGATGGTACTTTGGTAAATCCTGCAAACGGTCTTCGCGTTCAGGGTTATATGGCGCAGGAACTTAACGGTGAAATGGTAATTAATACTGCCGGCTATACAGAAGATCTGGTAATTCCTGTTGGCAGCAAAGACCCTGCAAAAGCAACTACAAACGTTAACTTTGCATGTAACCTTAATAAAAACACACCTGAAGTTCAGGAAGGTGCAAACGAAGCAGAAGTTGCAAAAGGTACATGGTCAACTGAATTTAAAATTTACGACTCGTTCGGCAATGAACACAACCTTAATGTTGCATTCCAGAAAGTTGCTGGTACACCAAACCAGTGGCAGGCAACAGTTTTGATTGACCCGGATGCTGCTGACGAAACACAGACACGTGTTGGTCTTGGCGGAACAGACGGTCAGGCAAATACTTTCATCGTAAACTTTGACAATAACGGTACATTGCTTTCGGTAACAGACTCTGCCGGAAACAACAGTCAGGAAGAAGGCCAGATTCTTCTTCAGACTTCTTTCAACGTGCCTAATACAACAGCCGGTGAAGACGGTAACTTGACACGCCAGACTTTCAATATCAATCTTGGCACAATCGGTAGCCAGCTTAATACTGTTACCCAGTATGCGGCAGAAAGTTCAACAAAGGCTTTTTACCAGGACGGCTACACAATGGGTTACCTTAACAACTTCAAGATTGACAACAGCGGAATTATTACCGGCGTTTATTCAAACGGTACTAACCGCGTGCTTGGACAGATTGCAATGGCAAGTTTTACAAACCAGGGCGGTCTTGAAAAAGCTGGTGACAATACTTACGTTCAGTCTAACAACTCTGGTCTGGCAAACATTAACGTTGCCGGTGTAGCAGGAAAAGGTTCACTTCTTTCCGGTGCACTGGAAATGTCAAACGTTGACCTTACCGAACAGTTTACTGACATGATTATCACTCAGCGTGGTTTCCAGGCAAGTTCAAAGACAATTCAGACATCTGACACATTGCTTGAAACGGTTTTAAGCCTTAAACGCTAATCTTTGTAAATAAGTAACCGATAAATAATGCAGAGAATGTGTTGAAAACTACATGTTCCCTGCATTTTTTTTGAAAAATTGTAAGGACTTGACTGTTAAAGCTTTAACATTCAAAATAATGTAATGATAGAAGTAACAAGACTTGATGGAAAAAAATACTGGCTTAACCCGCACCAAATTGAACGGATAGAGCTGAATCCTGATGTAACCTTGCTAATGCTTTCGGGTCAGAAACTTGTTGTAAAAGAAAACCCGGATGAAATAACCCAAAAAATCATTGCATACAGACGTCAGATAGGGGCGTTTAAAAACGAAGAGTAGAAAGTGTTTTTGCCTTAGCATGAACAATTCATGTTGTTCTGCTTGGTTAAAAAGCAGCGAGTAGAGGAGTAGGCTTTTTATGGACATAATGACCATTATTGGTATCATCGGCGGATTTGTTTGTATCGTCATGTCAGTTGTTACGTCTGGCGGTACTTTGGGCGGCATCTGGGACTTCCCGTCATTTATTTTTACCGTAGTTGGTTCGTATACCGCTTTGTGTATTGCCTTTCCAATGAAGTATGTTGTAGGCGTTTGGGGAATTATCGGACGCACTTTCAAAATTCCTAGCTTTAACGAAAAAGTATTGATTGAAAATATGGTTAACCTTTCTGAAAAGGCACGCCGTGAAGGTATTCTTGCCCTTGAAGAAGGTCTTGAAGATTTGGACGACGAGTTTTTGAAGAACGGCCTGCGCATGGTTGTTGACGGCACCGACGGTATCGTTATCCGTACAATTATGGAAAACGAAATGTCACAGTCTGAAGGCCGCCACTTGCAGTGGATTACAGTAATGAACAGCTGGGCAGGTTTGGGACCTGGTTACGGTATGATGGGTACCGTTATCGGTTTGATTGGTATGTTGAACAACTTGGAAGATAAATCTTCACTTGGTCCTAACATGGCGGTTGCGTTGCTTACCACTTTGTACGGTTCTTTGATTGCCAACATGTTCATGACACCTTTCTCTACCAAGCTTCAGGGTCAGAACAGCCAGGAAATGATTATCAAGGAAATGGTTATTGAAGGTGTTCTTTCTATTCAGGCTGGTGATAACCCTCGTATTCTTGGACAAAAACTTCTTACATATTTGGATCCTGTTACAGCTAAGTCTGTTAGGGAATCAGTAATTAAAGACTAAAAGAAGGTTGCTATGGCAAAAAAAGAAAAAAAACAGCCGGCACCACCTTCGAAAGAATGGCAAGCTACCTATGGTGATATGATTACCCTGATGCTCTGCTTCTTCGTTATGTTGTATAACCCGACGGAAGTAGACGTTGTTTCATTGAACCAGATGATGGCAACCTTTACCGGTGATCCTACTGCCGGTGGACAGTCCCTTTCTTCGGGACGTTTGGCAGACTTGGGAAATACGGTAAATACTTTGCCTTCTATGGAAAAAGGTAAGTCACTGGGTCTGGCTGTAAAACGTGCAGTCAGTCTTTTTGCACCTGACGTAAAAAGCAGCCGCATTTCGTTGACAACCGACGAACGCGGTTTGGTAATAACTCTTGCAGCCGATACATTTTTTGCACCTGACAGTGCAACACTTGATATGGAAGAAACAAGAGAAACTTTGCTCAGGCTGGCTCAGTTCCTTTCCAGTGAAGAACTGAAAGACAGAAAATTCAGGATTGAAGGGCATACGGACAATACTACGCCGAATGCTTCACTATGGCCTTCAAACTGGGAACTTTCAACAGCCCGTGCAACAAACGTACTCCATTATCTTTCGGATTTTGGTGTAGATGAAGATCAGTTTTCAGTGTCTGGATATGCAAATACCCAGCCGAAATATTCAAACGATATGCCTGAAGGTCAGGCGTACAATCGTCGGGTTGACATTGTCATACTGGACGATGGTCATTTTTAATGATACTATTAAACTAATGCTTCAGGAAGGTACTCTATGGCAGACGAAGACGATTTGGATGTAGGTGAAGAAGGTGGCGAAGCAGGAAAACCTGCTCGTGGCGGCGGAATAATTCCAACCATTTTGAAATGGGTTGCAATTGTTGTTGGTGCAATTATTCTTATTGTTACAGTTGTAGTAATTACAATGAACATTATGAACAAGAATTCACCATCGCAGACTATCATTCCAACTTCAGAAGATTATGTAAAGTCACGTGAAGTTCTTGACTGGTACAGTTCAATCGGTCAGATTCGTACAAAAACAAGTGATGCGAATCCTTGCAGTGTTGTTGTTGAAGTTGTTCTCGGTTACAAAACTCAGGATAAGGTAACTTCTACAGAAATTACTCAGAGACAGATTGAAATTAAAGACTTTATTCGCCGTTATTTTACACAGAAATCAGCTTCTGAATTAAAACCGCAGAATGAACGCGAAATGCAGATAGAAATACGCAATTCTATAAATGATGATATTTTGACTAACTCTAAAATCAAGGACGTGCGTTTTATGAGCCTTGAAGTTATTGAGCAATAGTTGTTTTAAGGGATAAACATGAACGAAGTTCTGTCACAGGATGAGATTGACCAGCTTCTCACCGCTATTAGTTCGGGTGAAACTGAGCAGGAGGATTTCCGCCCGGTCAGTGATACCCGTAAAATAAAGATTTACGATTTTAAGCGTCCTGATAAGTTTTCTAAGGAACAAATACGTACAGTTTCGATTATGCACGAAACTTTTGCGCGTTTGACTACTACAAGCCTTTCAGCTCAGCTGCGAAGTTTGGTGCATGTTCACGTAGCATCTGTTGACCAGTTGACTTACGAAGAGTTCATTCGTTCTATCCCGACGCCAACCACACTGGCTGTTATCAATATGGATCCGCTGAAGGGTAATGCCATTCTTGAAATTGATCCGGCTATTACCTTTTCAATGATTGACCGCCTTTTTGGTGGTTCTGGTCAGGGCACGAAAGTACAGCGTGATTTGACCGATATTGAGCAGTCTGTAATGGAAGGCATTATTGTACGTATGCTGGCAAACCTGCGCGAAGCCTGGACACAGGTTATTGACCTGCGTCCTCGCCTTGGGCAGATTGAAACCAACCCTCAGTTTGCACAGATTGTTCCGCCTTCTGAAATGGTTGTTCTTGTTACGCTTGAAACCAAAGTTGGTGACGAAGAAGGTATGGTAAACTTCTGTATTCCTTATATTACGATTGAACCGATTATTTCAAAACTGTCATCACAGTTCTGGTTCTCGTCTGTTCGCAGAAGTTCTACAACCCAGTATCAGGGTGTGCTTAAAGAAAAGCTTTCTAATGTAGATATGGACGTTGTTGCAGAAATTGGTTCGATAAATTTACCAATTCGCGACGTTTTAAGCTTAAGAGTCGGTGATATTGTCCGATTATCTAATGTAAGGGTGGGTGATCCACTCACTTTAAGTGTCGGAAATGTAAAGAAATTCCTGTGTCAGCCCGGTGTTATCGGTAAAAAAATGGGAGTCCAAGTTATTGGTAAACTGGATCAGTCCGACAACGATGAATTTGAAGAATTAAGTATGGAAGGAGACGAATCATATGAGTGATGGAGCCATTTCTCAAGATGAAATTGATGCTTTGTTGTCAGGTGTTGATTTAGGCGGGATGGGACCTGCTGCACAGACGTCTTCTGGTGCAAAAAAAATTGATACAAAACCTTTAGCAGACTTTTCTAATGATACTATAGGCGCTATGCAGTCTGGTATTACCACTATGATTGGTCAGGACTGTACAGTTTCTAATCCAGAAGTAGAAGTTTTGAACCGCGACGGTTTACTTAAACTTTTGCCGGAAATGGTTGTTGCTGTAACTGCTGATTATACAGAAAGCATGACCGGCGACCATTTGTTCCTGATGGATCCGGAATTTGCCAAAAAACTTGCCGGTTTGGTAAACAAGGAAGAAATTGCAGAACTGGACGATATGTCACTTTCTGTAATTTCAGAAATTGTTTCACAGCACAGCGGTACTGAAATTACAGTATTGAGCAAGACAGGTAAGTTTCCTGGTCTGGCTTGTGCTCCTGCTGAAGCTGTTCACGTTGCAAAAGCAATGGTTCGTTATCCGCAAGGAGACTTTGCACTTTTCACTTTTACTATTACAATAGATTCACAAGAATATAAATTGTGGGAAGCCGTATCAAATAGCGTTGCCTTTAATATCGTAAATGCTATCAATCCTCCTGTTGCTGCAAGTGCACCTGCTGCTGATAATGCTATGGGTGCTGCAAGCATGGGGCAGCCTATGATGGATGCTTCGATGATGCAGATGCAGGGTGGAATGAATCCAGCTGCTATGAATATGGGCGGTATGAACATGGCTAATCAAATGAATATGGGCGGTATGGCAATGAACGGCATGGGAATGGGTATGAATATGAATCCTATGAACATGGGTGGAATGGTTGGCGGTATGCCAAATGTTCAGCCTTTGCAATATCCTAATTTGCAGACAGGCGTTAGTTCTATGGAACAGGGAAACATCGGTTTGATTATGGATGTTTTCATGGAAATGACTGTAGAACTTGGTCGCACTAAAAAGCAGATTAAAGATATTCTTGGAATGGGTGAAGGTACTATTATTGAGCTTGATAAGCTTGCCGGTGAACCGGTAGATATTTTGGTAAACCATAAACCTATTGCTAAAGGCGAAGTTGTTGTTATTGATGAAAACTTCGGTGTTCGTGTAACAGAAATTCTTTCGCCTGTTGAACGTGTAACCGGTTTGAAATAAAGCGAAATTTTTATAAAGTTAAATACGATTTTCAAAGATTCCGTTTTTTTATATTTGCTGAATGCGCAGGCACTTTTGTGACTGCGCATTTGCTGTTTGCAATGGGGATTGCAAATTTTTTATGGGTGGGGGAAATTACGATTATCTCAAAAAAGACACTTAGTTTTGTATTGTGTTCTCTTTTTGTTTGTGTGCTTGCTTTTGGTCAAGATACGCAAACGTCAGTTCAAGACGAAACAAATTCTGCTGCAACTTTTAATGCCTTGGAACCTGAATCTTCTGCTGCGAGACCTTACGTGCCTTCAAGTGACGTAAACTTGAACAGTCAGGATAATGGAAGCCGGAAAACAGTAAATCCGGTTTGGCAGTTCGTAAAGCTTATTCTGGTGCTTGTTTTTGTAATTGCCTGTATTTACGGTTTTGTCTGGCTTTTAAAAAAGTTTTCTACCACCGGTTACCAGTCCGATCCTTACTTAAAGCGCGTATCATCTGTTGCACTTGCACCGGGCAAGTCTGTATGCATTGTTTCTACGCCAAGCCAGGCCTTTATGGTTGGCGTTACGGATAATTCAATTAACTTGATTGGTGAAATCACTGATAAGGAATTGATTGATGCGATGAACCTGAACGCAGAGCGCCAGAGTGCCGACAGCAAGCCAAAAGATTTTTCTTCCATGCTGGGTAATTTTTTTGAAGGCGGAAGAGTTAAAAACGTGCCTGAAAACCAGAGTTTTGATTCCTACTTTGAAAATGCCGGCGTAGAAGCCGCTGAAAAGCTGCGCGAAAGACGCAAAGAAATATACCGTAATAATCAGCCGGAGGATTTTTAATGAAAAAGTTGTTTTTGCGGGTTTTTCCTTTTGCTGTTTTTGTTTTTTTTACCGTTTTTTCCGTAAATGCACAAAGTTTTCCTCAGGGTTCAAGCCAGGGAACAACGACAATGACTGAAAAAGTAACACCCATTGACATGCCGCTGGTTGATTTGTCAATTCGCAATCCGCAGAATGGTCAGGAAGTTGCTTTTAGCGTGCAGGTTCTGCTGCTTTTAACAATTCTTTCCCTTGCACCAAGCATTTTAATCTTATTAACGTGTTTTTTACGTTTTTCCATTGTTCTGGACTTTATTAAGCGTGCGCTTTCTTTGCAGCAGGTGCCGCCGACTATTGTTCTGAACGGAATTGCACTTTTCATGACCATTTTCATAATGTGGCCAACTTTTAACCAGATATATACGAATTCTTTTAAGCCGCTTGCCGACGGGCAGATTGGCGTTGAACAGGCTTATACTCAGGCAATCAATCCGATGCGTAATTTTATGGCCAGCCAGATTCCGGACGGAAATAAATCTCTTGACATGTTTCTGGGCCTTGCAAACATTCATCCTCAAACACTGGATGACATTCCTACATACGTGCTCATTCCGGCCTATATTTTAAATGAACTGACCGTTGCGTTTAAAATAGGCATTCTTCTTTACATACCGTTCATTGTTGTTGATATGGTTGTTGCAAGCATACTTATGTCTATGGGTATGATTATGCTGCCGCCTGTTCAAATTTCTATGCCGTTTAAGCTTATGCTTTTTGTTCTTGTTGACGGTTGGGGACTGCTGACCCAGCAGCTGTTTATTTCGGTAATGTAAAAAGGAAAGATTTATGACTGTTGGTGATGTAGTATCGATGATGCGTAACGGGGTTTTGCAGATTTTAACGCTTTCTGCCCCTGTGCTGATAACGGCTTTGATTGTTGGTCTGGTTGTTGCAATCATTCAGGCAACTACTTCAATTCAGGAACAGACGCTGACCTTTGTGCCGAAAATTTTTGCCATTCTGCTGGTTTTGGGTTTTTTAGGCGGATGGATGTTTACCAGTTTGTCTACTTATACAACTGATTTAATGCGTGCCATTCCAAGAATTGCAAAGCCTGAAACTGTTTTAAATTCGGAAGTTATTGAAGTAAATACGGGAAGCTGATAAATGATTGAGCAGATAGTTCAGCAGGCACCGTATTTTCTGCTGATTGCGGTGCGCATTTTTGCAATGATTCTAACTTCGCCTTTGCTTTCTACCAATACCGTAAACCGTGCCGTAAAAGTTGCGCTGGCAGGGTATACGGCATTTCTGGTTATGCCCACCGTTTCTTTTGAAGGCTGGAATATTGACCCGTACAACATAACTTATCTGCTTCTGGTAATCGGCGAAGGATTAATCGGCGTAATAAGCGGCTTTTACCTCAGTCTGCTTTTTGCCACGTTCAGTTCTGCCGGCCAGTTTTTTACGTACCAAATGGGTTTTGGTGCAAGCGAAGTTTACGATACGTTGAATCAGGTTGAAAATCCGCTTATGGGTCAGTTTTTGAACCTTATTGCAATGTTCTTGTTTCTTAATATCAACGGTTTTCAGCTTTTGTTTACTACCGGGGTTATAAAAAGTTTTGAATGCATAAACTGTTTTTCCCTTTTAAATGCACAGGAAGAATTTTTAAGTTTTCTGCTTTCGGGCTTAACTAAACTTTTTTTGAATGCAATTATGATTGCCCTGCCAATAACTGGCACGCTTTTCCTTATTTCTGTAGGAACGGGGCTTTTGTCTAAAGCCGCGCCGCAAATGAACCTTCTTTCCGAAGGTTTGCCGATTACCATTCTGTGCGCTTTCGGGCTGCTTGTTGTTCTGCTTGACCCAATGTCTAATTATTTTGTCAATACAATTTACACTGCCTTTGAACAGCTGGTTGATTTGTTTTTGAAAGTGGGGCGGGCAATATGAAAATATTCAGTTTTTTTAATAGGAAAAATGCAGCCGCCAATAAAAGTGAACAAACAGAAACTTTTACCCGCGATAATGCCGGAAAAAGTTTTGAAACTTACTTAAATGAAGCACTTTTAGACCAGATTGACTTGCAGTTTTTTGCAAAAGCAGAAGATGAAGGCCGAACGGAAGACCCTACCGAGCATAAGCTGCACAAGGCGAGGGAAGAAGGCCGCGTTGCAAAAAGTCAGGAACTGAACAATGGTCTGGTACTGCTGTTTCCCGTTCTTGCACTAATTTTGTGCGCACCCTGGCTTTTGGATAAATTTGTTCAGATTATTCGTTTTTATTTTACACGCTGCACGGAACTTGAATTTACGGACGGCATTATTGCCCGTGCTTTTTACGATTATTTTGTAAAAATGATGCTGCCGATTGCTTTTGCGGCGATTGTTGCCGGAATTGCTGGTAATGTCATTCAGAACCGCGGCTTTATTTTCAGTACAAAGCCAATTGAACCTAAATTTTCCAAGATTGTTCCTAAATTCGGTGAATATTTTAGAAAAACGCTTTTTTCTTTTGAAGGCGCGTTTAATGTTGTAAAATCAATAGTTAAAGTTGCAATTATTGTTTTTGCCGCCTATCTGGTAATAAAAAACGACAGTGAAGTTTTGCTAAGTCTTTTGGGTACAGATGTTTACGAAGGCCTTAAATACATTGGCTTTATGACAGGCAAGCTTTTGGTTATTGCTTCCGTAGTTTTCATTTTAATTGCCATTCCGGATTATCTTGTTCAGCGCCGCCAGTTTATGGAATCGCTGAAAATGTCAAAGCAGGAAGTTAAGGAAGAATTCAAGGAAATGGAAGGTGATCCGCTGGTTAAAAGCCGCCTTAAGCAGCGGATGCATGAAATGCTTCAGCAGAACATGCCTAAACTGGTTGCCGAAGCCGACGTTGTTATTACCAACCCGACCCATTTTGCCTGCGTTATCAAATACGACCGCAATTCCATGCCCGGACCGATGCTTACTGCCAAAGGTGCAGACCTGCTTGCCCAGCGCATTAAGGAAATAGCAAGGGAAAACAGCGTGCCGATTATGGAAAACAGACCTTTGGCGCGTGCACTCTATGCAGAAGTTGAAATTGGTGATATAATACCAGAAACTTATTATCAAGCTTTGGCTACTATTTTAGCAAAAGTTTATTCTATGAATAAAAAGACACGTCCAAACTATATGTAAAATGGGATTATGCTTAAAAAAGCTTATTTTCCTGGTGTTTTCAAATGTTTGTACTCAATTTCTAGCCGAATGGGGATCGGTTTTAAAAAGAGGGTGGATTGAATGGCTGAAAAAGTCGGCAGTTTATTAAAAAGTTTAAGTGAAAACTTTATGGCCGTTGCTGCGGTTATAGTTGTTTTGATGCTTATCATTCCGTTGCCAACGCCGGTGCTGGACCTTTTAATGGCCTGTAACGTGCTTCTGGCACTTTTAATGCTTCTTATTGTAATTTACACACGCAAAGCTGTAGATTTTTCTTCATTTCCTACGATGCTTTTGGTTTCTACCGTTTTCAGCCTTGGTCTGAACGTTTCTTCAACCCGTTTGATTTTGTCTAAAGGCTTGAAGTTTGACGGAAGAATGGTAAGTGCCTTTGCAAACTTTGTTGTTGGCGGAGACGGCGGAACGGAAAGCCTGTTAATCGGTTTTGTAATTTTCATCATTATTATAGCAGTTCAAACTTTTGTTATTACCAAAGGTGCAACCCGCGTTGCAGAAGTTGCAGCCCGTTTTACATTGGACGCAATGCCGATGAAACAGGCCGCCGTTGAAGCAGAATACAATTCCGGCGCAATCAGCGAAGAAGAAGCCCGCCGCCGCAAGCTTGAAGTTCAGCACGAAGCAGACTTTTACGGTTCTATGGACGGTGCTACCAAATTTATCAGCGGAAACGTAAAGGTTGGCATTTTCATTACCGTCATCAACCTTGTTGTGGGTGTTATTTTCGGCATGGTTCTTCGCAACGAATCTTTCAATATTGCGCTTGGAACTTATGCAAAATTTACCATTGGCGACGGCCTGCTTTCACAGCTTCCTTCACTGCTTATTTCTTTTGCAACCGGCTTAATTGTTACCCGTTCTGCCAGTGACAACACCATGAGTGCTGACGTTAAAAAGCATTTTTCGCAGAATGCGTGGGTTTATTTTGTCAGCGGTGTAACTTTGGCAATTATTGGCGTTCTGCCGGGCTTTCCGTGGTACTTCCTTGTTCCTATGGGCATTGCTCTGGTTTATCTTGGCGTTCGTTTGCGCAGGGTTGAACAGAAAAATTTTGCAGCACAACTTGAAAAAGAAAAGAATAAAAACAAGCCTGCGGCTCATACCGGCGAACAGGCTGAAACAAGCCCGATTGTGCCTCTTGATCCTCTTTCCCTTGAGCTTGGTTTTGCCCTTATTCCCCTTGTAGACAAGGAAAAAGGTGCTGAACTTCTGGAACGCGTTACGCGCATTCGTCGTGAAACAGCCCTTGACCTTGGTCTGGTTGTTCCGCGAATCCGCATTATCGATAACATGGCTCTTGAACCGAGTGAATATTGTTTTAAAATTAAGGGTGTGCCGGTTGGTCAAAGCAAAATCCGCATGGGCTGGTACATGTGTATGAATACCGGCGGTGTTATTGAAGAAATTTCGGGTGAAAAAACAACAGACCCGGCCTTCGGTTTGCCTGCAATTTGGATTACGGAAGACCAGCGTGACCGTGCTGAACG
The DNA here is from genome assembly GCA_045599185.1 of Treponemataceae bacterium. Classification (GTDB taxonomy): domain Bacteria; phylum Spirochaetota; class Spirochaetia; order Treponematales; family Treponemataceae; genus UBA1240. The sequence continues at coordinate 138,566 of JAZRVO010000029.1, read as the reverse complement.
TGCAGGTTACGCCGTTGTTGATCCGCCGACGATTATTGCAACCCATTTAACTGAAATTATTAAAAGTCATGCAGAAGAAATTATTGGCCGTCAGGAAGTTGCCGGTATTATTGAAAATCTGCGCAAGGATTATCCGGCTGTTGTTGACGAAGTTACCAAACTGTTCACTGTCGGCGAAGTTCAGAAAGTTCTTCAGCGCCTTTTGCGCGAACAGGTTTCAATACGCAATAATGTAGTAATTTTGGAAACGATGGCTGACTATGGTCCTGTTACAAAGCAGACCGACATTCTGGTAGAAAAAGTGCGTCAGGCTTTGGGACGCCAGATTTGCTTGCAGTATGCAGACGAAGAACGCACTTTGCATGTTTTAACTGTTGAACCTGTCTTTTTGCAGAAGCTGGTAGAAAGCCGTATTGATACGGTAAACGGTCCGATGGCTGCACTGGAACCTGTAGCACAGCGTTCATGGATTTCTGCGTTAAGCATGGCGGTGGCTTCAGTACAGGAAAAAGGTTTTATGCCAATAATCTTGTGCCCGGAAGAAGCACGTATTCTTGTAAAATCAAGTTCAGAACGAGAAATGCCTGGTCTGGTTGTTCTTTCTGTGCCTGAAATCACAAAAGACATTAAAGTAGAATCTTTGGGAGAAATAAAAGTTGGCTGATTATACAAGAGAAGGTTATCAAACCAGAGAAGAAAACAGTATTACAAGGCCAACTTATACCGAGGCTGTTGAAGAAATGTACCGTCTTTATGGAAGGGACAGCACTGTTTTAAATCATCAGACTGTTAGTTATGGCGGTTTTTTGGGAATCGGTCAGAAACTTGGCGTAAAAGTTACTTTTGTGCCGGGTCGTTCATCATTGCCGCAGCGCCCGGTTGCACCACAGCCGGTAATGCCACAAACGGCAAGTTCAAATTATCACCGCGCTGCACCGGTAAGACCAAATCCTTCAGCACAGACATTGCAGGAAGGTACACGCAAGGCAGCTGAAAGTACAAACAGCCTTGAAGAAGCTAAAAAGAAAGTTCTTAACACTGTTCCAACGCAGGTAATGGAAGATATTCGTTACAAGGAACTGGTAAGCCAGATAAAGCAGCTGAATGAAAGCCTGAACAATTATCAGCGTGGCGGAGTTGTAGAACATCCCTCAATTCAAAAAATCCAGTCGCTTCTGGAAAGAAATGAATTTTCGCCATCTTACATTCGCACTATTGTAAGCCGTTTGCGCCGCGAACTTTCTGTTGATGATTTGGAAGATTTTGACGTTGTGCAGACCAGTGTCATTTACTGGATTGCCGAATCCATAAAAATTGATGATTATTTTACAAGTGATGATTTTTTCACATTCCCTCAGGCCATAATTCTGGTAGGCCCTACCGGCGTAGGAAAAACTACGACAGTGGCAAAACTTGCTGCAAACTGCCGCATGCCTACGAAATTCAACAGGGAAAAACCTTGTAATGTTCGCCTTATAACGAATGACACTTTCAGAATTCAGGGTCAGCAGCAGCTTGAAACTTATGCAAGCTGGATGGATATTCCCGTAAGCATTGCAGAAAAACAGGATGATTTGAAAATCTGTTTTGCCAAATATAAAGACCAGACGGATTTGTTTTTTGTAGATACTTTTGGTGTAAGCCCCAGCGATTTTGAAAAACTTGGGGAAGCCCGCGGTCTTTTGGATTTTAAGGAAGTAGAAACAAAAGTATTTCTGACAATTTCTGCTACTACCAAGGCAAGCGATGTTTTGAATATTCTGAAAAGTTTTACTGCTTTTGAATTTTCTGGCGTAATTTTGACAAAAATTGATGAAACGGAAAAAATCGGTAATATTGTCAGTCCGTTGTACGAGCGAAATATGAAGATTGCGCTCGTTACCAATGGACAGATGGTACCGGGAGACATACAGACTGTTACGGCTTTGGATCTTGTTAAACATTTGGAAGGATTTGAAGTAAATCGTGAGCGCTTAAGACAGCGCTTATCGGCAAAAAAAGCCGATAATAAAGAAAAATAGAAATCGAAGAACGATAAGGATACAATTATGGAAGATCAAGCAGCACGTTTGCGCGAAATGATGCAGGCACAGAAAGCAAAAAAGACCAGAATTATTACAGTAACCAGCGGAAAGGGCGGTGTAGGTAAAACAAATATTGCAGTAAACCTTGCAATTGCATATGCCCAGACTGGAAAAAAAGTAATACTTATTGATGCCGACCTTGGACTTGCAAACGTTAACGTAATTTTGAATATGGTTCCGCAGTTCAACCTGTACCATGTTATTACCAAGCAGAAAAAAATGTCTGAGATTATTCTTCCAACTGAATTTGGCATAAAAATCATTGCCGGTGCAAACGGTTTTTCTCGTATTGCAAACCTGAATGAGGAAGACCGCATGAATTTTATCCATGAATTTGAAACACTTTCTTCGGCTGACATCATAATTATTGATACAAGTGCCGGTATCAGTAACAACGTTTTGGGCTTTGTTGAAGCTGCCGATGAAGTGCTGATTGTTACAACGCCTGAACCGACGGCAATTACTGATGCTTACGGAATGATTAAAATTATTGCTACGGAAACTGACAGCCTTAAACTTAATTTGAAGCTTGTTGTCAATCGCGTGCATTCCAGCGCAGAAGGCCGCAAAATTAGTGACAGAATGACGACGATTGTCGGTCAGTTTTTGAACTGCAAGGTAGAATACATGGGCTTCATTTATGACGACCCGGTAGTAAGTCAGTCGGTTGTTCGTCAGAAACCGTTTATTATTGCAGAACCAAATTCTAAGCCTGCAATTTGCATTAAGCACATTGTAAGCCGTATTGAAAAAATTGAAATTGAAAAACCGGCTGGAATTTCCGGTTTTGTAGATAAACTGATGGGAAGAAACTGGACAGCATAAATGGTAAGTTTTTAATGATTTACTGTTTTGGGTGCTGAAAAGCCGTATTTAAATTGTTAAGAAGATAAAATTACGATATTTTTCTTTAATTGTGTAACACGGGTCAGTATTTTTAGCTTGACCAATGGGATTTTTTGACTTAAGCTTGATTGAATGGGGGTATAAATGAATAAAACTAAAGTTTTGCTTGCTGCTGGTACTTGCGGTTTTGTTCTTTCCCTTTTAATCGGTTTAATTTCCAGAGTATCTTTCGGCGTTGTTTTTTTACGTGCAGTGCTTTTTGCCCTTGTTTTTGCCGGCATTGCCGCTTTAGGGCAGTTTATTTTTGAACGTTTCCTTAATAATACAGTTTCTGTCAATGCAGAAGGTTCCAATACTTCCGGCTCGGAGCAGGCTTCAAAAGGTCAGTTCGTTGACATTAAAGTTGAAGATGCTGTTTTCCCAAATGAAGAAAATGCACCGCTTTTCCAGATTCCAAAAGAACTGAAACCTGATTGGTCTAATAACGGGCAGTCAAAAACTTCTGCCGGTGTACCTAAAAAAACAGATTCGGCGGTTTCTTCTCAAGGTGAAGGCGATGCAGAGCCGCTTTTTTCAATACCTTCGGGAATTCAGCAGACAGATGAACCGCTTTTTACGCCGGTTCAGAATAATCCGGAACCTACTTCCGGCGGTGATGGGGAACTGGGTATGCTGCCTGACATGGGTTCAATGCTTTCCGATATGCAAAATTCTTCAAATGATGATATAATCGTAACTTCTGATTTTGCTAACTCTGGCGATACAGTGCGTTCAGGGGCGATGCAAGCCGCGGATACAGAAATTATAGCAAAGGCTATTCATACTGTTTTATCCCGGGATAACAGCTAAGGGTGTATAAAATGGCTACTTCGATTTTTGATGAAAAAAGTGAAGATGAACTTTGGATTGAATATAAAAAAACACGCTCGCCGGCGTTAAGAGATGCATTTATTAAGCAGTATATGCCTTTGGTAAAATACGTTGCTGGTAAAGTTTCAACAGGAATGCCTGGCAGTATTGAATTTGACGATTTGGTTGGTTTTGGTCAATTCGGCTTGCTTGATGCAATCAACAAATTTGACCCGGAAAAAAATGTAAAATTCAAAACTTATGCAGTAACACGTATTCGTGGTGCAATTTTCGATGAATTGCGTTCTATTGACTGGGTTCCTCGTTCTGTACGTCAGAAAAGCCGTGAAATTGAAGATGCAATCAGCCGCCTTGAGTCAAAGCTTGGTCGTACTGCAACTGACGCAGAAATCGCAGGTTCAATGGGTATAAGTGAAGAAGATTTTCAGCAGACTGTTCTGAAAGTTTCCGGCACAAGCATTCTTTCTTTGAATGACATCTGGTATTCGGGCGACGATTCTGACCATGTTTCCATTGGCGACTGTATTGAATCACCTGCAAGCCTTAACCCTGATGTTATTGTTGAACGTGAAGAAGTTCGCCGTGTAATTATTGAAGCCATTAACGAACTTCCTGAAAAAGAAAAATACGTATTGATTTTGTATTATTACGAAGATTTGACGTTTAAGGAAATTGGTCAGGCACTTGATGTAAGTGAATCTCGTATTTCTCAGTTGCATACAAAAGCAAACTTGCGCCTTAGAGCCAAATTAACTAATATCCGCAAAGGTATTCTGTAAAAGGGGGAATCGATGGTCACGCTTGAAGAAATTCGTGCAGAATTACAGAAAAAGCTTCAGATTGATCAGGTTTTGCGCACTGTTGAAGTTCATGCAGACACTTTGGATGAGGCACTTGCCGATGCTGCCGTACAGTTGCAAACGAGAGTAGCCTTTTTGGAATACGAAATAGTTGAACGCGGTTCTGACGGTTTTATGGGAATTGCCAAAAAGCCATGGGTAATTACCGCGTACGAATCTGCAGAAGCAGCTATTGCCCGTGAAAAGCTTAAGGGTAAAACAACCATTGAAGGCGGTGAAGAAGCTGCAGAAGAACAGATTATTACCGATAAAGACGCACAGTTCTTCATTCATTACTTCAACAATGAAATCATGCTCAAAGTCGTTCCGCCTGTTGGTTCCGGTGCTAAGTTGAATTTTAAAGAGGTTTTGAAATCCATTAAGTCCGGCGATGCATACGAAGTAGATGAAGGAGCTGTTAAAAAAGCAGTTGAACATGGTGATACCGAAGGAAATTACGAACATATTGGTACTTTCATTCAGAATCCTGTTAACGATGCTGTATTTACCATTGATATTTCCGGTGATGAAATGACAGCCACAATTACTGCAACCGCACCAAAAGAAGATGGCGGAGAAATTTATGGTGACATCATTGAACGCCAGCTGATAAAGCACAATGTTTCTGTTGGCATTGACCGTGAAAAAATAAATGCTTTTGTCGACAACCCGATTTATGGCGGACCTGTTGTTGTTGCAGAAGGCATCAAGCCGCATGACGGTAATGACGCCTACATTAAGTACAATTTTGAAACAGACGTTACCAAGCTTAAAGTAAAAGAATCTGAAGACGGTAAAGTTAACTTTAAAGAGCTTAACCGTGTTCAGAACGTTGTTGAAGGCCAGCCTTTGGCACAGAAAATGCTTGCCGAACGTGGTAAGGCCGGTAAAACTTTGTTCGGCCGCTACCTTGAAGCTAGAAACGGAAAGGATATTCCGATTCCGCTTGGTAAAAACGTTCGCCTTGATTCTGACGGTCGCACAATTCTGGCCTGCTGTAACGGTCAAGTTCTGTTCAACGGTAAAATTAACGTTGAACCGGTTATGGAAGTTGAAGCCGTTAACGTTAAAACAGGCAATATTACATTCCTTGGAACTGTTATTGTTAAAGGCAACGTTGAAGACGGCTTTAATGTTAAGGCTTCCGGCAATATTGAAGTTTATGGAACTGTCGGCTGTTCTCAACTTGAGGCTGACGGTGATATTGTTGTTTCTCTTGGTATCATGGGTCGTGACGAAGGTACGATTAAATGCGGTCGTTCTCTCTGGGCAAAATTCATTCAGAATACCAAAGTTGACGTTGATGAAAACATCATTGTAAACGATGGTATCATTAACTGCAATGTTACATGTAAAAAGCGCATTATTCTTCAGGGTAAACGTGCTGCAATTATCGGCGGTCATTTGTTTGCAACAGAAGAAATTAACGCTAAAAACATTGGCAGTAACGGTGGTGGTAGCGAAACAATTCTTGAAGTTGGCTACGATCCGGTGCGCAAGCTTCGTCTTGATGAACTTCAGAGCAGACAGTCAGAAGTTGTACAGCTGCTTGAAGAAGTAAACCTGAACATTACAACTCTTGAAAACCAGAAGAGTTCGCGCAAAACTTTACCGCCGGACAAAGAACAGGCTTATGAAGATTTGATTCGTCAGAAAGGTGATTATCTTGATGAAACCGAAGCTATTGCCAAGGAAATTCAGGAAATTCAGGATTATTTGCGTGACCTGAAGGCAATTGGTAAAGTTTCGGCATCGGGTAATGTTTACCCTGGCGTTAAAATATATATTCGCGATATAAAAGAAGATGTTCGCGCTGAAATGAAGAGCGTTACATTCTACCTCGAAAACGGATTTGTCCGGCAGGGAAAATACGAACCTGTTGGCGATGACGTAAGACGGACTCCGGATGGGTATTCAGCCAATTGATTTGCAGACGCTTTTTACGCAGCTTGATAAAGTTGGAAAAACACAGTTCCAGCAGACTCAGGCTGCGCAATTGCAGAATGCGATGATACACGATGAGATTTCTCGGAAACAGGCGGCACAGAAAGAAGCCGTTGAGAAAGCTTCTGACCTTCAGGACGAGCTGGAAGTGCGTGACAATAACGAGCGTTCTTCTGCTGGTGGTCAGCGTCACAAAAAAAAAGATAATTCAGATGATTCTGCGCCGGAAAAAGAAAAGCAGTTTTTTTCAGATCCTGGCTTGGGGCAGCATATTGATATTTCGGGTTGATTATGGAAAGTTTAATTTTTTCAATGTTTGTTCTTGTAATCAATTTGGTTTTATGGTTGGTTTTCTTTTATAAATTCAAAACAACATATTCGCCTGAACGGGTGTTAAAAAGTATTCGCGTAGAAGTAGACAAGCTTTTTACCGAAATTATGCGCGAAACTGAAGAAGACGTAACTTTAATTGAGGCGCGCATTGCCGGTTTAAAGGATTTGATATCTCAGGCAGATGAACGCATTTTGATGGCAGAAAAGGAATTAGCTCAGCGTCAGAATGAAAAACAGGTTCTTTCTGCCCTTGAAACGAAGAAACCCCGTGAACCGAAAAGCAAGAATTTAAACCAGCGGAAATTATCACGGTACGAACAGAATATTTTTGAAAATACGATTCAGCCTTCTTTAATTGAAGAAAATTCGCAAACTGATTTCAGTAATTCAGTTGAAGTTTCTGTTCAGCAGTCTCTTTTTACGCCGCCGCAGCCTGTACCAGCACCGGTGCCGGATATTGAAATTGAACAGTTTCAGCCGCCGGTAACGGAACAGTATGCCGTTGCAGAAAATCATCAGACTTTTGAACCCTATTCTTCCTTTGAACCAGTTCCTGCTGACGATGTTATTACCGTGCCGGCAACGCCAAAGGAAAAAATTGTATTTTATTTTAATCAGGGGCTGGAAGTTGAAGCGATCGCTGAAAAAATAAACGTGCCTATCAGTCAGGTTCGTCTGGTTGTAAGCATGTACGAAGCCACCAAAAATTTAAGTGCAAAGTAGCTTGCATCAATTAGTGAAGTTTGATTTATGAAAAATTACAGATACAATTTTAAGAACTGGTTTGAAACTGATTTGGAATGGAAGCAGACTTTCCAGATTAAAGATTTTTTTTCAAATGACAGCTTGTGGAAATTCAGTGATTTTTTGCCGCATGTTACTTTTTTTTCTGTTTTTGGTGATAAAAGTGCAGTTAAAAAAAGCCGTTCAAAGGTTAAGATTTTTTTTACCGGCGAAGATACCAGCCAGAATTTCACCGATTTTAATGACAACTGTGTAAATGATGCGGATTTGAGCATTGGTTTTGCAAGTGAAGAAAGCGTAAACGCCCCAAATTACATTCGTTACCCGCTGTGGCTTTTGTATTATTTTGGTGAATACAAAACCCTGCCGCAAATTCAGCAGGCAATTGACGATTTTAATTCAAATTGGGTGTGCAAAACAAACAGCCGCTTTTGTGCTCTTGTTGCTTCTCACGATAAATTCGGTACGCGTAAAAAGCTTTGTGACATTTTAAATAGAATTGAATCAGTCAGCTGTGCCGGCCGCATTTACCACAATGACGATACCCTTGTTAGCGATTTTTCTAATAACAAGGAAAAATACCTTCAAAATTTCATGTTTAACCTTTGTCCCGAAAATGTTTCGGCTCCCGGCTATGTTACGGAGAAAGTTTTTCAGTCGCTGGCGGCAGGCTGTATACCAGTTTACTACGGCAGTTGTGGTGTTGTAGAAGAACAGATTATTGACCAGTCCAAAATAATTGTTTATGACGGCAGTAACGAGAACGAAGTTCTGGAAAAAGTGAGCAATTTATATAAAAATCCGGAAGAATATGCAAAAATGTTTGCAACTCCGCCAATTAAACCGGGTGCTGCTAAATGGATTTACGAAAAAAATCAGCAGCTTGAAGCAAAATTAAAAGAAATATTGAAATAATTGAAGAAAACAAAATCTGTTTGCCGTAAATTCAAAAATCTTCAATTAGTAAAAAATACTTTCATTCTCTGTTTTTTGCCTGACAAAATCTCTAATATCGCCAGTTTGTTAATTTTTATATTGTATAATTTACTATTTTCTTATAATATAAAGCGATTGCGCGGTTTTTAACTTCGGAATCAGTAAGTTGAAGAATTTTTTTTTCGGTTCTTTAACGCAAAGGAGGCATGATAAAAGTTACGTTGCTGTGATTTTTATCATTCAGGTTTGTTACTGCGTTGCACTCACAAGCTTGGATTTTGCCATCCATGGTTCGCTGCTGATGCGGCGTTTAAAAGGAGAAAAGAATGAAAAAGGTTGTTGTTGCTGTTTTAATGGTAGCTCTCTGTTTTTCTACAGTGTTTGCTGCACCAAAAAAGGCAAAAAAATCTAAAGAAAAGGTTCTTAAAGTTGGTGTAATTCAGCTGGTAGAACATTCGGCACTTGATGCAAACTACAAAGGTTTTGTAGACGGTCTTGCAGAAGCAGGATACATTGACGGAAAAAACATCAAAATTGATTATCAGAATGCTCAGGGTGAACAGGCAAACTGTGTAACAATTGCTCAGAAACTTATCAACGATAAAGACGATTTGATTTTTGCAATTGCTACACCAGCTGCACAGGCTGTTGCAAATCTTACACAGGATATTCCGATTCTTATTTCTTCTGTAACAGACCCGGAATCTGCTAAACTTGTAAAATCAAATAAAAACCCTGGTACAAACGTTTCAGGAACATCTGACCTTACACCATGTGCTGCTCAGATGGAACTTTTGAAGAAACTTGTTCCTTCAGCAAAAACAGTTGGTATGCTTTATTGTTCTAGCGAACAGAACTCTTATTTCCAGATTAAACTTGCTGAAGAAGCATGTGACAAGCTTGGCCTTAAATACGTAGAAGCAACAGTTTCTAACTCAAACGAAATTCAGCAGGTTACACAGGCACTTTGCGGAAAAGTTGACGTAATCTACGCACCAACCGACAACATGATTGCTGCCGGTATGGCTCTTGTTGCTCAGGTTGCTAACGAAAACAAGATTCCTACAATCGTTGGTGAAGAAGGTATGGTTAACGCTGGTGGTTTGGCTACTTACGGCATTAACTACTACGAACTTGGAAAACAGACAGCAAAAATGGCTGTAGAAATCCTCAAGAACGGTAAAAAACCAGCTGACATGCCTATCCAGTATCTGGACACATGTGACCTGAAGATTAACGAAGCAACAGTTAAAAAACTTGGAATCACACTTCCAGCTGACCTGTAATTTAATTTTCAAACTTTAAATGCAAAAGCCTTTCTTATTAAAAATAAGAAAGGCTTTTTTTATTTCTGATAGTGACAATATCATAAAATATCTTGTATAATTAAAAGAATATTTATTTATTTTAGGAAGATTTATGGGTTTATTGCTTGCTGTTGAAGGTGCAATTTCTCAGGGTTTGCTTTGGGGTGTAATGACACTTGGTGTTTATTTAACCTTCAGAATTCTGGATATTGCTGACCTTACTGTTGATGGAAGTTTCGCCACTGGTGGCGCATTGTCTGCCGTTTTAATTGTTAACGGAATGGATCCGTTACTTTCACTTTTGTTTGCATTTCTTGTAGGAATGGTTACCGGTCTTGCTACTGGTTTAATGAATACAAAACTGAAAATTCATGTACTTTTGGCAAGTATTTTAACGCAAATTGCCCTTTATTCGGTAAATATCCGTATAATGGGCAAGGCAAATACACCGCTTTTGGGTGTAGATACCGTAATGAAAATCCTTTCTGAAAAATTCGGTTTTTCGTCAACCGTTTCTTCACTTGTTGTTGGCGTAATCGTAACAATTATTCTTGTGGCAATTTTGTACTGGTTCTTCGGTACGGAACTTGGTAGTGCAATGCGTGCAACCGGTAATAACGAACACATGGTTCGTGCCCTTGGCGTTAACACCGACACAATGAAAATTTTAGGATTGATGTTCGCAAACGGTCTGGTTGCATTCAGCGGTGCGCTGGTTGCACAAAGCCAGGGCTATGCTGACGTTCAGATGGGAACCGGTACAATCGTTATCGGTCTTGCTTCGATTATTATTGGTGAAGTTATTTTTGGCAAGCATTTCGGTTTCTGGTATACGCTTATTTCTGTTGTGCTTGGTTCTGTCGTTTACCGCATTATTATTGCCGTTGTCCTTCAGCTTGGCTTAAAATCAACGGACTTAAAGCTTTTAACCGCGTTAATCGTTGCAATTTCGCTTTCTGTGCCAGTATTTAAAGAACGCATTCAGCGTCGCCGCCGCAGTTTGCCAGGTACAAACCTTGCAACAGAAGATGATACGCGTCATGCTGATGCTAAAATTCCAGACGAAAACAAAAACTAGGGTGGTGTAAAAATGCTTAAACTTTTCAATATTTCTAAGACATTCAACCCCGGTACAGTAACCGAAAAAAAAGCCCTGCGCGGAATTGACTTGCAGCTGGAAGACGGCGATTTTGTTACAGTTATTGGCGGTAACGGCGCAGGTAAATCAACCCTGCTGAACCTTATTGCAGGCGTGCACTATACAGATACTGGTTCAATTTTTTTGGACGGAATGGATTTAACCGGCAAGCCGGAATATGTGCGTGCAAAGTATTTGGGAAGGGTTTTTCAGGACCCGATGCTTGGTACAGCCGCAAATATGGAAATTGAAGAAAACCTTGCAATGGCAATGCGCCGTGGCAAAAGACGTACGCTTGCTTGGGGCATTCAGCCTGCTGAACGCAAGCTTTATAAAGAAAAACTTGCACTGCTTGATTTGGGTCTTGAAAACCGTATGTCAAGCAAGGTTGGTCTGTTAAGTGGCGGCCAGCGTCAGGCACTGACACTTTTAATGGCAACCTTGCAAAAACCAAAACTGCTGCTTTTGGATGAACATACCGCTGCTTTAGACCCGAAAACAGCCAAAAAAGTTCTTGACCTTACGGAAGAATTTGTTACCCGTGACAATTTAACCGCTTTTATGGTAACGCATAACATGAAAGACGCTATTCGTTACGGCAACCGCCTTATAATGATGAACGAAGGCAAGGTTGTTTACGATGTTCGCGGTGAAGAAAAGAAAAACTTGCAGGTAAAAGACTTGCTTGAAAAATTCAGTTTGGTTGGAGGCGGTGCTGCAGAAAATGACCGAATGCTTTTAACCTAAACCGAAAGATTAAAGCGTAAAAAACTATAAAAAAGGCAAAAACAGAACGGCGTTTTTACAAAAAATTCTGTTTTTGCCTTTGCTTTTTTAAAGCCCGCAAACGCGAATTATTAAAAATAGTGCGTGGTTTTTACAAATTGCCTTTTTTTAAAATTCGCCGGCCATTAGAAATGAAAAAATGCACAAATTTTTCAGTTACAGCCAAAAGCTGAAGCTTATATCGTTGCCAGTTACATTTAATTTTACGTTTGCACCAATTACAAGCGGAAACATTGGCGCAACATGCCCAATATCAGCGTCTAAAATGATTGGCACGCAAAAATCGCGCAGAATGTCTGTTACGGCGTTATGCTTGTTTACGCCCATCATCTCGCCGCTGAAACTTGCATAAGGCCGGCCAACTACAAAGGCACTAACCTTGTCAAACCAGCCGGCATTTTTTAAATGCCAAACTTGCCGTCTTATTTCCATTGGGTTCGCGTCACAGCTTTCAATTACCCAAATAATTTTTTCTGCCTGTCTGTTAAAAGCGCTTACATTGTCAAGTTTTGTTCCGCAAAGGTTTGCAAGCACGTCCAGACAACCGCCAAGAACAATGCCGTTTGCTTCAATTGTTTCTTCTTTTTGGGCGGAACGCATGGTTTCGCCTTCAAAAACAAAGTTTTTAAGCACTTTTTTTCCGTTCAGCACAAGCGGCGCAAGCGGGTCGGTTTCTTTGTCATCGTCTTCGGGCAATTGAAAGTTTTCAAAACCTGCAACGCTGCTGCGCTTACCTTCCAAAAGTTCAATTGAATATTTTTCAGTTTGTGCCCACTGCCTGCCAAAAGCCGTTATACAAGGGCCGTAAATGCCCTGCACGCCGCTAATTGTTGCCAGCGGAAAAATAAAGTTAGTGTTGTCGGAATAGCCCATAAACCATTTTGGTTTTGCATTGCCTAATTTTTCAAAATCAATGTGTTCAACGGTTTCACACATGGTTTCTCCGCCACCGGCCGAAATAATTGCATCAATCTGGTCATCCAGATAGAATTCTTCAAGTTCCTTTGCTGCGGTTTTGGGATTGGTGCTTATGCCAAGCCCGTCGCTGGCATAAACGGTTTTTCCAATTTTCAGTTTGTAGCCGCGGTTTTGCAGCTGCTTTTGAGCGTGTTCAAAACGGGTAACGTAGGGTTCAATTGTGCATCCAAAAGACGGCGCAGTAATTCCAATTGTCTGTCCGTTATGTAAGAATGCCGGTTTTTTTATCTGCATATTTTTCTCCCTTCAATTGAAAGTGTAAATATAGTAAAAAAATCTAAAATCTCCAATTAAATGTAATCAACTTGCTGTTTAAAGCTGTTGTTTTTGGAATTTATCCTAAAAGTTTTTCAATTTTTTCCAAAATCAGTTCATCTGCCGGAAGCCAGTTAACGGAATGCAGTGTTTGCCGTGTAAGCCATCGGGCTGCCTGATGTTCCAGCAGCTGCAAATTGCCGTTGACAACGGTACAAAGTATGCAGTGCATTTTAAGGTGAAAAGCCGGGTAATCGTATTCGATAACGTCAACAATTTTTTCAGCCTTAATTTCTGTGGCAAGTTCTTCATAAATTTCACGCACAATACATTCTTCCGGCGTTTCTTCAGGTTCCAGTTTTCCGCCGGGCAGTTCCCACCAGCCTTTCCATTCGCCACAGCCGCGCTGGGTTGCAAAAACTTCTTTTTGCAATGTCTGCGGATTCTGACGGATAATAATTGCGCCGCTTACAGTAATTTGTTTCATTTTTTCTTTTCTTTTTTCATTTCCCTAAACATCATTATGAATTTTGGAATGAGGACTAAATCCGCGCCAATCCATGCCAGCACTTCCGCGTACAAAATGCCGTTTTCTTTAATAAAAATCGGCAGAATTAATGCGCTTCCTGTGCGCATTACAAATTCCATAATGCCGGAAACCATTGGAACGAAGGTATTACCCAAACCCTGAATGATGCTTCTTGTAAGCCACAAAAGGTAAAGGGTAGGAAGGAACAGGCTCATAAGCCGCAGGTACTGGTAACCGGTTTGCATAACCTGCGCGGCGTTTGCATCATTTGCAGAAATGAAAAGCGTTAAAAAAGATTTTCCGAACAAAATCATTACGCTGGAAATAATTACGGAACAGGTAAGGCTTAGCGCCATTCCGCTTTTTGTTCCGATACGGATTCTGTCATAAAGTTTTGCCCCGTGGTTCTGGCCGACATAGGTCATAAGGGCAAAACCAAAGGAAGTTGCGGCAATATCTAAAAGTCCGTAAAGTTTGGTAACGGCAACGTAGGCGGCAATAAATGCAACGCCAAAAGAATTAACTACAAACTCAACAATCATTCCGCCAACCGCAATAATTGAACCTTGAACGGCAAGGGGCAGGCCAAGCATGTAAAGTTTTTTGCTTAAAGAAACATTTATTTCAAAATCAGATTTTGTAACCTGAACTTCAGGTATTTTAGCAAGCTTTACAAAGCAGAAAACCGTAGAAGCCGCCTGGGCAATAAGCGTGGCAATTGCAGCCCCGGCAATTCCCCATTTAAAAACAAGCACAAACAGAAGGTCCAGCGCAATGTTTATAATGGAAGAAACTATTACGGCGTGCAGCGGCGTTTTACTGTTTCCAAGTGAACGCAAAAGCCCGGCAAGAAGGTTGTAGGCAAAAATTACCGGCAGACCAAAAAACAGAATGTTTATGTAAAGGGTAGAAAGGGGTAAAATTTCCTTTGGGGTGTGCAGCAGCATAAGAATTGGTTTAGACGTAAGCACACCGGCAACAAGCAGAATGACGGATGAAACGGCAGAAAGAACCACGGAGTTTCCGATGACTTTTTTAAGGCTTTTCGTATCGCCAGCGCCAAAATCCTGCGCCATTTTAATGCTAAAACCCTGGGCAATTCCCTGTACCATTCCGTACAAAAGCCATATTAAATATTCAACTGCACCAAGCGCGGCCAGTGCCTGCACACCAAGATACTTGCCGACAATTGCCGTATCAAAAAAAGTGTACATAAGTTGAAAAACGTTGCCGGCTACCAAAGGAAGGGCAAACTTAATCAGAATAGGAAGGGGTTTGCCTTCAGTCATGTTTTTTGTGTTTTCAGACATAATTGAGGTAAGAGTATTATTTATGAAAACTAAAATCAAGCGAATACTGTAAACTGGTTTATTTTTTGCTGCCGGTTTTAATGCTGAAAGCCGTGCAAAGTATAGACCTAAAGTTCAATTTGACGTAAAAATGTAATGCGCAAAATAAAAGGCCGAATATCGGGTTTGTGCGAAATTTATCAAATTCGACATTTTGGCTGTTAGAAATTACTAAAGGAGTATTTTATGGAAAAAATAAACACTAACAATGCACCGGCCGCAATCGGGCCTTATTCACAGGTTGTGGTAACAGGTTCACTTGTTTTTACAAGCGGCCAGATTGCAATTAACCCGGCAACTGGCAACATTGAAGCCGCCGACATTAAAGGCCAGACGGTTCAGGTTTGTGAAAACCTTAAGGCTGTTCTTGCTGCGGCCGGTTCAGATATTTCCAAAGCCGTAAAAACCACGTGTTTTTTAAGCGACATTAAAAATTTTGCAGATTTCAATGCAGTGTACGGCCAGTATTTTTCAGAAAAACCTGCGAGAAGCTGCGTAGAAGTTGCCGCCCTGCCAAAAGGCGCCTTGGTAGAAGTTGAAGTTATTGCAGAAAAATAATTTTTAAGAAGGTGCTTGCAATGCAGAATTTTGGAATGTCCATGTTATGGTTCTGGACGGCGTATATTATTGTAACTTTCATAGGAATCGGTCACACGATTTTTAATATTTGCGTACTGCACATGAAGTCAATGAAAGACAGCCCGGGAATGGGTGAAGGGTACGAAAGAACAAAACCCTGGCATCCTTTGTATAACATCATTATGTTTTCTGTTTTCGGCTTTTTGTACATGCACGGTTTAAGCGAACCTTCGATTCAGGAAGCCATTGTAACAGGCGCAATCTG
The DNA here is from genome assembly GCA_045599185.1 of Treponemataceae bacterium. Lineage (GTDB taxonomy): Bacteria > Spirochaetota > Spirochaetia > Treponematales > Treponemataceae > UBA1240. The sequence continues at coordinate 122,784 of JAZRVO010000029.1, read as the reverse complement.
GAGCGGAATTTGCATTGTCGCAGATGTGTTCGGCTGGGTCATCATCAGGCATCCGTGGAGTTTGAGCTTTAAGGAATTTTACGTTGATTACCAGCCGTGGATTACCCTGATTTACGCCGCAATATTTTTGGGCCCGGTTGCAGGCTTTTTTATGTGCCGCTAGCCGAACTCCAAATACGGCTGTAATCCGGACTAAACAGAAAGGTCAAAGGTTCTTCAAAAAAATGATGAACTTTTGACCTTTTTTTCATCATTTTGGCGCTGTATTTGCCGCTAATTTTTTACAAAAATCAGAACGTTTAAACTTAAAAATTTTTGCTTTAAATATTTATTTTTGAGAATGGCGGTTCTAAAATTTTAGAACGGCTGAATTTATTTTTAAACATAGCCGCAAAAATTTTTTTTTGCGGATCATTCTGTTTTTATGGGAAAAGCTGAAATACAACAAGAATTGCAGTTTGCAAAAAAACTGTAAAATAAAAAGGCCGGCACTAAGTAAAAGCACCGGCCAGGAGAGGTTCGTATGTAACACTTACAGCTAAAACTGTAAAAAGCGTTCTGGGTCATTTGGAATAAATCAAATTTAAAAGCTGCGTTCTTGAGTTTACGCCAGCCTTGTTAAAAATATTATAAACGTGCTTTTTTACGGTTGAAAGACTTACAAAAAGTACACCGCAAATTTCAGTATTACTTTTGCCGTCAGCAATTAAATGCAAAATCTCTACTTCACGTTCCGAAAAATTATACTGCTTCTTTATATTGTCAATAGATTCTTTTATGACAATTTTTTGAGAATCTGAAGCTATGTTTGAATAAATCAGGTTTTCCAGATGTCGCTTCAAAATATTTAAAATATAAATATCTTTTTGCGTAAAATCGCCCAAGCTGGTACTTCTGAACAAATTGAATATGCCGATTATTTTTCGGTTTTTTACCAGAAGAATGCCCGCGCCAAAAGGAATGTCGTAGGGAAGCAGAAATTTTCTGTAAAAGTCCGTATTTTTCCGCACGTCATCTGCAAGCAATGCAGAATCCTGAAAAACAGAAGTTTCGTGGCTGAAATCGTAAAGATAGCGCAGGTAATCCATATTATAAAAATCGTTAATGTATTTATCAGAAAGTTTTTCATCAAAACCTAAAAAATAAGAATTTTCAGACCGGATTCTCTGCTCATCGTCCAGACTGATGAAACTGCCTTTTGAAAACGGGATTAAAATTCTTAAAACATTCAGAACTTTTTTTACAAGAATGTTTATGTCATTAAGCGTGTACAGTTCCAGCAAAATATTGTTAAATATGTTCCATTCACTTTCTTGCAGCATAAAAACTCCGTAAAAAAAAAGGCCAGAAATTCTTTCCTTAAACGGAAAAGATTTCTGACCTCTTCGTCGAATAGCATTACGCTGAGAAGTATAGCAGATTTGTATTTGTTGTAGAACGAAATAACTGAAAAAAAGCATTCTACAACCTAGAACTTTAGTTCTAGGTGTAAATAAAAATCTGTCTGTCTCTGTTTTCAGGCATTCAAGCAGCTTTTATAAAAGGCTTTTACGTACTTACCTGATTGCAGCAAGAATTTGTCCGCTGAAAACTTCCTGCGACGGTTTTACGTAAATTCCTACAATTTTTCCATCGCATGGGGCGGTCTGGGCAGTTTCCATTTTCATCGATTCTTCAATAATAATGGTTTCGCCTTTTTTAACGTTGTCGCCAACATTTTTCAGTATTTTCCAGACACTTCCCGGCATGTTTGAAAGTACTTCCGTTGCACCGTCTGGTACGCTTGCATTTTCATTTTCAGCATTATGATGTGCTTCAAATTTGTCCAGGCCTTTTTCTTTCCACATCTGTTTTTCTGCTTCAAAACTTGCAACCTGATGTGCCTTTGCCTTTGCGGTTTCTTCCTTAATTGAATCAAGGAACTTTTCATATTCGCCATAGTCAAAGTAAGTTTCTTCAATCTGAACTTCGTACCGTCCGCGCAGAAAATCTTCACGAATCTGTAAAAGTTCTTCTGCAGAAACAGGATAAAACTGAATCTGGTCAAAAAAGTCCAGCAGCCAGGGTTTCCCTTCCTTAAAAGACTTTGTCGGGCCTTTAGGATTCCATGTCTGGATGGTTCGTCCGAAAAGCTGGTATCCGCCGGGACCTTCCATTCCGTAAATTCCCATGTACGCACCACCAATTCCAACAGCGTTTTCTGGTGTCCAGGTGCGGGCAGGGTTGTATTTGGTTGTAACAAGCCGGTGACGAGGGTCTAACGGAATGCATACTGGTGCACCAAGATAAACATCTCCAAGGCCCATTACAATGTAAGTTTCGTTAAAAATCAAATCTTTTACGGCTTCAACAGAATCCATACCGTTAATCCGGCGGATAAACTCAATGTTATCCGGGCACCATGGTGCATTAGGACGAACATTGTCTTTGTAACGGTTCATGGCAAGTATTGTCTGCGGATCGTGCCAGCTTAACGGCATTTTAATTTTGCGGCTTTTAATCCTGAATTTGCTTAAATCGCTGATTTCGCCGTCAAGTTTTACAATCAAATCGGCCAGTTCAATAATGCTCATTTTTGTTGAATCAATGTGAACCTGAAGAGAACGTATGCCCGGCGTTGCATCAATCAGCGGAATGCTTTTTTCGGCAGCGATGGCCTGTTTAAGTGCATTAACGCGTATGCGAAGACGCATTTCAATTTCCATTTCGCCATATTCAACAAGCACATATTCATCACCGGCACAGCGAATAACCAGCTTGTCTTTTCCGCTTGCTTCTATGCATTTAAGCACAGGGTAAGACTGTTCCAGTTTTTCACTGCGTTCAATCTGTTCCAGTTTTGCAGGTTTACCGGCTGCAAGAGAAGCAAGATAATCTTCCTGTGATTTTCGGATTTTTTCTGCTGTTTCAACTGTAATGTAATTGAAGCAAACCTTGCTGCCCGGCGCAAGCTGTCCCTGTTTCCAAAGTTCACCGGAAGGAATTGTTGCCGGACAGACAAAACCGCCAAGCGAAGGTCCGTCCGGACCGAGAATAATTGGCATGTCACCTGTCATGTCGATTGTACCAACTGCATAGGCAGTATCGTGAACGTTTGAAGGGTGCAGACCAGCTTCTCCGCCGTCTTCGCGCGCCCATGCCGGTGTTGGCCCGATAAGGCGCACACCAGTTCGGTCTGAATTGAAGTGAACTTCCCATTCTGTTTCTGCAAGCTGGTTCATAAATTCCGGTTTCAGGAATTCTTTTGTGCAGTGCGGTCCCGGAACAACGGAAATCTGGTTTGCCGTTAAAAGATATTCAGGATTTACCGTGATGTTCGGAACTGGTGTTGAATCCTTTTTAACGTGAAGAAGATCACCTGTTCTTAATACACGGCCGGAATGACCGCCGAAACCGCCAAGTGCAAAGGTTGATGCAGAACCAAGATATTCTGGAATATCAAGGCCACCTTTTACAGCCATGTATGCGCGAAGACCGTTTTTGGCTTTTGCAAGAGAAAGTATCTGGCCTTCTTTTACGCTTACAGCCTTGTACATTGGAATTTTTACTTCATCAAGTGCAGGTTCCATGTCGCAGCCGGTAAGACAGATTGTCATATCAGCGCGAAACTTGTACTTTCCGCCTTTAAGGGTAAATTCAAAACCCGGAACGCCGGCCGGATTGCCCAGAATAATGTTTGCAAGACGGAAACTGAAATTGTCCATTGCACCGCTTGGAGGAACACCAATATCCCAGTATTTAAGGCGTGCCGGATAATCCTGAACAGTAGTCTGAAGACCGCCGTCAATAACTTCAATTGTATTTTCTGAATATGTAAAGCCGTCCAGCATGTGTGTATAAAGGTCACCTTCAAGGTAAGGTTTTGTCTGCAAAAATGAATGGAGATAATCAATATTGGTTGTAATTCCATAAATTTTTGTCTCTTCAAGCACTCTGGTCATTTTTTCAATTGCTTTTTCACGGTTTTCTGCATGAACAATTACTTTGGCAAGCATCGGGTCGTAGTTTGGAGAAACAACAACCGCATCCTTAATCCATGTTTCAATGCGTGCATTTTCAGAAAAAATTACCTTGTCCAGTTTTCCTGCACTTGTGGCAAAATTGCGCTTGCCGTCTTCTGCATAAATGCGTGTCTGAATGCTTACGCCTTTTGTTTCGCCGTAAAGTGAATCAAGTCCTTTAAGTTCTCCGGCTGCTTCACGTACCATCCATTCTACAAGGTCAATTCCAAGCACTTCTTCCGTAACGCCGTGTTCAACCTGAAGTCTTGTATTAACTTCAAGAAAATAAAAACCCTGAGACTTTACATCGTACAGAAATTCAACAGTACCTGCTGAACGGTAGCCGACTTCCATTGCAAGCCGTTTTGCAGCTGCTTTCAGTTCCGCCCTTGTCTTTTCAGAAATTCCGTAGGCCGGGCATTCTTCCATAACTTTCTGGTTGCGCCGCTGAACTGAACAGTCACGTTCGGCAAGTGGTGCAACTTCGCCGTATTCGTTACCAAAAATCTGCACTTCAATATGACGGGCTTTTTCAAGATATTTTTCAAGAAAAACGCCTGCATTGGAAAAGTTTGCCTTCGCAAGATGCGTACAGGTATCGTAGGCTGTGCGAAGTTCATCTTCGGAATAGCAGACTTTCATGCCAATGCCGCCGCCGCCGGCAGTGCTTTTTAATATTACAGGATAGCCCAGTTTTTCTGCTGCACTTACGGCTTCTTCTGCATCAGAAAGAAGCGGCGTTCCTTCCAGCATAGGCACATCTGCACGTCTGGCAATTTCGCGGGCACTGTGCTTTAACCCAAACATTTCCATCTGTTCCGGAGTTGGCCCGATAAATTTAATTCCGTTCTGTTCGCACACACGGGCAAAATCTGCATTTTCGCTTAAAAAACCGTAACCCGGATGAATTGCATCTACACCGTGTTCTTTTGCAATTTTCAAAATTAATTCTGTATTCAGGTAAGTATCAAAAACCTTTCCGTCGCCCAAAAAATAAGCTTCATCAGCGTTGCTTACATGCAAACTGTCCTGGTCTGCCTGTGAATAAAGGGCTACAGAAGTAATGCCCATTTTTTTAAGTGTACGTTCTATGCGTACCGCAATTGCGCCGCGGTTTGCAATCATTATTTTCTTAAACATAATCAGTCTCCTAAATCGTTTTCATCGCTTGGATGAAGCATGGCGTTAATTTTTTTTCTGATTTCAATAAATTCCGGAGTATCTTTCAAATCCAGTGTTCTTTCGTATGGAAGATAAACAGGAATTTCTGCCATAATGCGGCCGGGTCTTGCGCTCATTACGAAAATTCTGGTTGAAAGGAACACCGCTTCTTCAATGTCGTGGGTAACGAAAATAATAGTCGGATGTTCGTTTTGCCAGATTTTTCTCATCAGCTGCTGCATTATTGATTTTGTATGCGGGTCAAGGGCGCCAAAAGGTTCGTCCATCAGCAGAACTTCCGGCTGGTTTGCCAAAGCCCTGGCAATGGCAACGCGCTGTTTCATTCCTCCTGACAATTCTTTTGGCAGGCTGTTCCTGAACTGGGTAAGACCGATGATTTCAAGATATTTGTCTACAATTTTATCCTGTTCTTCTTTTGGCATTTTTTTCAGCTTTAAGCCAAAGCGAATGTTGTCTTCCACCGTCATCCACGGAAAAAGAGAATAGCCCTGAAAAACCATTCCCCGGTCTTTACCAGGCCCGTCAAGTTCCCGGTTGTCAAGAATTATTGAACCTTCAGAAATGTCATCAAGTCCGCCAATCATTTTTAACAGTGTTGACTTGCCGCAGCCTGAAGGACCGACGATGCATACGAATTCATTTTCAAGAACATCAAAATCAACGTGGTCAATTGCCAGTGTCTGTTTTTTTGATTCCGTATAAATTTTTGTTACGCCTTTGCCGTAAATTTTGCTGTTTGCAACACGGGCTTCAATCGGCTGGTCTTTTTCTTCACTTTGAATTTTATTTTTTCTGAAAATCATTTTGCACCTCCGTCTGCCCACTTAAATAGTTTTTTGCCTGCAAAACCAAACAAACGGTCAAGCACAAGACCCAAAAGTCCAATTACAATAATTCCTTCAAAAATTGTTCCCGTTCGTAAATAACGCTGGGCTTTAAGAATTTTGTAACCAAGCCCTGAGTTTGCTGCTACAAGTTCTGCAACTACAAGGTAAGTCCATGCCCATCCCATCATCATTCTTAAGGTTTCAAAAAGGCGCGGCATCATGCCTGGAATTAAAACCTTAAAAATTACTGTACGTCGGCTTGCTCCAAGAGTGTAGGCTGCATTTACATAATCATCAGGAACACTGCGGATGTCGTCTGCAACCATTGGAATAAGCTGGAACAATGTACCGATAAAAATAACTGCTATTTTTGCCGATTCATCAATTCCAACCCAAACCATAATAAGCGGAACGAAAGCTGGAACCGGAAGATAGCGCAGGAACTCAACCAGCGGCTGAATGAAAGCTTCAAACGGCTTGTAACATCCGGCCAGAATGCCCAGTACAACGCCTAAAACTGTTGCATAGATAAAGCCCATAAAAATTCTGTAGCAGCTTATGTACATGTCAGACCAGATTTCTCCGCTGGCAAAATCATTGTAAATGGACTGAACAACCTTTAGCGGTGACGGCAGGAAAATGGGATTAACCCAGTGAAAGCTGCAGCACATCTGCCACAAGGCAATTAACAGTACGAATGACGTTACGGCAATGGAAAGATATGCCTTTTTGTCAATGTTTTTTCTTATTCGGAAAATCTTCAATTTATAACCTCTGTTTTACGCTTAAAAAAAAGCCAGGCATACAAGTTTTTTATTGTATCCTGGCCAGTTTTATAATTTAGAACTTCTTGGTATCAGGTACCGGGAAGTCTCCAAGTTCATCAAGAACTTTTTTGGCAGGTTCTGGATTTATGATTCCGGTTACATCCGGGCACGATTCAATCATCTTGATTGAGTACAGGAACTTGGCTACTTCCTGAACGTCATAAGCCAGAGCAGTGTATTCCTGTTCTTTTGATGCCATTGTTTCGTATCCGGCTTTCGGTCCGAAAAGTTTTGAACCGCTCATAGAAATCCACATTTCTTCTTCAGGAATTTCTGCACAGCGTGCCATATCGGCAATTGCTTTTTCAGGGTTCTTGTAGTAAAAATCCAGCGAATCATAAAGAGCCTTAACAAATGCAATTTTGTCTGCTTCCGGCATGTTTTTGTTTACGGCAAGAACATCAGCAATTAAGCCCGGTGTATCTTCCGAAGTTGTAAGAAGCGTACAGTTAGGGCGGGCAAGTGATTCACTTAAAGTCGGTTCCCACAAAGAAGCCGCATCAACTGTATTTGCAAGAAATGCCGGACCAGAATCTGCAATTGAAAGGTTTACAAACTTAATGTCTTCCATTGTAAGTCCAACTGATTCAAGGCGTTTTGCCAGAAAAAAGTGTTCAATTGTTCCGTATTCAGTTGCAATGGATTTTCCCTTTAAATCCTGAAGGTTTTTAATTCCTTCGCTTCCAACAATTCCGTCTGCACCGTTTGAGTTGTCCAGCATTGCAATTGTTTCAATAGGCACACCGTTGATGTAAGGTGCAATTGTGTCCGGCATGGCAATACCAATTGCGTCTGCCTGACCGGTAGAAAATGCCATTACAGAATCTGAATAAACGGGAAAGTAAACAACTTTTACATCAAGTCCTTCTTTTTCGTAAAAGCCTTCTTCCTGGGCAATGTACAAAAGGTAAAAGGCCGGGTATGCAGAAGTTGCAACGGTGTATGTCTTTTTTTTGCCTTTTGCTTCTGAAGAATTCTGTGATTTGCTGCAAGCAGTAAAAGCTGTCATCAATAATGCTGCCGTAATTAGCAGCAGGAATTTCTTAAAAATCATTTTCATAAAACTGTCTCCATCCGTTGGTTCTGCCTGCATAAAAAATTTTGCAGGCAATTTTTTACATGATTGCGTTAGTATCTTTTTCGCCGGTACGAATGCGAATTGCCGTTTCTGCAGGCAGGACAAAAATTTTTCCGTCGCCTGCGGTTCCTGTCTGGTTTATTTCAAGAACTGTTTTAATCAAACGGTCTACGTCTTCGTCGCGTACGTAAATTTCAAGCATTCGCTTTGCAGAAAAAGAATAATTTGCCGTACTTTCTTCACCGGTTACTGCCGTGTAACGCCCTGTTTTCTTTCCGCGTCCAATAATTTCCTTTTCACTTATTGAACCGAAATTTGCTTTTACAAGTGCTTCGCGTGTCTGGAAATATTTATTGGTACGAATAATAATGATTACCTGCTTCATAAAAGCTCCTGTCCTGCATCAAAGTTTGTCTTCGCCGGTACTGATTGTTACGGCGCGTTCTACAGGAAGAACAAAGATTTTTCCGTCTCCAAAAGCACCAGTTTTTGATGTTCTGGCTGAATCAATAAGAATTTTGGTTACTTTATCAAGGTCTTTGTCTTCAATAACCATCATTATCATTTCTTTTGGAATTTCATCATAAACAACGTCGCCAACTTTAAGTCCGCGCTGGCGGCCGCGGCCAAGAATGCTGATACGAGATGCTGCAACAAAACCTTCCCTGTTGAGTGCTTCAAGCACTTCTGCTGCTTTTTCTGGTCTTACAACTGCTTTTACCATTTTCATATTAATTTGCCTCCGTTTTATTTCTGCTTTTATTTTTCAAAAATATATATCTGGTTTGTTGTTGGTGCGAAACCGCTGCACGGATTGTTTATCTGCGGACAGTTTGAAATTAAAATCATCGTGTCGTTGACAGCTTCAAATTCAATGTACGAACCCGGTGCAGATATGCCGTCAAGAAATTCAAAAGTGTCATCTGGCAGCTTTAGAATTTGTGCAAAAATGTTTACGTTTGGAACAAGATCCACTTTGCCGTACTGGTCTGCGTGTTCTGCAATGCATTCAAGAAACGTATCACGGCAAGTACGCATGTGCAGTGTATGATGTCCGTAGCGTACGGTGTTGCTTTCGCATGCGCAGGCACCGCCAAGGGTATCCTGACAGGTACATGTATCTGCAACGATTTTCAAAAGTTCCTTGCCGCTTTCCGTAACAAGTGTAGTGCCTGCATTAATGTAAATATTTTTCTGCCGGCATATTGTCTGTGTTGAACTGTAATGATCTTCCGGATTGTGAAGGTCGTAGCACAGAAAGTCCAGACCCTGATTTCCGTGAGTGTCTTCAATTCTTAAAACCTGACCTTTGTAAAGCGGCTTCATGTATCCAAGACCGGCAGGAATAGCTTCTGTGTAAATTGCATCCTTAATGTTTCTTTCGCTTTCTACTTTTTCAAAAGAAATTGCCATATTTAATACCTCCAGTTTTTCACCAATTACTTGCCCAGCAGCAGATTGTATTCCCATGTGTTTTCAAATGCCCTTCTTGTATATTTTGAAGAACATACGCAGAAATCCGAAGAATCAACAGGATTTGCATTTGAAATATCAATCTGAATTGGAACAGAAGGATATGTTGTTGAAGGATCCATCGGGTTTGGCGTATTTGAAAGCACCATGTAAACGTCCATTTCTGTACGGATTGCCACTGTCATTTCTTTCTTGCAGTTATCCGGGCAAAAAATCATATTGCCTTTTTCGTCTGCATCAATCTTTGAAAAGAAATTGATTGGCGGCATCAAATCGCGCTTGCTCATTCCGTTTTTGGTAAGTTCGTTTATAAAGTTCTGCTGACCGGATTTAAGATAGGCATTGCTCTGTTCCTGATAAGTGGTCTTGCCGTATTTTGCGTCAGTTTGTTCTCTGGTTGTGTAACCAGTAATTGAATCGTGCCAGCCGCATGTATCGTCTACAATGCTGGCAAGGGCACGGCCCATGTCACTGATGATTGCATGACCCTTTGTAAGGAAAAATGTGTGCTGTGCCTTCATAGTGTCCGGTGCATTGTAATGCTCTGAAAGATTGTAAAAGTTGTACATAAGCATAGCTAAGTTTGCACCGTCGCCCATGGCAGTAAATCTGATAATTTTTCCTTTTCCAATTGAACCAGACCATCTGTCACCCGGCATTAAAGTTTTTTTCCAAATTGTTTCCATCTTTATACTCCAATTTTCAAGCACGAAAACGTTGAATCAAGGCACGCTGTCGCTTAAAACCCTGATTTCGCCGTATTTATGGTTTGCAGTAAACCATAAATAAAAAAGGCGTACATTTTTCGTTTTTTTACGAAATCTGCACGCCTTTGTACATCTGATGTTTTAAGATTACTAAAGTTTGAAAAATTAAATAATTATCTGAAAGTTTGAAAACTTTTAACTTACTAGAACTTTAGTTACCAAAAATCAGTCTAAAAATTATTGATTTCTTCTGCATTTTTTACGGCAGTTTCTTCGCACAGAAAACCTTTTACAAAAGTTCCGTCATCAAGCTTTACATTACCAATGGAAAGGGGAGATGTAACTTTTTCCATAAAATACCCGAAGTTTTTTCTGGGAATTTCATAAATGTCCACATCCACGCTTTTTCCCTTTTCCCTTCGCACCATTCCTGGCTTAACCGGCGTAGTATTCAATTTATAAAAGTCATATTCCTTTGCAGTTTTTCTGTGTTCAATAAATTCACCGCCAAGTTCTATCAGCTGGCTTTCAAGGCTGTATCCTTTTTTATGCAGGCCGCAAACAGCAAGCTTTATTGTTTCCGTTTCCAGAAATTTTTTTGCCAGACTGCAAATCAGGTTTTCTGCATCGTAAAGGCCAAACAGAGTTATGCCAAAGGGATAGCTTTTGTCAGAAGAATTTTCTGGAATTGCGACTGCGGCCATATCAAGAAGGTTGCAGTGGTTTGTATAAAGCCCCATCTGACTGTTTGTTTTTATCGGGTCTTCTCTAACCTGGCTTCTTGTAAAACTTCCGCCGGCGGTAGGCATAATCATTACGGCGTCTTCCAAAAGTTCTTTTGCCTTGTACCTGTACGTTTGCAACTGGTGAAGGTTTGAAAAAAGTTTTGAAGCCGTTTTTTCTGGTGTAGAACCGCTGCGGAGAATTGTTTCGGTAACATCAAATGTTTTTCCCGGATTATTGTTTATAAAATCCTTTAAATCTTCCCAGCGTTCGGCAACATAGGCGCCTTCGTATAAAATCAGTGCAGCCTCTTGAAACATTGAATAATCAATTTCTTCGTATGGAATTCCTAATTTTTTTATCCGCGTTACGGCATTTTCCCACTTGCTTTGATAAATGTTTTTCCATTTGCCATAAAAAGCAGGCGTATTTTGCGGAAGGTAAATTTTTGACGGAAGCCGTTCGCCTTTTGTTTCAAATTTTCTGGACCAGATGCATTCACTGTCATAACCGCGTGCAGCAGAATCTACCAGCTGAATGTCTTCAAAATTATTGGCAAATACTGTTACGCAGTCCAGGCTTGCGCAGGCCGGTACAACACCTTTGGTAGACCATGAACCTACCGGCGGTTTGTAACCGATTAATGTGTTCAGCATTGCCGGCACGCGCCCGCTTCCGGCTGTGTCTGTTCCAAGGGCAAAAGCTGCAAGCCCAAGTGCAACACTAACCGCAGAACCGGAAGATGAACCGCCGGAAATCATTTCATCCTGATAGGCGTTGTGGCATTCGCCGTATGGAGAACGAGTACCCACAAGTCCTGTTGCAAACTGGTCAAGATTTGTTTTTCCTACAGGGATTGCTCCGGCTTTAATAAGTTTTTTTACAACCGTGGCACTTTCTGCCGGTGTATATGAAAAATCCGGGCACGCTGCCGTTGTAGGCACATTTGCAAGGTCAATATTGTCTTTAATAGCAAACGGAATGCCCCAAAGCGGTGTTTTTTCTGATTTTTCCGGAAGATTTTTTACGTAATCATCAATAAACGCGTGGGACGGTTCTACAATCCAGATGTTTTTTTCCGTATATCTCTTACTTCTGCTGATAATTTCTTCCACTAAATCAGCAGGTTTTAAATATCCGCTCTCGTAAGAAGCCTTAATCCATCGGACTGAAAGTTTTTCTGGAAAATACAGCATATATCTTCCTTATTTATCCCAAATTACACAGCGGACAGGTGTAGGGTTGTAAGCATTGCAGGGGTTGTTAAGCTGCGGACAGTTTGAAATTAAAATCATAACATCTTCAAGTGCTTCCATTTCTACATATTTTCCCGGTGCAGAAACACCGTCATCAAATTTGTAATAACCGTCTTCCGTAATAGGAACGTTCATAAAAAAATTGATGTTTGGTGCAAGGTCGCGTTTCTTAATGTCATAATCACAGTCTGCCAGCTGAAGCATGAAACTGTCACGGCAGGCGTGCATGTATTCTTTTTCTCTTGCGTAGCGTACCGTGTTGCTTTGCCGCGAACATGCACCGCCAAGTGTATCGTGGCGGCCGGTTTTATCGGCAGTAATTTTTAAAATTGCCTTGCCGCTTTCTGTGCGCAAAATTGAACCGGTGGTAAGATAAATGTTCTGCTGCATAACAATTGTAGGCACGGCACCGTAGTGGTCTTCCGGGTCGTGCAAGTCATAAAAAGTAGTATCAACAGCCTGGTTTCCTTCAAGGTCGATGATTCTAAAAGTCTGGCCTTTTTTCAGTTCGTGCATCCAGCCAAGACCGGCCTGAACTTCTTCGTTGTAAATTGCGTCTTCTATCTTCAAATCTGAATCTTTTTCAATAAATCCGTACATAAATTTCTCCTGAATCATTTGATTTTTTTCATGCTACAAGCCTAAAAGATTGTAATAGTCCCAGGTATTTTCAAATGCCCTGTAATTTTCGTCCCTGAAATTAACGCAGAAATCTGTTAAATCCGTTTTTGGTGCGTCATAAACTTCCATAGTAACCGGCACGGAAGGATAATTTGCCGAAGGATCAAGCGGATTGGGCGTATTAGAAATTACGAACAGACAGTCCATTTCTGTTCTTAATGTAATTGTTGCGCCTTTCTTACAGTGTTCTGCAACGTAATGCATTGAACCGTCTTCCTTTACAAATACTTTGGAAAACAGATTTACAGGCGGCACAATGTCCCTTTTGCTCATTCCGTTTCGTACAAGTTCAATTTTAAAATTGTCGTAGCCGTTACGGTAAAAATCATTTCTCTGCACCTGGTACGAAGTTACGCCATATTTTTCATCCGTCATTTCCTTTGTCGTAACACCAGAAATTGAATCAATCCAGCCTGTTGAATCCTGAACAATTGAAGCAAGTACGCGGCCGTTATCACTCATCAGAACATTGCCGGCTGTAAGATGTGCCGTATATTGAGCTTTAAGAGAGTCCGGCATATTGTACCGTTCTGAAGTTTCGCGCATGTTGTAAAGCAGAACAGAAACATTGGCATTGTCTTCCAGTGCCTTAAAATGAATGTATTTTTGACGACCAATACAACCCGACCAAGCTTCTCCAGGCCTAAATTCTTTTTTCCAAATAACCTGCATAATTCACCTCTTACATTTAAAGTATTGATAGTTAGAGAATATTTTTTTTAGCTGCAAAAAAGAATTGAACTCTAAATTGATTTAACTGAAACTTTAGAATAAGAAAGGTATACTTTAGTAGAACTGAATAAAAAAACGCTTTTTAAAGCCTTTTATCGAGAAAATTAGTGTGGCAAGTTAAATTATTCCAGCCGGTAGAAGTGAATTTTAAGAATTTTTAAGATTTTTATGGGATTTTAAGAATGTTTCACATTCCGGCTGCGTGGTTTGAATTTTTGCGTAAAAGTATTAGTATTTTTGCCATGAAAGATTTTAATACCAACAGCATGTTTCTTTATGGCGTTGCATGCCTTGTTATTCTGTTTGTACTGGCTCAGTCAGTTTTCTTTTTGGTTCGCTCAATTAAACGCGCAAAATCAATTAACATGAACATGAAAATTGTGTGGAAAACCATAGGTTCTACCGCAATTTTCACAATTGCGCCTGCTTTTTCAATTCTTCTTGGCGTAGTAACCCTTTCCCAGTTTTTGGGGCTGCCGCTGCCGTGGATTCGCCTGAGTGTAATTGGCGCAATCACTTACGAACTTCCTGCTGCAACTTCTACAGCCAACGCATTGAACATTTCGCTTTCGGAAATGATTACAGACCCGAAGGTTTATTCTGCCATTGCATGGGTAATGACTTTGGGCATTTTGCCAAGCATTCTGCTTACGCCGATTCTTATAAAAAAAATACAGAAAGGCGTTGTAAAAATTCAAACCAAAGATGCCAGATGGGGCGACGTTTTTATGACTTCGCTTTTTATGGGCATGATTTCTGCATTCAGCGGAATGGTTTTCAGCCATGTGCGCGAAGGCGTGCAGGGCTTGCTGCCGGTTGCAGTTTTTGCGGTTTCGGCTGTTATTATGGGAATTTGCGGTGTGCTTGTTAAAAAGGCAAAAATTTCCTGGCTTGAAAATTATGCCATGCCTTTTTCAATGCTGCTTTCAATGTGTTTTGCGGCGGTTGCAGCCCCGATTTTTGGCGTGTAGTTTTTGCAGGAGAATGAAATGAATTACGAAGAATATTTAGCTGATACACATAAAAAGGGTCAGATTTGGATTTGGAGCGCAGTTTGTGCCGTGCTTTTTGTACCCGTGGCAATTTGCGTTTATTACGGCGCGTGGCCAAGTTTGGGCGCAGTTTTTAAAGGGCTGCTTGGTGTTGCACCAATTTACTGGACAGTCGGCGTCATAGAAATCATTACTTTTACGCCGATGCTTGGAACCGGCGGAACTTACCTTAGTTTTGTTACCGGAAACGTAACGGCTCTTAAAGTTCCTGCGGCTTTAAATGCAATGGAAAGCGCCGGCGTAAAATCCAGCAGTGAAGAAGGTGAAATAATTTCCACAATTGCCATTGCAACGGCATCAATCGTTACAATCCTTATTATTGCTTCAGGCATTCTGCTTTTTGCCCAGCTGCAGCCACTTTTAGCTTCGCCAAAACTTAAGCCTGCCTTTGACAACATCATGCCGTCGCTTTTTGGCGGTCTTGGCGTTGTTTACATCAGCAAAAACTGGAAAGTTTCTGTTGCGCCTTTTGTTTTCATGATTATTCTTTTCGTAAGCGTGCCGTCGCTTGCAAGTTCAGTTGGAGTTCTTGTTCCTGTAGGCATTCTTATTGCCCTTGGGGTTTCAAGGCTTATGTATAAAAAAGGCTGGCTGTAAGAATGGAAATTAAAGAAAGCGACAGGAAAAAAATAATTTCGGACATGTGCCGGATGATTCAGTGCAAAACCGTATCGAATCTTGATGACAGTCTTGTAGACTGGAATGAATTTGAAAAATTCCGCGCACTGCTGAAAGAAATTTTTCCCAAGATTTATGAAGTTTGTGAATTTACCAGAGTAGGAAAATCTGGAATAGTGCACAAAATTGAAGGAACCGGCGGCATTAAAAACCGCGGAAAAGTTCTTATGGCGCACTATGATGTTGTTCCTGCGGATGGTCAGAACTGGGATTTTCCGCCTTTTGCCGGAGATATTGCGGACGGTTTTATCCGCGGGCGCGGAACTTTGGATACCAAGGGAACTTTGTGTTCCTGCATGGAAGCCGTGGAAATCGGCCTTAATTCTGGGTGGAAACCTGAAACTGATTTGTACCTTTGTTTTTCCGGCGAAGAAGAAATAAACGGCAATTCGTGCAGCGATATTGTAGACTGGTTTAAAAACCGTAACATTGAAATTGATTTTGTGCTGGATGAAGGCGGCGCGATTGTAGAAAATGTTTTTCCCGGCGTAAAGCAGCGCTGCGCCATGATTGGCACTGCTGAAAAAGGTTCTGTTTATATGGATTTGGTTGTAGAAGGAAAACCCGGGCACGCTTCTACGCCGCCTAAAAATTCGGTGGCTGGGCTTGCAAGCAAGGCTGTTTGTGCCATTGAAAAACACCCGTGCAAGGCCGAATACACACAGCCGATTAAGGATTTGTTTAAGGTCATGGGACCAAACAATTCAAACGGGGTGCTTAAGTTTCTGTTTGGAAATTTATGGCTTACAAAACCTTTAATCAGCCTTGTTTCGCGGCTTATTGGCGGCGAACTTAATGCCATGCTGCACACAACCTGCGCTGTAACCAAAATGGAAGGCAGCAATGCCTACAATGTTCTGCCTTCAAAAGCCACGGTTGGTCTGAATTTCAGGCTGCTGGGCAGTGACACGGTAGAAAAGGCAAAGGCCAGAATTGAAAAATACGCGTCAAAGGCGGCAGGCAAAAAGGCAGGTGTAGAGGTGAATGTCGTAAGCAAAAGCAACCCTTCAAAAGTTTCTGACACTAAATGCAGCCAGTGGAATGATTTATGTTCTGTTGTGCATAAAACATGGCCGGAAATTCTTATAAGCCCGTATCTTATGATGGCGTGCAGCGATTCGCGCCATTACTGCCGAATTACGGACAAAATTTACAGGTTCAGCGGCATGTTTATGACAAAAGAAGAAAGGGGAATGATTCACGGTGCAAACGAACGGATAGAATGCAGCACTTTGCTTAAAACCGTTGAATTTTACCTGAATCTTCTTGAAATTCTTTAACCGGCGTAAAAAAATGAATATTGATTATGAAATTCAAAAATCCAAAAGGCGAACGATGAGTATTCACGTTACCGGCGACAAAAAGGTAATTTTAAAAGTGCCTGCCGGTACGCCTGATATTTTTGCCGTAAGGTTTTTGAACAAAAAGCAGGACTGGGTTTTAATGCAAATTGAAAAAATTGAAAACCAGTCCCGGCTTGCAGAAAAAATGGGCGCGCTTAGCGCGGAAGATTTGGTCGAAATAAAGAAACGGGCAAAAATGCTGATTCCTGAACGGGTGGCGCATTATGCAAATCTTTCCGGCATTAAGTACGGGCGTGTTTCTATCAGGCTTCAAAAAACGCGCTGGGGCAGCTGTTCCCGCGATGGCAACCTGAACTTTAACTGCCTTTTGGTGCTTATGCCTGCTGAAGTTTTGGACAGCGTGGTTGTTCACGAACTTTGCCACCGCCGCCACATGAATCATTCAAAAGCTTTTTACGACGAAGTTTTAAGCATTTTTCCGGACTACAAACGCTGGGACAAGTGGCTTAAACAAAATGGCGGTGCTTACCTGAAGCGCGTACAAAACATTCACTGAAAAATCAAAATACCTCGCCGCTTGCGTGCGCGGCATTTTGCTGTAATTGCATTGCGCTTAAATCTTAGGCACGGCTAAGGCGTGCGGTCTGCATTCAATTATTTTTTCCAGGGTTTGCCGCCCGTAAGCCAGCCTTTGTTTTTCCAGTATTCTTTTTCTTCCGGCGCTGCGCCAAATCCGGCTTTCTGCATTCCGCCAAACATCCAGAACATAAACCGTGTTTTTAACGGAATGTGCGCGGCTTTTTCTTCCGAAAGTTTTCTGGCAGTTTTTTCCACGAAATTCAAAATCTGCTTTTTCTTTTTTTCATTTGTTTCTTCCCAGCTGAAGGCGTTTACGTTTATTCCAAAAACCATTATCTGTGGAATGCCCCAGTATGCAAGGCAATTGGCAATTAGTTTTGCTGTTTTTGCTGCGCCGCTGCCTGCTGCGGTAGAAATTACTACGGCTTTCTTGCGGAACATGCTTTCCATCGGTTTGTGAGACATCCAGATTGTGAAAAATAAATCCATGAATGTTTTAAGCGGCGCCGAGGGCATCATGCAATAGGTTGGGCTTGTAAAAATAATCAGGTCTGCTTCTTCCATCACCTTTAAAATTGGCTGCTTTTTGTCCCAGTAGGGGCATTTTGTTTCGTCTTTAAGGCAGGCACAGCAGCCGGTGCAGAATTCGTTCAGGTCTTTGGGCAGGAAAATTTCAGTTATTTCTTTATTGCAGGTAATTTTTTCGGCAAGCATGTTTCCAATGTTCCATGTGTTGCCCCTGTGGTTTTGTCCGTTTATCATCAGTATTTTCATATAAGGCAATTATACTGCAAAAACATACCGAACTGTAACAGTTTTCTTTAGCCTGAATGTAGCGTTTTATAATTCGTTTATTATTTTTCAGGCAAATATTAAAATATAGCATTTACGGTTTTAATGAAAAAAAATCTCTAAAATCTCTAAAAAAATGGTTGGCTTTTAATTTTGTGTCGGTTGTGGTAAACTGGTATTCTCATTTTTGGCAAGTTTTCGCTGTTTTACCTGAATTTCGAGTTTTAATGTTTTGTCATCTGGTAATTTAGTCAAAAAGTCCTTGCTGTTGGGAAGCGACTTTTTTTCTAGAAACTTTTTGAAATTTCTGTCGGATAGGTTTTTATAGAAATTTTTCTAAAATTACACTCTGATTTTAAACCATCCGATAGATTCCCATAACAAAGTATTGTTTCCGGTTCAAGAACATCAAGCATTTTATAGAATCCTTGTTCAAAGTATTCAGTATTTTCTTTATCTCTATATCCACCTTGAACACCAACAGCTACAACTCCCCACTTATCAAGGCCTTCAAACACAAATTCATAAGTGCGTTCATCTCCCCAACGAACATTAGGTATTACTTTTATACCATTCTACATAAGAAAATTTCCCACTGCTCGGCTTTTATAGACTTGATAAATTTGTTGTGCAAATGGCATATCCCTATAAACACTGTAATCTGGAGAAATAACGCTTTGAAACTTTCTGAATGCTTCAAGTTTTTTTGTTAATTTAGTTTCACTTTCAAGGCAGCTTACAAAGTTCTCATCTAACTGGAAAAAATGAACAGCTTTTGTTTGTGTGTTTTCTTCTTTCTTGCAATTTGTGAAAAGGGTTAGACTGTCAGGAACTTTTGAAGTTCCATGTATTACAGGTATTTCATATTTCCCTGACAGTTCTGCACCCTTTATTTGCCAGAAACCAAAAACATCTTTTACAGGTTTCTTTGCCACAGTCTGCTCCTAGAAGATATCTGCATCATCAATGTCTCTTAGGATATCAACAACAAGAGAATCGTCGATTTTTGCCTTTTCTTCAAACTCTTCATATGAAGAATAATGATTATCAAGAGTTTCTTCGTTATTCCACTCCCAGAAATAAATCTGATAAATACCATCGTCATCCCTCATACGTTCAATACCATATCGTTTATTATTAAAATTGAAATCGACATTACTATTACGCATTACGTACTCTTTCAATTGTGTTTTAGTCATCAGCATCTCCTCTTACTGGATTTTTTGGATCAGAGCAATCCCATTATAATATTCCCGTTATTGAAATAGTATGATTAGTTGTTTGGGTAACCAAATATTTACTTCCATTATGATAAATATAAGCATGCCCAGATATACCTTGACCCATAAGCGGTGCCTCCTTTCGAAAAAGCAACTCCATTTATATGGTGAATCAATGTAAACTACATAAAATTCACCAGGAGAAGCGTCAATAAATTTTTATTGACGAAAGCACCAGATTAGGGTTATTATTCAAATATCATATTGAAATGTCTTTCCTGATGTTTCGTCGCTTAAATCCAGTACCAATGGATTTAAGTAAAAGGCTTATAGCCAATCGCAAGCTTGCTTTGAGTACCAATCAAAGTAAGCTTTTTTATTTACTACTCGCATAGGCAACATCCTCCTTAAATAGCTTTCTTAAAAATGTGCTCATCTTTAAATTTTAAATATATAGATGACTCATAAGGTTCAATTTTATTGTTTTTTCGTTTTATCATTAACCATTTTTGATAATAAGAAAAAGCATTGTAAGCAAATTCATGAGATATATCAAAAGTTGCTGCAATTTCTGTATAATCATTTGGCTTTATCAAATGAACAAGAATTGGTGGCGCAAGCAGAAATTTTGCGAAGAAATTAGCTTCAGCTTCTGCTAAATCGCTTATTTCGTAATGTTTCAGAATATAATGACCAATTTCATGCATTATTGTAAATCTCACTCTTTGTATGGGCATCGAGTCATCATAATATATGAAACCTCTTAATTTTCCACGTTTTTTACCCCAGAAAAGAAAACCATCTTTTGAAATTACACTAAATTTTTCTTTGAGCACATTCAATTCATAAGTTGTCAGCTTTGAGTAAGGTACAAGAATAATTTTATTTATACGTGCAAGTTCAAATACATCTACAGGAATTGTATCAAAATAGAGAGCCATATTATCGGCTGAAATTTTCTTTATTTTTTCGTAACGCCAGGGTGGTAATCTCATTTTTACTCCATTCTTTCATTGATACTTTCTAAAAGTTTTATTAAATCATTTCTTTGCTCTTCAGTAATATTTTCTGCACTGCGAGCAACAAAACCTCTTATTTCGGCAAAATCAGAGTAAGGATCTTTCCCTGTAAGCAGATACTGACTTGTTGTTTGGAGACAAGTCGCGATATTTGCTAAAATTGTTGTTTTAGGAATTCTTTCAGAATTCATGTATCTTGAAAAAGCTGATTCAGTTACGCCAACTAAATCAGCAACCTGCTTCTGTGTATATCCAGATTTTTTTATGAGATTCTGCAATCTATTAGCAAAAGTTTCTTCCATTTCCTTGGGAATCTCCTTTACCTGAAACTTACCATTAGTAAAATACTTACCAATTGGTAAGTCAAGCGAATTTTTTATTAAGGAATTTTTATAAAAAAATGGTATCTTGAGGTTTGCTCTTCGGTACGGTTGGAAATGTTTTTATGGCGAAGCGAGTGCGTTTTAAGCCTGCTGTTAATACCGGAGCTTTTTGGCGGCAACTGTTGGTAATGTTTAAAAGGCGAAAAACGCTGGGCTTAAAATTTGTTCTGCTAGTTTTGCTTCTGGTTTTTGATGTTTTGATTGGCTTGTTTAATTTGGCGTTTGCTGGTGCAAGGTTTTAGGAGAAAAATATGAAAGCAAAAAATTTTATACCCTTTGCGGTTTCGCTGTTGTGCCTGGCGGTTGGTGCGGCCTGCCACGGGTTACGTACATCCGGCGATGCGGTAAAGTTTAGGCTTGGCGTTATAATTGGCGTTGCAATGATTATTGCCGCGCTGTGTTTTGCCGTGGCTGGTGTAGTTATACTTGTTAAAAACAGAAATAAATAGATTCCGATATTGTGGCAGACTTTTTTACGGCACAAAAAAGCACTTTTTTATTTTAAATACAACGAACAGCGCCTTTATGCGCTTCACTTTAATGTTTGTTCCGGTTGTGCTAAAATCCTTTTATCTTTTCTGCTTTGTTCAGTTTTAAGATTTTTACTTATTTATGAAAAAGGAAAAATAAAAATGGATTTCTTTCCTATTCCTTCGCCGCAAAAGATTGCGGATTTTGGACTTGAAGAATTTTTAAAAATTATTGACCGCAATTCCAAGCCTTACCGCGAGCTGATGGCTTTTTACAAATGTGCATGCATGGAAATTGAAACCAAATTCAAGGTTCTGGATGAACAGCTTTCACTTGAAAAAGAACATAACCCCATTGAAAGTATAAAAACCCGCATTAAAAGCCCGGAAAGCATTGCCTATAAAATGCGCAGCCGCGGCCTTAAACCCGATATTAAGGTTCTTGAAGAAAATATTTCTGACATTGCCGGTGTTCGCGTTATCTGTTCTTTTCCGGAAGACATTTATTTTCTGGAAGATTGCCTTTTGAAGCAGGATGACATAACGCTTATTGAACGGAAAGACTACATTAAGGAACCAAAAGAAAGCGGCTACCGCAGCCTGCACCTTATTGTTGAAGTGCCGATTTTTTTGAAAAATGAAAAACGCCCGATGAAAGTTGAAGTGCAGCTGCGTACAATTGCAATGGACTTTTGGGCAAGCCTTGAACATAAAATGCGCTACAAAAAGAACATTGATAAGGAAGTTTTAAGCGAACTTTCCGGTATGCTTTTGTACTGCGCCAACCAGAGCGCGGCCTTGGATTTGGAAATGCAGCAAATACGCAACTTAATAGAAGAAAACTAGCACACCGCAGAAACTTTTGGTGTGCCGTTTTCATTTTTTTCTAGTTTTTCAGTTTTCAGCCAATTGTGTAACCAAGCGATTTTAGCATCTGAATGTCTTCTTCGTTGGTGCTGCCGCTTACGGTTAAAAAATCGCCGCTTATAAGTGCGTTTGCCCCGGCGTTAAATGCGTCTACGCCGTTGTTGCCAAGTTTTTTGCGACCTGCCGCGCAGCGCAAAACCTGCGCCGGCATAACAAATCTGAAGATTGCGATAGTTTTCAAAACTTCTTCTTTAGAAATTTCTGCCGTGTTTTCCAGCGGTGTACCAGAAATTGGTGTTAAAACGTTTATTGGTACGGACTGCACGTTCAGTTCCCGTATTTCCATTGCCATGTCTATGCGGTCACTTCTGGTTTCGCCCATGCCGATTATGCCGCCGCAGCATATTTCCATGCCGGCTTTCTGGGCGTTTTTTATTGTTTCAATGCGTTCTTCGTAAGTGTGGGTAGTACAAATTTGGCCGTAATAATTTTTGCCGGTTTCAAGGTTGTGGTGGTATCGTGTTACGCCGCATTCTTTCAGTTTTTGCATTGCTTCAAATGAAATTATGCCGAAAGATGCGCAAAGTGCCATGTCCGGCGTTTCGCTCTGCATCTGCTTAAAGCATTCAATGCCCTGATTAAATTCTTTGCCGTTTACACCCCTGCCACTTGCCACAAGAGAAATGCGGCTTACGCTGTTCTGGTATGCTTTTTTTGAATATTCGGCGGCCTGTTCCGGCTGAATGAATGGTGTTTTTTCGCACTGGGTGCTCCAGTGTGCAGACTGGGCACAATATTTGCAGTTTTCGCTGCAATTGCCGGATTTTGCATTGATGATGGAACACACGCTGCTTACGTTTCCGCTGCATTTTTCACGTATTCGGTTTGCGGCGCGGCAAAGCTGTTTCAAATCTTCGTCGTACAGTTTTAATGCTTCTTCTTTTGTTATTTTGTAATTCTGGCTTATAATTTTTTCTTCCAGTTCTTCAATAAATGCTGCCATAATCATTCCTTAAATTTATATAGTTTTTATAATATTTAGAGATTTTAGAGTTTTGAACGGTTCAAAAGCGCCATTCTGGTTGTTTCGGCCTGATGCAAAAGGCATGAAAACAGTGCGGAAAGCTGTGTAAATGCGTTTTTTACCGTGCCAGCCAAGCCGTGCCTGGTGCTGGTTCGTGCCCGGCACGCAAGGTTTACCCGGTTCCATGTGGCAAAAACCATCGGTATGAAGTTTATTGCAAGGCTTATTACCAAAGCCGGGTTAAGCTTTTTTACCGGCGGCAAAACTGCTGCAATTATGTTCTGAATGCTTTCCAGCGCGTCCTTTATTTGCAGTGACGACGTGCTTTCAAATATAAGCTGGGCGCAAAGTGCCGTTACAAAAAAGCAGAAAGTGTAGTGCAGTCCGCTAATCAGCGCATCTAAATCGAAATAAAATGGAAAATGCAGCATTTTAAAAGCCGTAAGGAAAAAGCCCAAAACAAAAACGAATTTTAAGTTTTTAAGGCTTTTCCACGGTGCACGTGCCAAAATAAAAAGCACGGTTACTGCTGCAAAGCAAATGCTTAGTTTTACAAGTTCGGCTTTTGCAAAAACCTGGGCTTTTGTGCTAAGCATTCCGGAAGAAAAAGTGTAAATACATATTGCAAAAAGCAAAACCAGCTTAAAAAGTGCCGGCATTTTGTGCAAAATTGTGTCTGCCTTGCGGTAGGCAAAAAGTTTTATAGCCATAATAAATCGCCTAATTGCTGGTATTGGGTTAACGGGTTTTTAATTGACCACTGTTCAAGGTTCTGTTTTAAGCCCTGTTCCGGCGTGCCGTCAAAACGTATTTTGCCTTTGTCCAGCACAATAAAGCGGTTTGCCAGGGCAAGCACTTTTTCAATTTCGTGGGTAAGCAGAATTATTGTGTTGCCCTGCTGCTTTAATTCAACCAAAATTTGGCATACAAGTTTTACGCTTGGCCAGTCAAGGTTTGCAAATGGTTCGTCAAAAATTATAATTTGCCGCTGCATTGCCAAAATGCCTGCAACTGCCAGCCTGCGTTTTTCGCCGCCGCTAAGGCTTCGGGCATAGGCGCTGGCTTTGTTTTCCAGTCCTACGGCTTTTAAGGCGTTTTCTACGGTTTCCTGCAGTTGGGCTTTTTTAAGCCCGGTATTTTTTGCACCAAAAGAAACGTCTTCAAAGGGTGTTTCGCCCAAAATCTGGGCATCGGCATCCTGAAAAACCAAACCAACTTCGCCGTCTACGCTTATTTTACCGCTGGTCGGGTCGTCCAAACCTGCAATCAGTGACATCAATACGCTTTTCCCCGAACCGTTTGAACCGGCAAGCACTAAAAAATCGCCTTTGTTTATTTGAAAACTTACGTCGTCCAATGCCAGGGTTTTGTCACTGAAAATTTTTGTCAAATGTTCAACTTTAATTATGGTTTGCTCTGTCTGGTTTTCTGTGTTCATATTTTTCTTCTGTTTTTTTGCTTTCTGAATGGTTCAGCAAACCCCGGCTTTGTGTCGGAATTTGCTGAAAAAAGGCTATTTGTGCAGATAGCGGTAAATTGTTGGTCTGAATTTAAGTGTGAGCAGTACCATTAAAACAATTTTAATGGTGTTGCCGGGAATAAATGGCAGTACAACTGCGGCACAGGTTGGTCCAATTGCCTTGCCTGTTACGCGCATAAAGCCCAAAATGCCAAGTACAAACACTACAACTGTTGCAATAATTGCTGCGGCTGTAATCAGCAGAATCTGTTTTGTTTTTGAATGATCTTTTGAAGGGTGCAGCAGAATGTGCAGAAACAAACCGCCGATAACTGCGCCTGCAAAATAGCCAATTAAAAAGCCGCCGGTTGGGCCTGCCAAAATTACCTGTATTCCTGCTTTTCCAGAAAAAACCGGCAATCCTATTGAACCAAGCACCAGAAAAACCAGAACGGCAATTCCGCCGTAAACCGGGCCAAGCAAAAGGCCGCTAAGCATTGCCATCATGTCCTGCAATACAATCGGAATTCCGCCCGGTAAAGGAATTTGAATGAAACAGCCTGCGGCCGTAATTGCTGCAAAAAGTGCAGATAAAATGATTCCAGTTCCATTTACTTTTTTTTCCATAAAAAAGCTCCTTTTTATTTTTACGTTTTGTGTTTGCGCCACAGTTTGCGGCTTTTGCAATTTTCAAAACGTTTTTTACGTAATTTGTGCTTAATTTGCGCCGCAGGAATGCTTTGCGTAGCTGATAAGTGCCGGCGGCAACGTCTGCTGGCTGTCTTCAAAATTGAAAATGCCCCAGCCGTAAGCATTTACGCCGCCAAACAGGGCGTTTTTGTTACGGTTTGTTTTTACGCTTCGCCCAAAATCGCAGCAAAGTATGTTCCACTGGTTTTCAAGGTCGTTACTTGGGCTAAGTGCCAGTTTTTCCTGAATTTTGTATTCTTCCCAAAACAGGTTCAGAATTTCTTTCCGGCTAATCTGTAAACCGGTGCATACAACATCGGTTTCCTTCAGTTCCGGCTTGTTCAAAAGGTTCAGGCCTATTCCAAGGTTAACCCACTGGCAAATTCCGCCTTTTGCCGAAACTTCGTCCAGAATTCCTGCAACTTTGCCTTTTTCGCTCCAAATGTCGTTTGGCCAGCGCACAAAAAACTGTCTGCCGGTTAAATTGTTCAGCACTTTTACAAGCGCAATTTGCGACGCCATCAAAAGCCGGTTGCTTTCGGCCTGCAGAATGTTGTTTTTTGTAATAATCGTTGCGGCAAGGCTTCCGTCGGTGGTCGTCCATTTGTGGTTGGCATGTCCCTGTCCCTGCGTCTGCCTGTCTGCGGTAATTATTTTTACAGTTGAATCGTTTGTGCTTTCGGCAATTTTTTTTGCTTCGGTCATGGTAGAGGCCGTTTGGGCAAAATGCGCAAAAATTTCCTCGTTTTTGTCAAATTCCCACGGAAAAAGACCGTCTTTCAGGTCGTTTTGCAGTATGTAGCCGTTTTTGGTTGATTCAATTCCATAACCGGATGCCTGCAATGCCTGAATGGCCTTCCACACGGCAACCCGGCTTACGCTGGTTTGCTGTGCCAAAACTTCGCCAGAAACGCACTGGTTAGATTCGCGCAGTATTTGCAAAATTAAATGTTTTGTTGATTTGTTTTGGTTAACCATAACAAAATAAAGGTTAACCAAATTCAAATATTTATGCAATAGGCTGACAATTGTTTTTTTTCAGTTGAACTTAAAAAAGTTTTGCGGTTTTTTGCATTTTGGGCTGATTTAATAAAACGTTTGAGACTAATATTTGTGGATTTTTCTGCTTTTGGCGGCAATTCGGTATCTTTCAGTTTAGGGTAAACTTCGCGTATTAAATATTTGCCTGAAAAATGCAGGATTATTTTTATTAAAAGCAATCTTAGACAGGGACTGCCTGAAGGTTGTTTTTTGCAAATTTTTCAAACTCGATATTCGGACTATTTAAAAAAATTAAGCCCGGTGCTGCGTAAAGAGCCCAAAAACTGGGCATTCTTTATTCATACCGGGCTTAAAACCACAAAGCCGCAAAATTAGAATTTAACTACTTCTGGTGCGCCTGCAAAGTTAGAAAAAGTTGCCGTTGCATTTTTAAAGTACAGAACTTCTGTATTGTCGTCTTCGGCAGAATACATTTGCTGCAAAGAAGGGTATTTGTTCAGCATGTCCTTTTTTGCTTCAATTCTGTCGTCGCGCACAAGTTCACCGGCAAGGCGAAGCCATTTCTGGCCGTCAAAGCAGCAAAGTTCTACTTTTGGGTTTGCCTGAATCTGTTTTGAAACTTCCTTTACTTTTCCGGTCTGAATGTAAAGTTTGCCGTCAAAAATATTGATTGTTCCAAACGGGCGCACTCTCGGCTGACCGTTTTCAACTGTTGCCAGGTAATATGTACCGCAGGCTTTGATAAAATCATGTACTGTTTGCATGTGTTTCTCCCATAAAAATCGTTTATTTACTGCCAAAATGTCAATTTTTTTGAATTTCAGCATAAGTACAAATTGAAGTTTAGTTTAAATTTTCAATTTTATAAAAAATGAAATTAAACCGAACCGCTGCTTTTCAGTTGTGGCAATATTCTGCCCACGCACAGTCGCCGCAAATTGAAAAAAATTGTCCGCTTTCCATTACTTTTTCAGAAACTAGGCTGCACATTTCCTGCCACGTGGTTTTCTGTCCGTCAGTCAGTCCGCACAGTTTTACAACGTCTGCATCAAACTTTGTTACTCGCTGCTGGCTGTCGCACAGGCTTTTTTTTAAGTGTGGGCAGGCTTTGCACAATGTATCCGGGCCAAAAACAATTTCTACTTTTGTACCGTTTTTAATCTGCGGTAAAATTTCTTCAACTTTTTGCGTGTACGCGGCAGAATAACCGTTGCCTGCCCAAAAGCGCAAGCACAAAAAATGGTGCGGTCGCAATTTAATTTCTTCGCTCATAATTCTTTTGCTATAAACATTTTACAAGTTCGTTCATGTCTCTAAACTTGCCGTGTAAATCCAATGGAACTGAATTTTCTGCCGGATAGCCCATCGGCAAAAGCGCAACCGGAACTTCATCTTCCGGAATGTTTAAAAATTCGTGGATTTTTGCAGGATTAAAATGCATTACCCAGCAGCTTCCAACGCCAATATTCCAGGCGGCAAGCATCATATGCGTTGTAACAATGCTTGCATCCACCATGCCGCTCGGTTCCTTGTCGTATGGGCGGTACCAGCATTCGTCTTTTTTGTAGGTAACAAGCAGAACGGTTTTTGAATCAAAATGGCACCTGGTGCATTCTTTTAGTTTTGCAAGCGCTTCATCACTTTTTATTACGTAAATTCTGTGGGGCTGGTTGTTGCAGCCGGTTGGTGCTACGTGCCCTGCATGAAGAATAATTTCAAGGTCTTTGTCGCTTACAGGTTCGCTTTTAAATTTTCTTACAGAATAGCGGCTTTCGATAAGCCGGGTAAAATCTTCCATTGTTTTCTCCTTTTAGCCCTAAATTATTGAAATATTACAATTTAGAACTTTTTTTCTGAAAAATCAGCATTTTTATGAATTTTAATTTGCATATGCAATTTGCACAAGTAAATTTTTGTAAAATAAATTGAGTACAATTTATTTTTGACCAGCAGTTTCATACGCAGGTTCCTGCGTCAATGTTCGTTCATTCGCCTGTCGTTTTTGCAATTGCCGATTTTTTCAAGTCCTTAGCTTTTTTTTTCAAATTTTCTGCAATTTTTCTAGCCTTCAGTGCGGCGGATAAGGTTAAAAAGGTCGTCTTTTGTTATTTTTATCCATACCGGGCGGCCGTGAGGGCAGTGGGGATCAGGCAGTTCAAACGCCTGCATTGCAAGACTTTTTGCGGTGTTTTCGTCTAAAATAGTGCCGTCTTTTACCGCGGCACGGCAGGCACTAAAAGCGGCAATTTTCCGGGTAAGTTCTTCCGGTGCTATGCGTTTTTCCAGCAAATCGCGGCGCAAATCTTCTTCAGTTCCGTTCCATTTTATTGGCACGCTAGAAATTTGCCATTTTCCGTCGCTGTTTTGCGCCATGTCAAAGCCAATTTTCTGCATCTGGCCGCACAAATTTTCCAAATATTTGTCGTCGGCTTCGCTTTCAGCTGAAATAACGTAGGGAAAAAGAAGTTTCTGTTTGGAACCCAAACTTGCCATAAAGCGGTCAAACAGAATTCGTTCGTGGGCAGCGTGCTGGTCAATTAAAAAAAGTGTTGAATTTCTTTCAACCAAAAGAAAAACCCCAAGCGCCGTACCAAAATAGCGAATTTCTTTCTGGCCAGCCGTAACCGGCGGCAGAACTGGCGAAACTGAAAAAGCGGCGCTTTCTTCCGCATTTTGATTGTTCTGGTTTGCCGCCGCAATTTTTCCAAAATCGGGCATGGCATAGGGTTTCGGCGCTGTGTCGGCACTAATTGCGCCACCGTCTAAAATAGCTTCGGTTTTTGGCGCGTAGCTGCCACCAAAAGGCCTGCTGCCTGTGTAAGAATATTTAAAATCTCCATTATTTCCAGTTTTGTTAAAATTGCTAAAATCTCTATCAGCGCTTGGGCTGTAGACGGTTTGTTCTGCGCGGCTGTAAGTGCGAGTGCTGTGTGCAATTTGGCTAATGTCTAAATCGTTGTCGTAACTGAAATTAGAATTGTGACTGCTGAAAACCGGCGCGTTATTAACATTCGCCTCTTCGCCAAAATCAAAAGAAGTTTCTTCGGCTTTTTCTGCTGCGTTAAAATTTTCTTTTTCTTCGCCATCGTTCAGCTGGCTTACCATGCCGGCAATAGTGCTTTGGCGGTAAAAATTGCGCACGGCCGTACTTACGCTGTGATGAATCGGACCAATGTCGCGGAATTTTGCTTCGCGTTTGGCCGGGTGAATGTTGAAATCTACCAGATGCGGATCAATTTGCAAAAAAAGTGCCGCCTGGGGAAACGTGCCGTTTGGAAAATATCCCTGCGCGCCGTATTCAATTGCCTGCACAAGGGAATATTCCCAAATGCGGCGGCCGTTTACAAAAATGTAAATGTTTTTTTTGTCACTTTTGCGTAATTCCGGTGCGCCAAGTACTGCGTAAAAACTAAAGCCCTGGCTTTTTTCTTCCATATAAATTTCGCTGAAAAACTGGCTCTGGTCTCCGGCTTCCATCGCCTGGGCAAAACGTTCCGGGCGGCTTTGATTTTTGGTAAAATTGTATTTTAATTTTCCGTCCTGCACAAATTTGAACTCAATTTCTGTCCAGGGCATGGCTTTTTCCAAAAATGTCTGCTTGCAAAGTTTGGCTTCGGCGGCCGGTTTTTTTAAAAAAACACGTCTTGCAGGAAAGTTTTCAAAAAGTGAACGTACTTCAACTGCCGTACCTTCGTTCCATGAGCATGGCGTAATCTGGTGCTGGGCGATACCAAAAGCACTTAATTTGTTTGCAATTTCGCCGCGGCGAATGGTTGTAATGTCCAGCCGGGCAACCGCCGCAATTGAAGCAAGTGCTTCGCCCCTGAACCCGAGGGTGTTAAGCTCAAGCAGGTCTTTTTCGTCTGCAATTTTGCTGGTAGCGTGGGGCTGTACGCTGTTTTCCAAATCTTCCCGGCTCATGCCAAAACCGTTGTCTACCACACGAATTTTATCAATTCCGCCGCCTTCAATTTCAAGGCAAATGCTGTCGCTTGCCGCATCAATGGCGTTGTCCAAAAGTTCGCGCACGATTGCATTTGGCCGGTCAATAACTTCACCGGCGGCAATTTTTCGGGCTGTTTCTGGTGGTAATTTGCGTACAGGTTTTGGCTCTTTCATAAAAGTTCCTTTGTGCCATTTTTTTGGGTTCAAATTGAAAAAAGTGTAATTTCTGAATTTTTTGCTGTTTTTTGATTTATTCTATAGAAGAAAATAAATCCAGTTCCGGCTTGCTTTCTGCCTTGGTTTGCGGCGCACTGGCATCGGGCTGGTTCATCAGCATTTGAATTTTTCCTTCCATTTTGTCCAAATCTTTTTCCATTCCGCGCACAAGTTTTATGCCTTCGTCAAAAAGTGCAATTGCATCTTCCAGTGGCAGTGCCGAATCTCTGATTGATTCAGAAAGTTCTTCAAGGCGGTTCAGGCGTTCTTCAATATTCTTCATGTTTCTTCCTTTTGTTTAATTTTTCTAAAATATAAAAAATCTAAAATTTTTCCAATTTTGTAAAATTATCAATTATCTCTAATTGCTTAATTTTCTCTATTTTTCAGCTTATGGTGTAACCGTGCTAACTTTTGCACCAATTGTGCCTTCTGCACTTTGAATAATCAGGTCTTCGCCAATTTGCGTTTGGCTTGCGCTGCAAACAAGGCTGTTGTCGCTGGCTTTGCGCACAATTGAAAAACCGCGGTCTAAAATTTTCTGCGGATGGCTGTCTTCCAGCCGGTTTTTGGCAAGTGCAAGCCGGTTTTTGGCCTGTTCAATTCGCTGGGTCATTGCCAGTGCCAAATCATCTTTTGCAATGTCAAAACGCTGCAAAAGCGGCGTCTGTATTGAACGCAGGCAAAGTTCCATGTTTTTAACGGAAAAAGTGTTCAAAAGCATACGGCAGCGTTCAATGCGGTTAAGCAAATTGTCTTCCATTTCGGCAGAAAAATTCTCCAAAAGCTCAAAAATCTCTGATTTTAATGGTGTGACAAGTTCTGCGGCGGCGCTTGGAGTTGGTGCGCGTAAGTCTGCGGCAAAATCGCTAAGTGCGTAGTCAATTTCGTGGCCTACTGCACTGACAATTGGTATTCTGCTTTGTGCAACGGCACGCACCACGCATTCTTCAGAAAACGGCAAAAGGTCTTCCAGCGAACCGCCGCCGCGCCCAACTATAAGCACGTCTGCCATGTTAAAGGCGTTGGCGGTTTGAATTTGCCTTGCAATGGTTTGGGCTGCGCTTTCGCCTTGTACGGCACATGGCAAAATTACAATATTAACGCTGTCATTTCGCCGCCTTGTAATGGTTATAATGTCCTGCAGTGCAGCACCAGTTGGGCTGGTTATTACGCCAATTGTGTCCGGGTAGGTTGGCAGCGGTTTTTTGTTTTCTTCCGCAAACAAACCTTCGGCTGCAAGCTTACGCTTGCGTTCTTCTATAATAAGCAGAATGTCGCCTGTTCCGGCAGCTTCCATGCTTTCGGCAATAATCTGGTAACTGCCCCTTGCCGGGTAAACCGAAAGTGAACCGGTAACTTTTACCAGCATTCCGTCCCTTGGCGTAAAGGCAACGTCGCCAATTTTTCGCTTAAACATTACGGCTGCAATCGCGGCGTCTTCGTCCTTAAGCGTAAAATACCAGTGACCGGTGCTGGACGGCCGGAAATTGGAAATTTCGCCCTGAATGGAAATATCAGAAAAATTGTGTTCAATTGTTTGTTTTATAACGTCTGTAATTTGCGAAACGCTGTAGGTTTTTTCTGAAAAATTAGACACAAACTCTCCTAAATTTTTTTTTAGTCCGGCTCCAAAACTGAATTTTTAGAGCGTCCCATTAATATAAATAACTTTTTGCCGATACTTAGCGTATGAAAACAGTTGTTATTCTTTTTGCCGGAAATACCAGCACTTTTGCTTTTGAACCGCTTTTTGCCCAAAAATCGGCGGTTGAATGCGCTGTAAACTGGGCAACTTTGGTGCCGAATGTTGCATCAATTGCAATTTTGGGCAGTAAAAAAAATCAAAGTAATTTACAAAACATTAGTTTACCAGCAGAAAAGACCACATTCAAGCATATTTTTGAAGAAAAATGGACAACTGCCTTGCTTTTGCAGAAAATTGCAGAAATTGCCAGCGGTTTTGATGCGGCAGTTTTTGCTTTTGCTGACGCACCTTTTTACAGTTTGTCGGTTACCCGGCAGCTGCTGAATGACTTTAAAAA
The DNA here is from genome assembly GCA_045599185.1 of Treponemataceae bacterium. Classification (GTDB taxonomy): domain Bacteria; phylum Spirochaetota; class Spirochaetia; order Treponematales; family Treponemataceae; genus UBA1240. The sequence goes on along the minus strand of JAZRVO010000029.1, from coordinate 90,552 downwards.
GTACGGCGCAGAATACTGTTTTGCTGACGGTTATCCGGCAGGTTTTACCCCGGAAATTTTGCACCCGGGAACAGCAAAAATTCTTGCCGACCTTGCAAAAGACAACCTGAACCCTGTAACTCAGACAGTTTTATTTGACGTAATAAAAACTGACATAAATTCCTTTGAAATTGAAACGGAAATTGCACCAAAAGATTTGCGCTATCTGCGCCTAAGTTTGTTCTGCGACACAAAACGGAATACGTTGCAATGCACAAGGCTTTTTAACCTTATGCAAAACACGCCAAATGCCGATTTGTGCGACATTGCCGAAAAAGAACCGCAAATTCAGCGCACTTTACCGGCGTTTTACGCTTTGCAAATTGCAGCAAGCTGTTCCGGCGAATGTTCTTTCTGTCCGTACCCAAATGCGGCTTTTGCCAAATACGGTGCAAAACCGCAGAACTGTACCGCAGTAATGCCTTTGGATTCTTTTGAAAACCTGATTGCAAAAATTGCAGATTTTTCTGATGACGCGGTTATAAGCCTTTCTTTGTGGGGCGAAGCGCTGAACCACCCGAATTTGCTTGATTTTATAAAAATTGTGCTTAAAAACCCTAAGCTTTCGCTTTTAATTGAAAGCTGCGGTGAAAAAATAACAGACGATTTTACCCAAAAAGTTTTTGAAATTTGCCAGAATGCGCCGGAACGCCTTAACGGTCAGAAACCCGTTAACTGGATTATTAGCCTTGATGCGGTTGACGGCGAAATGTACCAGAACCTGCACGGTGTAAACGGTTTTGATGCCGCGGTAAACGCCGTTCAGGCACTTTTGCAGCATTTTGCCGGTTGCACATACGTTCAGTTTTTGCGCACCACCCAAAACGAACACCAGATGGAACAGTTTTACCGTTTCTGGAAAGAAAAATGCGGCAGCGTAATCATTCAGAAATATGACGATTTTGCAGGAATGCTGGAACAGAAAAAAGTTGCAGACTTAACGCCGGTATGCCGCAATGCCTGCTGGCACCTGCGCCGTGACATGAACATTCTGCTGGACGGAAGTGTGCCGCTGTGCCGGGAACAGGTTTTGGGCGGCGTAATTGGCAATGCTTTTACAGAACCGCTGGAAGAAATTTGGAAAAAAACAGAAGATTTGTACGCTTCTCAATTAAAACGTAACTACGAAGGATTATGCAAAAACTGCGATGAATACTATACCTTTAACTTTTGATCAACGACAGATTCAGTGTACGCTTATTGGCGGCAGCGAATTGCCAGCCAAGGAAAGTGAATGCCTGCCAATTACTGCGGTTTTGCTTAATCGCGGTGCGCGGCATTTTAGGCCGAAAATTTTTGACAGCCTTACTGAATTTAAGTTTAAGTCAATTATTTCGGTAGAACAGATGGGCGACGATTACGAGCTTGAAAACCTGGCACGCACTTATCCTCATGTAAAATTTGTTGTTCCTCAGGAAGAAGTGACCACCGGCGACATGATTAACATTGCCGTAAACGAAGCAGAAACCGATTATGTTCTGGTTATGTGGAATAACACGGCACTGGACGGCAGGTATTTGCCACAGCAGTTAATTGAAAAAGTAATGAACGACGGAATTTTGTGTCAGGTTCCGCTGGTGCTAAGCAGCGGTTTAACGGTTCAAAACCTGCCGATGGAAATGGTTCCGTATCCTTCTGGTAATTCATTTGAAGTAAGTGCAAACGTAAACGTGCACGACAACACGCCAACTCTTTTCCCCTTCGATTTTTTGGGCATTTACAACTGTTCAAAATTTAAGGAAATTGGCGGCTACGACTATACGATTAAAAACCCTTACTGGCAGAACATGGATTTTTGCTTTAGGGCGTGGCTTTACGGCGAAAAAATTCAGCTGGCAAGCCGTTTTAAAATCCGCTACCTTGATAATGAAAACCGGGACGACATTACAAAAGACGATTCTTACCTGCGTTTTTACCTTAAAAATGTAATGCCTCTTTTCAAAATTGACCACGTTGAACTAAGCCGAAACCGTTTCTGGGCTTACTTAAAACGCTGTCCGCACAATATTTTTGACACTTTAAGCGAATTTAAAGCCGGCCGCGCGTGGGTAGAACAGAACAAAAACAAGTTCACTACAGATGCAAAAAACCTTGTTGAACTTTGGGGCAAAAACAAATGACAGTTTTAGTAATTCAAAGCCGTTTAGGTTCAACACGCTTGCCGGGCAAGGCACTTTTGCAGTTGAACGGAAAACCCGTTTTGGCATGGGTTTTTGAAGCAATGAAAAAAGTAAAGGCCGACCGTTATTTTCTGGCTACCGATTACAATTCGGCCGAAAAACTGGCACCGCTGGCAGGTGAATACGGTTTTGAATGTCTGGCAGGCCCGGAAGAAGATGTTTTGCAGCGTTTTTGCATGGTAATTGAACAGACTAATGCTGACGTAATAATCCGCGCCACCGGCGACAATCCCTTTTTATTTTACGAAGCCGCAGACGAAAGCGCCAGAGTATTTGCACAGAAAAACTGCGACTATTTTACTTTTTCAGGCTTGCCACATGGCAGCGGCGTAGAAGTTTTTAAAGGTTCTTCCCTTTTAAAGGCTGCCAAACAAACCAACCTTGCCTACGACCACGAACACGTTGGCCCGGCCTTGTACAATCACCCGGAAAATTTTACCGCGGTTTTTGAACCTGCGCCAAAAGAATGGAATTATCCGGATTTGCGCACAACTATCGATACTGCCGCGGATTTCCGTCGTGCCCAGTTTATGGCGCAAACATTGCAGGCCGGTGCTGCTTGTTCTCAAATTGTTGAACAGGCGAAAAAATCCCAGAATCTGGTTCTGCTTGTGCCTTCAGTTGCAAAAGGGCAGGGCACGGGGCATTTGCGCCGCTGCATTGAATTGCAGAAGTCGCTTTTTGCCGATTTGTACATTCCGCAAAATGCCGGGCTTGAAAACCTTGGTAACTTTACTGCCGCCGTGCCAGATTATGCACTGGTTAGCAGTATTGACGAGCAGAAAAATTACAGCCTGATTGTTGCCGACGCTTTTTCCCTTGAAAAACAGCTTGCCCATAAATTGCACTGCATAGCGCCGGTTATGGCCTTAGATGAAGGTTCAGAAAATACCGCGTTTTGCGATTATTTGCTTGACATTATTCCAAACGTTCAGTTGCAGCGTGCGTCAAACCTGCAAAAAATTGAATTTATTCCGCTGCCGCAAAACCACAGAAAACCTGCACAGAAAATTGAAAAAGTGCTGGTTGCTTTTGGCGGCGAAGATCCTGCTGGTTTTACGGTTCCTGTTGCCAAGGCTTTTGCCCAGAATAATTATCAGGTTTCGGCAATCATTCCTGCAAACGTGTCAAAAAATTGTAACGAACTGTCAGATTTTTCTAACATAAAACAGCTTTCGCCAGTGCAAAACCTTAAAGAACAGCTTTGCAATTATGATTTGGTAGTTACTCATTACGGTTTTACCGCTTTTGAAGCCATAAATGCCGGTTGCGGCGTGCTGCTTTTGGCCACAAGCCCTTTGCATGGTGCGCTTGCCAAAGGTTTCGGTTTTGCAAATTTACAGAAAAATCAAATCAGCGCAGAATCTGTAAAAAAAGCAATGCAAAATGTGGACGGACTTTTTCCAAAGTCGCAGGCAATGCAGAAGCTTGCCAAAGCAGAAAAATCTGAAAATTTAAGCGAAGTTGTGCAGAATATGGCAAAGTGTACGCGCATTTTCTGCCCGGTTTGTGGCAATCACAGTAAAAATGAACTGAATGCAGATGAAGTTGTTGCCCGTATGTCAAACCGCACTATTCGCCGGTGCAATAAGTGCGGAATGCTTTATCTGGCATTTTCGGCGGCGGCAAAAACCGAATACGGGCAGAATTATTTTTTTGACGAATATAAAAATCAGTACGGCAAAACCTATCTGGACGATTTTGAAAGCATAAAGGCTCAGGGTTTGCGCCGCGGTAAAAACATTGCCAGGGTTTTGTCCGGCACAAACGGTAAAAACCTTGAAAATTCGCCTGCCGTTTTGGATGTTGGCTGTGCATACGGGCCTTTTCTTGCCGCCGCAAAGGATTTACATTTTACGCCATTAGGAACAGATATTTCCGTTGATGCGGTGGAATACGTTAAAAACAGCCTTAAATTTAACGCAGTTCAGGCTATGTTCCCGGAATTTGACAGCAAAAAAGCCTTTAACATTGAAGAATTTGACGCCGTAACCATGTGGTACGTAATTGAACATTTTGCAGATTTGAATGCGGTTTTAACAAAAGTTTCGGATTTGGTAAAAAAAGGCGGCGTTTTTGCCTTTTCCACGCCTTCTGTAAGCGGCGTTAGCGGTAAATTCAATACAAAATCTTTTTTTGCCCAAAGTCCTTCTGACCATTTTTCACTTTGGCAGCCAGAAACCTGTGCAAAAATTTTGAAAAAATACGGCTTTAAAGTTGAAAAAATTGTTTCAACCGGTCAGCATCCGGAAAGATTTCCGTATTGCAAAAAACATAATTTAAGTTCTAATTCTTTTATTTATAAAATTTTAGCTTGGTACAGCAAAATTGCAAAACTGGGCGACACTTTTGAAGTTTACTGCATAAAAGAAAAATAGAAGTTTTAGAGATTTTGGAGAAACCAGAAATGAGTGAAAATAAAAAATATTCAAAATACATGCTTATGCTTGGCGCAGGCTTAATGCAAAAACCTGCAATTGACGCGGCGCACAAAAACGGTTTTTTCGTTTATCTGGTTGATGCAAACCCAAATGCCCTTTGCGTGCCGTTGGCTGACCATTTTGAACCGATTGACTTAAAAGACCGGGTTGCGCTGGCAAATTATGCAAAAAAAATTCAGTCAGAACACGGTTTGCACGCGGTTTTTACAGCCGGAACGGATTTTTCGGCTTCGGTTTCTTACGTGGCGCAGGAATGCGGTTTAAGTGCGCATAGTTTTGAATCTACGCTGAACGCAACGGACAAAGCCCGGATGCGCCAGTGCTTTAAGAATTCGGGCGTGCCTTCGCCGCTTTTTACTGAAGCCGATGCCTGGACACTTGACGAATTTGAAAATGCATATAATAAAGCTGAAAAAAATAAAAAAGCAGCAAATCTGGCGCAGATTCTGAAAATTGACGTTGATTTTCCAATGGTTGTAAAACCGGTTGACAACATGGGTGCGCGCGGCTGTGTAACCGTGCGCAATTTTGCAGAACTTTTTGCTGCCGTAAAAGACGCAATAAAATATTCCAGAACCGGCCGCGCAATCATTGAAGAATACATGGACGGTCCGGAATTTTCCATTGATTCCCTTGTTTTTGATGGCAAAATTATAATTACCGGTTTTGCTGACCGGCACATTTTTTACCCGCCGTATTTTATTGAAATGGGGCACACAATGTCTTCGGCTGTAACAAAGCAGCAGCGCGACGAAGTTTTTAAGGTTTTTGCCCAGGGGGTAAAGGCTTTGGGGCTTAGCAGGGGCTGTGCAAAAGGCGACATGAAGCTTACCAAAAAAGGCGGAATGATTGGCGAAATTGCGGCGCGCCTTTCCGGCGGTTACATGTCCGGCTGGACTTTTCCTTATGCCAGCGGAATAAATTTGACGGAACAGGCACTTTTTATTGCAGCAGGAAAAATGCCAGACCTGTTTTTGCCGGAAAATTTGACAAAAATGGAAAAAGTTTCTGAAAATGTGTGGTATTTTGTGCCTGAAAAATTCAGTGCCGAACGTGCCTGGATTTCAATTCCCGGTGTTGTTAAAAAGGTTTACGGCATGGAAGATGCCGCCAAAACTGAAAACGTTAAAGATGTTTTTCCGCGTGTTCAGGCTGGCGACGCAGTAAATTTTCCCCTTAACAATGTAGAAAAATGCGGCAACTGCATAAGTCAGGCTGAAAGTTTGGAAAAGGCTGTTACTGCTTCAGAAAGTGCCGTGGCAAAAATTCTTTTGCGCCTTGAACCTAATAACGGGCAGACTGAAGGCTTTTTAACCGCAAAAAGCGATTTTCCGCCTGATGCTTTTGAAGTTTGTGTCGCGGATTTTGAAAAAATTGACGAAATTAGCAGTAGCGAAAAAATTGATTTTTCAACTGACTGGGCTAGGCAGGTGCCGGATTTTATGCAGAAATATCTGGATGCGAAGGACTGGAACCACAGAGAGATGCGGCAAATTTTAGCCGAAATTGGTAAATTAGTGCCGGATTTTGCATTAAACGCCCGTGTTTTTTGGAAATTTTTAATTCGCGGAAGTATTCAGGGCGTTTTGTACGCCTTCGATTCTGGTTTAGGACGTTAATTTATGAAGAAAACTGTCGTTTTTGCAGCTTTTTGCATAATTTTTTTTGCTGCTGGTTTTTCCTTGTTTGCTCAAAGCGTTTCGTTTGTTTCGCTTGAAAATTTTTCAAAACAGCTGAATGCAAAAGTTTATTGGGATTCGCTTTCTGAAAGCGGAGTTTTGGAAAAAGACGGGCATCAGATTCAGTTTAGGACTGAAAACCAGATTGCAATTTTTGATTTTAATGCATTTGAACTGGTTGATGCGCCTAAAAACATTAACGGCACGGTTTTTTTTACGAATGCGTTTGTAAGCCGCGCCGAAAAGTTTTTTGCTGATGCCAAAACTGCGGATTTGAAAATTGCCGCTGAAAAAGCGGAGCAGGCTAAAATTTCTCAGCACACGGTTTCTTCAGAACCCCAAAACAATGATAAAAACTTTTCTGCCGGTGAAGAACTGTTTAAAATCGGCGCAATTCTGATTGACCCGGGGCATGGCGGCAAGGATACAGGCGCGGTTGGTTCCTACACAAACAGCAAGGGCAAAAAAACGGAAATTAAAGAAAAAGATGTAGTGCTGGAAATTTCTACGGAACTGTATAAAAAGCTGAAGAAAAGTTTTCCGGACAAGCGCATTTATTTAAGCCGTTCCGATGATTCAACCATGTCGCTGGACCAGCGTGTTGAACTTGCAAATAATATTCCGCTGGCAGAGCACGAAGCAATTCTGTATGTTTCGGTGCACGCAAATTCAAACCTGCGCAAAGAACCTTCTGGTTTTGAAGTATGGTATTTAAGCCCCGGTTACCGCAGAAATATTATTGCCGAGGATGCCGCGGATAAGGAAATTCTGCCGATACTTAATTCAATGCTGGAAGAGGAGTTTACCACTGAAAGCATTTTGATTGCCAAGTTCATTTTGGACGGGCTTGACGCAGAAATTGGCAAGCAGAGCCCTAACCGCGGTTTGAAGGAAGAAGAATGGTACGTTGTTCGCAACGCAAATATGCCAAGTGTTTTAGTTGAAGTTGGTTTTGTAAGCAACCCCAACGAAGCAAAGCTTTTGGCAGACAGTAACTACTTGCTTAAAATTGTCACGGGAATGTATAATGGCCTATCATCGTTTATCGCTCATTTTGAGCGTTCCAGAGGTTTTACAAGCGGTCAATGAGTTATTCCAGTGAAAAAAAAATAAACGTTAGCGGTTTTGTGCTGTTTTTTGCAGTGCTTTTGGCACTTGTCGTTTCGGTATCAATGTATTTGTTCTTTAATCCGGGTATTCGCCGTACGTTCATTTATGAACCGGTTAACGGCGGCGATTTGGTTTTTGAAGTACGCTATCTGCCTGAAAATTCGCCCCAAGGTGATTTAAGGCTTTATGTTGACGAGCTTCTGCTTGGTTCAATGACGCCTTCCTGCCGCATGCTTTTTCCGGCCGGTACAAAGGCGAATGCATGTTTCATAAAGGGCAATGTTCTGTACTTGGATTTGTCGAAGGAAGCTTTGCAGATTAAGGCAAATGCTGAAGTTTCGGATTTTGCTGCCGGTGCGGAAATTTTACGAAAAAATATTTTTACAAATTTTAAAAATGTGAATATTATTAAATTGTATGTCGGCGAAAATGAGGTTTATGCCGATAATAAATAAGTCAACTAAATGAAAACGTTGACAAATTAAATATGTAACGTATAATTATAGTACAAGGCTATAATACGTGTATAAAAGGAGCTTTGAATGAAGAGAACTTTCATTCTTGTTGCAGTAGCGTTCCTCTTGGCAGGTGCGCTTGCAGTTGGCGAGGAAGCAACACTTATTGATTTCACTCAATTGTCAGCTGACATTATTCAGGGTGCAGACGGAAACATGACACAGAACCGTCACACAACTATGGACTATGCTGTTAGTGCAGGTGCAACTTTCACTGATCAGCAGAAATCTACAATGAAATCTTCTTTAGCATTGAAAAACTGGGAAGTTGTTCTTAACTCATCAGCAAGAACAGTATCAAGCGTAACACTTTCACGTGTTGCTGCTGCTCCTGTTAAATCAGATGCTAGAGTTCCATTTGCTGGTAAAGAAGTAATGGGTGTACGTGTTCTTTTCCCAACTTCAATGGTAAACGCAAATGCTCGCATTGTACCACCATTCTCAATTCCTGCTTTCGAACCAGCAGGCGATGTTGATGACAACGGTAATGTATCTAACGCAGGTTCAGTTGCTGGCACAACACGTTTTGAAGAAGGTTATGGTATTCTTAAAAATGTTGGAACAATCAAAGCTATTTCTGTTACAACACAGGGTATGAACTTCCCACACGGATTGTATGTTCTTCTTGAAGATCCAGATGGTGTTGAAAAACGCTATTTCATGGGTTACCTCGGATTTGACGGTTGGAAAGAACTTAAATGGACAAACCCTGCATACGTATCAGAAGTTCGCGCACGCGAACTCCGCCTGTTGCCAATTTATCCTACTTTGACACCTTATGTTAAATTCGCAGGTTTCCTGGTAACTCGTGATGCTGCTGATGCTGGTGACAACTTTGTTGGTTACTTCAAAGATGTTAAAATCATTTACGACAAAGCTGTTCTTACTTCAGACCGCGATATTTCAGATGAAGACATTTGGGGTATCATTTCTGAACAGGAAACTGCAAAACAGACACGCGAAATGACAAACTTCGGTGTTAAACAGGTTAACAGATTCCTTGAAGAAGCAAAACGTGCTACAGAAGCATCTTTTACTTCTAGCTTGTCAGCTGAATAATTAAACTAATCATTTAGTTTTATAAAGAGCCCGAAAGGGCTCTTTTTTTTGTTCAAACTATTTTATTACATACATTTTTGTTGCTTTTTAGAACTTCTGATAGTAACATTTAACTATGAGTTCTAACCAAGATATATTGATTCCTAATAAAGATGATTTGAATGTTGCGTATAATTCGTATTTGGAAGACTTGCGCCTGACTGTTACAGAAATTGAACAGGATTTAAAATCTAAGCTGCGTTTGCCTTCCATGCCGACATTTAAATCGCGCGTTAAAAGTTTTGGAAGTTATTATAAAAAACTACTGCGTATCAGGCCTGCTACTTTGTTCAAACAGCCCTTGCCCGTATTGACCGACATGATGGGGATTCGTGTTATTTGCGCCTTTTTGGAAGATTTGTCTGTTGTTGAAAAACAGATTATTGAAAATTACGATATTGTAGAAGTTGAAAAAAAAGGTGCTGAACGTGATTTTACAACTTTCGGTTACGAATCTACGCATATTCTGATAAACATACCGGAAAAAATTGCCCAGGTGCATAATTTGCCCAACGGCTTGGTCTGTGAAATTCAGATAAGAACCATTTTGCAGGATGCTTGGGCAGAAGTTGAGCACGAACTTGTTTATAAATCAGAATTTTCTCCATTCGATTTACCTTTAAAACGCAAGCTTGCTTCCATGAATGCAAGTTTAAGTTTGGCAGATATTATTTTTCAGGAAATCCGCGATTATCAGAATAAATTGAATAACGAACTGGATAAAAGGCGTTATGCTTTTTACGATTTGGCAGATAAGTTCTCAGATGAAAAAATTGATGACAAACTGGAAATAAAACTTCCGCCTGCTCATGAAAATCTTGCTCCGGCTTCGCCATACGTGCAGGGAACTATCGATGATATGATTCTCGATGCAATTCAGGCTCATAACAATGGACAGCTTGACCGTGCCGTAGAAATTTATACGCGCATTATCAATTCGCAGCCGGCACCAAATGATATTGTTCTTGCCGTAATTTTTAAACACCGTGGTATGGCGTTTTTTGCCCAAAGCAATTTTGAAAAAGCATTGGATGATTTCAAATCAAGCGTAAAATATGATCCGAAAAATTTCAGGTCTTATTATTACATAGGTATTGTTTGCAGCATTATGGACAATGAGCAGGATGCGTTGAAGTATTTTGACCAGTCTTTGGTACTGAACCAGTATCAGGCACATGTTTATTATCGCAAGGCTTTGTCATTGTTTCATTTGGGCGATTATGTTGCAGCAATGGCAGAATTGACAAAATGTGCGTCACTTGGCCTGGATAATGATGACTGCAAAAGATTGAAAATAAATTTGCTAAAAAAATTAGAAATGTCTTGACATTTTTTTTATTATACTGCATATTACTATGCGTTACACGGAATGAGTGTAGCGAATGTCTCCTTCGTCTAGTGGTTAGGACATCGGGTTTTCATCCCGACAACAGGGGTTCAATTCCCCTAGGAGATGTAAGTTTTGAAGTCTTTTGATTTCTGACTTTTAAGACGAGTCTCCTTCGTCTAGTGGTTAGGACATCGGGTTTTCATCCCGACAACAGGGGTTCAATTCCCCTAGGAGATGTTAAGCTGAACAGTAATTGTTCAGCTTTTTTTATTTTAAAATATTTTTTCTTTACAAGTTCTTTCTGTATTATAAAAAGCTTGCAGTCAAATTCATTGTTTCTGTCAAAAACCGCACTTGAGATTCCGTAAAAAATAAGGTATTTTGAATAAATTGCTAGCACTTTCGTTTTTTCCGAAAGGGCCTTATTTTCAATTTTACTGGAGTAAAAATGCTTGCTGCAAAAAGACTTACAGAGCAGGTTTGCGAAGAATACGCGGCTGCAATAAATGCTGCTGGAGGCAATGAAGTTTTTGCTGTAGGGCATATAAACGAAGACGGAATAGTTGAAAAAATTGAAATTTGTGCACGCGGTCATGAATCTGCGGTGCCGGTTACTAAGGCCGCATTAAACTGTTCCGTGCTTATTCATAATCATCCGTCGGGCGTTTTAATTCCTTCCGAAGCCGATTTGGGCATTGCCAACCGTGCCGCCGAAAACGGGCAGGGCTTTTATATTGTAGATAATGAAGTTTTTAAAATTTACGTCGTTGTAGAGCCTATAAAGCCTAAAAAAATTCAGAAACTGGATATTTCTTATATTTCGTCACTGCTTTCTGCTGGCGGTGCCCTTGATAAAATTTCTGAAAATTTTGAAGAACGCCCGGCGCAGGTTGAACTTACAAAATCTATTGCCAAATCTTTTAACAATTCACTTGTTGGTGTTTTTGAAGCCGGTACGGGTGTAGGCAAATCTTTCGCCTATCTGCTGCCTTCTATGCTTTGGGCTGTTAACAACAAGGAACGGGTAATAATTTCTACCGGCACAATAAATTTGCAGCAGCAGCTTATTGAAAAAGACATTCCTTTTGCGGAAAAAATAATTGGCCAAAAAGTAAAGGCCGTTTTGGTTAAAGGCCGGCAGAATTATCTGTGTCGTCGCCGTCTTGCAGACGCAAACCGTGAACGTGAACTTTTTGACGAAGATACCGAACAGTTTGAAATGATTCTTGCATGGGAAAAAATGACGGATACGGGCAGCCGTTCTGACCTGGCTTTTTTTCCGAATGAAGTTCTGTGGGGGCGCGTTAACAGTGAATCGGATGCGTGCATGGGAATGCGCTGCCCTTATTTTGAAAACTGCTTTGTGATGAAAGTGCGGAAAGAAGCCAGCGATGCGCAAATTCTGGTTGTAAATCATCACATGCTTTTTTCGGATTTGGAAGCGAGGATTGAAGGGGCAGGATATGATGATACGGCTGTTTTGCCGCCGTATAAACGCATAGTTTTTGACGAAGCCCACGGAATGGAACATGCGGCAACCAGCTTTTTTTCGGAACAGCTTAACCGTTTTAAAATTTTAAAACAGCTTAACCTGCTTTACCGAACCCGCCGCGGGGCAGTTGCCGGGCATTTGTTTACGCTGGAAGCTTTATCCAACCGCGGTGAAATTGTTGGCGACGTAATGCAGCTTATTGAAGAAATTAAAGGTCATTTGAACGAGCTGGAAGAAGAATCACTTGCCCTGATGGAAAATGATTTTACGTGGCGGCTTCACGAAAAAACTGCAGAATCTAGTACCTTGGTTCTGGAGAAAATGGATGTTTTGTACAAGGATATTGCAAATCTTTCAGGCAAATTTCGTTCGCTTTTTGAAGGCATTGCAGAAAAAGACCTTGATATGCCGGCTGTTTGGGAAAGTAAAAAAGTTGTTTCACGACTGGAAAATGCCGGTGCGGTTTGCAAATGGTTTATTGAATGGCAGGAACGCCCTGAAACGATTTTCTGGGCGGACAAAGTGCGCTACAAGAATAAATACGGTGCAGGCATTTATCCGCGGTTTTATGCAACGCCGCTGGACATTGCGCCTAAAATGCAGCAGGGCGTTTTTGAACCGCTTTCAACTGTTGTCTGTGCTTCAGCAACGCTTAAAAGCGGCAATTCTTTTAATTATTGGAACCACAGAACCGGTGCGGCTTATGTGCCTGCCGAACGGATTTTGTGCCGGGAATTTGAATCGCCTTTTCCGTATCACACCAATCTTCTGCTGGCTATTCCAAACGATATTCCCATGCCGGATTCGCGGGATTTTCAGCCGGCGGTTGAAGAAGCCGTAATTGAATTGATAGAAGCCGCAAAGGGCCGCACTCTGGCGCTTTTTACATCCTACGAGTCTTTAAGGCTCGCCTGCGAACACGCCCGTGAAGTGCTTGCACCAAAAGGAATTATGGTTTTGCGCCAGGGTGAAGATGACCGTTTCAGGCTTTTGGAAACATTCAAAAGTGTTTCTTCAAGCGTTCTTTTTGCAACAGATTCGTTTTGGGAAGGGGTGGATGTGCCTGGAGAATCGCTTTCGCAGGTGATTATTTCCAAGCTGCCTTTTTCCGTGCCTACAGACCCGATTTTTGCTGCCCGTTCCGAAGCACTGCTGAAACGTGGTGGCAACCCGTTTATGGATTTAAGTCTGCCGGAAGCCGTAATAAAGTTCAGGCAGGGTTTTGGCCGCTTAATGCGTAAATCCAGCGACAGGGGCGTAGTAACCGTTTTAGACAGAAGAATTGTTGAAAAACGTTACGGTTCAAATTTTTTGAACAGCATTCCGAAAACGAAGTCCTGTCATTCGTCTTTAGAAGAAGTTCTGGAAGCAGTTGAAAAATTTTTATAAATTCTGCTAAAGTATTTTTGAGTTTATGCCAAGACTTTGTTCAAACCACTTGACATAAGCCCCTTATTTTTATAAATTAGATTCATATCCAAATCGGTGGAGGAATTCATGGCAGGAGCAAGTAAAAACTCTCGTACCACAATTGCAACACATAAATTTTTCTGTTCATGTGGCGGCGAAGTAGTAATGAAAACTATGTTTGACAGTGGAAAGCTTAAGAATGTCGCTGAATGCACAAAATGTAAACGTGTTGAGCGCCGTCCAAAAGATTTCAAATAATTTTTGTTGAATATTTTAGAAAGACCGGTGTTAGGCCGGTTTTTTGTTTTAAACGGTAAGTAAATCTGAATTAGGTTTCAATTGTTTGTGATAAAAGGTTTTACAAAGTATTGACTAATCAATTTGGGTTTGATAACATAACGAAAGAATCATTTGGAGGGTTTTCCTTTGTCAGTTAAAAGTAAATCTGCAGTAAAAAGACACAAACAGAGCGAAGTTCGCCGTCTTAGAAATAAGTCTGTAAAAAGCTCTGTAAGAACATGCGCAAAAAAATACGTTGCTGCTGTTCAGGCAAAAGACGAAGCTACAGCTTCTGCCAAGCTTAAAGAATTGGTAAAAGAGCTTGATACAGCTGGTTCAAAAGGTATTCTTACAAAGAACGCTGTTTCACGCAAAAAGTCACGCATGATGAAGCTTTATAACGCTTCTTTTGCTGCTGCAAACTAAATGAATAATGCGGTTGGACTTATGCTCCAGCCGCTTATTCATTAGGTTTATCCAAACTTTCAAATCTTTCTATTTATTTCATTTCTTTTAATTTTCGTTGTTTCAACGGGGCTAAAATGTCACAAAAAAAAATTACAAAAATTGACTTGGTAGAGTCTATTTTTTTAGAAACCAATATTGAGAAAAAAGTTATTCAGGAAGTCGTAGATTCGCTTTTTGATAAAGTTAAAGATTCGTTAAAAGCCGGTTCTGCAATTGAATTGCGCGGTTTTGGTACTTTTGATTTAAAGCAGAGGAAAGGGCGTGTAAATGCGCGCAATCCTAAAACCGGCGAAATTGTTTCTGTAAAACCGCACATGGTAGCTATTTTCCGGCCTGGAAAGGAATTGAAAGCATCCATCTGGAATCTAGAAAGAGAAAAATGAGGTTTTGCGTGAGTAACGATGCTGTTTTGCATGCAAAACCAAAGAAATTCAATTTTTCTGATTTTGTATGCAATTTGTTTTTATTACTTTCTTCAATTGTTCTTTTTACCCTGCCACAGCCTAACTTTTTCGTTCATACGGGGTTGTCTTTTTTCGCTTTTTTTCAGCTTATTCCTTTATTTATTCTTGTACAGCGCATTTCATGGAAATTTTTCTGGCTTTGGGGGTTTGCATACGGTTTTGGCTGCTATGCTTTTTATGCCTACTGGCTTGGCGCTTTTCATCCGCTGGGAATTGCCGTTATTGCTTCTTTGTACGGCGTTTATTTGCTTTTGACATTTCCGTTTCTAAAGGCTGCACCTGTTTTTTTTAAGAAAAACGGATGGCTTGTACAATGGGTAGTTTGGTGCGCATACGAATATATAAAAACCTGCGGTTTTAGCGGTTTTGATTACGGCGTAAGCGGTTATGCAATGTGGCAAAGTCCTGTTTTGTTGCAGAGTGCTTCAATTGCCGGTGTTTGGGGCGTAAGTGCCTTGGTTACTTTTCCTTCTGCATGGCTTAGCGGAATTATTTGCAAGTTTTTTCAAATAAAAAAAGAAAAAAACGGTTACAAGACTTTTTCAATTTTAGCAAAAAGTATTTTTAATCAGAAAATATCGGCAGTTGCATGGCTGCTGTTTTTATGCGCTGCAATTATTTATGGCGTAAAATCGCCTGTTGATTATTCCGGTCAGAAAACTGCGAAGGTTGCACTTATTCAGCCTGACAACGACCCGTGGCGCGGTGGTTTTGAAGCTTATTCTCAGAATCTTGATTCGCTTATCAAGCTTTCGGATAAGGCTTTGGCCAGTGACAGTGAGATTGATTTGGTCGTTTGGCCAGAAACTGCCTTTGTGCCGCGTATTGAATGGCATTACAAATACCGGCAGGAACGGAATAAGTTTCTGCTGGTTGAACGCCTGCTGACTTATCTGGATAATGCACCTGTTCCTTTCCTTCTTGGAAATGACCACGCTGTTCTGGATTATTCCCGTTCCGGCAAATATGAAGCTGTTGATTACAATTCGGCTTTGCTTTTCCGGCCGGGTGTAAACTGCTTGCCGCCGGCTGCTGAAATTTATTCAAAAATTCACCTTGTGCCTTTTACCGAATATTTTCCCTACGAAAAGATTTTTCCCCGTTTGTATCAGGGCTTGCTGAATGGCGATACGCACCTTTGGGAACCTGGCAATAATCCTGTTGTTTTTGATGCCGGCGGTTTTAAGTTTGGCGTTCCGATTTGTTTTGAAGATACTTTTGGTGAAGATTGCCGTAGATTTGTAAATAACGGCGCTCAGGCTTTTGTAAACATTTCAAATGATGCCTGGTCGCACAGTCTGGCATGTCAGTACCAGCATCTTTCAATGGCAGTTTTTAGATGCGTGGAAAACCGTGTTCCGGCGGTTAGGGCTACAGCTTCGGGTCAGACTTGTATGGTTGACCCGAATGGTAAAGTTATGGAAATGGCTGAACCGTTTGTTGAAACCTGGCTTGTTACGGAAATTCCTATAAGCGAAAATACGCAGAAAACTATTTATACACGTTATGGCGATTTTGTTGGAAAATTTTTTGCGATTTTGGCTTTCCTGCTTTTTGCTTATGGTATCGTAAAAACTGTTCTGCTTAAAAAACTGAAGGAGAAATAAACGTGGCTGAAAAAAACGAAAAAAACTTTACTCTTTTTGGCAAAGAAACTGAATTTTATGGAAAATTGCAGTTTAAAGATAATTTGATGATTGCTGGTGTTTTTGAAGGCACGATTGAATCTGAAGGAAATTTGGAATTTGCAGAAACTGCTGTTTGTAAGGCCGATACGATTAGTGCAGAATCGATTTTTATTGACGGCGATGTTACCGGCAGTATTTTTGCCAATGACCAGCTTGAAATGCACAGTGGCAGCAAAATAACCGGCGATGTTACGGCAAAAAGGCTTCGCATTGAAGACGGCGTTGATTTTTCCGGAAAAGTGACAATGCTTGATCAGGAGCCTAATGTTGATATTTTTTCGTATTCGGTAAATGAATTGAAGGATGTTCTTTTGGCGCAAGGCAAGGATTTTTCTGCGGAATAAGATATTTGAAAACTTTATAATTTCTTGTATTGACAATAATTATAAAGCTTATTATTCTATTAAATATCTTTTCTTATAAAAAATCCTTTTTACACATAAATAGAAAATATTAAGCTTATAGCTTTTTCTTTTCGCAAAAATTTTAATTATATAATGTTTTAAAATTGTTCTTTCAAATTTTTAATTGAAAGTGAATCAGTTTACAACCATAGATAATTGTTAATTATTAAAATTTTTCCTTAAAGGTTAAATTTTCTTATTTTTCTAACATATAGAATTTATTAACGGAGCATTTGATGGCACCTGTAAAAAAACGCCGGACAATTGACACTGCCGGTGATCAAGAAAATGATGTAGTAGTAGATCAAAATCCTGAATTGTTTGAAGAAAACAAGCCGGAAGAAGTTCCTGCGCCTGTAGAAACCGCCGCAGTTGAAGTTCCAAAAGAAGAACCTGTAATTGCTGCTGAACCTAAATCAGAACCTTCAGAAGTTCCGGCTGCGCCAGTTGCAGAAGTTACTGTCGCCAGTACAGAACCTGTGGCTGCCGAGCCAGTTGCAGAAACCTTAAAGGAAACTAAACCAGCTGAAGAAAACACGGCGCCAAGTGAGCCCGTGCAGGAAGCAGCAGGAACAGAACCTGTTGTAAAACCGCGGCGTGTTTATGTTCCGCGTGCAAACCGTGCAAATTTGGCGGAACGTGGCGAGCGCTACGAACGTCAGGAACGCAGCGACCGTTTTGACCGTGCAGAGCATTCTGAATATAACCAGAACGGTCTGCGTCCGCGCGGAAGAAGACCGGTTGGCGCTTATCAGCCGCGCAATTACCGCCCGGATGTTTTGCCGCCGCCAAACATTGGCGATACACCGATTCCGCCTGGAGCAGATCAGTCTAAATTACGGCTTTCTATTAACGAACTTACTGTAAAAAGCATGCCGGATTTGCGCGAATTAGCTGAACAGTACGGCATAAACCACGATGATGTGGTTTCGATGAAAAAGCAGGATTTGATTTTTACAATTCTTAAAGCCCATACAGAACACGGCGGAATTGTTTTTTCTTCCGGTGTGCTTGAAATTTTACCCGATGGTTACGGCTTTCTGCGTTCTCCGCAGAATAACTATTTGCCAGGCCCTGATGATATTTACATTTCGCCAAGCCAAATACGTCTTTTTAATCTTAAAACAGGCGATACTGTTTTCGGTCAGATTCGCTCGCCAAAAGAGGGTGAACGTTTTTTTGCCATTCTGCGCATTGAAACCATCAACTTTGAAGAACCAAACAAGGCGCAGACACGCATTCCGTTTGAAAACTTAACGCCTTTGTACCCTAATGAAAAATTGAACCTTGAAAACGAACCGACAGAAATGTCTACGCGAATTATCAACTTGTTCAGCCCGATTGGTAAAGGCCAGCGTTCGCTTATTGTTGCGCCGCCAAAAGCCGGTAAAACAATTTTGATGCAGCAAATTGCAAATGCGATAATTAAAAATTATCCGGACGTGCACCTTATTGTTCTGCTGATTGATGAACGCCCTGAAGAAGTTACCGATATGGAACGTTCGATTAAATCTGACAAGGCAGAAGTAATTTCTTCTACGTTTGATGAACAGGCGGCGCGCCACGTGCAGGTTGCTGAAATGGTTCTTGAAAAGGCCAAGCGTCTTGTTGAACACAAACAGGATGTCGTAATTTTCCTCGATTCAATTACCCGTCTGGCACGTGCCTACAACCAGACCGTGCCTACTTCTGGTAAGGTTCTTTCTGGTGGTGTGGACAGCAACGCCTTGCACAAACCTAAACGTTTTTTTGGTGCAGCTCGCAATATTGAAGAAGGCGGTTCTTTGACAATTATTTCAACTGCATTGATTGAAACCGGAAGTCGCATGGATGAAGTTATCTTTGAAGAATTCAAGGGTACAGGCAACATGGAAATTAACCTTGACCGTAAACTTGCAGACCGTCGTCTTTTCCCTGCGTTCAACATCAAAAAATCTGGTACGCGTAAGGAAGACTTGCTGCTGACGGAAGAGGAATTGCAGAAAATATGGTTGCTGCGTAAGTTTATCAACCCGATGGACGATGCGGAAATTATGGAACTGCTTATTGACAAAATGAAGAAAACTAAGAATAATGAGGTGTTCTTACGCAGCATGAACAGTGTTGCGGACTAAATTGAAATGAATAAGACTTGTAAAGGGCATTTGACGTTTGTCTTGCTTTTGGGGCAAGTCTGATCAAAATATCGGAGGATTAAAATGAAAGAGGGCATTCACCCAAATTATGAAGTAACAAAGATTACTTGCGTATGTGGAAACGTTATTGAAACACGTTCATCAGTAAAGGATATTCAGGTTGAAATTTGTTCAGCTTGCCACCCATTCTTTACTGGTAAGCAGAAACTTGTTGACACAGCAGGACGTATCGACCGCTTCAACAAACGCTACAATATTAAAGCTAACTAAGCAATTTTTAGCTTTTAAGAACCGCCACTTGCTGGCGGTTTTTTTTATTCCCAAATGAATTATGAAAAATTTTTTCTTTAAAAAAATTTTTTGATTTTTACTGGCTTTACGGCATTAAAAAAAGTTAGTTTTATCTTTTAATTTTCTTTCAAGTACAATTATTGACCTCAATTTGATTCAAAGATAAACTTTCTGCATTATTTTATTTTTTTGGTGGCAGAAATTGGCGAGTTCAAAAGAATATCTTGATTATGTTTTAGACCAGCTAAAACCTTTGCAGCAAATAACTTATCGCCAGATGATGGGCGAATACATTATTTATTACAGGGAAAAAATTGTCGGCGGAATTTACGATGACCGGCTTTTGGTTAAAAATATTGAAGCTGCCCAAAAGGCTGTTGGCGACCCAAAGCTGGAATTGCCCTACGAAGGTGCAAAACCAATGATTCTGGTTGAAAATATAGATGACAGTGATTTTTTATGCAGGCTTTTTGAACTGATGTATGCAGTTTTGCCGGCGCCAAAAGCTAAAAAGCCGCGTTAATTTCATTTGAAGGGTAAAAAAACATGAAAAATTCAGAAATTTCTCCAATTCAGGAACAGATTGCCAAAGCGCTGATGTCGCTGAAGGAACGGTCAAAGTTTACCGAAGCGGTTCTTTCGAAACGATTGCGTGAAATTGCAAAAATTGACCAGAAAAAGAAGGCGTGTATTGCCCTTAATGATTTGGAAAAGGCGATTGATTTTGTTGCGGCTAATGACGGCGTGTTTTTTACATTAACTGTAACTGCTGCCAACGATTTGCTGATTGAAAAAACCGGTGAACCGAAACCATTAAGCCTTGAATCAAAACAGCGCCGGCAGAAAAGCGAAAAATCTGTAAGCATTTTTACCAGCAACGATTTGAAGCAGAACAAAAATAAAGCGGAAAAACACCAGAGCAAACGCACCGAGCGAAAATCGCTGAATGTAAATGGCTGTTTGGAAGACTGGGAACGGTAGAGTTTTTTTTCTTTTGTTTGCAAAATTTGATATTTTGAAGATTTTGAAATATTTTTATAATTTCTTTTTTGCTTTTATCTAGAATGTCGAGTTTATATAAAATGTCCCCAAAAAAAGCCTTTCAACAGTTCCAGCTTGTGCTAAATGCATTTTCTGTAACTGAAATTGGTTTAGGCACAAGGTACAGTTTTAACGAAAACTGTACCTTACATCAAAGCACGGGCACAAAAAAAAGACTTGTACATGTGCATGGCGTATTTTTTTTCATGGCAGATTCGGTATAACGGTGCAGCCTGCTATTTACAAACTGCACCTTGTACATACTTTAATGTATCTGTTAGAGATAAAATAAATGGCACAGGCCGTGCCTGTATGCGGTTTTTTACAAAAATATTTCAATCTTAAAAAAGCTTTAATTTTTTACAAATAAGAAAATTTTTTAAATCACACAATTGCTATAAAAATTCACTTTGACAAAAACTAATTAAATTAGTTATAATACTACAAGAACTCAATAATTAACAATGTTAAAAAATCACATTTCTTCAAAAAAGTTTTTAACTTCAAATTTTTTTCATTTTTAGGAGGTTTACATGTTAAGGCCAAAAAACAAGGCGGATTTGTCGAATAACGCTGATGAAAACTATACGAAATTGCAGAATTTTATTTTTTCAGTTTTGATTTTGCGCGGACTGGAATATTGAATTTGGGCGCATTTTTTTACTTGCAAGCCCAAACCACTATTAACAGACACTGAAAAAAACAGAAAGTCCGCAAAAATTGATAAAAATCGGAGCTAAATAATTGCAGATTATTGATTTTTCGGAAAATAACATTGAACAGGCATGGGAGTTTGTAAAGCTTGCCTGCCAAAAGGAACAGGAAAATAACAGATTTTTACAGGATTTGGATTTTAACCAGACTTGCGAAAAAAAAGACGAACTGCGGTTTTTTGCGCAGGAAAAACTTGGTTTTGCAGCCGTTGAAGGCGATGAATTGCTGGGTTTTTATCTGCGCTTATCCGCCTTATGCGCACTGCTACGGTTCGCCAACTGCAACAGGCGTTTGGTCGCCGTTGCACGCCTACGGTTTTAAAAACGAGGATGATGCAAAAGCTTATAAAACTTCTGTACCAGGTTGCAGGTGAAAAATGGCTTAAAATGGGTGCAAAATACCATTCAATTACGCTTTTTAACCACCAGAAAAACTTGCAGGCGGCATTGAATATGTACGGATTTGGCTGCCGATGTGCAGACAGCGTGCTGAATTGCCATAATCTTCCGCCAAATTTACAGGCTTTTTTACCTGAAGGATTCAAAGTATGCAAAATTGAAATGGAGCACTTAATTCAACTACGTGAGGCATTTGGATTAAATTCAATATGTGCGCTTTACTAAAAAAAATGAAGGAATGAGAAGTTGTTGCAAAAAAAGAGGTACTTTATGGCAGATTTTAGAAATTATCATGAAGAAGATTATCAGGCAGTTTGCGATTTTTTGATTGAACTGAACAAAACAGAAAAGCAGTACGTTAACTGGAACTGGGCGCGTTTTGAATGGATGTTCGAACATTCTGAATTTGACAAATCGCTTGTAAATTCAATTGGTCTTTGGTGGAACGGCGGAAAAATTGTTGGCGCGGCAATTTATGACATGTTTTTTGGCGAAGCATTCTGCGGCGTTTTGCCGGAGTATTCCTGGCTTTATAAAGAAGTTTTGAATTATGCGTGCGAAAACTTGAAGGACGAAAACGGGCTTGGCATAGCAATTGCAGACGATGATGCAGAAAAAATTGAAACGGCAGAAAGTTTGGGCTTTAAAAAAGCAGACCAGACGGAAAACATTTTAAGCCTTTCCCTTAAACAGCCACTGGAATGCTGTCTGGCAGACGGCTTAAAACTTGCGGAATTTGACGTGTATTTGGACATTTGCGGTTTTTTGTGGCTTTTGTGGCAGGGTTTTGACCACGGTACGGACAAAGCCGAATTTGAAAAAACCGAGCAAATTGAAGAAAATCCGTGCAAACGTCCGCATTTTAAGAAAAGTTTAAGCATTTCCGTTCAAAACGAACAGAATGAAAGAATTTCTTACTGCTGTTTGTGGTATGATGAAAGAACAGATTATGCTTACGTAGAACCTGTTTGCACAATTCCTTCTTACCGTGGAAAAGGTGCTGCAAAAGCCGCCTTGTTTAAGGCTTTTAACGCGGCAAAAGAAATGGGTGCAAAAAAAGTTTATGTAATTTCGGAAATGGATTTTTACAGAAAACTTGGTTTTACGCAGGACAGACATTTTACGTTTTACTGGAAATGAAAATGAAATGCATTGCACTTTTGCGCGGAATTAATATAAGCGGCAAAAACAAAATTGACATGAAAGAACTGAAAGCCGGTTTTGAAACTTTGGGTTTTTCAAACGTAAAAACTGTTCTTAATTCGGGGAACGTGATTTTTGAAAGCCTGGATGAAAAAAATGCTGGAAATGCAGAAGGCACTGAAAATTGTGAAAACGCGAACCGGCTGAAAAACCTTTTTGCCGCAGAAATTGCACAATTTATTGAAGAAAAGTTCAATATTTCAATACCGGTTATGGTACTTTTGCAATGCGAAGTTGAAGATATTTTGCAGCACGCACCGGCCTGGTGGGGCAGCGGCAGCAAAGAAATATATGACAATCTGATATTCATTTTGCCCGGTTTTTCGTTTAGCGAAGTTTCGGCTGAACTTGGCGAAATAAACGCCGAAGTTGAGCAGATTGAAAACTATAAAAACGTCGTTTTCTGGAGCTTCAGTTTGAAAAATTACAGAAAATCGGCGTGGTATTTTAAAACCGCTGCAGGCGACGTAAAAGACAAAATAACAATCCGCACCGCAGGCACAGCCCAAAAGCTTGTAAAATAATGCTGTGCACGCGCCGGAATTTTTTACTCTGACTGCCACGCCATACCAAAACGATTGCAACTTGAAAAATGTCGCTTTTATAAAATATGAATTGCAAATACAAACGTAAACAGTCTGCAATTCAATTTACAAACGCCGGGTAATCCGGCATAAGGAATTATTATGAAATATACTTGCACGCTGCTTGCCGTAAAGGACATGGAAAAATCTCTGGCATTTTATAAAGAGTTTTTTAATCAGGATGTGGTGCTTGATTTGGGCGCAAACAAAACTTTAAGCTGCGGTTTAGTTTTGCAGGCTCAATTTGAAAAACTTTTAGAAATTCCTGCTGAAAAAATGATTTTTAGCCCGCATAACATGGAAATTTATTTTGAAACTGAAGATTTTGATGATTTTTTGAATCTTTTGAACGAGCACAGCGAAGTAAAAGAACTGCACGAAGCAAGAACTTTTGAATGGCTTCAGCGCGGTATCCGCATTTTAGACCCGGACGGACATATTATCGAAGTCAGTGAAAGCATGTTCAGCGTGGCGTGCCGCCAGTTTGAAGCCGGTAAAAACGCCGAAGAAACGGCAGGGCTGATAATGCACCCTAAAGAACTGGTTAATGGCTGGTTTGAAACGTGGCAAAAAAACATAAGCGCGTGTGGTACAAAATGCAGCGAATGCGGCTGTTTTGGCAATATGTGCAAAGGCTGCAACTTGCATCACGGTAAGGTTTTTCATGCACCGGAAGGCAAGGCGTGTCCAATATATGACTGCTGCAAAAATTCGAAAGGCAAAAATCATTGCGGCGAATGCCAAAACGCGCCGTGCGCAATCTGGCGCAGCACTCGCGATCCTTCCTTTAGCGATGAACAGTTTGAAAAAAGCATAGCAGACCGCTTGGAAAACCTGAAAACTTTGTAATTGCATTTTTGAAAAATTACATGCTTTCTGCAAAATGCGGAAAGCTGGTTTAAAAAAAATTGGGCTTTTGCAAAATGCAGAAGCGCTGCCGAATTTTCTGCCTTCAGTTTGTACTGTGCAAAAAATGCGGTAAAAAAGCTTATTTAAGAGTAAAATAAAAACATGAATGAAAAATGGTCACAGCAATTTAAAACGGTTCAGGCAAACTTAAAAAAAAACACGTTAGACACTGCAATTCAAAACCTGCTTGCACTGCGAAGCGATTTATTTACCTGCGTCAACGGCTGGCAAAAAGCTTTTACGCCGGTGCAGTTTTCTGCCCAGCCGTTTGTTAATGCCAAGGGTTATCATTCCAAAACACTGGCCTATTCAATTTGGCACGTTGCGCGCATTGAAGACATTGTTTTGAAAAGTCTTGTTAAAAACCAGCCCCAGCTTTTTTTTACCGGGAATTATCAAGGCAGAATAAATGCGCCGCTTGTTACTACCGGCAACGAACTTGAAAAGACAGAAATTGCAGATTTTTCGCGCCAGCTGAATATTGAAGAATTATTCAACTATTTTGAAGAAGTAAAACTGCAAACTGACGATTTTTTGCGCAAGCTTCAATTTGAAAACCTTAAGCAAATTTTTAGCGACGCAGACAAAGCCCGTTTGCAAAGCCTTAACGTGGTAAGCACCGCGCCGGAAGCAAGCTGGCTTATTGATTACTGGTGCAAAAAAGACGTAAAAGGGCTTGTTTTAATGCCTTTCAGCCGCCACTGGATTATGCACGTTGAAGCCGGTAACCGAATTTGCGCAAAATTAGAGAAAATGGAGAAATAACCGCACATTGGACGCTTTTGTGAAAAAATGCCCAGCGTGCAACTAAAAATAGCAATTTTGCAACCGGCGGTTTGTAGCAGAAAAATGTCGCGTGCATTAAAGTTCAATTATAAAATGCAAATTTGCAAATAAAAATTGCGCACGTGGTAAAAAAAGGTTGAAAAATATGAATTTTGCAGAAAAATTGGTTATGTTACGCAAAGCAAAGGGCTTTTCGCAAGAAATTCTGGCTGAAAAACTTAATGTTTCGCGCCAGGCGGTGGCAAAATGGGAAAATGGTTTCGGATTTCCTGATATTGGAAACCTTATTTCAATAAGCAACCTGCTGAACGTAACGGTAGATTACCTTGTAAAACAGAATGAATGCAGCGTAAGTTTTGGCGCAGGCATTCAAACTGAAACGGATGAACTGATTGCTTTTCGCCTGGAAGCCAACGTAAACACCTATGCGGCCTTTGCCAATGAAGTAGATTCCACCCGATTTGACAGCCACGATTACCGTTACAGCCGCGGTGACTACGCTTACCACGACACTTATGTTGGTGGCGAACAGTTTGCAGGCGAAGAAGCCGTGTTTAAGTGCGGTAAGGCTGTTTATGCCATGAATTATTTAGGCCGGGTTTTGGACCAGCGTTTTAGCGGCAATTTTTTGAAAGAAGCCCTGCGAAAGGCAGATTCTGCCACTCCCTTTCGCGGACCGGAATATTACCAGAGCGGCGAATACACTTATAAAAGCAGCACTACGGGCAGCGTGGAATGGTTTTTAGGCAGCGAAGAAATTTTCTGCGGCGACGTAAAGGTTTACGAATGTTTTTATCACGGCGGACTGGTTAAGTAAATTGCCCTCGCAGCAGTTTTTAAGGCGTAAAAAAAACTTTTGCAATTCAACTGGCAGGTTGAAAAAATATGCCGGAAAAATGTACATTTTCGTGTCTGAAAAATTGTATGTCATTCAAGCTGGCAAAAAATTCAAATTGAAGGCTAAAAAATGTTTGAAGAAAAAGAAATTTTGCCGCGCCTGAAAGAAATTTTTGCAGGCGACTGCAGCGGTCACGATTATTTTCATACAATGCGGGTTTATAAAAACGCCCTTGCAATTGCTGAAAGCGAAAACTGCGATAAAGACGTGGTTGCTTTGGCGGCACTTCTGCACGATGCTGATGATTACAAATTGTTCAAAACTGAAAATTATGCCAATGCAAGGGCATTTTTGAAAGATTTGGGTATAAACGACCAGATTGAACAGCAAGTTATCGCCGCCATTGATTCGGTTTCTTTCAGCAAAAACGGCAGCAAGGTGCCTGCCACAATT
Organism: Treponemataceae bacterium; assembly: GCA_045599185.1. Classification (GTDB taxonomy): domain Bacteria; phylum Spirochaetota; class Spirochaetia; order Treponematales; family Treponemataceae; genus UBA1240. The sequence continues at coordinate 64,603 of JAZRVO010000029.1, read as the reverse complement.
GAAGGTAAAATTGTACAGGACGCAGACCGGCTGGATGCGATTGGGGCGATGGGCATTGGGCGCTGTTTTGCATTTAGCGGCAGTACCGGGCGCATTATGTACGACCCGGAAAACGACCAGATGCCTACAACGATTAAGCATTTTTATGATAAGCTTTTGCTGTTAAAAGACCGGCTTAATACCCAAAAGGCAAGGCAAATTGCCACTCATCGCGACGCCTATATGCGCCAGTTTTTAGAAGAATTCTACGCAGAATGGAACGGCGAAAGGTAAAAATGGCACAAAAAAAAAGAACGAAGCTTGTTAAGTTTTTCAAGGTTCGTTCTTTTTTTTGCAGAATTATAATGCGCTTGCCGCGTATTCTGTTTTTTACTGCGTGTTTTAGCGTGCGGTTTTGTGGTTATTTTGGCTGAATGAGCCAGCAGCGGTGAATCTTTCTGTTTCGGAAGTCTTCCGGCACGGTCTGGTCGGTAATGTCGCTTACAGTGCCGTCAACAAGGCTTTCGTCAAATTTCAGTTTGGTTGAATTTGTAGAAAAATACAGTTTGCCACCGGGTTTTAAGCATTTAAGGCAGCTGTTTACCAGTTCCGGCCAGTCACGGTTAATGTCAAAAACATCTTTAAGACGTTTTGAATTAGAAAAAGTCGGCGGATCCAGAATGATTAAATCCCAGCGGCATCGTAAAGCCTTTTCCACGCTGGCTTTGACAGCACTTTGTACAAAATTTACGGCGTCTTCCTGTATAAAACGGTATTTTTCAACATTTTTACTGCCGTTTTGTATTTGCTGCGTTGTGTCAAAACCGTTCAATGCAAAATTCTGTTTTGCCCAGTCAAGGTAAGTTTTGGATAAATCAACGGAATCTACCGATTTTGCCTTGCCGGAAGCCGCATAGCAAGAAAAACTGCCGGTGTAGCAGAACAAATTTAGCACGTCTTTACCGGCGCATTCGTATTTTACGCGTTCACGCAGCGGACGATGGTCAAAAAACAAACCTGTGTCCAGATAGTCAGACAAATTCACCTTAAAGAACAGGTTTTCTTCTTTTACGCAAATAAGGTGTTTTTGTGTTGAAAATTTTTCATACTGGGCGTTTTCGCCGCGCTGTTTTTTTCGGTATTTTACAAAAATATTTTCAGGTGAAATTTCCAAAGCATTTTTGGCGGCAAAAGTCATTGCTTTCAGCCAGTTTTCTTCTTCGGTCTGGTCTTTTTGATAGGGCCGCTGGTAAAGGGCAATGTGCAAATATTTTTCCAGCTGGTCTGCGTCTGCCGTTTTTGCCTGCACTTGGGCGTTTGCAAAGGTTTCGCCAGCCATTTGTGCACCCTGATACAAATCAACGGCCAGAGGAATTTCTGGAATGTCTTTATCGTAAAGCCGGAAACTGGTTACGTTTGTGCGTTTTGCCCATTTTTTCAGGTGCTTGTAGCGTTTTACCAGCCTGTTTGCAAATTCCGTGCTTTGGCGCTGCAAAACCGGGTCTGCGGCAAAAAGTCCGTTTACGGTTTCTTCAATGTCTGCTGTTTTTGAAAGGTCAAAATTGGTAAAAAAGTTTGTGTTTTCTTCCATAATATTACGCTTTTAGTCGTTTGTCTGGCTGGTGCCGCTTATCATTACGCTTAGCATGGCAAATCCAGAAGTCAGGTCTTCCCGCTGAACGGCAACGTGGTCTGGCACTTTTAGTTTGGTATTCGTAAAATTCCAGATTGCGCTTATGCCTGCTTCAACGGCTTTTTCTGCCGTCTGCTGTGCCTGGCTTGATGGAACTGTTAAAACCGCGATGGTTACTTCAAGTTCCTTTACTTTTTCTGCAAGCTCGTCAAGGTCAAAAATCGGCACGTCGTGAATGGTTTTTCCAATTCGGTCTTCGGCGGTGTCAAAAGCTGCCACAAAATTAAGCCCGTGGTATTTAAATTCCTGATAGCCTGAAAGGGCAGTGGCAAGGTTTCCGGCACCAATCAGAACGGCTTTTTTGGGTGTGTCCCAGCCCAAAAAGTGTTCAATTGCACAAATCAATTCGTCAACAGGGTAACCTCGCTTGGGCTTGCCGGTAATTCCTGTCAATGCCAGGTCTTTTCGCACTTGTATCGGTTCAAGGTTCAGTTCATTTGCAATCACTGTTCCCGAAATGTGCTCTATGCCTTCGCTTTGGGCTTGTTTTATTATATGCAGATAGGACGGCAGCCGGCGTATTGTCGGTGTCGCAGGAATTTTAGTCTGTGTCATTCTGTAAATTGTACACAAATTTCTGCAAATATGGAATAGGTGCCCGAAATTTGTAAAAACCGGTTATTCAAAGGCTTTGGGCGGTTGTGCGGTGCGCTGTTTTGGGTTTTTTCACCTTGTTTTGTACGTATTTAATGAAAATTTAATGGAAAAATTGGCTATAGAATATTTTGCAAAGTTATGGCATAATTTATATTATTTGTGCAAAGAGTTTTTTGCCTGCGTTTAGTTTTTATGCTTTGCAGCAAGCCTTTACGAACGGCATTTTTTCCGTTTTTCGGTAAGTTTTGTCGGTTCTGTTCTTTGCAGAAACATGTAAATTAACCTGCATTTTGGCAGTTTTGGAGGATATTTTGTACGAATCAGTAGATCCAAAGGTAAGTTTTCCGGAACAAGAAGAAAAAGTTTTGAAGTTTTGGGAAGATAATGAGGTTTTCAAAAAATCGGTTTCGCAGCGTGAAGGTGCCGAAGAATACGTATTTTATGACGGTCCTCCATTTGCAACAGGTCTGCCGCATTTCGGCCATTTTATTCCATCTACAATTAAAGACATTATTCCGCGCTATCAGACAATGAAAGGCAAGCGTGTTGACCGCCGTTTCGGCTGGGACTGCCACGGTTTGCCTGTAGAAAATCTTATTGAAAAAGAACTCGGCTTAAACTCTAAGCACGAAATTGAACAGTACGGAATTGAAAAATTCAACGATGCCTGTAAGGCTTCTGTTTTGCGTTACACTGCTGAATGGCGCAAAACCATTACGCGCATGGGCCGCTGGGTTGATTTTGACAACGACTACAAAACCATGAACCCTGAGTTTATGGAAAGCATCTGGTGGGTTGCCAAAACATTATGGGATAAAGGTTTAATTTATGAAGGTCAGTACATTCTGCCTTACTGTCCGCGCTGTTCAACCGTTCTGTCTTCCCACGAACTTGCACAGGGCTATAAGGACAAGCAGGATCCGGCCGTTACGATTCGCTTTAAGGTTAAGTCTTTGCCGGCAGCAATTGGTGACAGCGATTTGGAAAATACATATTTCATTGCATGGACAACCACACCGTGGACACTGCCTTCTAACCTTGGTCTTTGTATGGGACCGGAAGTTGAATATGTAAAACTTCGCGACAAGTCTGACGGAACTTTCTATATTTTTGCCAAGGCACGCATCAGTGCATATTTCAAAAAAGAAGAAGATTACGAGATTATCTGGACACATAAAGGTGCAGAATTTCTTGGCGCAACTTATGAACCTCTTTTCAACTATTTTGAAAACCTTGCAGACCCGAAGGTTTGTGCTGAAAAATCTGGCCAGCCTTGCACAACCGGTGCTTTCCGCATGCTGAACGCGGATTATGTTTCTACTGAAGACGGTACTGGTATTGTTCATATTGCGCCTGCATTTGGTGAAGAAGATAACAAGGTTTTCCGCGGTTCGGGCGTTCCAAACGTTCAGCCAATTGATGCAGAATGTAAGTTTACAGACGAAGTTCCGGATTATGCCGGCCGTTTTGTAAAAGACTGCGATAAAGACATTATGGATCGCCTTAAGAAAGAGGGTAAGCTTGTTAAGCGCGAAACTGTAATGCACTCGTATCCGCACTGCTGGCGCTGTGATTCGCCGCTTATTTACCGCGGTATCGGTTCATGGTTTGTAAAGGTTGCAGACCACCACGATGAACTCCTTCGCGCCAACAGCAGCATTAAATGGCAGCCTGCACACATTAAAGAAGGCCGCTTTGGTAAATGGCTTGCCGGCAGCCGCGACTGGGCTGTTAGCCGCAACCGTTACTGGGGTAACCCGATTCCTATCTGGAAGTGTGACGACCCTAAATGTAATCACCGTGTTTGTGTTGGAAGCCGCCAGGAACTGAAAGATTTGAGCGGAATTTACCCGGATGATTTGCACAAGCAGTTTGTAGACAAGATTACTTTCAAATGTCCTAAATGCGGAAAAGGCACAATGCGCCGTATTCCAGAAGTTTTTGACTGCTGGTTTGAATCTGGTTCAATGCCTTACGGTCAGCAGCATTATCCTTTTGAAAATAAAGAATTTTTTGAAAGCCATTTTCCTGCAAACTTCATCAGCGAAGGTCTCGACCAGACACGCGGCTGGTTCTACACGCTTACAGTTCTTGCTGCCTTGATTTTTGATAAACCGGCTTTCCAGAACTGTATTGTAAACGGCATTGTTCTTGCTTCCGACGGCCGCAAAATGAGTAAATCATTGCGTAACTACACAGACCCTGTTGAAGCAATCAACAAATTTGGTGCAGACGCAATCCGTTTGTTCCTTATGCATTCGCCGGTTGTTAAGGCCGATGAAATTCGTTACAGCGACGACGGTGTTCGCGATGTTCTTAAAAGCATTCTTATTCCGCTGTGGAACAGTTACAGCTTCTTTGTAACCTACGCAAATATTGATAAAGTAACATGCACCGGCAAATACTTCGTAACCGACGGAAAAGCCTGTGCTGCACCTGATAATCCGCTGGACAGCTGGATTTTGTCTGTTACGCAGAAAATGGTAAAAGAAGTTAGCGAAGCTTTGGACGAATACGACCTTTCAAAAGCGATTGACCCGATTGTTTCTTTTGTAGACCAGCTTAACAACTGGTACATTCGCCGCAGCCGCCGCCGTTTCTGGAAAAGTGAAAATGATGGTGACAAAAACGAAGCTTACGAAACTTTGTATGCCGCATTGAAGATTTTTGCAATGGTTGCAGCACCTGTTGTTCCGTTCATTACCGAAAGCATGTGGCTTAACCTGCGCAGCGAAAAAGACCCGATTTCTGTTCATTTGTGCGATTACCCGGTTTACAACGAATCGTTCCGCAATGAAGCCATTGAGTTCAAAATGGACACTGTTCAGAAAGCCGTTTCAATGGGAAGAAGCCTGCGCTATCAGTTCAATCTTAAAATTCGCCAACCGCTGAAGAGCGTAGAACTTGTAACACGCAACCCGGAAGAAAAGAAAGTTCTTCTGGAAATGGAAGATTCTATTCGCGAAGAACTGAACGTTAAGAAACTTGTTTTCCACGAAAAAGAAGACGAACTGGTTGAATACAAGGCAAAAGCCAACTTCCGCACATTGGGTAAGGAACTTGGTCCGTTGATGAAAGCTGCTTCTGCAAAAATCATGACTCTTGAAGCTGACGTAATTCAGTCAATTATTGACGGTTCTACAATTTCCCTTGATGTTGAAGGCAAAAACGTAGAACTGAATGCTGACAAAATTATTGTTGAACGCATTGAAAAAGCAAACCTTAAAGTTCTTAACGACGGAACTTTGACCGTTGCCCTTGATACTGAAATTACGGAAGAACTTATGCTTGAAGGCTTTGCACGCGACTTTATTCGCGGCGTGCAGAATTTGCGCAAAGAAACTGGTCTTGAAGTTACTGACAGAATTAAAATTACTGCTTCTGGTTCTGCAAATCTTAAAAAAGCATTTGAAATGTTTGAAGATTTTATTTCTAACGAAACATTGGCAGTTAGTGCTGAATGGGTTGAAAACCTTGACGGCGTAACAATTGAAGCCGGTAACGAAAACTGGAAGGCAAAAATTGAACGCGCCTAAGCTGTGTGTGTGCCGCTGTGTTCTCATGGCGGCAGTTTTTGCCGTTTTTTTTGCATCGTGTGCAAGTTCCGGCAATGTAAAAACGGCAGACAGTAAAATTCAAACCCAGCCTGCCGAACCGCGAATTGCACACCCTTACGAGTATTTTGATTTTGACAAAGATTTGTACTTAACTTTTCCAGTTGTCGGAAATGAAGAACTTTTTTCTGCCGTAGTTCAGAAAGTTGCACCGGGTATGTCAAAGTTTTCTGTTAAACAGCTGCTTGAAAAAACAAAGTTTTTTTACCTTGATGCAAATCTGGATTTTCTGTTTGATGCTGAAGCCGAACCGGTTTTTCAGTTTTGCGCCACGGGCGCGTTTCCTACCAGTTACCGCAGCATGCTTTTTACAAATGGCAACGGGTTCAGGCAGGTAAAGGAAGAGCAGAAAGACCGCGTTTACGAATATTTCTATAATCGCGACGGAAAATTCTTTATAGACATTCCTCTGACCGGTTACTGTTTTGCTGATACAGACTATTTGTCTGGAATGCTTTTGGCGCAGGAACAGACACAGAAAGGTGAAGTTTATAAACCAGACTGGAAAGAAGAAATCATCGATTTGATGTTTAATTCTGAAGAAGACAGCAAGATTGACTGGTATGTTGCAAAAGCTGAACCAATTGTAACAATGATGCTGGGTGGCAGCGCACGTTTGCCGCTTCAGTATGCTTTTGGAACAATGGAAAAGATAGAAAATTCTTCTGTTGATTCAAATTCCTTGCTGTACAAAATTAACGCAACTTTACAAACTACTGACAAACGTTTTGTTCGACCAAATGTTGCCGTTCTCAACCGTTTTTTTCAGCAGGTTCAGCCTGTTGCAGCTGGCATTACCCCAAGTGTAAGTGCCGGCAACGATTGTGAAATTTTGATTAGCGATTGGATTATTGACCTTGGAAGCTTGATTAGTACGATAGGGGTAAAAAATGAGCAATAAAATTATCTTAAAAGCAGAATCTCTTGACGGTTATTTGACCGAGAAAGATCAGGAATATTTGTCCAGAATGGACAAACTTTACGAAAAAGCTCAGGCTTCGTTTAAAGTGCTTTCAAATGGCGGTTTCAGCAGTGAACTGGCAAATGAAGAAAAAAAAGTAATTGAAGTTTACAACGAAATGGGACAACTTATGCAGGAAATCTGCAAGGAAGTTCCGGGCTTGAAAGTTTTTTCTTTTGAAACTGAAGAAGAATCACACGCAGAAGCTTCTCGTGTAATTGCCAAATTACGCGACAGTAAAACTTCTCATCAGGAGTTCATTTACTATTCTCAGCGTGCTTATGAAATGCTTTTCAGGCTTGCTTATGGCGGTGCTCATTCTGAAAGCAAGAACTATCTGGTTGTAAAAACCCCTGTAACAATTCCTGTTCAGCAGTATTCGGTACACAAAATTCCGGACATTGACAGCAAAATTGAAAATACCGTGATGTGCGTAATGCTGCGCGGTGCGCTTTTGCCTTCAATGATTATGTCAAAAGAAATTGAAGAATATTCTTCTCACGGTTATGTAACGCCGTTTGCACTGTTCAAAATTAAGCGCGATGATTCAAAGCATGAATCTGACATGGAATATGTGCTTGATTTGGATAATTCTTTCTTTAATCTGGAAGAACTGAACGGTAAAGATTTGATTTTTGCAGACCCTATGAATGCAACCGGCGGTTCTTTGGTAACAGTTGTAAGATATTTGCTGGATAATGGTGTAAAACCAAAGTCAATCAGTTTTTTTAACGTTATTGCTGCGCTGAAAGGTGCTTTGCGTGTTGTTCGTGCCTTGGATAACTGTACAGTTTACACTTTGTGGATGGATCCGGTTTTGAATAATTCTGCCTATATTTTGCCTGGCTTGGGCGATGCCGGTGACCGTTTGAATGGCTGCGACAGTGCCGAAACTCCGCGCAATATTATTCAGCTTATTGCAGATTACGGTTCAAATATTGCCGGTTTGTACCGTTCTCAGCTGCGTAAAATTGAACAGACGGTTTTAGACTGATGAAATTTGCAAAATTTCTTGCATTTGGTTTTGTTATTTTCACCTTATTTTCATGTTCAAGCCTTCCAAACGAACAGAATCTTCGTTTGGAGAATGAATGTGCTGAAAACGCGGCGGTTGCAGACGCTTTTTTTGAACGCGGAATTTATGACAAAGCGGCGGAATATTATCAAAAAGCATTGAAAAGCAAAAATTATGCTGATGTGGTAAGTTATAAACTTGCGTGCTCCTATGCTTTAAGCGGCAAATACAGCGATGCGCTGCCAATTTTTGACACTTTGCTGAAAAAAAATGAATCGAACCGGTCTGTAAAAGAGGCTTTGGCGTATACAACTTTAATGAACGGCAATCTTGAAGAAGGTTGCAAGCTGTATGAAGAACTTGCAGCCGACAACCCGACCGATGCAAAGTTGATGCGCAATTACATTAAAACATTGTATGCCAATGATTTAAAAGCTGAAGTGCAAACACAGCTTTCGGTTTATTTGGCACGTTTTGGCAAGGATAATTTTACCAATGAAATGCAGAAGAAACTTCAGCATTCCGAAGATAAAGAAAATGGTAAAGAAACTTTCGCCGATAATGTTACGGCTGAAAATGCAGCAAGTAATACTTCAACAGTAACTGACGATTCGGGCAAAAACAATACTGGTTCTAAAACCAGCAAACGGCCTGAACCTGAAGACGATTTTGACATGCCAGACTGGATGTCAGAATTTGATTAAAAGATTACTGTTTTTCGATTCTTGAAAGAATGATTGATTTTCGATGCTCGTTATCAAGATGTTTAATTAATATTGAACAGTAGTTTAAAGCGGACAACTTCAAAAATTGTCCGCTTTTTTTATGCAAGTGTCATTATTTATAAAGTAAAGTTAACTTAATTTTCATTACTGCTGGTCGTTTGGTTCGCCTTCGTAAAAAGCACTTCTTGTTACTTCTTCATTCAAAAACTGGCGATAGCGTTCCGGGTTCACCTTAAAAGCAACTATAGGCAATTCCGGCTCTTCAAGTGCTTTGTTTACAGCTTCCATCGCTTCTTTTACAAGGCGAATACCAGAAATAAGGCGCATGCTGCGGGTTGAAACGCCCATTACAAGTTCCGTTTCAAAACCGAAGTTTTTAACAATGTTTGCAAGATTTTGATAAAGGTGTTCGCAAATGCTTAAACATTTGGTAACTGAACAGTTCTGCAAAATACAAATGTAACCGTCATCACCAAATTCAAAAAGCAAATCCCTAAATCCAAAGCAGTCAATCAAAACTGACGCAATTTCCTTGGCACATGGATGATTGTGGCAGACATCAACAGGCCGAATATAAATCAATGCCAGTTCCTGCTCTGAAGAAGCAGCACGAACCAACTCAGCATCAAGACGGTTTTCAAGATACGATTCCCAGCTTAAACCGGTTGCAGGTGAAAACAGTCCCAGCGGATCAATGCGCCGATTGGCGTATTGGGGCACAAAATTGTTCTGACTCTGCTGTGCAGCTGTGTCTGATTCTTTGGCAGATACTTTTACTTCCTGTTTTTTTGTTTTTTCCGTATTTTCTGCAACAGTTTCAGCTTTATTTTCTGAATAATCGTTATTTTTTTCAGTGTTTGCTTCTGTTTGTTTTTCAATTGAACCTTTTGTGCCTGTTTTTTTGTAAGTAAGAACACAAATTAAGGCAAGTAAAGTGCCAAAACCAATAATGCAAAGGCTGAAAAGAGCATAATCAAACACTTTTTGAGGCGTAATTAAATAAACGGCAGCATCAACATAAAATTCATTTTTAAAGCCGTTTTTCATTGTGTGGTTAAATTTGCGCATGGCGTTGTTGTTTACTTCAATTGAACCGCTAATGCCGTTGCCTGCAAAATACCGCGAATTAACCGGATACACCAAATATGTTACGTCTTTACCGTTTTCCTTGCCTTTTAACGTCAAGGCGGCTATATTCTGGTTATTTTTTGCATAATCTACAATATTATTCAAATATTTTTCTGACAAAAATACCGAAGAATTTTTTTCTGTTTCAACCTGTTCAACAAGATTTTTAAATACACTTTCTGCAACGTTTGCGTTTTGCTTTAAGTCACCGGCTATGTTAATGCCAAAATAAAAAATCCCCAATGAAAAAATAAAAATTATAAGTATTGAAAAAACAATGGTCGATTTGTTACTCATAAAAAACTCCGTTATTTCAGCAGCTGCTTTTTTGCCAGTTCAAGCACCACTAAAAAAGAATCCTGCCCGCTTTTGTATAATTTTTTGTGCTGACACCAGGCCGCGAAAGGCAATAAAGCCCTTTGCAAAGCAGCATCATTGAAAATATCAGCATTTTTCAGCCGGGTAGAAAACCATACTTTAAAATCGGCAAAATCAAAGGCCATCTGAACGTTTTCAAATTTTTTTTTGCATTTTATTTGCCTGCCGTTTTGCCGAATTCTATCAGAATTATCAAAAACGACCTCAATTTTCTCTTCTTTGGCCTTATAAACCGTTACGGGATTTTTTAGATTTTCCAAATAGTTTGTCAGGCTGTCTTCATAGGACTGAAGTACATCGCTGGTAAAAACATTTTTGCTTTTTTCCGTTAATTCGGTTCTAAACATTAAGGCAGTAAAAGCTGTCTCGCCGTTAGTTATGCGCGTTGAATTGTTGTAAAAAGTATCGTCCAAATAAGAAGCCCTTGCATACGGCTTACCCAAACTGTAGGCAAAATCAGCACCGTACAAAATAATTTTTTCAAAACCACATTGCAGGGCAAAATCTACAGCCGCATTTGTCACGGTTCCAGAATTGGTTTGAACAAAATTAAGATAAGGAAGATTTTTCTGTTCAAAATATTCGTTTATAATCTGTAAGAATGGATGAGAATTTTGCGTGAAAATAACTTTATCTTTGTTCTGAATGCTTTTTTTTGCAACGGCCGGTAAAGCACAAAGGTCATTAATAAAAATGGTTGCATCGGCTGGACACTTTTCAAAAAAATGCCTGTAAGAAATATTCTGCCCATCAATTGTAAGAACAACATCTGGTACAATTTTATGCCGTAAAAGAATCAGCGACGCGGTATCTGTAGCAATAATAAAATTTTCACTGCGGTTAGAATAAAGATTTTTTATGCTTTTATCCAAACTTGGGCCGGCAGCAATTATGCTGGCGTATTTTTTTCCGCTAAAATTGAATGTTGCACAATTTTTTGTTTGTGAAAGTAATTCCAGATTTTCAAAAATATTACGCTGCCAAATTTTCCCAAAATGAGCCTGAACGGAAAAATCGGCACTTATTTTTTTTAATGCCGTTTTTATTTTTTCATTTATTTTTTCTGTAATTGCCTGATTATGCTGCACCCAGACACGGTTTTGTAATTGCAAAAAATTGCCATGTAATTGCGGCAAATAAAAAGAACACAATCTTTCACATAAATTCTGCTGCGTACAAAGGCAAAAATTTTCATTTTTCAGCAAATTTGTAAAATCAAAATCGCTAAAAAGCTGTTTAATGCTGGCAGCATTATTTTCTATCGCTAAAATTCGGCTTTGTTTTTTCTGCAATTCCAGTTCTATTGCCTTACCGTTGCCCAGCCCCAAAACTGTTACAAAACGCATAATTTCGTCTGGCTGGCAGGTAGGAAAAAAGTTTTCACATTCTCTTTGCGGATTGTAAAGGGAATACATTGCTTTCCCATCCGCAAAGGCTGGAATTAATTCACCGTTTTTGGCGTAAATGCTTTGGCCGTAACAACTTGTGTCAGTTGCTGTGCAGCTGATATAATCAAATAAATTCGGGTCAGCAGTTTTTAAAACCGCCATGTTTTTTTCAAATAAATTATTCGTCTGGCTCATAATTTTCTATAATCGATAAAAAACCTTGTATATTTTCAATTATTTTGTTGTACAAATCCTGCGATATTGGCTTTTTATTATGTTTTGCGCTGGTAAATTCCGTTAAAGCAATGCTTTTGTACCAAACTTCAATATAATTTGGCACATTGTTCAAAGTTTCACTTGTTTTGTAAATTTGCAAAGTTTCTTCCATTAAACTGTTGAAATAATCTTTCAGCAATTTTTTTCGTTCAGTTTGGCTTGGCAAATTCTGTTTTTCAAATTGAATTGGTTTGGAATTGCTGTTTTTTTCGGAATTTGGGTTCAAGGCGCATTTAAAATCTTTTTCATTCAAATTGCAAATTTCACCAAGATTAAAATTGTAAGGCATTTCGGTTGGAAAAACCCTAAAAACTCTGGATTTAAGTTTTTCGCTTTGGTTGACAAACCAGTTTTTATATAATTCCAAACTTCCTGAATAAAAAGTTGAAGGCGCGATACGGCTTTCCTGCGGCGATAATCTGCAATCGCTTGCATTATTTCTAATTTCCTGCTGGTTGGGCTGGCTGTGCTGAAAACCATTTGAATTAGATAAATCGAGACCGACGCAGAAAACCTTTGAATTTGTTAAGTTCAGCGCCAATGTTGCCGCTGTTCCGCTTACAGTACCGTTCCTCAGCGATGGAACTGATTGAATTTTACAAATGTCATAAAGCATTTTTTCTGGCGCATCACCGTAACATAGCGGCAAAATTGAAACATTTTCTAAAACTTGAGAATAAAATGCGCCTTCCGATGTGGCAAAAACTGGAATATTTTTCTGCTTTGAAATTTTTTGAATAATCTGCAAATGTTCCTTTGCCCAAAAACCGCCATCTGTAGAAATAACGGCATCTGGAAAAATACCATTGCTGATTAAGGGCAGGGCAGCAGAAGAAACTGCCAGCAGAAAAAAATTCTGCCGGTTTTCTTTTAAAACGCTGTAAAAATATTTTAACCTTGGGCCTGAAGCAGCCAGCACAACCGGAAATTTATTCGCATTTTCGCTGATTTTAAGAGGATTTTTTAGTTTAAGACAAAAATGCAAAGAATTTTTTACCCAGCGTTTATTAAAATAGATTCGCGTTCCAAGAACATCTCTGGACATTTTTACAAAATCCTTGATTTCGTTCCAGGTGTATTCATATTCCTTTGCATAGGCGTTTTCAGAAGGTTTCCACGACAAAAACATGCAAAGGTTCAAGTCTTCTTCGTCTATAAAATTAAAAAGTTCGTCTTTCAAACTTTTAGAAAAATCAATGTAAAAACATTTTGCCCAATTTGAAGAATATTTTTCAAAAGTACGGCTGTATTGAATGGAACAGATTTGTGAATTTGGAAATTTCTGGTGAAAATATTTTACGGTGTAGTCTAAACACGCACCGGTTAAAAAAATGTATTTAGGTTCAAAATCACTTTCAATTGTAGAAATAAAACGTTCTGCTTCTTTTTGCGGATTGTAGTTTGAATGTAAAAAATATTCGTTTAATTTACAAGATAAATCACCGTTTTTGGCATTAAAAAATATTTCGTTCAAAATTGCCTTCTTGTTTCATTCATAAAGCTCATTATTTCGTCACAATCTTTTGAAAATCCGTTAAGTTCAAAACTAATTTTGTCAATTTCCTTTTGACTGAAATATTTTTCAATTTCAAGTGAAAATTTTTTTAAGAATGTTGAAAAATTAAATTTTCTGTTTGAAAAGATTAAGTATTTAAAATTTGAAAAATCTTTCTGGGCAAAAAAATAATTATCTTCTATAAAGTCGTTAAAAATTTTTATCAGACAGTTTTGCAAAATCAGCGAATCTGTTTTAGTGTTGTGAATGCAAAGTTCATCATAAAAAATTGATAAATCCAATTTCAACATGAGACACGTAAAATTATTATTTATGCATTTTTCTAAAATATCATCTTCGTAAAACTCTGTATTTTTCTCTAAAGAAAGTTTTGAATTTTCATAAAATTGAGAAATGTTTAGTAAATGTTCCGAGACATAATCAAAATTTTCATCAATATGATCTAAAATGAGGTCAGTTAAAACAGCATTTTTCTCTGACTGACTTGCAATTATAATACATTCGTTGAAATTACCAATATTTACAGATTTTACATGTGCAATTTGAATTTTTTCCCTGTCTTCTGCGGAAAAAAGCTGCAATATTGATTCAATATTTGGTGATTCCAGTGTATACCAGGTATTTTCTTCCAATTGACAGTTACATGCAATTGACCAAAATTCTGAACTGCATGTACTTTGCAGGGTAGTGTCAAAACTAAAACCGTGATTAAAAACTAAATAATATTTTTTATTATATTTCAGGAAAAAACAAAACTGGGCTACACCTATAGAAATGAAAAAATCGTGTAGCCGCATGAATGGGTATTCAAATAATTTTTTTTCATCACTCTGTAAATATGAAAAAGTACAGCAGTTTTCATCTGCTGTACTTTCCAAATCACCTAGTCTTTGTTGAATAGAATCAATCCGACTTAGCAAACCCATAGATTAAGAAAGTCCCAACTCCTTAAAGAGTTTTTTATAGGTTTCAAAATAACTTGATTTTGCAAATTCTTCAATCTTTTCGTCTGGTAAGTTTTCCAAAAGCTGATCCATGTAAACCAATACAGATTTAATTTCATCTTTCAAATCAGTATTCATTGGTTCTTTATCAGCAATTGCACTTGCTTTGTCATAAATAGATTCTTTATTTTCTGCTTCGGCAGGTTCTGTTTCTTCTACGGCAACAGATTCTTCCGCAGGTTGTTCAACTGTTTCTGAAGATTCTGTATCAGCGGTTTCTTCTGCTGATGTCTCTGCAACAGGTTCATCCCACTGATCCCCTTCAAAAACAGTTTCTACCGGTGTTTCTTCTGGTTCTGCAAATGTACCAGCTTCAGCAAGTTCATCATTTTCAGTTTCTTCGTCATCAATATTAATTACAGATTCTTCAGAAACTTCATTATTATCAGCATTCTCTGCTACTGGTTCGCTTTCAGCTTCTTCAGCAGGCTGTTCAATTTCAGTTTCTTCAACTGTTACTTCATCATCAGAATCAATTACAATTTCTTCTGCTGGTTCTTCTTCAACAATCTCAGAAATTTCTGCTGTTTCTTCTGGAACAGCTTCATCAGCCGTAACTTCACTTTCTACAACAGGTTCTTCTTCAAAAGAAGGAATTTCAATTTCGTTTTCAACAGCAGGTTCTTCTTCTACGGTTTCTGCAATTTCTTCATTTACAGGTTCAGAAGCTTCCTCAATTCCTGTTTCTTCCTGCAAATAAGCAAGTTTGTCATCAGAAATCGAATCTGAAGAAACTTCATCACTTGTAGAATCAACAAAATAATCTTCTTCAGCAGCGGCTGCTTCCGGTTCAGAAACTAAATCATCAACTTTTGGTACTTCAATTTCGTCTGGAACTGATTCAAATGGTTCTTCTTCAAACTGAACGTCACCAATAATCGGGTCACTAACTTCTTCACTGTAAGCTTCATCAACTTCTGCATGCAAAGCTGCAACACTTTCAGGAATTGCTTCCTGTTCTGCTTCAACTTCAGCTGTGTTATCAACATATTCTTCTGTAAAATCAGCACAGTTAAGAATATTACCAAGTTCATCATCAGAAAGGGCGATAGTTTCATCGTCTGAATCGTTGTCAAAAAATCCATTTGAAGCTGCAGGTACAGATTCAGGAATGATGTCATCAACATTCTCTGTATCGTCTGCCTGTTCTACAGGAGCTTCTTCCGAAACAATTTCTTCATTTACGGTTAAATCATCTTCAATTACCGATTCTTCAACAGGTTCCTGAACTGGTTCAACAGCTACTTCTTCAACTACAGATTCTGCTTTTACACTTTCACGTGTTTTTGCAAGTTCTGTTTTTAACAGAGAAATCTCATTTCGGAGCATGGACAATTCGTTGGAAATTTGTTTTAGTACAGATTCTGAACTAAGTGCAGAAAGAACAGAACCTTCATTTACAGGTGCTGCATTTGCTGCGTTTTCCTCTGATGTTTGTGAAATGTCATCAAAATTCATATTTTGCTCATCCTCCATTGATTCAGTATACTTCGATTCTTGTGTATTATCAAGCAAATTGTTATTTACTGCATTTTCTGCCAGACCAGCCGTTACAGGCGTGTCGGGCAGGGTAGTTTCAAATGAATCTTCGGTCAGTTCTAACGGTGCGTTTTCGTTTTCTTCGTCAAAAGAAAGGTCGCTTATTTCAGAAGTTTCTTCCAATTCTTCTTCAAGATGTTCAATTACAGGCAATTCTTCGTCAAGTTCGGCATCAACGGCACTTTCTTCTTCATTAAGAACATCGTCAAATATGCCGTCTGCAATACCAGCCGTAACGGCTGTGTCCGGAAGAACGGTTTCAAACGAATCTTCCGTTAAATCAGTAATTTCGTCACTGTTTTTTTCTTCAGGCAGACTCAGTTCGTTCATGCTTTCATCAGCATATTCTTCCGCAAATTCTGCGTTTTCTTCAATTTCAATGTCATTGATGTCGGTATCCGCCATAACATCATCAAAAGCCGAATCTTCGATAACGGCTTCGTTTACTGGTTCTGTCAGATTTTCATTCGGTTCGCTGTCGGGAAATTCGCCAAAATCATCAAACTGTTCGATGGAAGTGGAAGCTTCGGAAGAATCAGAAATTTCAGAATCTTCTGATTCTTCAAGATTTTCCGCCAGTTCTGTTTTTTCAATTTCTTCATTTTCAGAATTATTGAAATCGTCAATATCGTCAAAAACAGGCAAATCGTCTTCTGTTAAAAGTTCGTCATCTGCGTTTTCTTCTTCTTTTTTGCCGTTGAAAACTTTTTCTGCTGTAAAAGCTGCTGCACCCAAACCAGCCGCGGCCAATCCCATTACTGCTGGCGAAAAATCCGGCTTGTGTCCTTCAGTATTATTTAACTCTTGATTTTGCTCTTCCATTGCTTCCTCTACAGAAATTTCTGCAATTTCTGACGCATTTTCAGAAATTTCTTCTTCAGGCATTGGCTGCGCATCGTCTTCAATTGAAAAAACATCAGAATTTATATTACTTTCTTCTATATTATCGTCAAAATTCTGATTTTCCCCTAAGTTTTCTTGTTCTGATTCCGGCTCATTCTGAATTTCTTCTG
Organism: Treponemataceae bacterium; assembly: GCA_045599185.1. Lineage (GTDB taxonomy): Bacteria > Spirochaetota > Spirochaetia > Treponematales > Treponemataceae > UBA1240. Next base: position 47,777 of record JAZRVO010000029.1, on the reverse strand, counting down.
CAAAATCCGTATTTTCTTCCGGCATCAGGTCTTCAAAACTCATTTCTTCAGCAGAATCTGTGGATATTTCTTCCGATAAATCAGTTTTTTTTTCTGAATTATCAGTTTCGGAAAAAGATTCTTCGTCCGTGATTTTGTCCTGCAAGGTGTCGGTATCAATACCAATGTCCAAATCTGCAAGCTCGTTAAAAAGTGCATCTTCTTCGCTTACGGCTCTTGCGGTTGAATCAGAAGAACTTTCGTCGTATATTTCAGCATCATTAAACAGGCTTTCGTAGAAAGAATCATCTTCCGAATTGTCCAAAGCAGGGCCGCGAATACCGTTATCCGGAATTGGCTGCTGCATTGCAATTTTTGCACCGTTTTCATCAATTGTTGTGCCAAAAATCGGAATATTTTCATCATCGCCGTTGTCGCTTTCTATTTTTTGAGAAACCTGCGTAATTTTTACGTCTTCTTCTGCAACCATAATGTTGTAATCAATCTGGGTGTTAACTTTGTTTGCGTGGGCTTTTTCAGCTTCAATATTCGGGCCGTCGTCAGAAAATAACAGGTCGTCAAACTCTGTAACTTCATCAAATACTGTTTCAGAAGTTTTGGCGGCTGATGCAGGCTTTTCACCATTTGCCTCGGCAAACATCTGTTCAAAATCACCTGTTTCCCCGGCAATTTCATCCTGAACATTTGCAAAAAGCTCGTCAAAATTGTCTGCGCTTATGCCAGCATCACTTGCAGCATCGTCGCCGAAAAACTCATCAAAATTGCTGGTATCTTCAATGCGTTCACTTGCGTCAGCCTGAATGTTGTCCATATACTGGTCATCAAATTCAAGCTCAATATCAACAGAAGCTTCATCAAGAATGTCAGATTTTTCTTCTTTTCCGCCGCCAAATTCGCCGTTCAGTTCTGCCAGAAAATCGTCGGTTACATCAAATCCGCCGTCGGCACTTAACCCAAACTGTGCAGAAACATCTTCACCGCCGCCACCTAAAAAGTCATCAAGTGAAACAGAAGTTTCGCCACCAGCGGCTTTTGGGGCAGGTGCATCATTGTTTTCAAAAGCAGAAATATCAAAATCTGCAAATCCGTCCATAGAAATGTCAGACATGTCAGGAATTTGCGATTTTTCTTCATTATTCTCAAAATCCTGCGTGTTTTCGGCTTTATTTGTTTCTTCAGAAAAATCAGGTAAATCAATTTCTTCTGTTTCTATGCAATTGTTCGGACATTCAAAATCAACATTTTTATTTGCATCAAAATCCTGCAGGTCGCTTTCAGTCTGTTCAATTTTTGCTTCTTCGTAATTCAATGCCGAAAGTTCTACTGGCATTTCATCGATTATTTCATCAATATTGTCCAGTTCTGCGTCATTATTGTTTTCAGGCTGCTTAAAATCTTTGCCGCTTTCTTCAGTCACAACCGGCACGTCAATTTCTTCAAATGAATTTACATCTTCACTTTCGGTTTCTTCTGCAAAATCATCGTTCAACGCATTTTTTTCAATAAAAGAACCTGCGTCATCATCCAAATCAACGTCCAAAATCGAATGGTCAACGTCCCTGTCCAAACTGTCAAGGTTTGCTTCAACTTCTTCGTCAATATCTTCAAGTTTGTCATTAAACTCAAAATCATCATCATCCTGCACCGGCGAGGCCAGGTCAAAATCAGGCAAAGGAGGTAATTCTGCTTTAATTGGGGTTGGGGTAGCGTCTTCAATTGTGGCATCTTCAAGGTCAAAATCCGGCGAAGGTGCAATCTGATCCTGAGTAAAAGTTTCATCCTGAATGTCATCAATACTTGGGGTAAAATCGCTGCCCAATTCATTGGGAATGGATGCAGAACTGTCAAAAGTGTCGTCAAGTTCTTCAAAATCGATGGAATCAAACTCGGTTTTTCCCAAATCCTGTTCTGCAAGTTCATCGGAAGGCTTAAACGGTTCATCGTCTTCAAAGCCAAATTCAGAACTTAAATCAATTTCTTCGTTTTCTGTCTGTGTTTCAGCAGCTGCATTAAACTGCGGCTCTTCAAAATTTTCTTCTATGAAAGTTTCGGGAATATCGTTAAGGGGTTCTTCGGCTGAATCATCAAGTGGCATTGAATTTGCTTCGACAAAATTAAAAGAATCAGCAGCTTCTTCTTCAATGGGGCTGTTATCCAAACTGTCCGTAATTTCTTCCGGTTCCTTAGAAATCCAAATACCGAATTCTTCCAAATTTTGCTGTGATGAATCAGAATTTAATTTGTCATTTGTGTCGAAAGCCATAAAAACTCCACAAGGCAGAAACTTTTGCCAAAATTATAGCATATTTGTTTTAAGTTGTGTCACTTTTTTCCCGATAAAGCAAAACTTAAAACTTTCCAATTTGTTTTTCGGCACAAATGCAGAATTTGCCCATATCGGAATTTAGTTTTTTTTGTTTAGTTTTTTTTGCATTTTTTTATAATTTGTTCTTGTAAAATTCTTTAATTGAAAAAATGCCGGTATTTTGAATTTTTTTTCTTTATTTTTCAGTTTGCCTTGCTCTTCAATTTAACAATTTGAATTGTAAAGTGACCTGCTGATTAAATAAATTTTAGAGATTTTAGAGAAAAATGTTATAAATTTTTTTCAACTGCCGATTTTAAACAAATTTATTCATTTTGTTTGGTCTTGGTGGGTGTGGAAATTTTGAATTCATGCCGTTATTAAGGGCATGTCACGGATAAAAGTTTTAGTGGCCGCTTTTTTAGGCACTTTAGCCTATGTTTTTGTTTCGGTTGGGTTTGGTCCGGAAGGATTTTGGGCTTCTCAGCAGCTTGATGAACAGAAACAGATAATTTCGGCCAATTTGCAGCACATTCAACAAGTAAACGAAAATTTGACGCTTGAGCAGAAGGGTTTGAAAGTAGACCCGGACGTAATTGCGGCCTATGCAAAGAAACTTGGCTATATTTATCCTGACGAAAAACTTATTCGTTTAAAGGGCATTTCGTCGCCAACGGACTTTGTGCCCGAAACCGGCACGCCGATAACGATTGGCAAAATTAATTTTGTGCCTGAATGGCTGTGCAAATTAAGCGGTATTTTTATTTTCTGCTGCTTTATGACGATTTTTGCAATGCAGGAATTGCGCAAAAAGTTGCAGGTTAAGAACGCAGAAAGATTTAACTATTATGAAAATCCTCAAACAGCAATCTGATTCGGCAGAAATTGCAGCCGAAGAAATAAAAAAAGGCAATGTCGTAATTATTCCAACTGACACAATTTATGGTTTTTCTGCGTGCGGCGCAGCAGGCGATGCAAAAATTCGCCAGATTAAGGGCAGGGCAGAAACTAAACCTTTTATTGAACTGATTTCAAGCCCTGAAGATTTTGAAAAAATAAGCAAAGTGGCACTGCCTGAAAATCTGGCGAAGCTTTGGCCGGGTGCGCTTACTGTAATTGTTCCGCGCAAGGAAGAATTTGGCGGCGGTACCGTTGCATTGCGCTGTCCAAAAGATGAATGGCTTAGAACACTTGTTGCTCTTTGCGGCACTTCCATTTATTCAACAAGCGTAAACCGTTCCGGCAGCCCTGCATTGTGGCAAATTGCCCAAATTTGCAAAGAATTTGAAAATGAAACAAGCCTTATTATTGATGACGGCGACAAACCGGCTGGCAAGGCTTCTACGCTGGTTGACATTACCGGCGGCGAAATTAAAGTTTTGCGCCAGGGCGAAGTTATAGTTTAAGTAAAAAAATGCTGAATAAGTATGAAACATGAACCCAAAGCTTTGCTTCGTCATTTTAATGATTTGAATTGCAGAATAAATAAAAAACCGGCGATTTTTGTATTTTTTTTACAAAATTTGCCGGTTTTTTAATTTTAAAATTACAGAATACTTTAAGAACGGTAAAAAATTTTAGCCGTCCAGCTTGTTTCTAAATTCCCTCTGCATGTCGCGGTGCAAGTCCCGGTCACGAATATCAGCACGTTTGTCAAACATTTTTTTACCTTTACAAACGCCCAAATTAACTTTAACCTTGCCGTCTTTTAAATAAAAATCAAGGGGAATAAGCGTGTAGCCTTTTTCCGTAACCTTGCGTTCAAGGCGTTTAATTTCGTCGCGGTGCAGCAAAAGTTTTTTAGGCCTGTCCGGGTCGTGGTTAAAAATTGAAGAATACACATATTCGGAAACATGCAGACCTTTCACCCATACTTCGCCTTTAATAATTTCAGCAAAAGCGTCTGGAAAAGAAATATTTCCTTCCCTAAACGATTTAACTTCGGTTCCGCGCAATTCAATGCCGCATTCAAGAGAATCTTCGATTGTGTAGTTAAATCTGGCCTTTTTGTTCTGGCCAATCAGCTTTGTGCCTTCCTTTTTCATAAAAATGAATTATATTGGAATAAAAAAAAATCTTCAACTGTAAACATACCAGGAAATAAAAGTGTACTATAAAAAATAGCAAAAACCGGGCATAAACCAATAGAAAAAAAAATACCTGTATGCTAAAGTAAGAACATGCAAAGTAGAGACAGTGTTTACAATTATTCTTACAGCCTTAAGCAGCAAAGGCGCAGCAACATTTTATTTGGTCTTATTTATGTTCTGATAATTTTTCTGCTTTGTATAAGTATTTTAACTTTTTTAATTTTTCCGGTTGCCGTTTCGTCGCAAAGTATGCAGCCAAAACTTTCCGGCGGCGATATTCTTTTTGCAACGCCTTTGGCTTCTCCACAAAAAGAAAATTCTTTCAACGTTCCATTTTTCTCTTCAATTTTGCACTGCGTGCCGTTAAATCGTGGCGATTTGGTAATTTTATCGCCAAAATATACTGAAAAAACAACGGTATGGCAAAAAATCGTAGTAAAAGTAGTGCGTTTCGTTACTTTTCAAAAATACGATCCGGTTACAAGTTCCAGCCTTGTAAGCCAAAATTACTGCTTGCGCCGTCTGGTTGCCATGCCTGGTGACACGGTTTATTTGAAAAATTACGTGCTTTACATAAAACCTGCTGACCAGAATCATTCGCTAACTGAATTTGAACTTACAGACACCGCCTACGACCTTTTGGTTGAAGAATTCAACCCGGAGTGGCAGGAAAAAGGCGAGTTTAGCGGTAATTTTGACCCCATCGTTTTGGGCGAAAACGAATATTTTGTACTTGCCGATAACCGTTCTCATGGTGTGGATTCCCGCTACTGGGGTGCCGTAAAAAGTGACAGAATTGCCGGCAAGATAATTCTGCGTTTCTGGCCGTTCAGCAAATTTTCTGCTTTCTAACTTTCTGCATGAACCCTTCAGATTCTTTTGCGCTTTATCTGCACATTCCGTTCTGCCGTTCTAAGTGCGCTTACTGTGATTTTTTTTCGGTAAAAAAAGAAAATAACATTGAAAACGATTACATTCTGGCGCTTTTGAACGAAGCAAGAATGCGCCAAAAACAGTTTAGCGCGAAAAAATGGTTTTCCATTTACATTGGTGGCGGCACGCCAAGCCTTTTAACGCCAAACCAAATTGTTTTTTTACTAAACGAATTGTGCAAAATCTGTCCGCTTGAAAACGGCGCAGAAGTTACAATCGAATGCAATCCCGACGATATTTCAGAAAATTTTTTACAGGCAATCAAAGAAACGCCGGTTAATCGTCTTTCTGTTGGCATTCAGTCGCTGAATGATAAAACGCTGCAAATTATTGGGCGGCGTGCCAAGCTTGCTGAAAATTTGCGTGCAATTGAATTGATAAACAGATTTTGGCTTTGCGATAATTTTTCTGAAAATTCTGTTGCTGCCACGCGCCGCTTTTCTGCCGATTTAATTTGCGGTCTGCCTTTTCAAACTGAGGAAAATTTTCTGGCCGATTTGCAGAAAATTATAAATTGCGGCGCAGACCATATTTCGCTTTATTCCCTTATGCTGGAAGAAAATACAAAACTTTATGACATGGTAGAAAAGGGCATTTGCAGAATAAACCCGGAAGAAAGCGACGACTGGTGGATTTTAGGCCGGGATTTGCTTGAGAAAAATGGTTTTGCCCAGTACGAAGTAAGCAATTTTTCCAAGCCCGGATGCCAAAGCAGGCACAATCTTTGTTACTGGCAAATGCAGAATTATATTGGCATTGGTGCCGGTGCAACGGGCACGGTTAACAGTTTGCGCTATACAAATACAACGAATATTGAAAAATATGTTCAATTTTTTAAAGATTTTAAAGAAAATGGTGAAAATAAAGATTTTTTGCAGTTTTTACAAATAGAAGAAACTGAAAAATTAGACAGGGAAACGCAAATTTTTGAGTTTTTGATGATGGGTTTCAGGCTGTTGGCCGGGCCGAATGGGGAAGAATTTTATGAACGTTTTGGCGAAAAAATTGAAAAATACGTGGAAAAACCACTGCTGAAATGGCAAAAAAATAACCTTGCCGTTTGTACCAAAAATAAATTTGCGCTTAACCGGCAAGGTTTGTTACTGTTAAATTCGTTTATGCATGAATTATTCTAAAATCTCCAAAATATTAAATATTTCCATTATATTTTGAATTATTCTTTATAAAAATCACTCAACAGCCGGTATAAATTATTCAGTCTGGTCTGTTTTTCTTCACTTAAGTCTTTTGCTTCATCAATCAAAAGTTCCAGGCTGGATAAACTTTCATTAAGCGCGGTAGAAAAACCGCAGGAAGGTTTCAGCCAGTAAGTTCCGCGCCCGTCGGAATAAAGGGTTATAAAGCCTAATTCCTTTGTTTTTTCCTTTGCCGGTGTAATCCGCATTACCCATTTCAGTGCATCAAAAAGGCCTTCCGGGTTTTCGGCATAGTTTACGTTTGCTTTTTTAGGCCAGGATTTATTTTCTACAGGGTTTAAGTCTATTTTTTTTCCGATTTTTACAATTTGGGAAAATTTTTCACCGGCAAGAATCTTGTATTTTGCCTTTTTAACCGGAATTATTAAGCAGGATTTTAAATCGTTCAGCTGCTTCAAATAAGTGTCGGGTACGTTATCGTTAATTTCGTGAACAATGCTTTTGAATTTTGGCCACGGTAAAATTAACTGCTTTTTGCCTTTAAACCGTTCAATTTCAAAAATTTCGCCGCAAATTTTAACTATATTGTCGCTGGTTTCGTTTGCATTTGAATCTTTAATCAGTTTTGCCTTTCTGTCGCTTTTTTTACCGGCCAGCGCATCATTATTTTTATATTTTTCAGCAAATTTGCCGTCGCTATTTCCACTGCAAAGCTGTTTTTCCAAATTTGCATCAATCCGCTGCAATATTTTCTTATTCAGCGGCGAAACAGACATTGCAAACATGCGTGAAGTTTTTACAATTTCACCGGCAACAATAAACTGGTGGTCTTCGCGGAACAGACTTGAACCCGGATGAATCTGAATGTGTTCTGCGGTGAGTGAACGGTAACTTTCGCGGCGTTCACGTACGCACACAAACTGAACCATTCCAACTGCAATACAGGTCAAATAATCATCAACAGTTCCGCCGTTCAGCACTGGCACGCCCAGATCAGACACAATCTGTTCAAGCTGAACTTTAATATTGGCAATTTCTGCCATAACCCGCTGGTCCAAATAGCTGCGTTTGCAGAAAACATCTTTTTTTTCTGCTGCAAGGTAGCGTTTATAAATTGAAAGGTAAGAAACAAAATCGCCTTTTTCGGCCCTAAACTGGTGGTGGGCAAGCCGCGCTTCAGCTTCTTCGCCGGGTGGCAAAATAAACGGCGACTGTGCAGACAGAAATGAACAGGCAATAATTGCTTCTTCAAGAACATTCGGGTAGTTTAAGATTGCTTCAACAATAATGCGGCTGATGCGAGGCATTAACGGAAACTCAACCATCAGTTTGCCGATTGATGAAAGCGTGTGGTCTGGATTTAATGCTTTCAGCATGTTTAAGGTTTCAATTGCACCGCGCAGGCCTTCCGGGTTTGGCGGCGAAATAAAATCGAACTGTTCAAAATCGCAAATGCCAAGTTCTGCCATGCGCAAAACTACTTCCGACAAATCGGTACGGTAAATCTCTTCAGTGGTATACATCTGCCGGTTTTCAAAATCTTTACGGCTGTAAAGGCGGTAACAAGTTCCGCTTTGGGTGCGGCCTGCACGGCCTTTGCGCTGGTTGCACGATGCTTTAGAAACTGAAGTTTCAATCAGGCTTGAAGTAAAAGTTTTCGGGTTGTAATAATTCAGTTTTGCCAAACCGCTGTCAATTACGCTTGTAATTCCGGCAATTGTAACGCTGGTTTCGGCAATGTTAGTAGAAATTACAATTTTTTTCTTCGTAAACGGTGCTTTTTCAAAAACCCGTTCCTGTTCTTCCTTTGCAAGGCGGCCATAAAGCGGAATGAGGTGCAGCCGCCTGCCGAACGGTGCATGAGTCAAATGGGCAATACAGTCCTTAATGATTTTTTCGCCTGGCAGAAAAATCAAAGTGTCACCGGAATCGTTATTCATCAAAATGCGCTCAACCGTATGGTCAATTTTATCAAGAAGGGCTTCGCTGGCCGATTCATTTATTGTGCTGACTGGTACTGTCGGCGGATCGTAAACGACGGTAACAGGGTAGGTAATTGTATCAATGTTTACTATCGGGCAGTTATTGAAATATTCAGAAAAAAGTTCGGCGTTCATTGTTGCCGAAGAAACTATAACCTTAAAATCGCTGCGGTAGGCGCAAACACGCTTTAAAAGTCCAAGAACAAAATCAATATTCAGGCTGCGTTCGTGGGCTTCGTCAACCATTACAACCGAATATTTGCTCATCCACGGGTCTAGTTTCATTTCCTGCAGCAAAATGCCGTCAGTCATAATCTTGATTTTTGTGGTAATGTCGGTTTTGTCTTCAAAACGCATTTTATAGCCGACTAAACCCGGGTAACTTGTGCCAAGTTGTTTAGAAATAAACTCGCTTACAGAAAGGGCAGCAATTCGTCTAGGCTGGGTTACGGCTATCATTCCAGTTGAAGAATAACCGGCTTCATGCAGAATTACAGGCAGCTGGGTTGTTTTACCAGACCCGGTTGGACTTTGAACAACAATCACCTGATTTTTTTCCAGCATATCCAAAATACGCTGTTTTTGCTGGTAAACGGGTAAATTCATATATTCAGAAGTCATTGATAAAGTCCTTTAAGCAAATTTTCCTGTAAAAAAGGCATTTTGCGTTTAATAACAGTCCCAGTTGTACAAAACTTTTGTAAAATCTGCGTTCTTCAAAGCGTTTTTGGGAATAAAAAAGTTTGCGATTCCGTCATCGCCAAATTGCAGATTGGTAGAATCACTTTCCAGCTGCAAAAGAAGTGCATCATAGGCGCGGTAATCATCAGTACATCGCGGGTCATCCTGACAGAAAGCAGGGTAACCGCCGATTTTACTGCCATAATCACCTAAATCTCTAGTAATTCTGTCAATAACTGAATTGTCAAGGTCGAAATATGTTTCAATTTTTGCTTCGCCGTAATTTTTATTGTAAATTTCAACAAAAACATCATCAAAATTTTCATTGTTTATAGAAATTGTGCCGATGCCTTCTTCAAAAACAAGCCTGATGTTTTCTGCCAGGATAGGGCTGCGTGCTTTATTTTCTTCTTCTGCAATAATTTGGGCTTTTACGTCTTCAATACTAACGCTGGTATCAATTTTTTCAAAATAACGTACTTTAAAACCTGTCTGTTCTGTCGGATTTTCAGAATCCCAGCCGTAAAGCTTATCTTTGGCAATAAAAAACTGCAAAATGCCTGTTTTAGGTAATTGGCAAAAATCGAATTTTATCAGATCGGCGCAGTTAATTTGCAGCAAAAACTGCATCTGCTTTTGTTTTTCATCAAGCGGAAAACTTTCTCCTTTTGGCAGATACGGAAAACCACCCAATTTACTTGCAAAAATATTTTCATCAATGCTGTCAAAACTGATTTTTACATATTTTTCGCTGAATTCGCGCTTGATTTGTTCTATTGTTAAATCGAAAATTTCGCTGTCGTTATCGACATTTCTTTCAGCGTTGTTTTTTTCGTTATTTGTTGCCGCTTCGGCTTTTTTGTTTCTTTTAAATAGGTTTCCAAACATATTATTTTTCTTCTTTTACAATTGTTTTGTCAGCCAGGGCAGAAGCAACAATCTGCTGAACCTTTGCAGGAATTTCTGCCTGTTCTTCGCGTGATAAACCGGCAGTAGGAATTACCGGGTGCAAAGTAATTGAAACTTCACCGCTGTCAATTCCGTGGTCTTCGTACAGTTTGTAAGTACCGTCAATTGTAAAAGGCACAATTGGCGCGCCAGATTTAAACGCAAGCTTAAAACTTCCGGGCTTAAATTCCAGCATCGGACCACCTTTGCTGCGGTGGCCTTCCGGAAAAATAACCAGTGAATAACCTTTTTTTACATTTTCAATTGCTTCATTCATTGCCTGAAGCGACTGGCGCGGACTGTTACGAACCATAAAAGTACATTGCATAAGTTTCATCCACGCTGAAAGAACGGGTACTTTTAAAATTTCAGCTTTAGCAATAAATGCTTTTGGCGTATTAACATAGCCCAAAAGAACAGGAATATCGAAATAACTCTGGTGGTTGCCTATAAAAACACATACCCCGTCTTTAGGAAGGTTTTCTGCACCGTTTACCGTAACTTTGGTATCTTTTCCAGTGTAGGCAATCATGGTGCGAGCCCAGTTACCAACAAGCGGAACGACCATTGCATCGCGTTCTGCTATTTTACCTTCCTTATCAAGCTTTTTTGCCTGACGCAATTTTTTATTTTGCGCAACAAGATTAAAAAATACTCTTATAAGCATCCACAAAGTTTTCATTTTTTTCCTTCCTTCATCGACCGCAGCACTGTTTATATTTCTTACCGGAACCGCACGGACAAGGATCGTTGCGGCCAACTTTTGGGGTGGTGCGGATATACTGTGCGTTTTCCGGGCGGCTTGAACCGCTCATAACGGAACTGCGCGGCGTAGCACTCGCTGCCGATGCAAAAGAACCTGAATCCTGATGCTGTGCATTCATATTGGCGCGGCGCACAGGCACGTTGCGGTGTACGTCACCGTCTTCGCTAACCTGAATTTTTACGCGGAATACTTTAGAAGCAATGTCAACACGAATTGAATCAAGCATATCGTAGAAAATGTTGAAACCGTCGATTTTGTATTCAGTAAGCGGGTTTTTAGAACCGTAAGAACGCAGGTAAACTGCTTCACGCAAACTTTCCAGTGCTTCAAGGTGGTCAAGCCACTTGCGGTCAATTGCCTGAATGTACAAAGAACGAATGAACCAGTTAAGGTTTTCCTTACCGGCAAGCAGTTCCTTGGACTGCAGGTCCTGACGCATAAATTCGATGATGGCATCTTTCAGTTCTTCTTCATTTTTGGCACTGTAATCGCTTTCGTTTAAGCTGAGGGAAATGCCAAAAGTTTTCTTGATATTGTTAAGCAAAGTACCGAAAGCCTGATTGCCTTTTTTGCGAATGTCAGACTTGTATTCTTCAATGAAATCTTCAACAGTTTCAGCCGCAGTCTGCATGATTCGTACTGACAGATTGTCGTCTGCAATAATGTCGTCGCGCTGGCTGTAAATGAAAGTGCGCTGTTCGTTCAGAACATCGTCAAAATCAAGCAGGTGCTTACGAATTTCAAAGTTGCGTTCTTCAACCTTGGTCTGGGCTTTTTCGATTGTTTTGTTAAGCAGCGAATGGTTCAAAGGTTCACCGTTCGGCATGCCAACACGGCTCATAAGAACCTTCATTTTTTCGCCGCCAAACAGGCGCATCAAATCGTCATCAAGCGAAAGGTAGAACTTACTGCGGCCAGGGTCACCCTGACGGCCTGAACGACCGCGGAGCTGGTTATCAATACGGCGGCTTTCGTGGCGTTCCGTACCGATTACGTACAAACCGCCTAGATTCTTAACTTCTTCATAATCATTAAGCCACTGTTCTTTTTCAATTTTGTAGGCTGCTTCAAACTGTTCCTGGGTTGCTTCAGTTCCGGCGCGTTTGCGTGCCCGGTATTCCGGATTGCCGCCAAGCTTAATGTCGGTACCGCGGCCAGCCATGTTTGTTGCAATCGTTACGGCGCCCTTTGCACCGGCTTCGGCAATAATCAGGGCTTCGCGTGCGTGGTTTTTGGCGTTCAAAACTTCGTGACGAATGCCGTGGCGCATTAAAAGGGCAGAAAGCTTTTCTGATTTTTCAATTGAAATTGTACCAACCAGAACCGGCTGACCTTTTTTGTGAACTTCTTCAATTTCCTTGCAGATTGCGTTCCACTTATCGTTTTCCGTTAAATAAACTTCATCATCTTCGTCAATACGGGCAACCGGCTTGTGGGTTGGCACAACAACAACATCAAGGTTGTAAATTTTACCAAATTCAACGGCTTCGGTTTCGGCCGTACCTGTCATGCCCGAAAGTTTTTCGTACATGCGGAAAAAGTTCTGGAAAGTGATGGTTGCCATCGTGCGGCTGCGCTGGGCAACTTTAATGTGTTCTTTTGCTTCAATTGCCTGATGCAAACCGTCACCGTAACGGCGGCCTTCAAGAATGCGGCCTGTAAATTCGTCAACAATCTGAACCTGACGGTCTTTAACTACATAATCAACGTCTACCTTGTACAGGTGATGGGCGCGCACGGCCTGCGTAAAATAGTGAATGTATTCAAAGTTTTCTTCATTGAACAGGCTGCCGTTGATTAAGTTGTGCTTCTGAAGGATTTCTTCAATGTGCAGCATACCCTGATCGGTAAACGAAACGCCCTTGTTCTTTTCGTTCAATTTGTAGTCGCCGGTAATAACTTCGCCCTGGGCTTCGTCCGGGTATTCGCCGGTTTCAGGGTTCTTTTCGGCTTCTACAAGCTGGCTTACGTATTTGTCAACTTCGTGGTATTTGAATGTATCGTCTTCGCCCTGACCAGAAATGATAAGCGGCGTACGGGCTTCATCAATCAAAATCGAGTCAATTTCGTCGACAATGCCGTATGCAAAACCGCGCTGAACTTTCTTTTCCGGCGGAAATTTCATGTTGTCGCGCAAATAGTCAAAACCAAATTCGTTGTTTGTACCATAAGTAATGTCGCAGCTGTAAGCCTTAATGCGGGCTTCGTTATCCATGCTTGCACTTATAATTCCTACGCTTACGCCAAGATATTCGTAAACCGGGCGCATCCATTCGGCGTTGCGTTCTGCAAGGTAATCGTTAACGGTAATTACGTGCACGCCTTTTTCCGTAAGCGAGTTAAGGTAGGCAGCAGGAACGGTCATAAGGGTTTTGCCTTCACCGGTTTTAAGTTCTGCAATTTTGCCTGAATTAAGTACAATTGCACCTTTAAGCTGAGAATCGTAAGGACGTTCTCCAAGTTTGCGTGAAGCAGCTTCGCGCACCAAAGCAAATGCTTCTGGTACAAGGTTTTCTAAGGTTTCGCCATTTTTAAGGCGGTCTTTGAATTGCTGTGTAATTTTAGGAAAATCTTCATCAGAAAGGCTTTGTGCCCAGCTTTCTTTTTCGTTAATTTTTTTTACAATTGGCAATAATTCTTTTTCGTCACGGTCTCTTTTTGAACCAAAAATGGCAGTAACGATTTTATCTACTGTATTCATATTTTTAATATACTAGGGCAACCTTAAAATGTCAATTTTACATTTGACCTGCACGGGTTTTTGCTATTTTTTTACCGTAAAAATACAGTAAATTTGCAGGTTTATATAGAAGAATTTGAATGTTTTACAAAAGCTGCTTTTTGTATAAAACTCGATATTCGGCCTAACTAATTTAAATTTGCTTCAACTGAAGTTAAAAAAAATAAATGTTTGCTGAATTTTTGGTAATCGTGCTACAATTTACATAATTTCAAAAATTGCAGGCTTTGCAAATTGCTAAAGCGAACCTTTCACTTTTTCTTTTACAGAGGATTTATGAAAAGCCTTAGACTTACAGTTTTAACTTCTGTTGTTGCATTTACTGTTGTTTCTTCTGCCATGTTCATACTTATTGCCGGCAGTTTTTCATCCTCAATGCTTTACGACACAATAAAAAATAACGTTGCGGATATTTCAAATTCTGTTGCAATAAGCATAGCCAGTTCCAACGACGAACAGTTTGCCAAGCTGCGCACGCTTTCAACTTTAAGCCAGATGACAAACCCGCAGGTTGAACTGAGGGAAAAGCAGCGGCAGCTTGACGGCATAAAGTTTAACGGCAAGGACAAAGACCTGATAGGCATAAACATAATGAACACAAAAGGCGACTGTTATGTTGTAGAAGGCGGTCTTGTAAATTTTGCAGAACGTGAATACACAAAAGCCGGGCTTGCCGGTAAAGAATTTATCCAGTCGCCAATCCTTAACAAAGTTACCCAGATTTTGACAACTTTTTATGCAATGCCGGTTTTTGACCAGAACGGCCGGGTAATAAACGTCATTCTGTCTGCATGCGATGCCCAGATTATTAGCCGTGTGCTGGATAACTATCTGGTTGGCAAAAATACTTACCCGGTAATAATAAACCGCACAACCGGTATTACAATAGGCGACAAAAACTATAAAAACGTAACAGATTTTCAGAATTTAATGGAAGAATACAAACTGAACCCTAAAAATACACCGCTTGTTGCCTGTTTAAACAGCGCAATTGAAGGCAAGACAAACTGCGAAATTGTAAAAATCGGCAAAAACAGGCGAATTGTCAGTTACTGCCCCGTTGAAGGAACCGAATGGGCGGTTTTTGTAAATGCGCCGCTTGGTGATTTTGTTTCCACGCTTAACAAAATGACGCTGGTTCTTTCGGTTCTTGCAATTATTACCTGCGTTTTGGGGTTTGTAATCAGTTTTTTCATTTCCAACGACCTTAAACCGCTGAACACCGTAAGCATTGCCGTTGCAGCGTTATCAAGCGGAAACGCCGACCTTACCCAGCGCATTTACACCAAAAGCAGAAAAAGCGAGATTACCGCAATTGTTGACGGTGTAAATAATTTCATTCAGAAACTTGAAGAAATAGTAATAGAAATTAAGCAAACTTCGTTTAACGTAAAGCAGGAAGGTGCAGAACTTAGCAGTGCAAGCCAGAATGTTTCATCGCGCTGTGCAACCCAGGCCGCAACAACTGAAGAAATTTCTGCAACGATGGAAGAAATGAGCAGTAACATCATGCAGTCTGCTGGCAATGCACAAAAAACAGACGAAATTGCAAACCAGACCAGCAGATATGGTGAACAGTGCGAAAAAGCTGTAAATGTTGCGGTTGACGCAGTTAAGCAGATTGCAGAAAAAATTGCCGTTATTCAGGATATTGCAAGCCAGACAAACCTGCTGGCGCTTAATGCCGCCATAGAAGCAGCCCGCGCCGGCGAAAGCGGCAGGGGTTTTGCAGTTGTTGCAAGCGAAGTGCGCAAACTGGCAGAACGAAGCCAGAAATCCGCTCAGGAAATTCACCAGCTTTCTGTTGATACGGTGCAGGTTGCGGTTGAAGCAAATGAAGAAATTGCAAAAGTTGTACCGAACATTCAGACAACTTCCCAGCTGGTAAACGAAATTGCAAACGCAACCAGTGAACAGGATATTGGCGCAAAACAGATAAATAATGCAATTGAACAGCTTGACACCGTTGTTCAGGAAAATGCTTCCGTTGCAGAAGAAATGGCCGCAATGGCAGGTTCTTTGTCTGCAAAAGCAGACCACCTTGCACAGATTATGAGCGTGTTTAAAGTTAACGGTGAAGAATAAAACGCCCCGACTTTTGCATCGGGACGTTGGCTGCATTTTCGTGTCGAAATTTAAAAGCTCGTCGCCGCGAAAGAACTTTTATAATTTGTTGTCTTAATTTGCTAAATGGTAAACTTTTTTTTATTCAGTTAGCGTGGCTACTTTTTGAACAAGTGCGCTTACGTTGCTAGCTTTTTCAATTTCACCGTTTACAAGCAAACTGGCAATCTGCTGATGCGTGTAATTTTCCTGGTTGTACAAAACTACCGCAGATAAATCGCCGGTTTGTAAAAAGTTTGTTTCGCCAAAAGTGGTGTAGCGTGTTGCACCAACCGAAATCATAACCTGTTCCGGGCAGCCGGCTTCAACCAGATACGCGTTAATGTTTTCTGCCGGGCCTTCGTCCTGCTGGTTGTTCAGTTTGTTAATAAGCCATTCTACAAGCTGGGCGTAAATGTAACTGTAGCCGCTTACAGGGCTGTCTTCGCCGTAATCAAAAATATCAAAAGCGGCTGTACCGCTGGCATTTGCTTTTGGCCGCAGCAGAAAACTTGCAATGCGGTAATTACCCAAAATGCCTCTGGCTGTAAAATCGTCAATTGGCAGCAGGGTGTCGCTTAAGCCTTTGCTGCATTTGCCCCAGTTTTTTTTCTGGCTGATTTTCTTTGCACCATCTTTTCTTATTGAACAGTCGTTGCTTGCACCAAAAGCAAATGGTTTTAAATCAGTTACCTTGCCGTTTTTCCATTCAAGCTGGCAGATAATTGCGCATTCCGGTTCAATTTGCAGTTTTTCTTCGCCAACAGGGTACAAAATTGTTGTGCTGTTGAAAGGAAAAGTTTGCAGGAATTGTGGTGTAATTTGATTTTTTGGAGATTTTAGAGGAATGTAAGTTGGAAACAACGCTTTGGGCGCGTTTGCACTTTCAGTTTTTACATTCACAAAGTCTCTTGCTTCGCCAGCCTGTTCAAGATGGCCAGTAAAATTGCCTGCAACACCAAAGGTTGCGATATTCTGTAAATTAATTTTTATGGTTTTCATAATTTGAATTATAGAAAAAACGTGCAATTTTACAATAGCCCAAAAATCGGAAAAAACTGCGGGTTGTCAACTTATTAAAAAAGATTTATTCTTTTTTTGTATGTTTAAAGCTATCATTAATTTCAATAAAAATAGAAAATTTGTAAAAAAACTGACATTTTCAATTTTTTCTGCTCTTTTAGTTCTTTTTAATTTTTCCTGCAGCAAAAACGACAGAAACATTGCAGACATGCTGCCGCGTGAACAGCGTTTTTTGCTGAATTACGGCAATTTTGAAGACGAATTAAACCTTTTTATCATGGCAGAAAGCGGAGACATTGACACAAGCCACGTAATGCACGACGGTTTTTTTTACATTGCCAACGGAAAAGCGCAAAAAATAATGGAATTCACCTCTTACGGCGACCTTGTGGGCGTTTTGTATAATCCGGATTCTAACCCCGTGCCTTCTTTTGCGGCCAAAAAACAGAAAAAAATACAGGAAAATTCGCCGCTGGTAAAAATTGACGCAGAAAAAAGCACAAGCCAGGAACCAACCCAAACCGGCACACAGCTTGCCGTGCCTTACAAATTCAACAGCCCGCGCAAAATTGCCGTTGACAGCAAAAAAAACATTTACGTTGTAGACCGGCTGCCTATTGAAAGGCAGAAACAGGATGATAACGACAATTTGCTTTTGCGCGATGTCGTTCTGCGTTTTTCACCAGAAGGCAATTTTATAGATTTTCTGGGGCAGCGCGGCAGCGGCGGCACGCCTTTCCCTTATATTTCGCAAATTTTTACAACAAACAAAAATGAACTTGTGGTAATTTGCCTTACCGGTACGGGCTGTCAGGTGCACTGGTTCAATTCGGAAGGTTTTCTTCTATATAACGTAATTTTTGATTATTCAAATTTGCCGTGCCCGGCAAACGACAGCGAAGAACGTTTTATCTGCCTTGAAAACGTAGTTCCTTCCTACACGGAACCGGTGCTTTATTTGCAGCTTGATTATTACAAAAGTGAAATCGACGTAAAATCCGGGGTGCAGGAAGGCATAGAATACGACGGAACTTTTCTGTATCCGCTTAACGTAGAAACCGGCGTTTATGGTGACGCAATAAACGTGCCCAGTTACGAGCAGAAAGAAAACGAAGCCGGCGAGCGCGAAGTTTTTATGAAATCTTTTGACTTTTTGGGCGTAAGTGAATCGGGCTGGTTCTTTTTTATGGCACCAAATGACGAAGGCTACGTTATTCAGATTATGCAGAACGACGGCCAGCGCATTATGCGAAAACAGATTGCGCTGAGTCAGGATGAACTTATTTACGACAATTTTTCACTTTCAAAAGAAGGCATAGTTTCGGCTTTGCTGGCCAGCGATTATGAAGCAAACGTGGTCTGGTGGCGCACGGATTCGGTAATTGATGCCTTGATTAAGCACTAGTTTTTAAAGCAGGAATAATTATGAACGAAATGGAACGGCAAAGGCTGATTGAACAGGAAGGCGTAACTTTTCATTATAGCCGGGAAGAATACTTTAAAAACCACCCGGAAGTTGAAAAACTGCACAACGGCGAAATGATACCCGAAAAAGGACTTTTCAAGGTTCTGGTAAAGGCACCGGGCGGCAAGTTTCTGCTAATTACAATTGGAATACTGCTTGCCGTAATTGTTATTCTTGGCGTTCTTCACAAGCCCAATCAGGATTTTATTGGCAAGGTAAACATGAATTTGGCAGCTTTTGCCTTTGAAGACACCGTTTATGTTACCCTGAAATTTGACCCTTCTGACGACGGTACGGCGGTTGCTGCAACTGTTACGGCCTTAACCACTGATAACCAGACTGTTGCCCAGCGTGAACTTAGCGGCAATTTGAACGACAAGGAACTGCTGCTTAGAACAACTTTCAATGATTTTGAAATTTATACGGTTAAAGCCAGCATAAAAATGAACGGGCAGGAAAAATTGCTTTCGGTTGTGGTTACGCGGTAGTTTTTTGCATTTTGGCGAAAGTTTTGAAGTTTTTAGGCGTAAAACAGCGTATTGAAATTTTTTGCCAGCCAATTAATAGTAAAAATTTGTATAATGCTTAAATTTTTCGCATTAAAACCGGCAAAAACGTGTTAAAATTATTTCGTTCAATTTTTAAATTTGAAAAAGGCATTAAAAATTCAGTTTTTTAATGCCTTGGGAGGAAATATGATGCAGTTTTATTTACTGGCAGTAGTTTTGTGTTCAGTTTGCGGTTATTTGTTTGCTTTTGGCAATTCTAAAGCCGATGTTCTGGCAGAAAATATAGAAAATTTGAAGGCAGACAAAACTTTTGCACTGGTAATCGGGCTTTTGTGTCTTGTTACCGGCATTTTTAAGTTTATCAGCCCTGTACGCGGCGTGCCGTTTTTTGGCGATTTTTTGCCGGCGCTGGCACTTGTTTTTGCCGCAGCCTGCAATTTGCTGGACTATTACAATTCAACTACAACGGTTGGTTTAACATTGCCGAAAATTCTGGAATCGGTTCTGGTAACAAACCGCCGATATGCCGGAATAATTATTCTGATTATTGCATTTTTGCACTTTTTATTGCCAGGTTTGCTTTTTATCTAATTTCTAAAAATTAAATTTTGCAGGAATTTTCTTAAAAAAATGGGAGATTTATAATGAAACATTCAATTGCTGGAATAATTTGCATCGATTCGCTTTATTTTATTGCAAAACGTCTGCCTGTAGGCGATATGGGAAACCGCTGGGAATTTCCCGGCGGCAAGGTTGAAGAAGGCGAAACCTGCGAACAGGCAATTAAACGCGAATTTATGGAAGAATTTGCCCTTGAAGTGACGATTGGCGAACATCTGGCCGACGCAAGTTTTACCCACCACGGGGTAGAACGCCAGTTGCACGCCTACGAAGTGTTTTTTCCGGTTGACGATATTGCGTGGGTTTTAAGCGAACATACGGAAGTGCAGTGGGTTCCGCTTGATGAAATTGAAAATCTGGAATTCGTTGATTCTGACTTGCTTTTGCTGCCAAAACTGAAAGAAATCCGCAAAAATAAAATTGAAAAAATGCTGAATGCTTAAAAACTGGTAATTTGATGAAAACTAAAAATTTTATACATTTGTTTTTAATTTCTGCGGTTATGGCGTTTTCCTTCCTGTTTTTTTCATGCGAAAAAAATGAAAACGCCAAAACCATTGATTTGCCTGCTGAACTTGCCTTTGCAAGCGACGAGTTATGGGCGGTTTTTATTGAACCTTATTCGCCGTTTTATGCCCAGCCGGATTTGCTTAGCAATATTGAAGCCCACGCCAGACGCGGCGATGTCATTCCTTTAATGGGGCGCAGAATCACTGCAAATAAAGAATTGTGGTATCATTTTGAAAAAGGCTGGGTGCCGCAAAACAGCGTAACGCTTTATACAAACCGGCTGAAAGCCCAAAATGCTGCAAATGCTCTTTTAAACGGTGAATAAGTATTTGCGGTATAAGGAATTATAAAAATAAAATGCTGAAAAAACTATTCATCAGAAAAAAGGAAAACTGGGAAACTTTACAGGCAATGTACGATGAAAAAACTTGGTCGTACAAGCCGTACTGGCAAAAATATAAACGGCTTTCTGAAGAGCTGGTTTTACAAATTCCTTCGGAACAGCTTTATACCGTAATTGCCGATTTTGTGTTTTATTCGCTTAAACTTTACGATTATTACGATGCCGCCGCTGATGAACAGCTGAAAAAGGTAAACCAGCTTTGCCGGAATGTTTTTTACGTTTATCAGCTTGAAAGTGAAGTGAACAACGGCGGTTTTAATCAATATTTCTTTAATTCTGCCGGTTATTACGCAATGGAAACTGTTGAAGCCTTGTTTTTTTTCGGTTTGGATAAAACTAAAGAAATGCTTGAAACGGCGCTGAATTTGCTTTTTACAAAAATCAGCAAAAGCCAATACAAAACAATCTGCGCAGAACGGAAATTGCCTGCCGAAGCTTTTGAAGCCGAACTTGGCGAATTGGATTCCCGATTTTATGAAGTGCCGGAAAATATTGGCGAAACAATAAACGCGTATTTAGACATCCATCGCAAAGATTTGATAGCAAACCCGTAATATGCAGTTTTGTTCCCTTTTTTTGTGATTTTTATGGCAAAAAACGTGCTTTTATCTGTTTTTATATTGCACATAAAAAAACCGCTTTCAAATGAAAGCGGTTTTTTACTTTTATGCAAATTGCTGAAATTTAAGCATTCTTAATTTTTTCAACAGCTTCTGCAATTGAAATATTTTCAAATGTTTCGCGGTTTTTAAGGTTTTTCAAAGTTAAAACACCGGCTTTTGCATCTTCTGCCTTTACAAGAATACCAAATTTTATGTTCTTTTTTTCTGCAAAAGTGTACTGCTGACCCATTTTTTTTGCATCAGGGAAAACTTCGCAGGAAATGCCGTTCTGGCGTAACTGTTTGGCAATGCCCATATAATGGCCTGTCAAACTCTGGTCAAGGCAGAAAATTTCTGCATCAATAAAACTGCCTTTTGCTTCAAGCCTGCCCAGCTGTTCCAATCCGGCAATCAGGCGGTCAAGCCCGATTGAAGAACCAACGCCAGGTACGCGGTCTTTCATGTAAAGACCGGCCAAATTGTCATAGCGGCCGCCGCTGCAAACAGAACCGATGCTTGGCAGTTCGTTAAGGAATGTTTCGTAAACAACACCAGTGTAATAATCCAGTCCGCGTGTAATGGAAGGATCAAGTTTGTAAGAATCCTGAATGCCTTCTTCGCACATGAATGCGTAAATTTCGCGCATACGTCTGGTGTCTTCAGCTTCGCCGCCTGCCATTTCTTCCATTAACGCAAGGGTAGATTCAAAACTATCGCTGCCTTTAATGTATTTTAAAATGTCGCTGGCTTTTGCAGAATCGCCTGCAATTTCCGTTAAAAGGCGGGCTGTTTCTTCTTCGCCAATTTTGGCAAGTTTATCAACAGTGCGCAAAATGTCTTCGCTTTTTTCTTTTAAGCCAAGTTTTGCCAAAAAGCGGTTGAAAATTCCACGGTGGCTCATCTTGATTGTAACGTCGGTAACGCCAATTGCGGCAAGCGCGGTTTTCATCATCAAAAGAATTTCAAAATCACTTGCGGCACTGTCAGAACCAACAGAGTCAAAGTCGCACTGAACAAATTCGCGGTAACGGCCGGCCTGCGGTTTTTCGCCGCGCCAAACTTTTGCAATATGGTAGCGCTTAAAAGGGAAATAAAGTTCATCTTTGTGTTCGGCAACAAAACGTGCAAAAGGAACGGTTAAGTCAAAACGCATTGCAACGTCGCGGCCGCCGTTGTCTTCAAATCTAAAAACCTGTTTTTCGGTTTCGCCGTCGCTTTTGCGCAGCAGAATTTCAGTGTATTCAAGCACCGGTGTGTCGATAGGCACAAAACCAAAAGAACGAAAAACATTTGTCAATTTTTCAGTCAGTAAAGAACGCTGAATTTCGGCATCGGGTAAAAAATCCCTGAAGCCTTTTAAAATTTTTGGTTGAATAAGATTTTCCATAAAGCTATACTAGTAAAAATTTTGCGGAATTGCAAGGCGATAAAAATAAAGTGAAACTTTAAAAATTCAACGGTTTTTATTTGCGCCGGGCATAATTTCGGTAAAAAATAACCGGTTTACAAACGGGCGCGTTTTTAACTGGTATTTTCTGCAAAAATGGAGAAAAAAATGTTACTTGCCGTGGATATTGGAAACACAAACGTAGTTTTGGCGCTTTTTCACAATGAAGAAGTGGTGAACGAATGGCGCATAAACAGCGACACAAACCGTACCGCCGACGAATATATTTCAATTTTGCTTTCGCTTTTTCGCGACGCCGGTGTGCGCCTTAGCGCAATTGATGAATCGGTGATGAGTACGGTTGTTCCGCAGCTTTTAGGCCCGTTTATCAGGGTTATTGAACGGTTAACCGGCAAAAAACCGCTGGTTGTAAACGAAAGCATTTACTGCAAGCTGCCGGTTGAACCGCCGGTTACCGGTCGCCACGAAATTGGTACTGACCTTATCTGCAACGCCGTAGAAGCATTCAGCCTTTATAAAAAATCGTGCATTGTTGTTGATTTTGGCACTGCGCTTACTTTTACTGCCATCAACGATTTGGGAAATATTGAAGGCGTTGCAATTACGCCGGGGCTTGGTACGGCAGTAACTTCGCTTTTTTCAAATGCGGCGCAGCTGCCTTCTGTTCCGCTGGAAGCGCCGCCTTCAAGCCTTGGTACAAATACAATTCATTCTATTCAGGCGGGAATTGTGCTTGGATACAAAGGTCTGGTAGAATCGCTGATTGGAAGAATGAAAGACGATTTGCACGAAAAAAACGGCACGGAACAAAGCGCCATTCACGTAGTTGCTACCGGCGGCTTGAACAGTGTTTTAAAGCCTATTACCGACGTTTTTTCCCATGTAGACAAGCAGCTTACATTGAAAGGCTTGCGCCGCATTGCCCGGATTGTAAAAGAAAACTAGAAAAACGAGCTAACCGGACTGGAAGAAGAAAGAAAATGAAAAGATTTTTTGCAATATGCTTATTGGTTTTATTTAGTTTTGAATTTTTTGCCAGTGATTTTCAATTAGAATTGGAAAAACGGCAGTTTTTTGGAACTGTAGCCAAAGCATCAGTTAATGACGACAATCTGAATGTAAGATTAAGGCCGTCTACATCATCATTAAAAATTGGAAAATTAAACAAAGGTGATGTAGTTACTGTAAAAGGTTTTTCTGATAAAAGAGAAGTGATTGATGGATTTAACGGATATTGGCTGAAAATTCAAGTTGAAAAGAATGATATTGTAAAAGACTATGCTTCTGATAACTTTGGCTGGTATGGATGGGTTTTTTCAAAATACGTTAATATTGATTCAAAAACTGATGTAAGTACTTTTAAAGTGCTTAATGCTAATTCTGAAACAGAATCAGGAATTTTATCGCTTGATTTAGAAATTGATAGAAATGGTCAAAAAAATAAAGTAAAAGTATATCCCGAAAAATTTTCAAATCAAGAATCGTACTATTTTGTCTGGTCTGATGATATGGACGATTTTTTTTATACAGACCCTGTTGGAACTTTTAAATGGAATCCAAAAACAAATGAAATTACTCATTTAACTGATATGGGATATGACTGTGAATCAGCTTGGTGCATTGTTTCTGATGATGAAAAATATTTGTTTCAGGATTTTGGAACAAGTACAGGCGTTAGAGCCTTTGCTATTTTTGATTTAAAAACAAATAAAAAGCTATACAGCGGTTATTATTTACGGTATTTAGGATACGATGGAAAATCAGTAATTACTGTTGAAGAATGCAGTTGGTGGAATATTGATAAAAAAAGAGTATCTGATGAATCTTTGAAAATAAGTGAAGAATATAAAAAGACTTTAAAACCAGATGAATTAGAATTTAGTAATGTTGTTGTACGCTATAAATTAAACTTAGAAAGTTTCCAAAAAGAATATTTAGATTGTACAACAGTAATTGAACAATAATACGCATAACCCAGTTTTCAAATCCTAAAGCGAGTTAAATGCGCGGTGCTTTTTTAAAAAAAGTACGAGGTTTATTGTGTTTGAGTTTGAATATGATTTTGATGCAGAAATGATGATTGCTGCAAAAAATTTTATGCTTAAAAAGTATTTAATTGCTTTAAAAATTATTTTGCCAGTTATTGTTTCACTTTCTTTTCTTAATGAATACTTGAAAACAAGAGAAATAAAAAGCTTGATAACTTTAATAATTTTTCTACCATTCTGTTATTTCATTCTGTTTATAGCTTCAAAGTTTTCAAATAAAAGTTCTGTTAAAAATAGCGGAAATACTATTGGAATGAAAATAAACATACAGTTTACAGATTCAAACATTGTAGTAAAAACCAGAAAAGATAACAGTTTTGAAACCTCGCAGGAATATGAATGGAAGGATATTTATAAAATCGTACAGAATGATTTGTACTACTTCGTTTATTTGTCCAAAACAAGGTTATATTCTATTCTAAAAGGCAGCTGCATAAGCGGAAATGAAGTAGGCTTTTTTCAATTTGCTGAAAATAAAATAAAAAACATATAAAACACAGGGTCAAAAATCTGGCTGAGTCCAAAAATTGCGGCAATTACAGCTCAATAAAAAAATTTTTTCAACGCGTTCATATGTACAAAAATCAATTTTAATTTTCTTACAAGCGTAAGTTTTAAAAGTACCGGTACTTTTGCTTAAAACAACCGGTACTTTGTCACAAAAGTACCGGTTACTTTACCCCTATACAACCGGTAGAAAATTCAAAAAATACCGCATGTTTTTTCAAAAACATGCGGTGAAAATTTAAAAACTACCTGTAGAAACTTTGCAGCGTGTGTTTGACTTTAAAAAAATGCTGCAAATTTATTTTATTCCGTTTTTTTTTATTGTAAAAACACGCATTTTGTACAAATAAAACGCCGAGTTTATCTGATAAAACTCGGCGTTTGGTGTTTAAATTCGTTGATAAAAATTATTTGCCATCTATATAAACTGCTATTTTTCAAGTTTTTTCATGGATTTTATTAAAAGCCCTGTTTTTGGCAGTTTAATTTTAGGGTTTTTTACAGTTTCTGCCGGTTTCTGCTTTATTGTTTCGTCACTAATCGTCAAATGGTTCCACTTCAAGCCTTCGCCTGCTTTTGCATCTTTGGTCAAAAACGAACCGATAACCTGGTCTATATAATGCGGCTCTATTCCCGGTTCAAGCACTTTTTCGGTGCGCAAAATTGCAACATCGTCGCTGGTAATTTTCTGTCCCTGCTGCATATCGCGCAAAAAGTGAATTGAACGGTTTGTGCGTGTGTAATTTGCTTCTTCGCTTTTGGCAAGGCGCTTTATGCCGTCGCCAAGGCATTTGCTTACAGTTTCGCTGCCAAACTGTTCACTTAATTCAAGTATCACTTCCGATTTTGGCATATTTTCGGCTTTGCGGACGGCTTTTACCATGCGTTCAAAATCATCCGGCGGCAATGCAACCGGGTCATCAAGGCCACCGGCATTTTTATCAAGGCAAATATGCTTTTCTATTATGCAGGCACCGCATGCAGTAGCCAAAACCGGCACAAGAACCGGATCCAGACTGTGGTCGCTTACACCGCAGCTGATGCCGAAAATAGCACTTAAATTTTCAAGCAGGCGCAAATTGTAGTCTGTGGCCGGGGCAGGGTAACTTGTAACGCAATGCAAAAGGGCTATTTCGCTTTTGTTTTTTCCCTGCCGGGCGGCCTCTATCGTTTCCAGCGCCTTTTCAATGTCTTTCAGTTTGCTTACGCCGCTGGATAAGATTAAAGGAATTTCGCCGCAATGACTTGCAATGTGAGACAAAAGAGGCGTGTGGTTTAATTCGGGGGAAGCAATTTTTACGGCAAAAGGCTGCATGGCCATTAAGTCGTTAAAACTTTCAATGCCGAAAGGCGAAGCACAGAAGCCTACGCCACAGGTCTGACAGTAATCCTTGCATTTATAGAAAAAATTTTTAGGCACTTCAAGTTCTTTAAAACGGTCATAAAGGCGAATTTTTCCGCCGGGCAAATCTACAAAACCTGTTTCCGGGTGAAGTATTTCTTCTGCATATACAATTTGAAATTTTACACAATCCGCGCCGGCAGCAGCGGCCGCATCAATAAGTTTTTGGGCTTCTTCAAAAGAACCGCCATGGGCAGTTCCAACTTCTGCAATAATAAAAGGGTGACCCGCTTGAAAAATATTCATATTTATTTATCGGTAGATTTTTGAAATTTGAGTTTAACAATGATTCAGCTGTTAAAAGATTCAATTGCAGACAGGGATTTTGTTTGCCGTTTATTGTATTTTTTCGCATATTGACGCATTTTTTTTATTTTGTTAAACTTAAACATACTATTCGCAATCATACGTATTCAATTATAAGGAGACATCATGTCAGGACATAGTAAATGGGCAACCATTAAACACGCCAAAGGCGCAGCCGATGCAAAACGCGGTCAGTTGTTTACCAAATTCATTAAGGAAATTTCAATTGCTGCAAGAATGGGCGGCGGTGACCCTAACGCAAACCCTCGTTTGAGAACTGCCATTCTTAAAGCTCGTGCAGCAAACATGCCAAAAGACAACATTGAACGTGCCATTAAAAAAGGTACAGGTGAACTTGGCGCAACAGTTTACGAAGAACTTGTATACGAAGGATTTGGTCCGGGCGGAGTTGCTATTCTTGTTGAAGTTTTGACCGATAACAAAAACCGTGCAGCTGCAAACGTACGCAACATTTTCAACAAAACAGGCGGAAACATGGGTGTTTCTGGTTCTGTTGCCCGTATGTTTACACGTCAGGGCGTTATTGAATATGATGCATCTGCTGTAAGCGAAGATGAAATCATGGAAGTTGCACTTGAAAACGGTGCACAGGACGTTGTAAGCGAAGACGGTGTTATCACTGTTACAACAGATCCTAACGATTTTGCTTCTTGTCTTGAAGCTTTGCAGGAAAAAGGTTTTGAATCAGTTTCTGCAGCCGTTTCAATGGTTCCTTCTTCTTACCAGGCAATTGATGCAGAAACAGCCCGCAAGTGTGATAAACTTACTGACAAACTCGAAGAAGACGACGATGTTCAGAACGTTTACACCAACATTGAATATCCAGAAGGATATGAGGCTGAGTAACTTTTGAAAAACACTGATGACGGCGGTAAAATGCCGTCAAATGATGCTTTTTCTACACTGCCCAAAACGGGCTGCAATAATAGTGCAGTTAGTTTGGGCAGTTCGTCTTTTAAAGCAGAAGAAAAAAATCTTACCTCAAATAAATCGCGCAGAATTTTAGGCATTGACCCAGGATTGGCAAGTACCGGCTGGGGTGTTATAGATATTCATGGCAATAAAATGGTTCACGTTGCGCATGGTGTAATTGAAACCGTGGCAAAGGAAAATCACCAGATTCGTTTGCTTGCCATTTACAACAAGCTTTTGGCTGTTCTGCGCCGCTTTTCGCCAACTGAAGCCAGTATGGAATCTTTGTATTTTGCCAAAAACGTAACATCCGGACTTGCTGTTGCAGAGGCGCGAGGGGTTATTATTCTTTGTCTGGCACAAAATACCGTACCATTGGCAGAATATTCACCGCTTTCAATTAAACAGTGCGTGGTAGGTTCTGCCCGTGCCGAAAAAAAACACGTGCAGCAATACGTAAAACTACTGCTTGGTTTGCCACAAATACCAAAACCAGACCACGCGGCTGATGCTTTAGCCGCTGCAATTACACATTTTAATTCCGGGGTTGTTTTACCAAACTTATAAAGCAAGGTGAAAACCGTGTTTTTTAAAACTAATGAAATTTTTTATCAGAAACGGTTCGTTATAAAATTCAATTGAAAATAAAATAGAATTAATTTTAAGCTGAAAAAAAGCGCCATTTTTTGAAATTAATCAAAAAATGGCGCTTTTTTATAATTTTACGAAATGCTAGTCTTCGTTGATTTTATCAACGTCAAACATCAATTTTGGGTCAATGTCTTTTAAGCGTTTCAAGCTGAACTGCTTAAGTTTAAGACCGTTTTGCGCAAAATACAGTTTTGCAACAGTGTAACGGGTAAAGAAAGGCATGTCTTTTTCAAGAGCAACCCATTCGCCGTTTGTACCGTTCCATGTAAAGCTTGCGGCAGAAACACCGTTTGCGCGCAATGTTACCGGCACCTGCGCAACAGAACCAGATTCAGTTTTTCCGACAATTTCAGCGTGGAATAAGCCCGGTTTTGGCACATCCAATGCAAAAGAATAAGAAGAACCTTTCTGGCATTCTACGTTCTGCAAATCGATGACAAAATCATCATCTACAGTGTAGTAGGTAATGTCGCCAACTTCATCTTCAGCAGTGTCCGGGCGGTTTATAATTTTTACGCTTGTACCGCATTTCTGCAGCCGTTTGTAACTTTGGGATTTTGCCAGAAATGCCAGAATGTTTTCTGCACAGCGCAAAAGTTCAGCACGTTCCAAAGTACCTTTTTCAAGGCTGGAAAGGGTATTGTCGCCGTGGTTGTTGGCACTTGCATCGGAACAAACCATGTAAAGATCGTTCTGGGCTTTTACCATTGCGGCAAAATTGGTTTTGTTTGGTGCACCGTTTTCTTCGCTAAGGTTTGCCCACCAGTCTGTCATTACAATGCCCTTAAAGCCCCATTCATTACGCAAAATCTGGGTGTTCAGGTCATAGTTTGAACCAGTCCAGGTTCCGTTTACAGAACCGTAAGTGGTCATCATTACGTCGCCATCAGCTTCTTTTATAAGAATTTCAAAACCTTTAAGGTAAATTTCACGCAGGGCACGTTCGCTGATAATTGAATCAATTTCCTGACGCTTAAGTTCCTGATTGTTTCCGCAGAAATGTTTTGCAGAACCTGTTACGCCATAAGTATGCAAGCCGCGAATAATTGCAGCGCCAAACTTACCGGTAATAAGCGGGTCTTCCGAAAAATATTCAAAGTTGCGGCCGCAAAGCGGGTAGCGGTGAATGTTCATTCCCGGGCCAAGCAAAATATCAACCTTGTTGTAAATCAATTCAAGGCTTGTAAAAGTATAAAGCTTTGTAACAAGTTCCGGGTTGAACGTACAGGCCTGCATTGTGCCGTTCGGCATGCTGAATGCCTGATTTCCGCTGTCAAGGCGCAGACCGCTTGGTCCGTCGGTACAGCAGCCGCAAGGCACGCCAAGACTTTGCAGATGTTTATTTACGCCGCCAAATGCAGCAGCCGTACCCGGAGTAACTTTCGGACTTCCCATTCCTTCGCCGCGTACGATGCTAGACAGGTCATCATCGCTGAGTACGCTTAAGAACTGATGTGCGCTTATTTTTCCTTCAGCATAATCGCTGAAATTGTATGAATTGTTTTCGCCTGATTCAACGTTATAGGCATTTTTCAGGCTGTCCAAAGCTTCGGCGCGGTGTTTTACCTGCAAATTAGGTGCAGCCTTTAACAGTTCTTTGCCAACTTCAAATTTTTCTCCATTTTGAACAGGTACAAAACGTTCAAAATCAACTTGCGGTGCCAAAGACTGGCTTAATTTTTTGGTAACAATTGTCAATGCAAGGTCAAAACTGCCGGCAGCATCAATATGCTTTACGTCGCTTCCTGAATAGAAAGTGTATTTTCCGGCTTCCAAAACCATGCAGCTTTTGTTGCCGGTATTTCCTGTATCATCAAAGCTTGCCAAATCGTTCAGTTTTACGCATATTTTCAAAACTTCGCTTTCGTTCGGTTTTAATTCTGCGGTTTTTGCAAAGGAACACAAAACAAGTTTCGGTTTACCCAGTTTGCCCTGGGGCTGGTTTGCAAATATCAAAACACTGTGCTTGCCTGCAAACTTACCGGTGTTTGTAACTTTTACGTCAAAACAAACTTTCTGGCCGTCACAATTAAAGTTCTGGTTTTCTGTTTTAAAAGTTGAATAGCTTAAACCATAACCGAACGGGTACAAAACTGCATCTGGAGCAAAGGTTTCAAAATAACGGTAACCAACATAAATATCTTCACAGTAAAAGTTGCGTTCTTCAGAACCAAAATTGGCAAAAGCCGGATAATCTTCAATTTTTTTTGCAATTGTATCGGTTAAACGGCCGCTTGGGCAGGCATTACCGCAAAGTACGTCAGCCGTACCAAGTGCGCCAACCATGCCACCATGCCAGGCGTACAAAACCGCGTCCGGCTTGTATTTGGCAATAAAATCCATGTTTATGGTATTTCCAACGTTAAGCACAACTACCAGTTTTTTAAAATTCTGGCGCAAAACCGCCAAAACTTCTTCTTCGGTTTTGCTTAAGCGGTAAGAACCTTCTTCGTCTTTGTTATCCTGTTCTTCGCCGGCTGTGCGGCCAACAATATAAAGGGCTGTGTCTGTTTGTCCTGCAATTTTTTTTGCGAGTTCATCACTTACAGGCATTTCTTCCTGACTCCACGGTTCTGCTGCCCAGCCAACACCTTCGTCAAAGGGGTGTTCTTTTAACCATGCGGTATAAATGCTTTCCAGTTCAGCATTTAACTCAACTGTTCCAATCTGTTTTAAAGCTTCAGGAATAGTGATAACGTGGTCAACGGCAACCATACCGCCAGAACCTGTTCCACTTTTGTAATAATTTGCCTGAATGCGGCCAAAAACTGCAAGTTTAGTACCTTTATTGATTGACAGAACGCCGTTATTTACAATTAAAGCAGTACCTTCAGCGGCAACAGTACGTGCTGTTGCAATGTATTCGTTCCAATCAAGTGTTTGTGTAGTCATAGGCTCAACATACCAAAGAATATTTAAACGCGCAATATAAATAGCATTTTTTTTAGCAATAAAATTGGCAATAATAAAAAATTATGATATTTTTTGAAAAAATTTGAGATGAGGCCAATTTGTTTTATTGTTCATTAAAAATATGAAAAAACGCTAGTTTTTAGAAAATGTTTTTTGAATTTTTCGCCTAATTCGGTATATTTTGCGTTCAAACTGGTTTAAGCGGTCCAAATGCTTGCAGCCGCCCATTTTTCGCCACTGGCTATAGTAACTTTCCCATTTTTCGTGGTTTATACCGTTCCAAAACTTTGGCTGGGCATAAGCATGCAAAATTTTATAATCCTGGCAGGAAGGAATATCTCGTGGATGAACAGAGTAAATATTAAAGGCAAGAGTCGTGTACGACATTTTTTCATCAGCCATGACCATTTGTAAAATTGCCTGTTCCGGACATAAAATAAAAGAAGCTAGCTCATTTGTAAGTCTTATACATTCAGAATAAATTTTTTCAGTATTCTTTATTTGGTCACTTAGCGCAAATAAATTCATGTGAATGTTTGGTTCGTTCCAGTTGTACTGCGGATATTTTGTTTCATCAAATTTGTCGTTAAATTGAAAGCGAAAATTGTCAGATCCCTGACACATTTTTATGCAATTATTGCCGTTAAAATCTACAAGTTCGCTCAAGTCTTTACAAATAAGCACGTCATAATCAGTCCAAATTACTGTTTTGTATTCGTTCAGCAGTTTAAAACATTCATATTTGCAAAAAACCATCGGACTGAAATATTCTAAAGTGCTTTTATCAAAATTTTCCTGCTGTTTAAAAGGCGATTTATAAAAAATAAAACGGCAGGGCATAATTTTCTGCATCAGCCGCTGGTCTTTTCTGCTGATGCCATCGTGAAAAATAACCATTTCATCGGCTAGATTTGGATTTGTTTCTTTTATGTTCAATGCCAGAACTGCCATTGCAGCAGCATCTTTTGCCGTTCCACCTGTAACAATCGCTGTTTTTTTCATGCTTTCTTTATTTTCCTTTTCAATTTCTTAAGCAAGTTCGTAAAATCACGCAGTGGTTTTGTAATTTTCCAGCTTGATGAAGAATAAATTGTCTGCTGCTGATCCAGCAAAAAATCATCCAAAAGTCTGACATTGCTAAAAAGTGCCGAAAAATCTTTGTACTGAAAACCGTACAGTTTATATAAAAGTTCCTGATGATTACTGGTGCTAAGATATTCTATTAAAGTTCTAAAGCCCCAAACGGGCAAAAAACGGTTGTGCCGGGCATCAAGGGCAATGCGTGCCAGAAAATATGGAACCGTTTCATCTGTCGGTTCTCCGTATTTTTCTGTCATTCCATTAAAAATGCTTTTTAATTGTTCCGGGGTTTTTATGCCTTTTAAAAAATAACTAAGGGCATAAGGCGTTTCAATTTCAATTCTTCTGGTAGCCTTAAAGGAATTGCTGCTCATGTGTCCGTTATTGTCGGTAGGAACACGGTAGCAAACTTTTACATCTGGCATAAAAGCCGGCTGGCCAAGCAGCAGAAGCTGAATGTGCATTATAAAATCCTGATGCTGATGAATGCCGGCATCAAGCGGAAAAATCTGCTTGGCAGTGTTTCTTGGCATAATCATTCCGGGGGAAGCCAGAAAATTTCCGTAAAGGAAAAGATTTTTAAGAATTTCTTCACTTGTTCTAAAGGCAGGAAAAGAAGGCTGATTTTCAGTTAAACTGGCAAAATCATCAACATGCACAATTTGCGGATAATAAACTGAATGAGATTCTTTTTCACTGTTTAAGAACGAAAGAAAAGCCTGAATATAGTTTTCATCAAAAAAATCGTCAGAACCAATTATGGCAATATAATCACCTGTAGATTTTTCAAATGCAATATTAAGGTTGCCGTTCAAGCCACGGTTAAAAGTATTCTGAATGAAAATTACCCTGCTGTCATTTATTTCTTTTACGCGTGCTGCCGTATCATCTGTTGAACAATCATCAACAACAATAATCTCAAAGTTTGAATAATTTTGAAACAAAACACTGTTGATGCACTGTTTTACAAAATCCTGATGATTAAATGCAGGTATTAAAAAACTTATTTTTGGAAAATTTTCATTCATACAGAAATCCTGCCTAAAACAATGACAAAACTAGTCTTTGTCAAAAAATTTAGATATTGTTTCATTATTCTTGCTTAATTTTTTGCAATAAGCATCATAATCCTTTGCTATGTGTCCAAAATCCAAAGCACGATATCCCAAATTATTTAAATCATACGCCAAAACTGTTGCTGTAGGTCCCAAAATCAATATCATCAATTTAGAAGTGTCAAAATTTTTCAATTTACCAAGAATTTCATCATATTGAGAAAAAGCATTGGTTGTCGGACAATAAACATATTCTATTGAAGAGGCGCAGTCAAAAATATTGTTTTCGATATTATCAAAAACTCTGTCACCGCAGGCAATAACAATATCTTTATTTTTCCATATTTCTTTTATCTTTTCAAAATACTTTTCAAAATCGTAATCACTAAAATGCATATACATTTGAGTAATTTCTGTAGGAATATATTCTTTGTATAAATCAATAAGACTTCTTAAAATTTCTTCTTGTGGAAAAAACCAGTTAAGAATAAAATCCCTAGGCTGAAAATCCAGTTTTTTGTTTATTACAGAAATATTAAAATAAACTTTAGGAATTCCTACATACAAATTTGTTGAATTACTTGTTAAAATTTCTTTTAAGCGTTTAGATAAAACTGGATCCGATTCCTGAAAAACAGCTTTTCCACCCATTATAATGTTAAATTCTCCGTCGCCAAATCGGGCAATTGAACAATTAGTGTTTATCAACAAATCCAATGTCTCATCATAAGTCTTTATTTTGGGCAACATACACAATTGTTTTTCGTGGAACTGCTGCAAAACAGCGTATTTCAACCTGTTAGGTTCAGTTAAAATGTTTGTTGCGGAAGTATAATCGCGCAAATTAATTTCTGATAAATATTTTAAATTTTTTAATAACTGAATAAATTTGCTCATATTCTACCTCAAATTAGAATTTATTTACAGTTTCAATTATATAATTGATTTCTTCAGCAGACAAACACTGGTTTAAAGGCAAACTTAATTCTTCCCGGTGTATTTTTTCAGTTACAGGAAGGGATAAATCTGACAGAGCATTTTCATAGCATTTCTGTTTATGGGGCGGAATAGGGTAATGAATCATGGTGCGGATGCCGTTTTTAAGTAAATATTCCTGCAACTCATCGCGATTTTCGCATAAAACCGGAAAAATATGAAAAACGTTCTGGTCATAGTCCGGCACTTTAGGCAAGACAATTTTTTCATTTTTTATGTTTTCAATAAAAACTTTTGCAATTTCCTTGCGTTTTTTATTGTCTTCATCTAAATATTTCAGTTTTACATCCAAAACCGCTGCATTTGTTTCGTCCAGGCGGCTGTTCATGCCAATGTAATCAAAAACATATTTTCTGCTTGAACCATAATTTGCCAGAGTACGAATTAAATCGGCCGCTTCCTTACTGTTCGTTGTAACTGCACCGCCATCGCCAAATGCGCCCAAATTTTTCCCCGGATAAAAACTGTGTGCGGCAACAAAACCAAACGAACCGGTTTTTTTACCGTTAAACACACAGCCATGCGCCTGGGCATTGTCTTCAAATAACAGCAGGCCATACTTTTGGCAAATTTCTTCAATTTTTTCTGTATAAGCACAGCGGCCATACAAATGAACCAGCATAATTGCTTTTGTTTTATCGGTTATCTTGCTTTCAATTAAATAGTCGTCAATTTGAAATGTTTCAATATTCGGTTCAACCAGAACAGGCTTTAAGCCGGCCTTAGTTATTGCCAAAATTGTTGCAATATAAGTATTTGCAGGCACAATTACTTCATCGCCAGTGTGCATTTTACCAAGTTCAATTGCACATCGCAGCGAAAGAATCAGAGCATCCAATCCGTTGGCAACACCAACGCAATATTTTGTACCAATATAACTGGCGTAGTTTTCTTCAAATTTAGTATTTTCTTTGCCCTGCAAAAACCAGCCCGAATCAAGCACCCGGTTTAAAGCTGAAGAATATTCATCAAAATGCTGGGCACTAACTTGCTTTAGCGACAAATAAGGAATTTCCATAAAAACCTCTTACTTTTGGTTTATCCAGGCCAAATAGTCATCGTAATTACGAATGTAATCACTTTCCTGATATGAATCAGAAGCCAGAACCAGACACACCGAACCAGATGAAAAACTTTGTTCCGCAGCCCAAATGCCAGGCGGAACATGCACGCCGTAAAAAGGCCGGTTTAACAGAATAGTTCTTTTCGCATTTCCATCGTCAACAAACACTTCAAAAGAACCCGACGCTGCAATTAAAAACTGGTGGCATTCTTTGTGGGCATGTGCACCGCGAGATTCGCCGCCGGGAATATCGTAAAGGTAAAAAACACGCTTAACATCAAAAGGCAGCTGAATGCTGTTTTGAATGACGGTCAGATTTCCTTCCGCGTGATGATGTTTGGGCAATTCTACAATCGAACAGTCGTAAATGGTCGGTCTATTTTTCATCAATTTCACCTTTTTTTCATTTCAGCAAATTGACTGAAGTCGCGAATGTAATCGTTTTCGTCATAAGGCGTAGAAGCCACAATCAGCGCCAGCGAATTAGTTGAAAAATTGTTCATCATGCGCCAGTACATTTTAGGTATATACAAACCATAATACGAACGATTAAGCGAAAAAACTTTAGGCTTGTTTCCCGTGCCGTCGTCAAGAATAACGTCAAAACTTCCGGAAAGGGCTACAACAAATTCCGCGGTGTTTTTATAAGCATGACCGCCGCGGGCAGCACCGCCAGGTACGTCATAAATCCAGTAAGTTCGCTTAATTTCAAATGGAATCTGGGCATTATTTTCAAAAAAGGAAAGATTTCCCCGAGGATCAACTTTCTGCGGTAATTTTAAAATCTGCGGTTCTGTCATTTTTTTCCTTTTTTAAGAATAAGTGCAGCGATTTTGCGCGTGAAAAAATATTCAATTACAAAAGACATGGCAATTGTAAAAAGCAAGTAGCCGCTAACAAAAAGCACTGGGTTTGTAATGTACCAGTCGAAAGGTTCTATAAAATCAAACAGGCTCTGGTTGTACAAATGAACCATGTAAAAAGCGAAACTGATATTTCCAAGATTTTCCATTGGTCTTGAACCAAAAAATCTTGCAAAAATGCCTTTTCCGTCTGTTAATGCAAAAACCAAAATAAGAACACCAACGGCAGGCAAATACAGAAAACATGACTGATATTTGGTTGGAATGTGTACCAAACTGTTCAGCATGTAAGTTGCTGGCAGTGCCAAAAGCGCAGCAATTTCTAAAATTGTACACAAAAATGGTGAAAAATTCAATTTTTGCAGTTTTTTATAAAGCAAAAAAAGCCACGCGCCTAAAAAAAAGTCTAAAAGCCTTGGTAACGGACAAACGGAAAAAACATAATCATCATTTGATTTGTAAAAATGTGCTGTCAAAACTATTCCAAACGCCCAGATAACGCAAAGGCAAAAAAGAAGCAGCATGTTTTTTTTTGCTTTAAGAATTTTTGGAAAAATTACGGCAAAACAAATGTATAGGAAGAAAAGAGTGCTTAAATACCATGAAACACGGTTAAAGGCAAAATACCATTCAATTTTTGGAACATAAGAATGTACCAAAAATATCTGGGTAAGAAGCATTGCCCAGGTTTCACCGTTCCATGTGTAAGTTTTTGCAAAAAGCAAAAGAACAATTGCCAGCGCAAGCAAATGAGTAGGGTATAATTTTGCAAAACGCTTTTTCAGAAAATTTGCAGCATTAAATTCGTTTTTTTGTATTTTTTCGTAGTAGGCATAAGTTAAAACAAAACCACTAAGCACAAAAAAGAATGCCAATGGTGCAGTTGTATCAAAAAACAAGCCTTTCCCGCCGTATTCTTGGGCTAAAATCATGTGGGCAAGACAAATTAACAGGGCAAAAACAAAGCGGAAGCCGGAAAAACTTTTAATCACGGTTAACCTCCCACGGTATCATTGTAAAAATATCACCTGGACGATTTGACGTATCACCCAAAATTCTAAAAGGCAGCATCAGTGTCTGAAAAGGAACGATTTCTTTTTCATTGAAAACACCGGCATGTATATCAATATAGTAATCACCTGATTTAAGATAATTTAATGGCATTTTAATTTTGAAAATATTTCGACCTTTATTGAAAGTGTATTCTTCACCAGTATCAAGAAGCCATGTTACAAAAACTGTACTGTTATCTTTACGGCGAACAGCAATACAAACATTCATCTGTGAATGAACATCGGTAATTTCACTTTCAATTACACAGTACGTATTTTCATCTGTTGAAAGAAATTCGGTAGTTTTTTCATTGTTGTTTTTGGTTAAATAAAGTTTCAGCGGCGTAAAGTTTTTATCCTTAAAATCACCTTTATTTTCCCATTCTATAGTCTGCTGCATTTCCAGCGACGGGTTCATGTACTGCGAAATTACATTTTCAATTTTGTTGTCAGCGTAAACAAGGCGGCCTTTTTCCAGAATTATTCCAGAAGTACAAAGGCTTTGAACAGCACTCATCTGGTGGCTTACAAAAAGAATTGTACGCCCCTGACTGCTGCTTAATTCGTTCATTTTGCCAATTGCTTTTTTCTGAAAAGAAGCATCACCAACAGCAAGCACTTCATCTGCAATAAGAATTTCAGAATTCAGATGGGCGGCAACAGCAAAAGCCAGGCGCACATACATTCCGCTGGAATAGCGTTTTACCGGCGTATCAATGTGCTGTTCAATTTCACTAAAATCAATAATTTCGTCAAGGCGGCCATCAATTTCTTTTTTGCTCATGCCCAAAATGGCACCGTTCAAATAAATGTTTTCCCTTCCGGTTAATTCGCCGTGAAAACCTGTACCAACTTCAAGCAGGCTGGCTACGCGCCCTTTTATGTTTACGCATCCTTCCGTTGGTGCAGTAATTCTGCTTAAAATTTTAAGCAGGGTTGATTTTCCGGCGCCATTTTTACCAATAATACCAACGCGGTCACCCTGTTCAATTGCAAAACTAACGTCTTTTAAAGCCCAAAAGCCGTCAGGCGAAGATGCGTAATCTTCCGCCGTCATGGTTGAGTGAGGATCATTTTTACCGCGTTTTAGCGCAAACCAGGTTTGCACGTCGCGGTAAAGCGAACCGTTATTGATGACGCCCAAATTGTAATATTTTGAAATGTGTTCTATAGAAAGTGCTTTGCTCATAATGTTAAATTCACAACCATAAATACTGTATAGAATTGTAAAAAGATTTCTGCGATGAAAATACCGCAGGTTAAGTCTCGATTTGTAACGATAATTTTATTACGAAACAGAAATAGTATCAACGGGAAAATTGGCAAAAAATACCGGCCCTGTACACCTTCAATCGATTTTGCGTTAATCGGCGTCCAGATATACAGTTCACCTGCTAGCGACAAACCAACTACACAAATAACGACAAAAACAAGCATTATTTTTTGCCAGAATGTCAAAACTGCTGTTTTTTCACTTTCTTTCGTATAAAACAAAGCGCTTGCAAGCATCAAAAGCAGAGTAATCTGTCTTCCCCAAAGCGGAAATGGACCCGGAACACCGATGAGAGGTTTTCCAAGTGCTTCCGAAAACCAGTCTGCCCACGTATAGCGCAAAGTCCACATGGCCATTCCGGCAACTTTTCCCGGATTATGCAGAATGTCTTTCAACGTCCAGCCCTGTTCACCGGAATAAATGATTTTTACGCCGTCAACCACATCACTGGTATTTTTTACAGAAAGAACACTGAACAATATTATTGAAAAAATTCCGCTGAAAACAACCAGTGCCTTAACACCAATATTCTGCTTTAAGCTTTTAAAACGGCACGAAGGAATTAAAATTGCAATGAAAGTTAACGGAAAATAAATAAGTTTGCTTGGAGACAAGGCAAAAGCCAGCAGGCAAAGCAGAATTATTTCATTTTTTTTCATTGGTTCAGTTTTGCTTATTGCGGCAACCAGCATGGCAAAAAACAAAAAACTTACGCCCAAAACAAAGCAGTCCATGGAAAGGGAAGCCGCCTGCTGCAAACAAACTGCACTTAATCCGCAGGTAAAAAAAACAAGCTTTCCGTAAGGAACTATTTGAATGGCCGCCCAAATGCAAAAAACGTAAAACAGAAGGTTAAAAAGCCGTCCAAAAAAGTAAAGCGGCATAAAATTGAAATGCAAAAGCCTTCCAATTGCAAAAGCCAAAGACTGGGGCAAATACTGAAACGGGTTTGGCGTTGAAGAAGTTCGGGTTTTGTCAACTTTTTCATCAACTTTTTCAAAAAACGGGTCTTTATAACGCAAATATGCCGATTTTACGTTATTTTGAATTTCCAGATTTGTATAATCCGCATGATTTGCGTCCATAAGGTGCGGCTCACCAAATTTAAACAGAAAATAATCAGAATAAGTGTATGAAATTTCGTAGTGGCCGTATTCGTCCCAGCCGGAATGGGGGGTAATTATGAAAATTCTGAAAAGCCCAAAGCCCAAAGCCATCAAAAGCCAGAGTGTTTGCAGCTTTAATTCTTTTTTGTGGCTGTAAAAGCACAAAAAAAGTGAAAAAAGAATGCACAAAATAATGGTTGAAAAACCAATAACTGCAAAATAGGCGTCGCCAGAATTTTTTAAGCGTTTTGAAGCATACAAGCCTAAAAGAAAAAAAGCCACAATCAAAAAACAAATTTCGCGCTTGTGACCGGTAAAAAAATTGATGATTTTATTTTCTGTTTTTTGCATAAACACCTCAGTTTTGCCTGTTTTTGTTAAAAATTCTTACATTACTTTCTAAATTTTGCACTTTTTGCGTAATAAAGCTTAAAAATTAATTTTTAGAAACTTTACCTATAATTTGCTTTGCAGCACGTTTGGCAGGATGAAAAATAAAATCGCGCCAGAAAATGTGCAGATAAAACTTTGGCAAATTATGAATTGCTATATTGTAATGTTCTTCGCTAATCCGGTCAGTAAACTCGCCATTAATTTCAATTTTTTCAGGATGGTTAATTGCAACAATGTCATAGCGCAGGCGGTTGTTGCCGGAAGAATCAAGCGTGCTTGTGTGCAGAGCATCCGGGCTGAAACCAATATTGGAAACCATGTTGCGGCAAGGGTTTATGCACAAGCCGTCATTTGAAGCAATGGCAAATTCCCACTGATAATCCCATGTGTCAATTTCATGATTTTCCATATTTTTAAAAACCCGGCGCCAATACCGGCGTTCTTCAATATGGGTAAAAAACAGGCTGAAATTTTTAGAATGCAGAAACCTGTTCAAAACTTCAGAATCGATGTTAAAACTGTATTTTTGCCAGGCCCGGCGCCATGTTGCCCAGCCCCAGCACTGGTGAACCCGCGTAAAATAATAGCTGTCGTTTCCGTTCAGCGAAATGTCCAAAGGATTGGTGCCGGTAATGTGCATAACCTGCGTATTGTCTTTATATTTCTGCAAAAGTTCACGGCAAAAAAAGAAAAAACTGTCAGAAGGCAAGCAGTCATCTTCAAGAATGATACCGCTTTCAACCTGTTCAAAAAACCAGCTTATTGCACCTGAAACAGCTTTGCCGCAACCTAAATTTTCATTGCGGAAAAGCGTATGAACTTCGCAGCGCCAGAAAATATTGTCCAGCAGATATTTTCTGATTTCGTGCACCTTGTCAATTTCGCCCGGTTTTTCCAGGCGCGGCCCGTCAGAAGCAATAAAAAGCTGGGTAGGACGCATTTTGGCAATTTGCGAAAAAACCTGCCGGGTTGTTTCCATTCGGTTGAAAGTTAAAAATAAAATCGGTACATCAAGTGGAAGATTTTGATTCATGATATTCCTTTTCCGTATTTACATTCCAAATTGAACTTTTATCGCCAGAGCCACTTTTGATGACATTTACAGCCGCAATTGCCGTAAGCATAGAATGATCCATATTATTGTAACGGTGCTGGCCGTTTCTGCCGACACAATACAAATTATCAATTTTGTTTAAAAAGTTCTGAACCTTGTCAAACTGGGCATAAGTGCCAAAATAAGCTGGGTAGGCCTTTTTAACCCTAATGCGCACAGAATCCTTAACGTCTTTTTCTTCAATAACATCGATTTTTGCCAGTTCACTTACAGCAAATTTAATGAAATCT
This sequence comes from Treponemataceae bacterium, assembly GCA_045599185.1. Lineage (GTDB taxonomy): Bacteria > Spirochaetota > Spirochaetia > Treponematales > Treponemataceae > UBA1240. The sequence continues at coordinate 6,546 of JAZRVO010000029.1, read as the reverse complement.
TCATCGCTCATCTGCCAAAGTTCGTCACCTTCCTTGCAGAAATACTCAAGACCAATCCAGATGCTGTTTTCAAAATCCTTAACCATATAAGGCGACCAGTTGTTGAAAATCTGCAAACGCCCAATTTTTACATCCCGTTCCTGAACGTAAATCCATGTATCAGGAACAATATTGTTTACGGTTTTCAGCTTGGTAAGGTTTTTAATCAAAAGTTTATCAAGCAAAAGACCAACAGTAATAAAATCACGGTACGGCAGTTCGTGGGCAATGTGACGAACTTCTTCCGGTACGTCGCCCTGCATGTTGTCAACCAAATCTTTTACAGGCATACTTGAAATTATAAAATCCGCAGAAACTGTTGATTTCTGTCCGTTCTGATTAACGGTAAGTTCCGTAATGCAGCCGTTTTCAAGCTTCAGTCCGCAAATTCCTGCATTTTTAATTATTTTTCCACCTTTGGCTTCAATTTCGTCCGCAACGGTTTCCCAAAAATGTCCCGGTCCGAATTTAGGATAGAAAAATTCTTCAATCAACGAAGTTTCAACTTTGTTTTTGTCTTTTTTGAAAGGCTTTGTAATTATGCTTAAAAGCATTTTACCAATAGAAAGCCCTTTAACACGCTGCGCACCCCAGTCCGGCGCAATATTTGAAGGATGAACACCCCAGAGTTTGGTGGTGTAATCTTCAAAAAACATCTGGTAAAGCGGTTTTCCAAAGCGGTTAATGTAAAAATCCTCAAGAGAATTTTCCTTTCGCTTGTGAACAACAGAGGCTATGTACCCGAAACCAGCCCGAAGGGTATTCCAAAACCCCATATTTATAAAAGTCTGCGGCTTCATGGAAATCGGGTAATCAAAAAACTTTCTTCTGAAAAAAATACGAGAAACCCGGCGGCGGGTAAGCATTACGCGGTCTGTTTTTTCCGGGTCGTAGTTTTCTTTATTTTCATATTCACGTTTTGTGCCCAAAATAATTTCATCTTTTGCAGGGGCACTTTGTTTTGGCATTAAATCAAACCAGAAATTGGTTGCGGTTTCATTTTTGGAAAAAAATCTATGGCCACCAATATCAATACGGTTTCCGTTGTAGCGAACAGTCTTGGAAATTCCGCCGATTTCGTCAGTTTCTTCATATATTGTAACTTCAATGTCACTGGTGGTAAGCAGCTGGTAAGCGGCTGTAAGCCCGGCAGGTCCTGCACCAATAATAATAGCTTTTTTTGACACGCGAACTCCTTAAAAAATGCCTGTAATTCTGTAAATTAAATCAAACGCAAACAAAATCAATACAAAAAACTGAAAAGCAAAAACATTTTTGCCATATTCATCTGTTTTTTCTGCCGGTTCTGCCGCAAAACGCTTAGTTAAATACAAAAGCGGCACAATCGGTAAAAAATAACGTCCCTGTATTGCACCCAAAACAGGGTGCAGCAAGTCTATATTGTTTGTTGCACTGAATGCAACAAAAATTGAAAAAAAGATGAAAGTAAAAATACCGGCGGCAAAAATCCGCTGTAAAACCGGATTTTCCGTTTTCTCGGTACTTTTGTTTTTGTACAAAAGCTGAAATATTAACAGCGCGGCGAAAGAATACGTTAAAACCTTATTCATCGGTATGGCTTCCCAGCCCAAATATGAACCGAAATAAGTTTCAAAATAATATGTGCCACGTTCAACAACAGAAAACAGAATCATGTAAACAAACTTAACCGGATGAGAAAAAATCCATTTGAAGCCGCCGATTTCCATTGTAGTGTTTTTGTCAATTACAGCGGCAGTTTTACTTGCATTTTCAGCTCTTTCTGCATTAAAAGCTATCAAATCTGCCGAAGTAATGTAGCCGAATTGGGTATAAGCCTTGTTTATTGCAAAACCGGCGGCAATGCAAAAAATAAAACCAATTATAAATATGAGTTTTCCATTTTTTCCATTGAACTGTTCTTTTGAAAGTATAAAAAACAAAAAAAGAATAGGAAAATATACCGCTTTTGACGGAGCGAAAGCGATTGCCGAAAGACACAGGCAAACAATTTCAGTAACTGTTAATTTCCGTTTTTGCCCAATCAGCGAAGAAGCGGAAATGATAAAATACAGAGCCAGGGTTAAAAGCACCGAATCGTATGAATAGGAAATAATCTGGTGCAAAAACATCGGGAAAAGGGCAACGCTTGCAAAGAAAACGTTATTTTTTCTGTATTTTTTCAATGTAAAAAATATTACAAGTATAAAAAACAGCAGGTTGCAAAAACGGCCAAGCAAAAATGTAAAAATGCCGTTTAAATGCAGCAGCCTGCCTAATGTTAAGCCTAAACCGGCAAGAATATACAGGAACGGATAATTAGAACCAATCGTTGAATAGCCCAAAACATTGGTCAGTGAAGTGTCCCTGTTTTTCATGTTTTTTAATGCATAAGGCCAAATTTCCTCGTAATAATTGAATTTTGTCCAGTTTTCATTTTCCATAAAATCCGGGGGAACAATAAAAGTATCGCAAACGCGTTTTGTTATTTTACCCTGAACAGGTTCTTTTATGCCCATAATATGATTTGACATTGCGTAGGCCGCATCATAATGCCTGCACTCATCGGCAACAGTAAGCGGCGGCATGGCAAGCATAAAAAACATACCGAAAACGACTGCACCAATTAAAAACACTGTTTCTGTTTTTAAGTTTTTTACATAAATAAAATACAAAATTAACAGAATACACGCTAAAACTGCACAATATAAAACAAAAACAGCCGGAATAAGGAACTTTTTTAAAATATTGCCGTACAATTTGAAAACCGGAATTTCTGTTTCCGAATTGCACTTTAAGCCAATATTTGTACCATAAACCGTTACTGTAAAACTGCCGTTTTTTGCTTTTATAGCATTTGCAAAAGAAAAACGAAAATAATTTTTAGATTCATCAAACTCGTCACCGGCGCGGTGGCTGTAAACGGTACTGCCATCTTTATCAGCAACAACAATTGCAATGTCAGCATATTCGTCAGCATCCAAAACATCGTAAAAAAGGGTAACGCCCTGCCAGATGCTGTTATTGGGCGCAACAGTAAAAATTACAGAATCTTCAGCATTGGCAAGCTGAACGCTTTTACAGGCTAACAAATCTTCTGCGGTAGAATAGAATTTTGAATTGGTAGCAAACTGAACAAATTTCTGCACGTAAAAAAAAGCAAAAATAAAAAAGAAAGCCGTAAAAAACCAGGCAATTTTTGGAATTCTATCAAAATAGTTCTGTATTTTTTTCATAAAAACTCACTTCTGTTCAATCATGCAGGTTTGCAGGCTTTTCAAACCGCAAATTCATTCAGCTTTTTCACCTGCTTCTTCTTTTTCTGCATTCTGCTGCAAATTCTGGGCATCATATTCTTTTAACGCCAGTTTCTGCACCAAATCTTCCAGCTTCTGCTGTATGGCAGAAAGGCGCATTGTTAAAGTAAACACTTTGTACAAAAGAAGAAAAATTATTGCAACAAAAAGAAAGTTAATCGGTGCATAAAAACCGACAAGCTGAGAACCAACGATAAGAATTTCCGGGAAAACGCTGAGCAGAATCAGCAAAATGCCAAACAGAATCCAGAAAAAAACTGCATCAAGCCGCACTTTTGACTTTCTGATGTTCAGGATAATGTAAGAAAAAGTGATAAGCGATGCCAAAATCAAAATTACACGCAAAACCGTTGTCATAATTATCCTCGCTTACGAAACCATTGAATGAATAAAATGGAAAGGCAAATTCTCATCATATATTGAATTGAAGAAACAAAGCCCAAATATGAAGTACCTGCAATGCGTTCGTCCATTTTTACCTGAACTTCTGCAACCGTGCAGCCGCGGTTTAATAGATAGGCAATTGTGTCAGGTTCCGGCCCATAGTTAATGTTGTTTGCATATTCTGCCAGAACTTTGCGGCTGTACATGCGCATGCCGGAAGTAGGATCTTTAATGCGTTTGCCAGTTGTAAGCTTGATTAAAAATGCAATCAGGCGGCTGCCTGCCATTCGGGCTGTAAAGGGCTTTTTTTCCGTAACGAAACGCGAACCAATTACAATATCAGCACCGGTTTCCTGTATTTTCTGCGCCATTTCTGCAATATATTCAGGGCGGTGCTGACCGTCGCCGTCAAACTGAATGGCTGCATCGTAGTTTTTATTGTAGGCGTACTTCATGCCGGTTTGAAAAGCACCAGCCAGCCCAAGATTTACAGGTAAATCGACAAAATTAAAACCGTTTTTGCGGCAAATTTCTGCCGTATTGTCTTTAGAACCGTCGTTTATAACAACGTAATCGAACTGGGAATAATTTTTTTGCAAATTGCCCACAACGCGCTCAATATTTTCTGCTTCATTGTAAGCCGGAATAATTATCAAAACTTTCATATAAACAGAAACATTTTACAACAATGCGTGCATTTTTTCAACGTCCAATTGAAAAGTTGAATTTTTCATGCAAGATACTGCAAAACGTAGCGCATGATTTTTTCGGCATAATGGAAAGAAGTAAAAAATGCCTTTACCATATCTGCAAAAAAGCCTAAAAACTGCCTGTTTTTCAATTTTGCCAGCGCATTTGTAAAATAATTTGCAGATTTTGCATATTTTTCTGCCGATTTTTGCGAAAAATTCTTTTCTATGTAAGTTTCCGCGCTTTCTTTATAATTCCTAAAATATTTTTTCTGTTCAAAACGCATGTAAAGGTACTGGCGGAAAAGATTGTCGCGGGAAATGCTTTTTGCAGAAAGCCGGTATTTTAAAAGAACCTGCGGAACGTTTCCAAGCCTAAAGCCGGCCTTAAACGCACGCAGAATAAAATCGTAATCTTCTACAAATTTGCCCTGATAGCCGCCCAAAACCTGATAAACGTTTTTTTTAGCAAACCACGCCGGGTGAAAAATGCAGGAATTAAACGCCAGAGTTTTTACGATTTTTTTATGTTCAACCGGAACTTTTACGCAGTTCATCACGATATTGTCAAAATCGTCAATGGTCTGGGCATAGCAGCCTACAAAATCCAGCTTATTTTTCTCCAAAAACTCCAGTTGTTTTTCAAATCGGGCTGGCAGTGCAATATCATCGGCATCCATTCTGGCAATAAAATCACCTTTGGCCATTGGTATCATTTTGTTAAGGCTGGCCGTAAGCCCCAAATTAGTCTGGTTGGTTTCAAAAACAATGCGCAAATCATTTCTGGCGTAATTTTCCAAAATTTCACGATTCTGCTGATTTTGCGGATTATCAAGCAAAATAATGAACTCAAAATCGCCAAAAGTCTGGCACAAAATAGAATCAATTGATTTTTTCAAAATTTCAGCCGGTTCATTGTAAACCGACATTATTACGCTGATTTTCGGATTTTTCATTTACATCGGCATCCATTCTTCAGGACAGATTTCTTCAAAATCAAGTCCGGCACTTTCTGCAATCCATTTTTTGGGGCGAATAACGATTTTTTCCGGGTTGCGGTTAAGCCACGCGCCCCACCAGCTGAAACTGCTGTTTGTAATAATATTGTGCCTGCACAAAGACATAAGCTGCATGTCCCTGAAGCTGTTTTTTCCGCTGTTCCAGTCAACAAAAACCGCATTTTCAGGCAGTTTTAATTCAGCCTTGCACCAGTCCAAATCGTCGGAAAAGACGAAAAACTGCGGATTCTGTACATTGTTTTTTATAAAATCGACGGCTTTCTGGTAATATTCTATTGTAACAACACCATCGTACCATGGATTTGAAACGTAATCGCCGCGCCTTACGTGAATGCTTACGGAATTAGTTTCCTTTATTTTTTCTGCGGCAAGCCTGTTTTTTGCGCCGTTTTCACTTTCGTCAAAAGGCACAAACTGAAAAATTTCAGCAATTTCGTTTTTTTCTTCAATAAAATAACGCTGGTTTTGCCAGTAACCGCTTAAAATCATCAGGCCTTTTTTGTCAAAAATATTGGCAAAATATTTGCTGTCGCCGAATTCCTTAAAAGTTACAAAGGGATTATTGTTCAGTATGCGGCGGATAATTTTTGTTACTTTCGACTGGCTTACATTTTTCAGCTCAGCCTGCTGTCTGGCAAGGTTTTCTTTTGCATTGCCGGTCTTTACTGAATTTTCTTTATGTTCCGGCAATTTTTTTTCTGCCTTGCTACCGGAAAAAATGAAACCTTTTTTTGAAACGTTAAAAACTTTATCAAGTTCAAAACCGTTGTGAGATTTGTTTGCGTTGTACCAGAAAGTCGTGGCCTTTAAATCGCGGTGCTTTTTTCTGTTTGCGTAAAAAAAAGCATACTGAAACATTTGATTGCCCAAACCGCCTGCAAAAATTATTATTTTCATAAAAACCCCAAAAACAAAAATGCGCGAAGTGCTAAATCCTGAACAAAAGACTGCCTGAAACGGGCAGGGTAAAACAGTAGTTTTAACTTTTTAAAATGAACCGACTTGTCGCCAGCAAGCAGTTTCACAAGATGCAAATCTTTTTCATTCAATTCGTCTTTAAAAACTTCGTAAAAATTTTCAATTTGAAGCCTTATGCGATTGTTCCGGTTGATAAGAAAA
>JAZRVO010000028.1:0-85478 GCA_045599185.1 Treponemataceae bacterium | reverse complement strand
CCGCGACATCCACCTTGGCAAGGTGGCGCTCTACCCCTGAGCTATTCCCGCAAAAAATCATACGAACAATCAATCCGCACCTTATTCTGCACTATTAACTAGTGCGAGAGAAGGGACTTGAACCCTTACGCCTAGGGCACTAGATCCTAAGTCTAGCGTGTCTGCCAATTTCACCACTCTCGCCCGCTGTGTAAGTGTCAGTCGTATTCAACGGTTGACATTGTATTGTTTTGTCAAAAACTTGTCAATAACTTTTTATAAAAAACTTTAAGCTTTTTTATAGCCTTAAATTTTTTATTTCAATAAAAAAGCGATTCAGATTACTCCGAATCGCTTTTCGCTTTCGAGCGGGAAACGGGAATTGAACCCGCGACATCCACCTTGGCAAGGTGGCGCTCTACCCCTGAGCTATTCCCGCAAAAATCATACGAACAATCAATTTGCACTATTAACTAGTGCGAGAGAAGGGACTTGAACCCTTACGCCTAGGGCACTAGATCCTAAGTCTAGCGTGTCTGCCAATTTCACCACTCTCGCCCGCTGTGTAAGTGTCAGTCGTATTCAACGGTTGATTTCGTATCGCTTTGTTAAGCTTTGCGTTACCGCTAATCGATGTTTAGAATCTATACAAAACTTAAAATAAAGTCAATAACTTTTTGGAAAAAAAATGAAAAAAATATTTGTTCATAATTGATGTTTTGTAAATGTTTTTATAATAATAAATTAGCAATTGCTGGAAAACATTATTTTCTTCAGGTTAATTTTCGGAATTTTGAAAATAAATTTGTTCTCATGTTCTCATGTTAGCAACGGCTGTCTTTCCTGATTTTTTACAAAATTCAAATTCAGGGATTAGGGTAACATAAAACTGATTTTATGTTATTATTAAAAAAAAGGGGATAAAATGAGCTTTTTTTCTGATTTTACAGGCAGGCTGGGGAAGTTTTTCGGTTTTGCTGATAAAAAAACTTTTGAACATGAATTTAATTTGCGTTCAAAAACTTTTTATGCGGCCGAAGTAAGCATTCTGGAAGATTATTTTCCGCTGGCTGCGGATATTCATAGCCACATGCTTGGCGTTTACGATAACGAGCGCAGTTTCGTTCAATATTATTTTGACGGTTTAACCCCGGTTGCCGTTATTCTGTGGCTTGACGACTGGCAGAGTGCGTTGTCGGAAGATGACCGTTTGGCGATTTTTACTTTTCTGGATATGCCTGCAACCCAGAGTGCCCATATCTGCGCATTTGAAGTAAATAGCTTTTTGCACCGGCGCGGTTATGGCAAGGCGGTTATGGAAGATTTTATAAAGGACAAAAACTTTGTGGCTTTAAGCGCAATTGACGGTTCTGAGGGCTTTTATAAAAAGTGCGGCTTTAACATAGACAGCCTGAACGGTTATTTTTTCTACATGAACCAGAACAAGCAGGATTAGTTTGGTTAGAAGTAACGGTTTGCGTCTGCGGCGTTTTTTCTGCTGAAAAATTGAAATAAAAGGGCAGGGAAAGCTGCTGCAAAAAAAACGGTTTAAAAAAAAAAGGAAGCTTAAACGCTTCCTTTTATGCGGGACTGGAGGGACTCGAACCCCCTACCTACTGCTTAGAAGTAGGCAAAAGAGGTAATTTTCAGCCCTATTTATTACTCATATTTTCATTTATATCATTATATTAAAAAAAGATAAAGTGGTTTAGGGTTTTTTAGAGTTATAGAAGTTCATAATGAAGTTCATAATAAAAATTATGAAGTTTATTATGAACTTTTTTTTATTTCATCATCAAAACAGCAATCATAATTTTATTGACGGTACAATATATATGTTGTATATATTTGAATATGGGAATGACAGCAAAACAGGTTATGAAGATATTGAAAAAGAATGGTTGGAAACTGGAAAGAATAAACGGTTCACACCATATCTTTATAAAAAAGGGGTATAACCGCCCTATACCTGTTCCATTCCATAAAGGGAAAGATAATAATTTAGGTGATTTTGCAAAAGACATTCTGAAAGAAGCCAATATAGACCCAAACACACTAAAGGAGATAAAGAAATGATTTACAATTGCAACATAACAGAAAAAGACGGTAAATACATTGCACAATTTCCCGACATGACAAATGCACTTACTTTTGGCAATTCAAAAGAAGAAGCCCTTGAAATGGCTAAAGACGTGCTTGACGGTGTTCTTTATGTTGCCATTGATAAAGGTTTCCCTATTCCAGCACCTCAATATAACGGTGGTTACCCGGTAGAAGTATCTCCAAAAATTGCTTTTGCAATTGAACTAAGAAAGGCACGTGCAGAACGTTCACAAAAAGAAATTGCAGAAAAAGCCGGTATGTCTTACCAGCAATACCAACGGCTTGAAAACCCACGTAAAACAAACCCGACTTTAGAAACACTTTATAAACTGCAACAAGTATTCAACCGTCCGTTTTTGGCATTGTAAAACAGCAATCATAATTTTGTTCCAACTGTAATTCTCTCTCGAAAACTACGGGGTGTGATTTTGTTCATTTTCGGTTTAAAAAAAACACCCCCTACCGGTTTGATTTATTGTAAAACAGCCCCGGAAAAAGCTATAGAAAGCCCCTTGAGCATAGTTTTTCTTCCAGTTCGATAATTAACCCGTTTTTCTCTGAAAGCCCCTTAAAATGCCTGTTTTTTGCCGTTATCCGTTCGTAGTTTTTCCCGGTTAAATTACCTTTTGCTTTTAAAAGGCTCAATCTGTTTGTGTATTCTTTTGGGTTTTCCTGTCTGTAGCATTCTGCAAAATATTCTTCAAGTTTTGCCGGTGTTAGATTTTTTGAAGTATCTATATAAATGTTTCTACCCATTTTTTGAATTGAATTGTATAAAGTTGCAAACTGTTTTTTAAGTACAGAAACTGTATCTTTTTCATAAAGTTCTAACGGTGTCAAATCCTTGCCAAACAAGCCCCGGATAGCTTGTCTTTTCAAAACCTTTAATTCCAGCCTTAGCACGTTAGAACCTTGATATAAATTAGGTATAATGTCTTGTTTGTGCTTGTCTTTCATTTCTTGAATCTTGTCATAGCAAGAAAAGGAAAAGCCCCCGGTTTTTGTACCGTAGCTTAAAGATTCTAGCCCGGTACTTGTGGAAGTTTCAACCCGTTTATATTTTGAATTGTTTATAAAACCAAAAAGTGAAAGATATTCTAAAACTTCATGCTTTAGTATTAGGCTTGTACCTATTTCTAAGCTTTTAATAATAGCCCCGGAAAAGTCTAGCCCTGTATCTTCTTGCAAAAGTAAAACAGCCTGTTTGCATTGTTCAATTGTTAACGGTGTAATGTTTTCATCGTTCAAATACTTTGCAATGCTTCCCTGCAAAACACAACCACTTATATTTTGAAAGATTTTAATATTTTTAATATGCCCCTTAATAGTATTTTCATCTGTTTTGTGCATATCTTCAAACAGTCTGTTTTCAGTCCAATCAAGCCTTTCTTGTGTCCTTATTTCGATTTTATCAATCACTGTTTTTTATTCCATACCCCCAAAAATTGGGGGGCTAATTAAGTTATTATAGAGAATTGAAAAACAAGCCCCGGTTTTTGGTTTTCCGGGGTCTTGTAAAATAATGACATTTTGATAAAATCGAAAGTACCTGTTTTTTGTTGATTTTATCAAAAATCATTTTATTAAGCCGTTAATTGTTTGGGTTAACGGCTTTATTATTTAGTAGCAATAAATCAGAATCCACGGACTCCAAAACATCACCAGCCAGCCATTTTTCAAAAACGGCTTCTTTTTGGTCTGCCATGTCTTTAATAAAATAGACAGTCAAACCCCTAGAACTTTCAGAATGTTCAACCAGCAAGCAGTCATTCAAACCAAGGCTTTTATTGTCTCCAAAAGCTTTTCCCGGGTTTAATTCCGTAAAATGCAAACCTGTTAAATAGTTGTTGCCAAAGTAAAGGCATTTGTTAAACTTCTTTTTCAAGTTAGCATTGTAAGGCTCTGCAAAAGTAATGTACTGCAAGCCCTTGTTTTTTCCTGTTTTGTACATTGCCGGAAAATCAGCAAAAACAAAGCCGTGAATCTCTTTTAAGAGATATGAACTTTTAGAAGTTTCTGAAAGTTCAAAAATATACTTGCTGTATGGTTTCATTTCATACCGCCTATTCTTGATTTTCTTTCTTCGTGAAACTCCACTTTTGAAATAATTCCGTTATGCATTGTAAAGGTAACACCAATAGAACCGAAAGAAACACTATCAGCCATTGCAAGCAGTTCTTCATAAATAGCATTTGCAATTTCCTGCCGGTTTAATTCGGCTTTTTCAGCCTGCATTTGCAATTGTTTATTCTTCACGGCTTGCCCCCTCTGAATGTTCCAAAATCCAAGAGTCTACAGCCTGCCTTGAATAGACTTTTCTTTTGCCTATTTTAGAAAAAGGTATGCTTGTTTTGTCTAATGTGTTGACATGCAAGCCCAAGTAAAAAGCCGTTTCTTTTCTTGAAAGAAAGGGCTTTTCTTTGATTGTGTCATAAGAAAGAGTTTTCATTTTGAAACCCCTGTATTTAAGATTTCAAGATATTTAATTCAATCTTGATAAATACAGGGTAGTTAAAAAGTTTAGAATTGTATTGAGTGTGTTTTAGGGAGTTTTTAGGGAGTTTTTAGGAAAGCCATAAAAAGGGAGTTTTTGGGAATGTTTTTTTGTGTCATCTTAATGTCGAAACAAGGTCAAGTTTGGTCAAGGTTTTCCGGGGCTTTTTAATCGGGTTTATTTGCATCAGTAACAGCATTTTTAATTGTATTTTCTGCAAATGGGTTTCCGTCTCTTTGGATAAATCTTTCTAAATGTGCTTTTTTAATCTGTCTATTAAGATAATTTTTTATTTCTTTTGCAATTTCATCCAAACTGCAAATTACTGTTTTTCCGTCTTGTTCAATAAATGCATTGTCTATTAAATGCCGAATCCAAGCTGGTTGTAGAGAGGTTTCTATGTCTGCCAAAAGCTTTTGTACGGGTTCATAATCAAGTAAGCTTTCGTAATTACTCATAAATCCAACCCTTCGTATAATCTGATTATAAAATCTATTTCATCGCTGATATTGTTTAATTCGGTTTTATCTTTTGAAAGTCTTTTTTTTTCATCATCATTATTTGAATTACTTATTATGTTTTCAATTTCTTGTATTTTTTGTGTTAAATTACGCTGATAATTTGTAGCGTTAAGAATTAACTTGTATTTTTTTTCAACGATTTCTTTTTCCAATGACACGATTCTTTGTGATAAAGAATCATACCAATTACCCATTGGTTTAAAAAAATCACTTAATTCTTCCCAAATCTCGTCATATCCGGCAGGGTCATAAGTATCTTCGTCTTCTTCGGTTAGTACATATTTTTCACGAATATTTTCAAACCCAATCCCCTTAACAGAATTATATGTTTTTTGCAAAGTGTCTAATTCTTTTTCTAAGATTTTTATCTCTTGATTTATTTGGTATAAAGCATAAATACTATTTGTTTTTTCTAAAGCCATTTCTCAACCCCTTTGTGTTGTAAATCTATAAAATATAATTATTTAGTGTTTATGTTTTTGTATTCAACCCTAATAAAATTATTTAATTTTTCAGAATCAAAACTAAAATTAGTATCTTTTTCAACGATTGAACCAAACAGCATTTTTTGTGCTTTTCGTATTTCGTTGTTTTCTCTTTCGGTTTCATGGTCTGCATAATGTTCAAGTATTGCTTTTGTTTTGTGCCCTGTCTGTTTTTGCAATGCTTGGCATTCTACGGACTGAATCATATATGTACTAAAATAATGTCTCCACGAATGAAAACAGTATTTTTCCGGCTCTGCCACTTTCCACTGTTTTAGAACGTCCCTTAAATCATTTAGCCATGTCTTTTTTTCCATAGGCTTAAAGGGTACGGTAGACCAAAAAACAAAGCCCTCAAGCCCTTGGTTGTACGGGTTTATTTCTGCAAGTGTTTTCAGTGCATTTATTATTTTTTCCGGGGCTTGTACCGTTCTTTCTTCCCCGTTTTTCGTACTTTTCAAGCCGGTGTGCATGTCCCAATTGTGCTTTACATAAATACAGCCCTGTCCTAAATCCTGTAGTCTTAAAGCTTGTATTTCCCCGGCTCTCATGCCTGTACACATTGCCAGCATATTGGCTAAACGGCTTCTTTCGTCTCTCCATTTTATGCTGAATATTGCCTGTGCAATTTCCGGGGTTAAAATGGCTCTTTCGGTGTATGTGCCACTGAAAAACACAATGCCCCGTGTTATGTCTCTTTCTATCAATTCATTTTCAAAAGCATATTTTAAAGGTTTTGTGCCAGCCCTTATAATATCGTTTTTTGTTTTGAATGATTTATCTAGGTCTGCAACTTTATCAACAAATCTTTTTATATCGTCTCTTGTAATCTCTCCAAGTGTTTTGTTTTTCAAGAATGAACTCCAGTAATTTTTTACATTACCAAGCTGTTTTCTTGTGTGCCTAACTCCAATTGTATGGCTTTTTCTTAGTTTTTCTTTTATGTATTCCGATTTTTCCCAAGTCCAAAAATCAAGCAAATAATCTATTGCTTTTACGTCCTGTTTGCTTCCTGTATAAACCACGGCTTTTACTTTGCCACGCCTTTTCAATTCGTTTAAGGCAAACTGCAAAATATCATCATCTGCATTTTTTAATTCATTCTGCAATGTTAATTCTTTGATTGTTTTTCTTTTCTGTTGTGAACCAGTAAAGCCGACTTGATACCATTCCCAAGCTGTTTTTATTGCCTGTTTTTCTTCTCTCTGTCTTGTGCTTTTTTCCGGCAAATAATCACCGTTTTCTGTTTTGAATCTGACGTAATAACAAGGACTGTTATTTTTTCGGTAGCAAATAAACGGCATATTCTGCATATTTACACCCGTAAAACTTCTTTTTCGTTCATGTCATTATGAACTTTATTATGAAGTTGTATTTAAGTAATAAATATACACGTCCGTTTTTGGGATAGTGTTCTATAAATACTTATAACATAAGCATATAGAAAACGGGACTGGAGGGACTCGAACCCCCTACCTACTGCTTAGAAGGCAGTTGCTCTATCCAGATGAGCTACAATCCCACTTGAATATATTCAGTATAGCAACTTTGCGTTTTTATGTCAAAGGTATATTGACCGAAACAGCCTGAAAATATTCTGCAAATTTTTTTGAAAAAAAATTAAAAAAAATCTTAAATTGTGTTGACACTTTTTTTGTGTTTGGTTATAGTAATAAACGTAACGGGCGATTAGCTCAGCTGGGAGAGCGTTTGGTTTACACCCAAAATGTCGGGAGTTCGATCCTCTCATCGCCCATAAAACCACCTTGATTAAGGTGGTTTTTTTATGCCTTTTTAAGCATCTGACGAGCTATAAATTTCCAATTATTTTTTCTTAATTCAAATTTCTGTTTTTGATTTATATTCTTTTCTTTTTCGTTAAAAATCTCTAAAATTTCTAATTTTTGTTATATAATTTATGGAATTCACCTTTTCTTAACGGAAAATAAATATTTTTTAGCTTATTTTAAATTTTACTTGTGTTTTTACAAAGCTGTAGTAAAATGAATTAAAAAGTTTCATTTAAACACATTTGTGCTTTCTTTGGGTAAAGAAAGATTGAGAAAGTTTTTTTTGGAAAAGTTTTGAGGCTGATGTGGAAAATACTTGTATAATTTGTGCGCTTAATTTGAATGATGAAATTACGAGTTTTTTAAAAGAAATTTCAGAAAATTCTTTTGAAATTAGGAGTTTTCCAAGTCCGGAAGTTTTGATTTCTGTGCTTAAAGAACCGAACAGGTTTTATGCAATTGCCGTCAGCGAAGATTTTCCTGTTAAAATGCCGGATGTTTACGGGCGTTTTATGGAACTTCTGTCGTATGATTATGAACTTTTTAATTTTCCAATTATAAGCATTTCTGATAAACCCATTGATTTTGCAGGCCGTGAAAAACAGAGTAATGTGCCGATTTTTGCTTCGGCACACATTGTAACGACGGATTCAATTGAGAGAGGCCGGGTAATTTTAAAAGATACGATTACTTTAGGCCTGCAAAAATACCAGTCCATGCAAAAGCTGTTTTTGAAAAAACAGCAGGAAATTAATTCCCTTCGGCGCATTATAAGTGCCGGTTCTTCTGCCAGCTGCCTTTTGGACCGCCACAGTTTCTGTTCGCGCATTCAGGATTTGCAGGCTGACAACCCTGAAAACGTTTATACGCTGGCTGTATGGAATTTTGATAATTTTAAGGTTTACAACGACAATTACGGCGCTGCTGCCGGTGATGAACTTATTGCAAAATTCAGCGAAGAACTGCTGAACGTAAACCTTTTAACCGGTGCTTTTGCCTATCTTGGTGCAGATGTTTTTGCCGTTTTTATGGAATCAAAATATTTTTCCGGAATTGAAGTGCAGAAACTTGTTACAAGGAAATTCAGCCAGATTAAGCCCGGTTTTGATTTTGTTGTTCGCATTGGGGTTTACCGCTGCAAGGAATCCGGCGTGCATCCTACAATTATGATTGACCGTGCTTACATGGCAATGCGTTCTACCAAAGGCAATTATGAATCGCGGATTGCGTACTACGACGACACGATGCGCGGACATTTGATTGAAGAGCAGGAAGTTATAAACGACATGACCGGCGCGCTGAAAAACGAAGAATTCGTTGTTTTTTATCAGCCGCAGTACAATTTTGCCACTGGCGAAATGACCGGTGCCGAGGCACTGGTTCGCTGGAAGCACCCGGTAAAAGGGTTTATTTCTCCGGGCAAATTTATTCCCATTTTTGAAAGCAACGGTTTTATTACCCATTTGGACGAATATATATGGGAAAAAGTCTGTAAAACCATGCGCGAGTGGCTTGATGAAGACATAAATCTTGTGCCTGTTTCCGTAAACATTTCCCGCCGGGACATTTGCAAGCCCACTTTGTGTTCATTTTTAATAAGTTTAATGCGCAAATACCGCATACCGATTAACATGCTTCGCCTTGAAATTACCGAATCTGCCTACATGCAGGACCCGGACCA
The DNA here is from genome assembly GCA_045599185.1 of Treponemataceae bacterium. GTDB lineage: Bacteria > Spirochaetota > Spirochaetia > Treponematales > Treponemataceae > UBA1240. The sequence goes on along the minus strand of JAZRVO010000028.1, from coordinate 76,425 downwards.
GCTGATAAACGTTGTGCAGACGTTGCGGCGCTGCGGTTTTTGCGTGGAAATGGACGATTTTGGCAGCGGTTACAGCAGTTTGAATACACTTAAAGATGTTCCCGTTGACGTGCTGAAGCTTGACATGAAGTTTCTTGTCAGTCAGGTAGAAAATCCGCGCAGTTCCAGCATTTTGTCTTCGGTTGTGCGCATGGCAAAATGGCTTAATTTGCCGGTAATTGCAGAAGGCATAGAAAGCAAGGAACAGGCCGAATTCCTGAAAAGCATTGGCTGCTGGACGATGCAGGGCTTTTATTTTTCCCACCCGATTGACGAAAATCAGTTCAAGGCGCTTTTGAAAAAAGAAGAAGTGGAAGTTCTGAAAGAAATTCCTTCTGCCGAAGCGGATGCCTACAATGTTCACAACTTTTTGGACGTAAACACCCAGAATGCGCTGCTTTTTAACACATTTGTTGGAGGTGCGGCCATTATTGAACTTAACAACAATAAAATTGAAATTGTAAGGGCAAACGACAAATTTTTTGAAGTTCTGGGCATTCCGCGGGAAGAATACATGTCCAGAACCAAGAACCTGCTGGACAGATTTCCTACCAGCAACGCGATGGATTATCTGGAAATGCTTCATACGGCCTACGAAACCGGCAAGGAAGCAACCTGCGAACTTTTGAACAAGCCTTTTGACAATTATCCTTCAAGATGGACGCGGACAATTTGCCGCTATCTAGCGCAGTACGAAAACAGCACGGTTTATTACATTACCGTTCAGGATATTACGAAAAGAATTAACCTGCTTATTCAGAATACATATCTGGCACAGGAACTTACGAACATTACGGAAAATGTGCCGTGCGGCATTATGAAAGCCGAATTGCAGGACGGTAAAGGAAAACTTTTATTTGTAAACAAATACATACTGGATTTGGTAGGCTACGATGAAAAGGAATTCGCTTACATTTTTGAAAATGAGCCGAAAAAGGTTTTGCCTGAAAAAGATTTTGAAACGAACATAAATCTTATTCAGCACTGCATCGATTCCGGCGAAACTGAATATTCAACAAACATTCGCTACATAAAAAAAGACGGCACTGTAGGGCTTTTTTACCAGCTTACCAAAATCAGTTTCCGGGAAAATGGTGTTTTTCACGTAATGCACATTCTGGTAGATTTGGACCAGAAGATTGGTAAGGAACTGATGTTTGGCGAAAATTCAATGGGCAAATACTGCGACATGCTTGCCGAATTCGATTTTGAAAACATGAAAGGCCGGGCAATCAGTTCAAAACTGCCGCTAAAAGACGAATATTATTCAACGCATTCCTTTGATGAAGGTTTTTACAACTGGGTTGAAGACAATGTTTATGCAGAAGACAGGCAGATGCTTAAAGAATTTATGACCAAGGAAGTATTTACCAGCTGCAATAAAAATGGCACGCTGCCGTTCATGTATTTCCGCATCGTAAATGCAGACCGTAGCCTTAAGCGGACATCAGTAATTCTTTTACCTCCGGTTAAGGGTAACTTGTGCCTGGCCTGTTACCGTTTTTTAAGTGAATAATTTTTAAGCTAACAAAACAATTGGCAAAACTGTTATTTTTTTCAGCTGAAAATTAAAAAACAAAAAAAGCACTTCACAAATATGAAGTGCTTTTTTATTGCATTAAAGGTTTTTTACAGGTTGTTAATCAGCCAGTCCTTAAATGTTTCATAATCTTTCGACATGTCAATTGACATGTCTGGCAGCTTCATAATCTGCTGCAGGCGGTCTGGAATTGAAGGTTCGCGACCGATGGCTTTCTGTACAACTTCGCCAAATTTGGCAGGATGTGCAGTTTCAAGAATAACGCCTACGGCACGTTTTTCAACTACCGTGTTTGCCCAGGCCGGTACGTTTGGCGTAAGACCCGGTTTTGCAGGGTCGTTCTTTTCGCCTTTGATAAGTTTTTCCATTGCACCGTTTCTAATGTCGTTCCATGCAGAATAGGCAACGGCGCCGTGGGGATCGATAATGTAACCGGTGTTCTGATGGCATTTTTTTATTCCTTCCAAAGTGCCGTCGTTGTCAAGCCAGTAAGAACCGAACATTTTGCGCACTTCTTCCAAATCGTACATGTATTTAATGCGTTCGTAGTTGCTTGGTGCGCCTACGTCCATTGCATTTGAATATGTAGAAACAGAAGGGCGGGCTTCGTATTTTCCGGAACTAATCCAGTCTGGAATGGTGCGGTTGCTGTTTGTAGCGGCTATAAAACCTTCAATAGGTGCGCCCATTTCTTTTGCAATCAAACCGGAAGTAAGGTTGCCGAAGTTGCCTGAAGGAACGGTCATAATGACTGCCGGGTTTTCAATCTTGTTGTCCATGGCACAGCGGTTGCGAACAGCAAGTGCCGTATAGGTGTAGTAAAAACTTTGCGGCAAAAGGCGCGAAATATTGATGGAGTTTGCAGAAGAAAGCCGGAACTTTTTGCGCAAATCTGCATCAGTAAATGCTGTTTTTACAAGTTTCTGGCAGTCGTCAAAAGTGCCGTCTACAGAAAGGGCACGCACGTTGCCGGTAAACGTAGAAAGCTGTTTTTCCTGCAGCGGGCTGATTTTTCCTTTGGGATAAAGGATGGTAACGTCAAGACCGGGAACATTGTGGAATGCACTGCCAACGGCACTTCCCGTATCGCCGGAAGTTGCAACAAGAATGTGCAGGCGGTCATTTTCCTTCTGGTTAAAATAAGACATTACGCGTGCCATAAAGCGTGCACCAAAATCCTTAAAGGCGCAGGTTGGACCGTGGAAAAGTTCCATAACGTAAGTAATCGGATCAATCGGTACAACCTGAGGTGCAAAAGGATATGCATCAATGATAATTTTTTCCAAATCTGCTTCCGGAATTTCTCCGTCTACAAAAGGTTTTGCACCTTCAAAAGCAATGTCACGAAAAGATGGTGTAGTTGAACGATTCAAAATGTCGCTGGAAAAATGTGGAATTGATTCCGGCACGTAAAGTCCGCCGGTTTTGGCGTTCATTCCACTTAAAACGGCAGTGCGAAAATCTACCGAAACTGAAGAATCCCGGGTGTCTTTATATTGCATGATTTCCTCTCAAAATATTGAAAAAAAAGTATTTTGGTGCATAGTAACACTTTGCAATATAAAATACTAGACACCCGTTCTATCTGTAAGTTTTTATAATTGTTTTAGCCAGAATATTGGGTTTGAAAAATTTACAAAAAAAACAGCCGCAAGTACAGTCTCCCTGCCACGAAAAAAAGCTTGTGCATGCGTACGGCGTTTTTTTTTCGTGGCAGTGCCTGCGCACTTGTGGCTGGTTTTATCACAATTAACAAGTGTTTTTTTGTCATTTTGTATAAAACTTGAAATTTGACCGTTTAATTGAATTTGTATACGTTTTGAGATGCTGGTTTAAAATGAAAAAACCGCTTTTGTAAAAGCGGTTTAAAGTGCCCAGAACAAGACTTGAACTTGCACGCCCGTGAGAGCTCTAGTACCTGAAACTAGCGTGTCTACCAATTCCACCATCTGGGCTGAAATGCCGAAGCACTTAATAACAAAAATATAAGTTAAATTTATTATATTGTCAACATGCTGGGGCAAAAATAATGAAATTTAACTGTTAACGTAAATGCGCGGCACACGCTTGTTGATGCCGCAGGTAATTTCGTAGGGAATTGTACCAATGTTTTTGGCCAGATCCGCAGCCGTAAGGCACGACGGGGCAGGACCAAAAATCGTTACGCTGTCCCAAAGCTGTACGCCGTGGTCTGTGCCAAGGTTAACCATGCACTGATCCATGCAGATACGGCCTACAACCGGAAATTTCTTACCGTTGATTGTTACTGAAACACCGGGCGAAAGCTTTCTGTTAAGGCCGTCAGCGTAACCAATAGGTATGGTTGCAATATCAGTGTCTTCTTCTGCAATCCATGTTCTGCCGTAGGAAATTGAATCGCCTTTTTTGACGCGTTTAATGGTAACAACCTGGCTTTTAACTTCCATAAGCGGCTTAAATTCTATCTGCCTGTTCAGTTTTTGCTGCAAAAAGTTTTTTATGCATTCATTTTCGCAGCCTTCATCGGGAAAATAGCCATAAACGATGATGCCGGGGCGGACCATGCCGCAGTGCATTTGCGGCTGAAGAAGCACAGCCCCGCTGTTTGCACAGTGCACGATTCCAGGATCAATTCCGGCTTTTTTTATGTCTTCAATTGCTTTTGTAAAACGTCCAAACTGCAAATTTGTGTAGTCAATGTCACTCTGTTCAACAGAATCCGAAGCAGCAAAATGGGTGCATACGCCTTCAAGGTACAAGCCTTCTTCGCTGTCTATAAGCCGGGCAATTTGCGCAGCCTGTTCAGGCTGGCAGCCGATGCGCCCCATGCCGGTATCAATTTTTAAGTGTACGGGTATTGAACGGTGCATGGATTTTGCTGCAGACGAAAGTTTTTTGATAAAGTCGCGGTCAAACACCAGCGGGGTAATTGAATGTACGATAATCAGCGGAATTTCATCCGGGGTGGCAAGGCTAAGGCACAAAATGGGCGCTACAATGCCTGCTTCGCGCAGTTCAATTCCTTCCTGTACTGAAGCTACAGCAAGAAAATCTGCGCCGCTTTTTATTGCAGCAATTGCAATGCGCGTTGCACCATGCCCGTAGGCATCGGCCTTTACCGGAATGCAGATTTTTGCGTCATTTTGTACGAATTCTTTTATAAGTTCTATGTTATGGCTTAAATTTTCAAGGTGAATGTGTGCTTGGGTTGCTCTCATAATTTATAAATCTAGTGCTAGGCTTTTTACTCGTCAAGGGTTTTTAATAATTTTCCGTTATTATTGGTAGAAATAAGAAAAAAATTGATATTAAAACTTGAAACGTATTGGGTTTTTACCTAGAATAGTAGGGCTTTAAAGTAAGCACGCGGGCTTTAAAAATATTCGCTGTGTTTTGCAGGAGTTTTATTTTGAAAAAAAGATTATTTATTGTTGCAGTTTCTTTGGTATTTTCTTTTGGTTTCGTTTTTGCGTCCGGATCGGCGGAACAGGAAACCAGTGCAAATAAGCCGCAGTCGGAAGAAATTCATGCACCGGATTTGGAAACCCTTGAAGGTACGAACGCCAGACCAGTTGATGAATCTGTTCTGGCATGTCGGGCTGCAAAAAATTCTTTTGACAGCGTTTTGGCAGCCGGAGATTTTAATGAAGCCGGAAATATTTATGTGGCAATAAGCCAGAGAAAAGACATTGACGATTTTGAAAAATATCCGGAAATAGAAAAGACAATCGGCCAGATGAAGGCTGATTTTGAATCGGCACTGGCAGCATTTTCTTTTGAGGTAACAAGCAAGCCGTCTACGCCGGTAAAGGGCAAGGCATTCAACAAGCCTTTTGCCGTAAAAGTTTTTAACAACAATAAAGCCGTATCGGGCGTAAACGTGTGCGTTACATATCCTTCAGTTGCCAGTGACGGCAGTAAAATAATTTCTTCAAAGGTAATTGCCAGCAGCGCTGACGGCACCGTAAGTTTTGAAAGCCCTGCATACGGCGACACAATCAATTCTTACGTAACTTTCACCTTAAACTTAGACCCGGCTTTAAGCGAACTTGTCAGTCTTCCAAAGGCTGAAATTCCGTTTAAAGTAATGACCAACATGCGCGCCAGCGGCGGTTCAATTGCAATTGTTGATTTTTCAAAAACAGACAAACCAATCACTTCCAACAGCGAAACATCTTCTGCCGTGCTTTCTGCCCTTATTAACCGTGGTTTTACAAGCATTGGCAACTGCGACTTTACCACCGAAGTTGCAAGCGGCAGCGATGCAAAAGTGCAGAGGGCTGCACAGGAACTTTTTGGCGGCAGCGTAACTTATCTTGTTTACGGCACGATTAAATATGTAACTGCCGACAAGGTTGACGAAGGCTATAAGATTGTTCTTAAAACTGACGTTAAAGTGCGCAACGTAAAATTGAACCGCGAACTTGTCGTTTGCAATTTTGAAACAGCCAGCGTTGCAAAATCGGAATGGGCGGCATTAAACAGCTGCCGCAAGGCAATTGCAGAACAGATTGCTGATTCGATTATGTATGGCATGTAATTTTTTAGGCCGAATGTTGAATTTATATGAAATGCTTAAAAACAGCCTTTCGACAGTCCCTGCCACGAAAAAAAGACTTGTGCATGCGCACGGCGTATTTTTTTTCTTGTCCGTGCCTGTCCTGCGGCTGTTTACATCACAATTATATTGATGTCTTTTGGCCTTTTACAGAAAACTCGAATTTTTACCTTTTAGGTAAATGCTGCCTAATAACGCAGAAATTTATTGGAAATCCGGGTTGTTTTTTATGGCTGAAAATTAAATTGAATGGAAGGCATTAAAACGCTGTGCAGACGGCGTTTTTAGTGCCTTTAGTTTTAAAAATGGAACAGAAAAAAAATTTAGCAAATGTTGAAAAATCGGGGCGGAACTGGGCCGAAAGCGGCAGTTTTGCCGTTTTTTTATTTCTGGCACTTTGGTTTAGTGCCGTTTTAATTGCCTGTCAGCTTTTTATAAACCGTTTCTGCCTGCTGGAAAATTCCTTTAAAACTTACGGCGTTTTTTTATTTGAAATTTGTACCGCTTTTTTTGCAGCCTTTATTGCCTTTATTTTGCCTTGCTGCCTTAAAGCGGCTTTTATAATTTTAAGCCAGCTTGGGTTTTTGCTTGTTTTTGCCGTTCAAATCTGTTATTTCGGTGTTTTTTCAAGCTTTGCTTCGCTTGATGCACTTTTGCGCGGCACCGAAGCTTTAACCAATTTTGGCCAGATTGTAAAAGGCACAATGATTAAAAACCGTGTTGCCTTAATTTTTATGCTGTGCTGTTTTTTTGCAGGTCTTTTGGCGGCATTTTTTTACCAGCGGCACAGCAGAAAAATGAAAAAAACTTACATTTCCGTTCTGTCTGCCTTTTGCATTTGCGTTCTGCTTAAAGCGGCAGGTTTTGTTTATGTTTCTGCAACAGCTGCCTTGCCCAATTCGCCGTTTTTGGTGTTTACGCAAAAATGCCCAATAAACGAGCAGGTTGCTGCGGTTGGCGTATTGCAGTCCGTGGCGACGGATGCAAAAAACTTGTGGCTGCCGGAAAATTTGCAGATAAATAAAAAAATACTTGCTTTGGGCAAGGACTTGTTTGAAAAAATTCCTTCAAAAAGTGAACATATTCAGCTTGTGGCAGACGAAAACTTGCTGAAAGAATTTGAAGCCAGCGCTGCCAAAAACGGCACGAATGGCGCAAACGGTGCAGCGGGTGAAAATGCTGCGCCGGAAAGTGAATACAATATTCTGCCTATTGATTTTGAAAAACTGCTTGCCGATGATGCCGGGGAAGAATTTCACCAGATTGACCGCTACTTTGCCAGCATAAAAGGCGACAAAAAAAATGACCATACCGGCATTTTTGAAGGCAAAAACCTTATTTACATTACCGCGGAAAGTTTTTCGCCTTACTGCATACGCAGCGATTTAACCCCCACTTTGTACAAAATGCTGAACGAAGGTTATTATTTCAGCCATTTTTACAACCCTTACTGGGAAATTTCTACCACCGACGGGGAATATGTAAACTGTACCGGGCTTTTGCCAAAACTGGGCACTTACAGTTTTAAGGATTCGTCAAAAAATTACCTGCCTTTTGCCCTTGGAAACCAGTTTAAAAAGCTTGGGTACACAACAAAGGCCTACCACAATTATCTGGGCAGCTATTACGACCGCAATTTAACCCACCCGAATTTGGGCTACGATTTTTATTCAATGGGCGAAGGCTACAGAACCACCGCCAAGTGGCCGGACAGCGATTTTGAAATGATGCAGGAAACTTTGAAAGAATACATCGACTGTCAGCCTTTTCATGCATATTACATGACCATTAGCGGCCACCTGCCTTACGATTTTTATGCCAACGCGATGGCGATTAAAAATCAGGGTTTGGTGAAAGATTTGGACTATGATGAAGCGATTAAGGCTTTTTTTGCCTGCAACATTGAACTTGACCGGGCACTGGGCTATTTGCTGGACACATTGAACGAGTACGGAATTGCCGAAAATACGGTAATTGCCCTTGCGGCCGACCACTGGCCTTACGGGCTGGAACCCAAGCAGCTGCGGCTTATAAGCGGAAAGAATCTTGACGTAACTTTCGGGCTTTTTGAAAGTGCTTTCATTCTGTTTAATCCTGGGCAGGAAAGGGAAGTGGTTGAAAAATACTGCTGCAATCTGGATATTATTCCGACCCTTTCAAACCTTTTCGGGTTGCCTTACGACAGCAGACTTTTGATGGGGCACGATATTTTTTGCGATACCGAACCGTTTATCGTTTTCAAAAGTACAAACGTTGTTACCGACAGGCTGAAATACAACGGTTCCAAGGGCACGGCGCTTACCCACGACGGGCAGAATGCTGACCCGGCAGAAATTACTGCCGTTAAGGAAAAATTGCAGAACCAGCTGAAATTTTCGGCGCTGGTACTGGACCACGATTATTACAGGCGTATTTTTGATTCGCTTGCCGGAGAAAATACGGGCAAAATGCAAAATTGAAAGGTAGAAAAATGAGCGATTTTATAGAAAACAGCGGTTTTGCTGAAAATATTGAAGAAATGAAAGCTTTTGCCCAAAAAAACGACATTCCGATTATGTTTGACGACGGCATTGAGTTTATCTGCAATTATATTCGCGAGCATAAGATTAAGCGCATTCTGGAAATTGGTACGGCAATTGCCTATAGCGCAATCCGCTTTGCTTCTATTGCTGATGACATTTATGTTACCACAATTGAAATTGATATTGACCGTTTTATAAAAGCCCAGCTGAATATAAAAAAAGCCGGGCTTGAAAACCGCATTACCGCAATAAACGAAGATGCGCTTTTTAGTCAGATTGATGGTGAATTTGATTTGATTTTTATAGACGCGGCAAAAGCCCAGTACATGAAGTTTTTTGAAAAATATAAGGAAAATCTTGCGCCCGGCGGCGTTTTTATAAGCGATAATCTGTCGTTTCATGGCATGGTAGAAAATTTAAGCCTGACCCACAACTACAGTACAAAAAAGCTGGTAAAAAAAATACGCAAATATATTGCGTTTTTAAAGGCTAATACGGAATTTAAAACCGATTTTTACCAGACCGGCGACGGTATTGCGGTTTCGTACCGGGCGGAAGAGGGCGGACAGGCACAGAATGCGGTAACAGAAAATATTGCGGAAAAATGAAGAAGCTTTGCGCAAGCAAAGCGTTCAATTTTTGTAAGTTTTGCGGTTTGGTGCAAAAAAGAAGGAAATCTTGCGTTGCCCGGAACAAAATATTTTTTTGCCTGTAAGTTTGAAGCCGCTTGCAGTGCGATTTTTCTGCGCGTGTTATCCTGATATTTCTTCAATCATCGCATTCAAAAAGTTTTTTATGTTATCAATGTCTTTTATGGTTTTTTCATCGCGGTATTTGCTTTTTAAGTCTTCAAAGCAGGAATTACCGATTCTGTTGTTTGTAATGATTGTTGTTTTTGTATACTGGTGCAGGTTAACGGAAATTTCCACGTAATGTGAAAATGCCTGATAAAAAAGCTGAAGGATTTCTTTGTCTGTATTTTTTATGTAATCATCAGAAAGCATGTTGTTAAAGCTTTGCGCGGCTTGTTTGTCTTTTTTGCTTGCTTCTTCAATCAGATAGTTCCTGTAAAGTTTAAGTTCTGGCATTTCTGTCTGCCAGTTTGTTATGCCAATTGCTTTTATTTTTGCCAGAATCTGATTGAAAAGTTCGCGGTTAAAATTGTCTTTGATATTGATGTTTTTGTATTTTAGCAGGGCAAGGGCTTTTTTATAGTCTTCGATAACGCCAGATATTGTTACGTTGCGATTGGTGCAGGTACTTAATTCCTTTACGTTTTCTGAATAATATTTTTCAAGTTCCTGCTGGCTGTTTATTTGAAAAGCTTCTGCTTTTTTTTCCAGATTTGTCATGTTTGGTTTTTCTCGCTGCTGTAAAATGAATATGCAATATTGCTAGTGCATTTATTTTATAGCAAAATCACGGTTTTTTCTGCAATGCCTTGATGAAAGCTTCGTCATCATACTCATCTGAACCTTCAAAGCTCATGGGGGCGCATGAACCAGGAAGCGGCTTTGTGCCGTAAAAGCCAGCGTCAAGGGCGACTTTTATCTGCTCATCCGTGAACTTATGCTCGCCCGGAACTTTTACGGCACGCCACTTTCCGTAAACCGACTGGAATTTTTCGTAATAAGAAAAAAGCGGATCAGATTCTCCAAAGACACCAGTAATCAGGTCTTTTGTTTCAGGGTCAATCTGGCAATAGATTTCACTTTCTAGCATCTTCCATTGTTTAATCAGCTGTGGAGTTACAACATGGTTATCATCCAGCTTTGGAATTTCTACAGAAGGGAACATGCACGGATTTATGACAATTTTCTGGATGTCATACGGAGAAGCAAGAACATAAAAACCGCCAAGAGAATGACCTACAATCAGATTGTATTCATGAGATTTTGAAGCATCCCAGATTCTTCCGATGGTCTCTTTTGGATTGAGCATGTCAAAATCAAAAACATCAACTGAATATTTTTCTCCATAATAGTGTCCTTCTTCAAGGTATTTTTTTACCTGAGCTCCTGTAGAAGAATCGCTACCAGAATTGAATCCATGAACAAACAAAGCTTTTTTCTGCATTTTTCGCTACTCCTTATTAAAATGGCACTTCCATATTATCATCAGAATCTGTTTCAGCACCCACTGCAGGCAACGGTTTTTCTTCTTTAAAAGAATCAACATAGATGACCGGCTTGTCCAGCTCAAAGTATTTGCCTTCCCTGTCATTGGTAACTGCAAAAAACTCCGGATACTGGTCTTCGCACCACGAAAGCATATCATCCATCATGGTGTAGATATCATAAATGGAAGCATTTCCGTTTTTGATAAGCTCATCAAGTTCACTATGGTCTATGTCGGCACAGCCTTCCGAAAGACAGAAATAAACCTCGCCGTCCAAATGCCTTATGCGCTTCTTTACGGATTTCAGAGTCCAGAACTTTCTGTTGCAGTCTTCCCATTTATTTACTGTTCCGTCTTTTAATTTCTGAACGATTGCCAGAACCCTAAAGCCGTAGCGTTCAAGATTTTCGGGCTTCCATTTAAAATATTTTTCGTCACAGTCATTGGTGTCGCAGCCGCCCATTTCTGAACCGCATGAATAATAGAGAGACACATTTTTTTGTGCTGCAATTTCTTTGAAAGGACTTACAAAATAACTGCGGGAATCTATATGAACCTTAAGTATTTCAGAAACATCTTGATTGTCAAACTCAATGCCACATCCGCTATCTTCACTCCAGTCAATTCCGCTTTCCTTTGCAAACTGACCTTTTAGATAATTATAAACATTATCAAGATTTGATTTTTCACCTTCAAATATATAGTTCTGAAATTTTAATAATCCCATATCAGCACCTCGAAATCAATCTTTTAAAAATTCCTTGAGTGGTTTACGATCAGAACGTTTTCTCAGTTTCCCTGACTTTTCCATAAACGCAAGCTGCCTGCCAGACAATGCAAAATCCGCAGAAGATTCCCCATCATTCTGAACATTATCAATTATGCAGACATCTTTTCCAAATTTGACGATGAATTCATATTCCTTTTCAGGATAAAACTGTTCGATGAATTCTTCTAAAAAACGTTCCGTAACAGATTCTCCATAAGCAGGAAATATTTTTGTACACAACAGCTTGTCAAGCTGAACAAGCATTTCGGTAAATTCGTCAATTTTTAAACCCGGAATATGAACCGTAAAATAATCCAGCTGACCACGTTCTGCTGCTCCCGGAAGATAGTCATACATGGACTTGTCGTAAATGTGATAAGTAATAGCAGGACAGGAGCAGGTCTCCACATATTTTTCCACATGAAAATCTGTCAATTCAAAATCAGTCCGTATTACTGGCATAGACATAACTGCAACTCCAAAATAACAAAGGAAGAACTGTACAGCAAACGCTGCACAGCTCATTCTTCAAGTCCCGTGACTCACACATCCAGTTTGCATGCACCCAGTTTCGCCTCTCCTTGGGATAACTTGGATAAAAGCCCGAAAATCATTCCCTGATCAGGGGAAATCAAAAGGCATAAAAGCCTACATTAAAGCCTATATAATATATGAAGATTTCTGGAAAAGTTTAAAAAAAGGACGGTATTATCTTTTCATCAAGAATCAACGTTTAGTAAAAGTTTTTATATCCGCCATATTCTTTTTTAACTTTATCTACATTTGGATTTTCCACATACATAATCCCCGCCTTTTTATAACGGGCAAAAAAATCCAGCTTTTCTAAATCCGGCAAGTCTTCTTTTGCAAAATCCAAATCTTCTGGGAAATGCCATCCGTCAGGCATTTTTCTCTGTAAGCCTTGCTTTTGTAATAAATCATTTTCTTCAGCTGTAACAAGGCAGGAATAACTAAGCAGCTTTGTCATGTAAAGAATCATTGAATCTGACAAAGTGTTGTTTTTATATGCATCTTTCAAATATTCAATGACAACGGCTTTGGGAATGATATGTTCATCAGTAATCTGAACTTTTTCTCCATTTCTTTTTTTTAATCCCTCACCTTTATTAGCATTAAATACTTCATTTGAAACAAAATACCCTTTATAGTTCAGGCTGTTATTGTCGGCTGTTCTCATTTTTATTGAGCAGTCTATAGAAATATCCGGGTGAGCGTATGATAAAACTTCTGACAGTAGTTTCTGAACTCCCGATTTTCGTTTTTCGCTTACCTTAAAGTAAAATTCCAGAAGGTCTCGAACATCCTTGCAGAATTCTTCCTGTGTAGATGGTGTCATCTTTAATACTCCTTTTATTGTAATTAATTTTAAGAAACCTTAAAAATAGCAAACTGGAAAACAATTCCATGGTTAAAGTAAAACCGAAGAAATTTATTATCTTTCAATAGTCCCGTCTGAACACTTTATTGTTTTTACTGACGACGGAATACAACGGTCTAAAGCTTCCCATTGCTGTTTAGTTCCGGTAAATATCACGCTTGCAAGGGATTCACAGCCAGAGAATGCGCTGTCGTAAATCTCTGTAACACCTTCGGGTATAGTCACGCTTGCAAGGGATTTACAGTTAGAGAATGCTTCGGGGTAAATTTCTGTGACGGTTTCGGGAATTGTCACGCTTGCAAGGGATTCACAGCCAGAGAACGCCTTGAAGTAAATTTTTGTGACGGTTTTGGGGATTGTTACGCTTGCAAGGGATTTACAGTCTTTGAACGCGCTGTCGCCAATCATTGTGACACCTTTGGGAATTTTCAGGGTGTCATCTTCGGGGATTGTTATGCTTGCAGGTGATTCACAGCCTGTTTCAGCATCTACAAGTTCAAATTCTTCATCAAAATCATATTCATCTACATCATCATCAAGGATTTCGCCACCATCAATTGGAACAAACTCCTTGGAATAGTGTAAATTATCAAAGTCAATTTCTTCCAATGTCCAGCTGTCAGACCCGTCTGGGGTTAAAGTAAAGCAGCCGCATTCAAGATTATAGTCATCGTCCATAATTTCATCAAAAGTATCAGCACCTATACTGCATTCAGATACATACTTGTATTTTTTACCTGTTTTCTTGCATTTGAATATCAGTGTCATTTCAACAGGCTCTTGCGACCAGATGTCATTGCATGGTTTAAAACCGTCATGAGGATTCTCGATGATGTCAAAACCCCAGCCGTTATCATACATAAAACTACATCTTTTGCTATTGAATTCTTTACACTTGCTTTCACATTCAAGAATATCATTTTCTCCAGAATAAGAATCATCAGATACTATCTGAGCCTTAAAATCAAAGCCATTCTCTGACAACTCTTTTAACCAATTGGCTTCAGACAATGCATCAAATTCATCACTGTCCAAACCTTCACCAGCATTAGTAATATTTGTTTTAGACACTTCAAATCCGGCAGATTCTCCATCATATTACACAAACCATTCAAAATTTTCCTTACAGAATTCAAAAGCCTTTTTAGCATTATCTTCCGTAAAAAAATCCACAGCCACATAAAAACAACTCATTCTTCAACTCCTTATAAAATAATTTGGAAACTTTAGTCTAACAATGCTCTGTAAAATATAGCCGTTGCAGTATAAAAATAATATGGAGAAATACTCACTGTTCGTGTTTTTGCTGTTTGCTTTGTCTCTAAACGTATCTTGGTGCAGGCAAAAGCCCCCAGTTTTTGACTGCGCAAAAACTGGGACTATTATTATAAAGGTTGGTTTTTCTACAAATGTAAAAAATCTAGTTTTTAAATTAGGCTTTCTACAAATGTAGAAAAGCCGGATTTTAAAAAAATGAGCTTTCTACAAACGTCGAAAAGCCGAGGCTTTTGCTATTTGCTTTTTCTCTAATTGTTGCTTGGTGTAAGCAAAAGCCCCCAGTTTTTGCTGGTGCAAAACTGGGAGTATTTTTATAAAAGGTTGGTTTTTCTACAAATATAAAAAAGCTGGTTTTAAAATTAGGCTTTCTACAAATGTCGAAAAGCCGAGGCTTTTGCTGTTTACTTTTTCTCTAACTGTTGCTTGGTGTAAGCAAAAGCCCCCAGTTTTTGCTTTTGCTGTTCGCTTTTTCTCTAAACGTACCTTGATGCAGGCAAAAGCCCCCCAGTTTTTGACTGCGCAAAAACTGGGACTATTATTATAAAGGTTGGTTTTTCTACAAATGTTGAAAAAGCTAGTTTTTAAATTAGGCTTTCTACAAATGTAGAAAAGCTGGAATTTCAAGAATTCATTTAAAATGCTGTTGTAGGATTTGAACTTTGTTTAACAAAAGTCGTTCCATCTCCATAAATCAAACGGTCATTTTGTATTTTTACAGAACCGCTCTCCATATTACCGGTACCAGAACCATAAGTAAAAGTTATGTTTGTTCCGTTAAAGGTATAAGTGCCGCTTTTTGTAGGTATAGTGTAATACATATATACTCCACCAAAATTAGATGCTTCGTAGAAATGCGTTTCATCTTTAAAATAAACGCCAACAGACCGTCCTCCTTGATCCATAAGTCAGGTTGTTCCTGCAAGACTACTGCTTGAAGAACTGCTGCTGCTTCCGCCACCGCCACCGCCTCCGCAAGAAGCAAGGCATACCGCAATTGCAATCAGACCAATAATTTTTGCAAGTTTTCTCATAATTTTTCCCCATATAATATTTTTTACAAAAATGCAGTTTGCCTGCACTTTTTCAATTCCAAGTTTGTTTTTTAAGGTTTCTGCAAGCCTTAAAATGGCAGGCAGTTTTTAAGCCGCCTGCTGTTAACCTTGTGTGCAGAATATAAATAATCCGTAAAAAAATAAAATGGAGAAATTCTCACCGAATTTATGTGAGTTTTCTCACTGTTTTTATATGAGAAATCTCACTGTTTTGTTTTTTTCCTGTGCGTACGGTAAAATGCAGGTTGTAAAATGGCAATTTAAAAAAAACGGTGAGAAAACTCACTTTTTTTATTGGAATTTTTTCGTTATCATTCGAAGTTATGGCAAAAACTTATCTTATTGTTGATGACCACGAAATGCTTAGAAACGGAATTATAGGCTGGCTTAAAGATAATTCTGATTTTTCCTGTATGGGAGAAGCAGGTACTTTACCAGATGTTATGGAAATTCTGAACGGATGCATAAAAACTGAGTGTTTTCCGGATGTTATTATTTCGGACATTAATTTTAGCGGCGAAAATACAGGTTTTGAATTAATCCGGCAGGTTAATCAAAAATATCCTGCAATAAAAATTATTGTATATTCCATGTTTTTTTCGCCAAATGTAATGAAGGAATCTTTTATCAGCGGTGCGTCCGGCTATATTTCCAAAAATGCAAAAACAGAAGAGCTTTTAAATTGCATGAATACTGTCATTGCCGGAAAATCCTATATTGAAAAAGGTCTTGTTCAGAATTACGTAAATTACACCAACATAATTGATTCGCTTACAAAACGCGAAGCTGATGTTGCAGGGCTTCTTGTTCAGTACAAGTCTAACGATGAAATTGCAGAAATACTTGGTTTGAAAAAACGTTCAGTTGAAAACTACATTTCTTTAATTTACGAAAAAATTGGCGTTGTCGACAGAAGTTCTTTAATTGCAAAGCTTTCGTAACAGGGTACATGCATGACGGATAAATTAAAGCTTAACTTAATTAAGGCGGCGGTTATTCTTGCTGCCGGTTTTATGGATTTTTCCATTAATTACCTGTTCAACATTGTGCTCAAAATTCCGCTTTTTTTGGACACAACTTTTATGATTGCCGTTCTTTTTATTTTTGGACCTGCTGAATCTTTTATGGCGTATCTTGTTAACATGCTTCGCACCGCATTAAGGCTTTATGTTCTTTACGGCAGTACGGAATATATTTATCTTTATTCACTTTCTGCAATTACAATTATTGTCATTACATGGGCTTTCATTAAATACACAAGGAAAAAATCTGCACAGCCATTTTCGGTAAACAGAATGTTTATACTTTTCTTAATGGCGGCCATTGCCGCCGCTTTTGCCTGTTCTCTTGTTTCCGGCATAATCAGTTATTTTACTTATCAGCAGAATGCGGATGAATGGGCTTTTGACAAAATAATTTTTTCTGTTTCCTTAAACGGCAGGGGAGGGTTGCTGTTGACCAGCATTATAGGCCGCATACCGCTTACTGTGCTTGACCGTATTATAACTACTTTTGCAGGTTTTGGCGTTTATAAAGTGTGGAGAATTTTATTTAATAAAAATAAATTATCCGGCATTTCTATCTGCACGTTTTTATTTTGGTTTTTATTAATTGGGTGCAGCAATTCCGGCGGCAAACATTACAACCGCATAACGCAAACTTACGATTTGTGGACGGAACTGCATGAATCAAAGTCCGTTGCTGCCGCCGAAACTTTTTTTGAAATTATAGACGAGTATGATTTTGAGATTTTCAGGTTTTATCCCGAAATGGATAAAAAAGCGTCCGATGATAGAATTCTGATGAATCAGTATAAGCTGACTCTGCTTGATTTGCTTGAAGCTTACGAACAGTCTCCTGATATGGAGCTTGAAATTGTGATTAACGACGTGGTAAATCAAATTGACCGGCTTATGATTAATTACATTCAGCGCAGGAATTATATTGTAGAAGAAACCCAGCAGCGGTATACAAGTTTTTACATTATTCTTATTTTCATTATTGTTGTTATCATTATTTTTCTGCTGGTTCTTAACGAAAGGGAACTTAAAAAGAAAGATAACCGCATTTTTCAGTCCGAATCGGTTTTAAAGCATACAATGGAAGTGCAGGAGGCAGAACGCAGCCGCATTAGCCGGGATTTGCATGACACGGTAGCCCAGTCCATGCGCTATGTTTCCATTCTGGCAGAAAAAATTGCTGATAAAGAGCTTGCAAATACAATTATTTCGGTGCAGAACAGCAACATTGAAGACATTAGAAAAATGTGCTACAACCTTACACCGCCTAATTTTAAGAACATGGATGTTTCTGAAACTTTGAACATTCTTGCAGACAAGGTTTTTGACAGGAATGAAACCCAGATACGCATTGTTGTAAATGGTTTCATTGATTTTTCCGTTTACAATGATGAACAGTTTTTAAATGTTTACCGCATTATTCAGGAATTGTTTCAGAATATTAAAAAGCACGCCCATGCCAGCGAGGTAACTGTTTTGTTCAGAAAGGAAGAAAAGCTTAAAATTATTGTTACCGATGACGGTACGGGCATTGACAGTAAGCTGCTTAAAGACATTAATGCAAGAAACGACAGGTTTTATCAGAACCTTCATTTTGGCATTAAGAATGTTCTGGAACGCGTTCAGCTTTTAAATGGCACTATTGAATTTCGTTCAATTGAAGAATTGGGCACTACGGTTATTATGGAATTTTAATGCTGATTTATTCCGTGCCCAGCATCCGCGGTGATTCCGAAACAAGTTCGGAATGACAGTAGGTTCAAACACCAGCCAACTTACACAAAAATTGACGTAGTTTTGCACCAGCAAAACTAGGGGCTTTTTCGCACATAAAGCAACAGTTAGAGATAAATCAAATAGCAAAAGCGAGTCATGCTGAACTCGTTAGCTTTCGGCGGCTACGCACAGCATCTGTGACTGCGCACAGCATTTGGGGGAGAACATTTTTTAAATTATTCTGTCCTGAATTTTGGCGAGGGCTTCGATTATGCACGGTTCAAACTGGGTGCCGCTTCCTTTCTGCATAATTTCCAAAGCCTGCTGCTTGGTTAAAGGTTCTTTATACTGGCGTCTGCTTAAAAGCGCGTCAAAAACATCGGCAACTGCCATAATGCGGGCACAAAGCGGTATTTCGTCGCCTTTTAGCCCCTGCGGATAACCGCCGCCATTGTAGAATTCGTGGTGGCACAGCGCCATTTGTGCCGCAATTTCTACATATTCGTCGCGCTCTATGTTTTTCAGCGTTTTCTTTATAATTGAATAGCCTCTTTCGGCGTGCGACTTCATTACGTCGAATTCTTCTGCATTTAGTTTTGTCTTTTTATTTAAAATCGTGTCGGAAATTGCTATTTTTCCCATGTCGTGCAATGGTGCAGCGCTTACAAAAAGCGCAATATTCTGCGGCGTTAAAATTTCCGGGTAATATCCGTCTTCCTTCAGCTGAATTGAAAGCATGTCCACGTACATGCTGGTGCGGCGAATGTGTTCACCGGTAAATGTATCGCGGTTTTCTACAAGGTTTGCAAAGGCCGCAATAATCTGGGTCTGCATCTGAATTATTTTTTCGTCCTGTTCTTTTAAAACAAGGTTTACTTTTTCAGAATTTTCGTAGCTTTTTATGCAGTTTTTCCATTTTGTAACTGCTATTATGCATGTTGCAATGTAATAAATAAAAAGGTTTATATAGCTTTCGTCGTAAAACTTAAATATAAAAATAAAAGCCACGTTAAGTGTTAGCACACTAAGCATTATAACCGGCGAAACTGTCAAAATTCCCAGCGACATTAAAAAGGCAACGCACCATGCAACGGTTGCCGAAAGCGGAAGGTCGAAAAAAAAGTTAAGAAGATTGATGCTTACGCCAATAACAAAAGCTGTGTTTACGGCGGCATTCAGTAAATGCATGTTATGGCGTTTTTTGTAATGGCTTAAGGCGGCTATAATAATGAATATGGCGGCGATTCCCCAAATAATCATCAGTAAACCGTAAATTTGGGCAAATTTAAGCTGGGTAACGGTTTCCTGATAAAATTTCATGCCGTATATCTGGTAAATTTGAAAAAAGCCTATAAGAATAAGGCTTGCTGCAAGTATGTATATGCCTTTAGCATTTTTTATTGCCATCTGGTGCTTTAGGTTTGACGGCATTATATAACTGGAAAAATAATTGGAAAGGACTTGCAGTTTTGATTTGGGCATGAAAATATTATAACATGCTTTTTGTGTTTTTATATGTTTTTATAAGAAAAATAAATAAAGTTTTTTTTGAATTGCCTGGTACAGTTTTTCGGCAGTTCCACACTCACCGCACGGCCGCAAAAACGGCATACTGCGGCGGGGCACAGCGATGACGGGTGTTGGCGGTGGGTGGGTGGAACTGATATAGCGGAAAAGTGTAATCAGAAACCTCTTTTTTATGCTGTTATTTCCTGTGTATATTTATAGCTTTCATAATACATGGTTTCAGGTGCAATATCTATTTCACCGTCCATCCACGATACAAAGCCAAATGTAACTTTTGCAGTTTTTTGAATGCTTTCATCAGCCAGCGGCGAAAAGGCGGCTCCCTTGTTAACCAGCGACAGAGCATCGAACAATCTTGTTTCTCCAGTTGAAAAAGTTACAAGCATCATACCAGAGTCTAGAATCTTTATTTCCGAAACTTCTATTGACGAAGTTAATTCACCTGCATAACAAATGCCGTCTTTTATATACATAGGTATTTCTCCCTGTAATCGTTACTTGCAAAATACAATTTCTAGCATTTTTCCGCCGTAACTGCATTTGCAAGTTTCTTAAAAGTCCATTATGTCGCCGTAGGTTTTGCGTGCAGGTTTTTCTGCGGTGGCCTTTTCTGCTGAAACGTCTGTTTTAGGGACAATTTGTTCAGGTTCTTTGGCCGGTTGTGCCTGCTGGGCTGGTTTTACCGGCTGAAAATTAAATGCAAAATTTTCTGCACTAAAGACCGGTTTTTCCGCTGCCGGTTCTGTTTTTTCTGCGGCGGTAACATGCTGCGGGGCAGGGCTGCTGAACCCGGCAAATGGTTTTTCTGCCTGTGGAACAGTGTTCTGCGCGGCAGTTTCTGCCACGGGGTCCGGTTTTGCCAAATCTTCAGTTTTTATTACCGGCGTGCTTTCTGCCAAAGTGTCAAAAAAGTCCGGCACTAGTTCTGCTTCTTTTGCAGGTGCGGAATTTTCTTCTTTTTCAGCAATTATTGCATTTTCTTCTGTATTTTCTGCCTTTTCAGCTTCTTCTTCACCCAGTTTCTGTTCGCCAACCGGTATAATGTCAACTTTGTAAGTGCCGTTATCAAGGGATTCAAGCTGGTTCATAAGCGAATCCGGGTCGTCAAAACGTTTTTCGCGGCGCTTGTTGAACACGGTGTACATAATCGGTGAAACGTACAAAGTCATAAACGCGCCGGAAAGAAGACCACCAACAATTGTAATACAAACCGGCTGCATCATTTCTGCACCTTCGCCCGGAAAAAATGCCATTGGTACCATACTTAAAACAGTGGTTAATGTTGACATAAGGATAGGGCGCAGGCGGCTGCGTGCAGATTCAAGACACGCGTCAAAAACCGGGATTTTTTTACCCACAAGCTGGTTGGTATAGTCAACAAGAACGATACCGTTGTTTACGACAATACCAATCAGGCAGACGATACCTACAACCGAATACATGCTGAATGTCTGCCCCGTAAATTTGTAAACGGCAACCACACCAATAACAAGAAGCGGAATACTGATAAACACGATGAACGGGTCAATCAGCGATTCAAACTGGGCTGCCATAACGGCAAAAACAAGAAACAGTGCCAGTACGATAACAATTATAAAGGTTGAACCCATGCTGCTGATGTCTGCGGCATCACCGCCGTAGCTTAGTTCTACGGATTCAGGCAGAACGATGTTTTCGGCAATAAGTTTTTCTACCATTGCCTGACCTTCCGTAACGGTAACGCCTTCTGCAAGGCCGCAGGTTACGTGGTTTACGCGGTCGCTGTTTTCACGCTGAATTCTCTGGGGCGCGTTTGTTTCCTTATAACTGACAAAATTATCCAAAGCCATTCTGCCGCTGGCGGTATTTATGAACAGACTGCCAATGTCGCTGGTGTTTACAATTTCATCCGGCGGTACGGCAACAACAATGTCGTATTCCTGGCCGTTGTCATAAAAAGTGGTGGCGGTTCTGCCGTTAATTGCAGAACGAATTTCTGTTGCAATTGAACTTACGCTTACTCCGCTTGCCGCGGCGGCTTCAGTGTCTATCACAAGCTGAAAGCGCGGACTGCCGTTTTCAAAGTCGGTGGCGGCGTCTACCAGTTTGGGGTTATTGTCAAAAAGTTCCTTAATCTGTTCTGCGGTTTTACGGCTGGCATTTGTGTCGTTGCTTATAAGCTTTACGTCAATTGCCTTTGCGCCGCCGCCCATACCACGGCCGGAAGAAAACGAAACCGTTGTATCAGCCCAGTTTTTAAGGTAAGGCGTTAAAGCAGCTTTAACCTGCGTCGGGTTCATGGTCTGCTGGTCAAGCGGCAGAAGGTTAATCTGTACTGAACCTGAATTTGAACCTCCGGCGTTCAGAATAATGCTTCTGTATGCGCCGCCGCATTCTTTTTTTACAATTTCCTGAAATTCAAACAATTTTTCAAGAACATATTTCTTGTTGGTACCAACCGGCATTGTAATGGTTACGTTTACCTGATCGTCTGCGTTTGAAGGCGGCGAAAAGTTCATGCCAAAGCCCGAAAACAGAATTCCGCAGTAAACCATCATTACAACAACCATCGTAATGATTATAAAGCGGTTGCGAAGGCAAAAGCGCAGGGTTTTTACGTAAACCCTTTCCATACCGATAATGAATTTTTCTATAATATTGTAAAGCAGGCGGGCTGGTGCTGAAACCGCTTTACGAATGTCATTGAAAAACTTCTTTGTAGAAAGATATTTAAACAGTCTGGTTTTGTATTTTTTTTCTTCATTAGGGTTATTCAGCTTTAAAATACTTCCGCAAAGTGCCGGAACAAGGGTAACCGCAACAAAAAGTGAAGAAACCAGCGAAATTACAACCGTAATAATCAGTTCCTTCATCATCATACCGATTATTTCCAGTTCAGACTGGTAAATGAGCATTGGCAAAAATACACAAATTGTTGTAAGGGTAGAAGCCATAATGGCGTTTACCATGTTTTTGCTTCCCAAAATTGCGGCAACTGCCGGTTTTTCGCCCCTTATGCGCCGGTTGTAAATGTTTTCCAAAATAACAATTGAAGAGTCTACAACCATACCCATACCCAAAATCAAACCGGACATGGTCATAAGGTTTACGGTTAAGCCCATAATACCCATGGACATAAGGGTAATTAAAAAACAAACCGGTATGGAAAGACCGATGATAAACGTACTTTTGATGTTGCGCAAAAAGAAGAAAATAACAAGCATTGCAAGAAAAATACCTTCTTCAACTGATTCGTAAACCTGTTTCATGGTTGAATCAATCATTGTGGTGTTGTCACTTACAATTTCTACCTTTACGCCGGCAGGCATAGCCTTGTTAATTTCATCAAGAACGCCGTGAACGCGCTTGCTGACCATGGAAGCATTTGAACCAGATTCGTTTGAAATGCTGATGTAAAGCCCCGGCGTGCCGTTGATGTAAACTTCACGCCCTCTGGTTTCATACTGTTCGTAAACTGTTGCCACGTCGTCAACGCGTATAATTGAACCCTGCGCAGTAGAAATAATTGTCTGCCGGATTTCGTCAAGGTTCTGGTAATATTCGCTGGTAATAATTTCGTAGTCGATGCCGTTTTGGGTAATTTCGCCGCTGGAAAGCTGGTAGTTGCGTGCTGCCAAAGCCTGCGCAATTGAAGAAAGCGTAAGTCCATAGGCTTCAAGGCGGTTAACGCTAACGTCAACACGAATTTCTTTTGCAGCACCACCCTGAACGTCAACGTTTGCAACATCTTCCAGACGTTCCAGAAACGGGCTGACCTTGTCTTCTGCAAGGGTTTTTAGTTCGTTAATAGGCAAATCGCCTTCAACCGAAAGGCGCATAATCGGCATCATGCTGGCGTCAAATTTTATAACGGTTGGTGTACCGCAGCCGTCAGGCAGCCAGCCGGAAATGCGCGAAACTGCCGATTCTACATCCCGGGACGCCTTGTCAAGGTCGCTGTTATATGCAAATTCCAGCTGAATCTGACTGCGCCCTGCGCTGGAAGTCGACGTAATGTTTTTTATGCCCTGAATACGGGAAAGCTGGTTTGTTATAACTTTTGTAACGTTTGTATCAATTTCTTCCGGCCCAACATTTGAATATGAGGTCATAACTGCAAGCATTGGAAATTCAACATTGGGCGTTAATGCAATACCAAGTTTTGGTATAAAAACCGCAGCAACAACACAAATAAGCACGTAGACCATTACCATAAGTACCGGCCGGCGTACCGAAAGTTCTGAAATGTCCATTTATGTTCCTTTTGTATTTCTTTTAACTGTAAAAAAATGCAGGCTTAGTTCGCGTTTTGCCCTGCAATGCGTACCGGGCTGCCTTCCGTAACGGAACCTGCGGTGATGATTCTGTCGCCGTCGTTTACGCCTTCCGTAATTTCTGCATCTTTATCGTTTGTCAGGCCAACTTTTACAACTGCACGCTGGGCACAGTTGTTCTGGTCAATTTTAAAAACGCAGTAGCCGTCGTTATAAGTTCTTAATGCACCTTTTGGTACAACAAGTGAGTTTGTGTGCTGCTGAATTACCAGATCGATGGCGGCAAACATGCCGGGTTTAATGCGCTTGTCCGGTTTTTCAAGTTCAAGGCTTACTTTAATTGTTCTGGTATTTTTGCTTACAACCGGGCTTATTGCCGTAATTTTGGTTATAAATTTTTCTTCCGGGTAGGCTGTAAGCGAAAGGTAGGCCGGTAAGCCGATTTTTAAGTAATTTGAATATTTTTCGCTTACGTACACCACAATTTCCAAATCGGTAAGTGAACCAATGGTGGCAATGGCCGTATTTGCGCTTACCGTATCGCCTACGTTTACCTTGCGGTCAATAATTGTTCCGGCAACCGGTGTTTTTACCGGGCTTGCCGCATAAGCTGTACCCGGCCGTGAAGGGTCAATATAGCCAATAATTGTGTTGGCTGCCACGCTGTCACCAATATCAAAACTAAGGCGCGTTACCTTGCCTGAAGTTATTGGATAAACGTTAATTTCTGATTTTGAAGAAACATCGCCGTTAACGTGAACGGTTTGGATGATTGTTTCGCGCGTTAATGTTTTGGCTGAAACTGTAATGGTATTGGCTGCTTCATCTGATTTTGTGCCGCCGCCCATGCCGGGCATTCCGTTACCCGGTTTTCCGCCGTTCGGCTTTCCACCTGCGCCTGGGGCTCCCATGCCTGGTGCGCCAGGCATACCGCCGTCATTATTTGCACCTTTTTTATCCATAAAAATTAATGCCATAAAAACTACAATAATAATTACAACTAAAAGCTGTGCCCAGTTTTCTGCGGTAATGCCTTTTTTATTTTTTTTCTTTTTTCCGCTGTCTTCAAGTTCAATGTCGTTTGGTGTATTTTCCATTCAAAGCTCCACTTGTTTTTAATTTCAAGCCATCCGCAGGCTTACTGCTGGCTGTTTACCCGCGAAATTGTCTTTACGCTGTAGCGCGAAGTTAATTCGCTGGTAGGAATATTTAATGCTGCTGCTAAAGATTCAATGCTTAAAATGTAGTTAATTTCAGCCTGCATAAGGGTTTGCTGGGCTGTAAGCCGGTCTTTGCGCTGGCTTGCAAGGTCAGTCTGCGAAACAAGACCGTTGCGGTAACCTTCTGCCGAAAGCTGGTAAGCCCGGTCTGCAATCTGCTTGTTCAGGCTGTTCAGTTCCAGCGATTCGTAAATGCGGCGCACATCGGCAACTTTTTTGTTAATGTCCTGCCGCGCACTTGCAATGGTAGAATCCAAATCAATCTGTGCAGTTTTTATTGCGTCCTTCGCATTTTTTACCTGCAAGTTGGTATTTGAATTAGGAATAAGGCCATCCAGCGGTATGCTTACAGAAACAGAAAAGCTGCCGTTTACGTCCGGAAATTTTTTATCATCGTTTTTATTGTCATCGTTCTTGCTGATTTTATCACCGGTAGAAACATTTTCGCGCAGGCTGATGCTTGGTGCGTAAGCACTCTGCTGGGTTGTAGAAAGCCCAAGCTGCGCACTGGTAAGTGCCTGCCGTTTCTGAATCACGTCAAAGCGGTTTTCAACGTAAGCATCGGCCAGTTCCTTGGCAGAAGGCAGGTTAAGCTGCTGAATTGTTGTAGATGCCCTAAGTGAAAATTTCGTTTCCGGCGGAAGGCCAAGCAGAAGCATGAAAGCTTCGGCATCGGTAATGTATGCCGATTGTGCCTGCGTAATCTGCGGCTTCATCGACTGATACGAATATTTTGCCCTCAGCAGTTCCAGTTCCGAAGCCAGACCGTTGTTATAATTTATCTGCGTCTGATCAAGCAAATCCTTTGCAAGATTCATGTTTTCCTTCAGCATTTCAATATTCTTAAGTTCTGCTGTAAGGTTGTAAAAACTGTTTGCAACCTGCTGTCGCACTGAACTTTCCAGCTGGCTGTAGCCTGTTTTTGCAATCGTATACTGAAGAGAAGTCTGCTTGATTTTAAAAGGTATTGCACTGTTCAGGTTAAGCGAAACGCCGGCAGAACCGCTCCAGCTCCAGCTGGATTTCTGTTCGTCTTTCAATTCCTTTGAACTGTAAATGTTGTGGGTATTGCTTATGCTGCCGCTTGCAGACATAGAAGGCAGAAAATTGTTCCATGCAGACTTGTCGGCACGTTCCGCCTGCTGTAATTTTACCGCCTGAGATTTTAAGCTTGAATTGTTCTGTAGTGCCGTCTGAATTGCTTCGTCTAAAGTTAGTGTCAGTTGCTGGGCAGAAATGCCGTAAACAGCAAAACAGCAATTTAAAAATGCTGCCAGAAACACCCTTCCCATTTTTCTCATTCGAATCATAAACCCTCCATGGCTTTGCTAAGCGAATGTACGTTACTATTTTACCTTGTATATGTGCATAAATACAATATGAAAAGCTATTTAAAGTTTTGTTATTTATCTAATGTTTTGTTATTTTTAAAAATAAATGTTTCAAAGTTTTTTCTTGTGTGCAATTATTAAAGCATGAAAGCAAAGGTTCTTATAATAGAAGACGTCAGCGAAATGTCTGACCTTATTTCAATGTACCTTACAAAAGAAGGCATTGAAACATTGCAGTGCGAAACTGCTGAACTTGCACTGGAAAAACTTGACAGTTTTGAGCCCGATTTAGTTATTCTTGATTTGAATCTGCCCGGCATTGACGGCTTTGAATTTTTAAGCCGTTTCAGGAAAAACCACACAAGTCCGGTTATGATTGTTTCTGCGCGCGATGCTGATGAAGACATTATTGCCGGTTTGGGCTATGGTGCTGACGAGTTTGTTACCAAGCCTTTTTCTCCTAAAGTGCTGGTGGCGCGTGTAAGGGCAATGATACGGCGCGTGCAGGAAGTTCCTGCAAATGCCGCAAGTGAAGACTGTTTCTGCTTTGGCGATTACATTCTGGATTACAACAGCTTTACTTTAAAAAGAAAAACTTCCGGCGACCGGCCGGAGCGCATTCCACTTTCTGCAAAGGAATATGACATTTTGTGCTGCCTTGTTGCAAATGCAAACAAGCCGCTTAACCCT
Organism: Treponemataceae bacterium; assembly: GCA_045599185.1. GTDB lineage: Bacteria > Spirochaetota > Spirochaetia > Treponematales > Treponemataceae > UBA1240. The sequence goes on along the minus strand of JAZRVO010000028.1, from coordinate 49,415 downwards.
GAACGCATTTATGCAGACGTGTGGAAAACCGAATACGGCGATATTTCGGCAGTGGCGGTTTACATTCAGCGTTTGCGTAAAAAAATTGAAGAAGACCCTGCAAAACCACGTTTTATAAAAACGGTTTTTGGCCTTGGCTATTGTTTTTCTACCCAGGGCGAAGACTGACTGAAAATATAGAGGAACGAAAAATTGAAAATACGCACGCAAATGTATATTTTTATTGCCGGTTTAATTTTCATACCGTTTTTTGTGCTTTGCGTTACCGGTTTAATGGCTTACAACAATCAGCCGGAAAGAATGCTTTTGCCCGGTTACGAAGAAATAAGTGAACTTTCCGTTGTTTCAATTGATGAACGCGACTGGAAAATAATTGCACGCAGGCTTAGCCGCATGCCGGACAGCGTTGAAGTTGCTGTTTTGTCGCCTCAGAATATTTCAATTTTTTCTACCATAAAACAGCTGCCGCAGAATGAATGCATTGATGACGGCCTGCTGATGAAATTTATACGCGATACGAATGACAGGTATTATTACCAGATTGACCGGCCCGGAAAAACAGTAGAAGACAATTACATCGTTATTACGCGCATGCACCGCTACAATCCGCGCCGAAACAATTTTATGGTGCAATTTTACACCACAATTCTGCTGGTTTTTGTTATTGTCATTGTTTTCTGTTCGGTTACTTTGTGGCTTATTGCCCGTTCCATTACCAATTCAATTACTGCTTTAGACAAGGCCACAAAACAGATAAGCCTTGGCAAGCTGGACGAAGAAATTGTGGTTAAGGGCAGCAACGAAATTACTTCGCTTACGGAAAACCTGAACAGCATGCGCCTTAAGCTGAAGGAAAATCAGGCGCGGCGTTCGCGTTTTATTATGGGTGTAAGCCACGATTTGCGTACGCCTATTGCTCTTATTAAAGGCTATACCGAAGCTTTGGCCGACGGCACTGTTGACCAGCCGGAAATGCAGAAAAAATCGTTGCAGATTGTGCTGAACAAAATTGCCCAGCTTGAAGACATGATTAACGAACTGATTGATTTTGTAAAGCTGGACACGGGTGAGTGGCGGCAAAATCTTCAGAATGCAAACATTTTGCCATTTTTGCAGGAATTTGCAGAACGCTTTACTTCTGATGCAAACCTTATGGGGCGCAACGTGCAGACCAGCATTGAACTGGACGAAAACATTCAGGTTGCGTTTGACCAGCGTCTGTTTTTGCGCTGCCTTGAAAACATTACCGGCAATGCAATCAGGTATACCCAGAAAGGCGGTGCAATTGGGTTCAATGCCTTTGCCGATGGTAATTCCGTAAAAATAAGCATTTGCGACAACGGTATTGGCATTGACCAGAAGGATTTGCCTTACATTTTTGATATTTTTTACCGCGGAAGCAATTCCCGGCGCGAAAAGGGCAGCGGTTTGGGGCTTTCTGTGGTTAAAACCATTGTAGAAAGCCACGGCTGGCAAATCAGCGCAAATTCCCAGCTTGAAAAAGGCACGGAATTTGTAATTACAATACCGCTGGCTTAAAAACAGCCTGAAATTTAATTTTTGTAAAACATGAAATAAAAAACACCCCTAAAGCTGGTCAAAAAGTTCATTTTTAGGGGTGTTTTTTATTTGCGTTTCAAGTCTTTTTTTAAATCAAAGTTCAGTCTGAATGAAGCTGAATGCAAAAGGCTTCAGTAAGCTTTTTGCGTTTTCAGTTTTTTCTGCGAAATAATTTCTGCCTGAATGTCTGCAAGTGCCTGTTTAGCAGTTCTTTCCTTAAACCGGCTGTAAACTTCGCTCATCAGCTCGTAGGCATCGTCCAGCTGGCCTAAAGCCTGCATGATAATTGCCGCGTTATAGCCAGCTTCGTAATAGTTAAGGTTTTTGTACAGCTTGTTGAACTGCTCCAGCGCAAGGTCAATTTTTCCGTTGGTGGCGTTGGTTGTGGCTGTTTTCATTGCCGGGTCTTTATGGTACAAAAGCTCCAAGTCTTTAATTTCCCGGTAAATTGAAAAATCGCGGACGATTTCGTAGGCAAGGTCACTTATTGTTTTTTCGCAGGTTAAAACCGGGTCGGGCAGATTGTAAGTCTGTTCATATTCGGCAGATTCTACGTCGTATTTGCGCTGCTGGGTATCCAGCGTTTTTTCAGTTTTCTGGTTGTAAATGGTATATTCAATTGTCAGGTTAACCATGCGCGAATACAGAACCGTTCTTTTAACGGAACCGTTTTTTTCCTTGTTGGTGTACTGGTTCGAATAAATGTTTGTACCGAAATAACTTATGCCGCCAAAAATAATTATGTCCGCGTCAATTTTCTTGTTTTTGCGAAGCGTGTTCCTAACGGTTGTCTGGTCAATTACACGCAGTTTTCCGTTTTTGGCAAACTGGCGTTCCAGTTCATCGGTAAAATATTCCAGAATGCGCTGTTCTTCCTTACTGCTTACGTCCTGGCTTGTTGCCATGTCTACGCCCTGAAAAAGCTGAATGTTTCTGTTTCCCTGTGCTTCCATGCGCTGCATCTGCGGCGATGTTGCAAACGGCAGGATTGCCACCGTTTCTGCATCTTCTATGTCCAGTGCGGCCGGGCGGGTAATGTCAACCGTCATTGTGCTGGTACAGCCTGCAAGCGCCACAACAGCCAAAAGCACCGCTGCAAACGTAAAAAGTTTTTTTATTGTAAAAATTGATGTTTTTCCGTTCATTTCTTCCTCGCATAATTTTTAGGAAAACTTTGAAAAAAATTAAATATGCTTTCATTTTAGTGATGGTTTTTGCAAATGTCAATTTTTGCAATTTTTAAACTAAAATTTGCAATTAGGTAAAAATACACTTGACATAAAAAGTTTATTTATATATTATTTTGACCATGCCAAGTGCATGGTGCCTGTAGTTCAGGGGTAGAGCGCCAGATTGTGGATCTGGTTGTCGTGGGTTCAAATCCCATCAGGCACCCTTTTTATTTTAAGGCACTAATAAGTTATGCTTATTGGTGCCTTTATTTTTAGCGTTTGTAGCGCAACTGGATAGAGCGACGGACTTCGGATCCGTAGGTTGCAGGTTCGACTCCTGTCAGACGCAGATTTCAAAATTAAAATTTTCAATTATTTTCCATTAAGCAAACAATTTGCATAACTTCTGAAATCCGTTTTTTTTCATTTTTTTTCATTTTAATTTCAATTTTCTTATAATTTGCCGCGCCTTGCAGTTCAATACCCCCAAGCCTTTTTTTCATTCAAACTGTTTCTGTTTTTAATTTTGAAATTTAAAAATAAAACGCACAATTTTTCACATTTTATTAAGGTTTTAAAATCGAATTCCGATACTCTGTAAAGGAGTATAGGGAGAAGCGCATGAATAAAACTGATTCTGTTGCTATGGAAATTAACGATATTTTAGTAAAGCAGAACGATTTGCTTAATGCTATTTTGACGGAGCAGAGACTTATTCGCGAAACTGTTACAAACCGCGACTGGGAACGCCTTGACGTTTCAATTCAGCGCATACAGGGTTTGTCCGAACAGTTTACGCAGCTTGAGGCTTACCGTTCTCAGCTTGTCTGCAATTTTACCGGCAATGAAACACTGGACGTTTACCAGATTGCCCACCTGTTTTCGCTTGATTTGCGCCAGACAGTTTTGGAAAATTTCCGTTTAATGCGGCAGAAACTTGCCGTTTCAAAAATCGAAAATGATGCACTTTCTGACTATATCAGGGTAACCAAGGACTTTTTACAGGGTGTTTTCAACAACGCCGTGCCACAGGCCCGTAATACTGTCTATTCAAAAAAGGGCAGGCTGGTTAATGCAATGCCTGAATCCGTTGTGCTGGACAGGATGATGTAATTTTGAAAAAAAAATTACGGTTTGTTTGTAAATAAAGCATTTATATAGATGGTTTTGAAAGCTTTGTTAATGTTTCTTTCAAGACGGTAAAAAGGAGTTTACTATGGCATCTTCATTTGCAGGTATCGAAATGGGCAAACGCAGCCTTATGGCTCAGGCTCAGGCAATCAATACTGCTGGACATAACGTTTCTAACGCTGATACAGAAGGATATTCACGTCAGCGCGTTCAGGTACGGGCTTTTGACCCAATCTATCGCCCAGATTTAAGCCGTGCAGAAACACCAGGCCAGATAGGGCAGGGCGTTACAGTTCAAAGCATTGAACGCATTCGCGACGAAATGCTTGACAAGCGCATTGTTGCTCAAAGCAATCAGGAAAGCTACTGGGAAACTCGTGAAAAATATTATTTTATGATTGAAAACGTTTACAACGAACCGGACAATGTTTCAATCAGAACAACCATGGATAAATTCTGGGAATCATGGCAGGAACTTAGCATGTACCCGGAATCTACGGCTGCACGCATGTCTGTAATCAGCCGCGGCGATTCACTCGTAAACTCAATTCACAACCGTCACAAAGGTTTGGAAGGAATAAATACTCTCATCAATGGCGACATTGAAGCTTCTGTAAAGCAGGTTAACGATATTACAAACCAGATTGCAGAAATAAACAGGGAAATTGTCAATTCCAAGGCAATGGGCGACAACCCTAACGATTTGCTTGACCGCCGTGACCTGCTGGTTGAAAAGCTTTCAAGCCTTATCAATGTAACTACTGATGACCGCGACCCTGATGAATTTATGGTTCACATTGACGGGCATATCCTGGTGCAGGGTAAAGTTGCACGCAATTTTGCAGTTGAACCGATTTTAGACGGTACTGGCTATTCTAAAGTTATATGGGCAGATACAGAAAACGATGCCGTTATCAGCGGCGGTTCTCTTGGTGCGCTGATTGAACTGCGCGACGTAGACATTCGCTACGAAAAACAGAACCTTAATACAATGGTCATGAACTTTGCAGACCTTGTTAACGATGTTCACCGCAATGCAATTGGTGCGAACAATGTAACCGGCCTGGACTTTTTCGTTGAACAGCCGTTTGTTATGAACGTAAACGGCAATTACGACCGCAACGGCGACGGTGTGGAAGACACTTCTTACGTTTTCCGCGTAAGTGGTAAAAACAGCCTTAAAGAAACAGAACAGATTGGCCTTGAGGGCACAATTACAATTTCCGGCAAGAATTCAAATATTGAAGTGCCTTACTATTCAACGGACAGCGTTGCCGCAGTTGTAAAGCGCATTAACGATTATGACGGCGAAGTAAAAGCCTATCTGGACAAGAACAACAAGCTGGTTTTGAAGGCAACTACTGCCCACGATTCTGCTAACCCTGATTTTGTAATCCGCCACATTGAAGACAGCGGTCACTTTTTGGTAGGTTACGCCGGCATTTTGCGCGGCCGCGGTGAAGCGGGTGCTTACGATTTTGCAAGGGCAGACGCCGTAAACGCTTTTGTTGCAGATACAGCCGAAGTTGTTTCCGGCAAGCTGGAAAGCGGCGCACAGTTCAGCGTTGCACCGGTTGCAGACCCTGCCGCATATTTTGAAATTAACCCGGCATTGAAGCGCGATGTGCTTTCTGTAGCAGCAAGTTACCCTATTTACAATACAAGCCGCGAAGACGGCGACGGTCGTGCAGCACTGGAAATTGCTTCATTGCGCAATTCCAACATTATGATTGGCCGTTCTGCTACTTTGGACGATTACTTTGCCGATTCAGTTACAAACGTAGGCTTGAAAGGCGAACAGGCAGAAATGAATCTGGCAAGTCAGCGTTCTATTATGGAAGACTTGCGTTCTTTGCGCGAATCAATTTCCGGCGTAAACATTGATGAAGAACTTGCTGACATCATTAAATTTCAGCACGGTTATAACGCAGCGGCAAAAATTGTTACCGTTATGGATGAAATGCTTGATACCGTTATCAACCGCTTGGGCGTGTAAGCCGTTCATACTAAAAAAAGGAGCTTAAAATGCACAGAATCAGTTCAAATATGTCAAATAACGACGTTCAATACAATCTGCGTCGTCAGGAACTTAGAGTTAACAAGGCTTCTAACCAGATGGGAAGCCAGCGCCGCATTCAGCAGCTGCGCGACGACCCGATTGCTGCCGGTCACTTGGTTCGCTACGAATCTTACGGCAAGCGTCTTGAAACTTTTGAAAAGAACGCCCAGTTAATCAGCGACCAGTATTCTGTAACAGAAGGCTATGTGAACCAGTCTTTGCAGGTTATGCAGCGTGTTCGCGAACTTGCAGTGCAGGGCGCACACGGCACATACACGCCGGAAGATTTGAAAAACATGTCAATTGAAGTTGATGAACTTTTGAAGGAACTGGTGCTGAATGCCAATGCAACAGGCCCAGACGGTACTTCGCTTTTTGCTGGTACACGCAGCAATACAACTGCTTTTGATGTTGTGTACGGTTCTGTACCTGGTGCAGGCGAAATGCTTATTACAAATGTTACATACAACGGTAATGTTGAAAGCCAGAATATTGAAGTTGATGAAGGCCAGTATCTGGAAACTACGCACGCCGGCAGCCGCATTTTCTGGGCAGAACAGCAGACGCTTTTTGGTATGCGCGATGCAACTTCTTATGTTGTTCCTGAAGACGGCATAATTTCTGTTGACGGCAAGGAAATTAAACTTAAAGCCGGCGACAACATTCACGCAATCATGGCAAAAATCAACGACAGCGGTGCAGCCGTAAAAGCTTTCCTTGACCCGGTAAGCAACGGTTTAACATTGCAGACGACTGACGCACGTCAGCTTTGGCTTGAAGACAAAGGCGACATGACTACTTTGTTCGATTTGGGAATGATTAAAGATTCCAGCCAGCGTCCGCCGAACAACATAAACCCAACCGCAAGCCTTGCCGGCGGTTCGCTTTTTGATGCAGTAATTGCACTGCGTGACGCAATGATTGCAGGCGATCAGGAAACTATTGGCGGCCGCGTTTTGGGCACAATTGACCTTGGTATCAGCAGCCTTACGGGTAACCTTGCAGAAAGCGGTGCAAAATATGAACGCGCCGGTCAGAACCTTGCAAGAATTGGCAACGAAATTCTTAACGTTAACAATCTTGTAGCACGCGAAGGTGACCTTGACATTACAGAAGCAATTACTAACTTGAAAATGCTTGAATATGTTCAGCAGGCAACATTAAGTACAGCGGCAAGAATGTATAGAAATACATTGCTTGACTATGTAAAATAAGCATTTAACAAACCGCTACTTTTCAAAATTTAACGCAATGTTGAATTTGTAAAGTAGCGTTTTTTTGTCTAAATGCACAGGGATTATATGGAAATTAAGACAAGAACAATGGGCACTGTAAATGTTACGGAAGATTCAATTTATTCAATTCCAGATGGTCTGTTCGGTTTTGAAGACTTTCATTCTTTCGCAATGATTCAGTCTGAGCACAGGCCTTTTATGTGGTTTCAGTCAATTGAAAATAGTGAACTCTCATTTTTGTTGATTGATCCTTTTTTATTTTGTCAGGATTACGAAGTTGACGTTGATGACGAAAGCTTAAAGTCAATCGGCATTACGTCTCCTGAAGACGTTCAGGTAATGGCAATTGTTACTTTGCCTGCGGACGGTTCTGCCGTAACTGCAAACCTGCAGGGTCCGCTTATTTTTAACAGAAAGAACAACAAGTGTATTCAGATTATTTCTTGTGATTCTCGCTGGGCAACAAAACACAACATTCTTGAAGAATTGAAACGGGGTAAAACATGCTGATTTTAACCCGAAAAACAAACGAAAAAATAAAGATTGGCAATGACATAACCATTACTATTATTGAAGTTAGGGGCGAACAGGTTAAAATCGGTGTTGAAGCCCCTAAAGATGTAAAGGTTTTCCGCCAGGAAGTGTACAATGCCATTCAGACTGAAAACCGTGCAGCTTTGGTCAGCGCCCAGAACCTTGACGCCCTGTCAATGTTCAGTAAGTTGAACTGATTGCGCCGTTTAGCATTTTATAATTGTGCCATGCACAAAAAAAGCTGAAAGTAAGAAACTTTCAGCTTTTTTTATCTTTAAATCATTTGAATTAAATTGAATAAAAAACGTTTAATTCTTTTTTTCTGCATTTTCTTCTGCTTCGCTTTTACGGATGTAAACAGGCCCGTCGTAATCGTTTAACGGTGCTTCTCCGTTCTGGTGCATTTTTTCGCCGATATACAAAAGCTGGGCAGCACTGCATATATAGCCGTTAAAAAGCGTATAAGCCTGTGTCGGCCGCAGTTCAAGAATCTTGTCCCTAAAAAGGGCTGCATCTTCGCCACACAGCAGAATGTTTTCTTCATTGTCAATCAGTTTTAACGCGTCTGCCGGTGACAAATCAGCATCCGCGTTGGTCTGCACGCCGTTGCGGTAAATTGAAACGTAAAAGCGTTCTTTTTTTGCGTCCAAAACCGGCACTACAGTACCTTTAAAATCGGCAAAAGCACTCTGGTACGCGTTCAGTGTTGGCACGCCATAAAGCGGGCAGCCTGCTGCCATTTGTACGGCTTTTAACGCTGCAAAACCAAGGCGCAGCCCGGTAAAAGACCCCGGTCCTGTAGCAGTTACCAAAAATTCCAAGTCTTTTACTTCAAGTTCAGCCTGCTTTAATACGTGTTCAATTGCCGGTACCAGTTTTTCGGACTGTCTCAACTGTGCATCCATTATGAAACTTGCTTTCAGGTTGCCGTTAAATGCCGCAAAAGAAATTCGTGGCGTAGAACTGTCAATTGCTAAAGCTTTCATTATTATAAATCTCCATAAGGCCAGTTCTTAATGCTTACAAGTCTGCTGGAATCTGACTGTGTTTCCAGCCTGATTGTAATTGCTTTGGGCGGCAGTTCGTCTTTAATTTTTTCACTCCATTCAATTATGCAAACGCCGTCACTGTAAAGCATTTCGTCAGAACCTAAATTGACAAAATCTTCGCACGAATCAAGGCGGTAAACGTCAATGTGAAACAAATGCAAACTGCCTTCATATTCCGAAACGATTGTAAATGTAGGGCTTGTAATGTCTTCCGTAATGCCCAAAGCTTTTGCAATGCCTTTTGTAATGGTTGTTTTGCCTGCTGCTAAAGTTCCTTCCATGGCAAGTATATCACCCGGCTTAAGGCACGCGCCAATTTTTTCGCCCAGGGCAATTGTTTCTTCAGCAGTGGTGGTTTGTATGGTAATCAGACGAGTAATCCTTCTTTATCTTTATTCAATATATATTCTTTTATGTTTTTTTTCAGCGGAATTAACGGATAGTCAACGCTTTTTTTTAAATCGATATAGATTTCCTTATTGCCAAGGGGGCCAATTTCAATAATAAAATCTATAGGCACTTCTGTTGTTTTTATCGGCAGTTCCAAAACGGCGAGGGCAGTGTAATTACGCCGGTAATATAAACCAATGTCTTCGCTGTACAGATTCTTCAATTCTAGAACTCTCATATAAAAACTCCAAAAACTAGTAATTTATTATACCCCGTTTTCCGCTAAAGCACAAGCATTTGTGTAAAATGCGGCAATTTAAAAAATTAACGGCGGCTTCCGTTGAATTGCACTTCATGGAAACCGCCGTTTTTTATTTTCTTTCATCTTAAAGTGAATCTTTTAAGCTTGCCAGCTGCCGCAATTTTGGCGAAATCTCGTATTCGGCAAGGTCGCCAATTGAAACAGTATCGTTAGATTCAACAGCATTTAAAAAATCCTGCATCAAAGCCGGAAACTGTTCAACAAACGGCGCAAGCGGTTCACTTTCTACCGTAAGGTCAGAAAATTTTTCCGGGAAAAGGTTAACATAAGGAATTGTCTGAAACAGAAGTGAAAGTGAATCTGCAAGTTCTGTAACAGTTTCCATTGCCTTTTTATCTTCGTTTTTCTGCAATTGAACGGGAAGTTCTTCAAGCTTGTCTGCAAGGTCATTAAAATGGCTGCAAACTTCTCTGATGATGTTAGAAACTTCCATGGCAGAAATTGATTTGATAGAAAGTTCGTTTACCGAATCAATAGGCTGTTCAAAAAGCCTGTCAAGCATTTCTGCACCTATGATTGTACCGTCGGCGCAAACTTCTATAATGGTAGCTGTATTTTTGTCAAGTTCTGCTTCCATGGCTCTTAAAATATCGCCAATATTTTTTTCGTCTTCCAGAGTAATGTCCAGTTTTATTCCGTTCAATAATACGTCCATGGTGTTTCCTTATCTTCACTTAGAATTTTGCTTGTTAAAATTGTTAATCGTAGAACTTTGAGACTCAAGGCTGTTCAAAGTTCCTTCCATTTTGGAATATTTTTCCCGTAGTTCCCGTTCCTTGTCTTTCAGCTGGTCTTCCAGTTTTTTAACCTGCTTGTTGCTGTTTTCAATGCGGCTGTCCAGCATTCCGGTTTTGTTAGTTAAAATACCGCCGGTTTGCGTATAGGAATTAAGCCGCTGGTCAACCATGTAAGCAAGACCGGAATCTATTACCATATCATTATCGGCATCATAGCCAAAAAGATTCTTAATTTCGGCCATATTATTTGCAAGGGCTTCGTCAAGTTTCTTTTCGTCAATTTCCAGATAGCCGCGCATTTGCGACGATGTGATTCCGCCACCAGCCGTTGCCTTTGAAGAAATGCCGATTTGCGAAAGCATTCGGATTGTTTCGTTTTCTTCAATAAGGTAGGGCTGTACCATTGAACTTTGCAGTGCCTGCTTGCCTGATGTAAGCGTAAAATCGGCCTGAAAAAGCCCCAGCCGCTTGCGTGCTTCCTCGGCTTCTTCCTCGGTAAAATATTCCAGTTCCGAAACAATGTTTTCGTTTGTGCCGGTTAAAATGTTCATTTCGGCAATAAGGCGGTTGTAATTGCCTACAAATTCAATAATTGAATTTTTGGCAGTTTCTTCGTCGCTGTCAACCGTAATGGTTACTGGCCGGCTTGATGCGTTTTCAAGGTTCAGCGTAACATTTGGAATAACATCGTCAATTTTGTTTTCACTTCTTGTTATGCGCACGCCTTCGTATCTAACTTTTGCGTCAGCAGCAAGAGAAACCGGGTTAAGCGGTATTGAAGAACGTTCGTCCTGCGAATCGTAAGCTTTTATTTCGCTTACGCTGACTGTTTTACCCGTGTTAAAATTCTTAAATACCAGGCTCTTAATTTCCGGGTATTCAGAAAGCTTTATGTAAAATTCAGTTGTTTCGCTTACATAGTTAAGCTGGGCTAGGGCAGTTTCCGTGCCGTTTCTGTTTTTGGCATAAACTACCGTATAATTTTCTATTTTCTGGGGTTTTTCTTTTTCACTGGCAATTTCAATATCAGGGTTCATGTTGAAGTTATTAATTGAAAAATCGCCAAATTCAACTTTGGGTGCATCTGTAAAGAAAGGCTTGTCATTAGTTTCTTCTTCATCGCCTGTATCGGTAATATCCTTAGTCTGTGTAAGCCTTACTTTAAGAGTAATTATATTATCTTTGTTTTGTGTTACGCTTTCAGGAATTGCAACGGCAACGCCATTTTGCGGCGGAACAACGATGCTTCCCGATTTTAATGCAACGCCGCTGCTTTCCAGATGAGGAATTGCTGATAAATCGCGGCCGGTTTTGCCAAACGCAATTTCGTTGTTGTTGCGGGAAAGCTGAATTATGCCCGTTCCTGCGGCCATTGTTAAGGCATCGTCATCAAAGTCCAGAATATTGTCTGCGCCGGTTTTAACTGATTCAATGGACCAGACACGGCTGTTGTTTGCAACATTAATAATAGAAGCTTTTAAAATATCCTTGCCACGCTTGTTAAGGGTTTCGGTAAAATCGCCCAAAGTGCCGCCCTTATAATTGAAAGAAAGGGTACGGTCGCCAACGGTATAAGTATATTTACCGGGATTAACGTAGAAATCTTTGTCTATATTGTTTGAAAGGAATTTATCCGCAGAAGCCACCTGATCAACGTAAACTTTGTATTCGCCTTTTTCGGCATCACGGCCTGCTTCTGCCGTTAAAACGCTGTCATCAGAAGACTCTGTGTTTTTTTCGTTGAAAGGGTTGTTGTAAGAATACAAACCTCGTGCGCTGTCGCGTGTTGAAGTCATAAACTTATTAACACGCTGCCAGCTTTCCTTTTCAAGCTTGTAAGAATCCAGTTTCGCCTTTTCACGGTTTAACGGACCTTTTTCAAGCTCCAAAAGTTTATTCACGAGGTCATTTGTTTTGTACTTATCGCCGACACCAGGTATGTTTATATCAGACATTAATCCTATACCAGAAAAGAATACAAATTAAATCATCTCGTCAACAATCATCGCAGATAATTGTCCCATTCTGACTTGTAACTTTTGTATGTCTTCAGACGGTATCTCCTTTATAACCTTATCGGTTGCAGGATCAACAATCTTTACGACTACCTTTCCAAGATCGTGGTTAATGTTGAATTCTACCTTTCTTCCCATCTGGCTGGAAATTTCCGCCTGAACGCGTTCAATTTCAGCTTTAATGGATTCAAGGTTCGGTTTGGCGGCTGAAAAATGTACAGTGCTTGCAGATGCCTGAACAACTGCAGCCTTGTAACTTTTAGCGGCCTGACGAACTCGTACGTGACCATCCGTGGTCATTTGCTGCCCAAGTGCATTCATCGAAACTGACATGGGCTTGCCTCCTAATAAAGAAAGGGCAGGAAGAAAGGCGCATTTCTTCCTGCATCAAATAAAGCATTAAAAAGATGACATCCAGAAGTCTCTTTAATGCGACCTATGTTAGCGTAAAATAGTCAATACGTTCTGTGACTGCGTATTGGCCTGTGCCAACATTGCTGTACCAGACTGAGTAAGAATCTGGTTTCTGGTAAATTCAACCATCTGAGCAGCCATATCTGTATCACGAATGCGTGATTCAGAAGCTGTAAGATTTTCAGCAGCAATAGCTACACCGCGTGATGCTGTTTCAAATCTGTTCTGGAATGCGCCAAGGTCAGCGCGCTGTTTGTTAACAGTTTTAAGAGCATTGTCAATTGTGCCAATGGTCATATTTGCGCTTTCTGCTGTGGCCAAAGAAATCATTGAGTTTGAATCTCCGTCAAATCCAGCCAAGCCAAGAGCTGTAGCTGTCATTGTACCGATAAATACTTTAACGTTCTGGTCAGTGTTTGCACCAACGTGAAGCTGCAAGAAACGCTGTGTTGTATCGTTATTAGCAAATCCACCAGTAAGAAGATTCATACCGTTGAACTGAGCATGGCTTGCGATGCGGTCTACTTCGGCAACAAGCTGAGAAACCTCAACCTGAATCTGCATGCGGTCTTCATCTGTGTAAATACCGTTTGCTGCCTGAACTGAAAGTTCGCGAATGCGCTGCAGAACATCTGTAGTTTCCTGCAAATATCCTTCAGTTGTCTGAATGAAGCTGATACCATTCTGAATGTTGCGGTTAGCCTGATTCAAACCACGAACCTGAGCACGCAATTTTTCTGATACTGCAAGACCAGAAGCGTCATCGCCTGCTCTGTTTATTTTCATTCCTGAACTGAGCTTTTCAATGTCTTTCTGAACTGCATCGTTAGAAATACCTAAAACGCGGTTAGCATACATTGAAGTCATGTTGTGATTAATTACCATAAGAATAACCCTCCGTGTGTTTACGTAGCGAAAGCATTCCATGCTTTCGGTCTGTGCATGTAGTGAGCAAAATGGAAGCTTTGCGCCTCTTCCATTTTGTTTTAGACTCATACAGCAGAAACAGAAACTGCGTACAATTTCTGTTCCTGCTGTCTACACACACCACGGGGGTGTTTTTCAAAGATCAACTATGCCCTCTAAAACAGGCATAAATATAATGGGAAGCCTTTATGCGTTAAATTTAACACATAAAGGCTTCTTTGTAAAATACTTTTGAAAAGCATTTTACACCATTATATTACACTATCTAAGCAGTGAGAGTACATTCTGAGAATTGCTGTTAGCCTGTGCCAACATAGCAGTTCCAGCCTGTGTAAGAACCTGATTCTTGGTAAAGTCAACCATCTGAGCAGCCATATCTGTATCGCGGATACGAGATTCAGATGCCTGGAGGTTTTCAGCAGTATTGTCAATGCCACGTACTGCATGTTCCAAACGGTTCTGGTAAGCACCGAGATCTGCTCTCTGTTTGTTTACCTTTTTCAATGCTTCATCAAGTGTGTTGATTGCGCGGTTGGCATCATCCGGAGTTTCGAGGCTAAGAACAGCTTCACTACCGATTTCGCGAACACCAAGAGCAGAAGCAGTCATAGTACCGATGTATACTTTGATTCTCTGATCCATGTTAGCGCCGATATGGAACCACATAGAAGCTGTAACAGCATTTTCACCTGTAGCACGTGCGAAACGACCTGTAAGAAGGTTCATTCCGTTGAACTGTGCCTGGCTGGCAATGCGGTCTACTTCTGCAACAAGCTGAGAAACTTCAACCTGAATCTGCATGCGGTCTTCAGCGGTATAGATGCCGTTAGCTGATTGAACTGAAAGTTCGCGAAGTCTCTGTAAGATTTCAGTTGTTTCATTCAAATAACCTTCTGTTGTCTGGATGAAGCTGATACCGTCAGAGGCGTTAGCTGAAGCACGGTTCAAACCGCGGATCTGTGCGCGCATCTTTTCAGATACTGCAAGTCCTGAAGCGTCGTCGCCTGCACGATTGATTCTCATACCTGATGAGAGTTTTTCCATATTCTTCTGTACGTTATCATTGCTGATACCAAGTACGCGGTGTGAATACATAGCCGACATGTTGTGGTTGATGACCATAAGTTTCCTCCATGGAAGATATTAGACAGAATCCGTTCCGTCTGGTGGGTTTTGTACAAAAACAGGCGAAGTAGAGTACAAGGCTATCGTTACCTGTTTTTGTACATGGAACCTCTGCGTACTGTTGACTTCTACGAAGTGCAGCACGTCATTAGCTCTCACTTATTAAGTTCGGCACCACCTTGAAATTTAATTACTAAAATTTTTAAAAAAAATGAAAAAAAATATTAAATAATTTTAATTTTTTTCCGAATGCCCCAGAAAACCCGGCCATTTCAATTTGTGCTGATTTTTTAAGGCTTTTACCGCCGCCGTACCTATGTTTTTAGAAAGCCTTAAAATAAAAAACCGCAGGAAATTCTGATGATTTTCCTGCGGTTCATGCCGTGTTCCGGCCTTTGAAAAGTTTCAATTTAGCTGTGCTATTTGCTTGCAATTAAACAACTAAAGCAGTTCTGCAATTTTCTTTGCAGCCTTGCCCCGGTGGCTTATGGCATTTTTTTCCTCGTCGCTAAGCTGGGCAACGGTTTTGCCGTATTCGGGCAGGTAAAAAATCGGGTCGTATCCAAAGCCGTTTACGCCGTCTGCGTTTTCAATGCTTTTTACAAGTTCGCCTTCAATGGTTTCCTGCACGGCATAAAACCTGTCGCGGCCAAGGTACAAAACCATGGCACAAACAAAACGGCAGCTGCGCGCTTTGCCTTCTTCATTTGAAGCAGCAGTAGTTTTTTCCACGTGTTCCAAAAGCAGGCGATTGCGCTCCGGCGCAGTAAGTTTTTCGCCGTGCATTTTGCCTGTCGGGTCGTCAATGCCTGCGTACCGTGCCGAAAAAATACCCGGCGCGCCGTTCAGGGCGTCAACGCAAATGCCGGAATCATCGGCAATGACGGGCACTTTAACAATGTCGTAAAGCGCCTTTGCCTTTATAAGGCTGTTTTCTACAAAACTGCTGCCTGTTTCTTCAGGATCAAAATCAATGCCAATGTCGGCAGGAATTAAAACTTCGTGCTTGGGAAAAAGTTTTGCAACTTCTGCCTGCTTGTGTCTGTTTCCAGATGCAAAAAATAATTTCATGGCAGAAATATAGCGATTTTTTGCTTTATAGGCAACCTTAAGGCTGAATGCGCTGTTTTTTTCAATTTTTTCTTTGGCAGAAATAATTTGAAAAGCAGAAAAATGACAGAGGCAGCTTCGGCCTTAAACAAAAATGCGGCAGCATTTCAGCTGTGCATGAACTTTTCAATGTTGCGCTTAAAATAGCGTAAATCATTTTCTATTTCGTTCACTGGCCGGTTCAAAGCTTCTGCAATAAGCTGCACCGGCGTAGAAATCCGCAGGCCTTTTTTGTACAAATCGAATTTTTTCCATGTTTTCATGCGATTTTTAAGGCGCTTTTTCAGGCCGGTTTTGTAGGGCGAATTGTCACAGGTAAGTTTTTGCAGTTCGTACTGGTAGCTTAGCTGTTTGCTGTAAACAGAAATAAGCTGTCTTGAATATTTTTCAGTGTACATTATTCTTTTTTCAATTTTCTGGTTTAGTTTTTCTACAATTTTTATGAATTTTTCTTTTTCAAGACTGCAAATTATGCAAAGTTTTTCAATTATTTCGTCGGTTAAGTACCAGGAAGATTTTAAGGCGAGGGAAGGCAGGCGCTTTATGGTTTTTTCGTCCAGATTTTTGGGAATTGCAAAAGTTTCTTTTTCAATCTGAGTGTAAAAGCTCTGGTAAGGGTCTGCGGTTTCCTTGATAATCAGGTCGTTTCCGCTGTCAAACATAACCGCGCTTTCCTTTGCGGCAATTCTGGCAAGCTTTCTGTTTTCGTTCCGCTGCCGCAGTTTTATGCAGCATTTAAGGTAATGAAAAAGCTGGCTTTCTTCCGGGTTGTAGTCACGGCAAATTTTTTCCATTACCGAACGCAAGTCAAGTATGAAGTTGTACCTTGCGTCTTCGTCCATAATTTCAAGCCCGAATGCTTTGTAATTCCTGTACACAAAGTAAGTTAAATCATCCGCGTTCAGACCTTTTGCTTCCATCTGGTTCAGTTCCTGCCGGGCTTTTTTTTCTGCCTGGAATGATATTTTGTTTTCGGCTTCAGGACAGTCAAAAACGCATTCCTTCATGCTGAAGTAACTGAAATTTGACGGATGCTTTTTGTACTGGTTGTTATCAGTTTTCAAAATTTTCTCCTTAAAGTGGCGTTGAAAACTGATATTGCAAATTATATGCCAGTGCCTGTTCCGCTTTGCCTATTTGAAGGTTAACGTTTATTCCAAATTCTCAAAAAAAGCGAATTTTGTTTGCCAAAAATGTGCATAATATTAAAAAGTTCTAATTTTTAAGTTAGCCCAAAATTGAAAATTGTAATTGTGCTTTTAAAATTGATACTGGTGGTTTTAAATATTTTTTGCTTTTGGGCGTGCAAAGACAGAAAATTTCTATTTTTCTTATCTTTTGTATAAAAACTGAAATTAAAAAAACTTTTTATTTGCAAAAAAATAAGAAAAAATAGTAATGGTTTAAAATATTTTCAGAACAGGAACGCCGGCGTTTGTAAAAAAAACGGGCAAACTGCAAAAGCCGCGGATTCCGAAACGTGTTCGGAATGACAATTTATTATTTGGAATGACGCATTAGGCGCGAATAAAAAAACAGGCAAACTGCAAAAAGAACTGACAGATGGATGCGTTCTTTTTGCAGTTTGCCTGTTTTGTATGATTTTCTGTAATTTTCTGTAAATTGAATAATTTTAAAAATGCGCTTAAAACAGCGGAACTGCTATTTTTCAAATATTTTTGCAAATTCTTCTACCAGTTTTGGTATAAAATCCTGCACTTTAATTTCGGTGCTTAAACCGGCCGCATTTTTGTGACCACCGCCGCCAAAAACAGATGCAACCTTGCTTACGTCAACGCTGTCAATCGAGCGCAGACCAGCGGTGCATTCAGTTTCCGTTTCCTGCTTAATGTTTACAACGGCTTCAACGCCTTCAACGCTGGTTAAAGCCTGATACAGCATGTCCGAATCCCGGCCGTTCTGGCCAAACAGGGCAGTGTCTTCCTGCTTTTCGTAGGTGATGATAAGCCGGCCGTTAAAATAGCTTTGGGCATGGTTTAAAAGCAGGCCAAGCAGTTTGCGCGTAGAAAACGCCTTGCCGCCTGTCATGTGATTGTAGGTTTTTTTAGGACTTGCACCTTTTGCCACAAGGCGCGATACTGCCATAAAAATTTCTGCGCTGTCTTCTTCCAGAAACCTGAAAAAGCCTGTATCGGTGCACAGACCGAAAAACAGAACTGGCGCAATTTCTTCGGTAACTTCGCCGCAAATGGCTTCAAAAAGCTGCTGAACAAGGTAAACCGCCGCCGGTGATTCGGGATGAATTATGCAGTTGCTGCCGGTGTTCTGCGCGGTTTTGTGGTGGTCAATTACAAATACCGGTATTTCAAGCTGTGCAGCGTCAATTTCGCCAATCCGGCTTTTGTTGGAACAGTCTACAATGAACATTCCGAATTTGCTGTAATCCTGATTTGCTTTTAATGAATCTGCAAAAAAATCCTGATATTTTTTTGTTTCAGTGCGCTTAAAAGGTCCGGCTGAAAGCACTTCAACTTTTTTGCCCATTTTGCGCAGAAGTTCTGCCAGCCCCAGGCTGCTGGAAATGCAGTCGCCGTCTGGTTCCTTGTGGCCAATTACAATAAATGAATCAAATTTCTGTGTGAATGTTTTAAAATTTTCAATATCTTCGTTTGTTAACATGCTGTTATAGTGAAACATTTGCAGAAAATTGTAAACTACTTGCGCTGCACTCGTACCGGTTGTTTTTGCTTGCCGGGTTTCTTCATGCTTGCAACGCTTTTTTCAATTGAATTATTTGAATGTGCGGAAATATTTCTGTTTTTTTTCTTCTTTTAAAAACAAAAAAGCAGCCAGAAAGCGGCTGCTTTTTTATCAGAAAAAGTTAGTTTTTGCTGAAAACCGGAACTACCGGCTGTTCAATGTTGAACTTGCCGTCAACATTTACATTTGGAGACAAAACACCCCAGAACGAATCTGACGGATCGCGCGGAACCGCAAGAGTTACGTACTGGAATTCACCATTTTTGTAAACGATTGTCATGTAAGGCAGCAGGTCGTGCGGCAGGTTGATAAGCTTACCGCGTGTATCGCCAAACATAAACCATTTAACAGGCAAATAAGTTGTAGAAACATTGTAACCGTCCAAAGTGTACATTGCTACGTAACCTTCAGAACAGTTGTAAACCTTTGAAAGCGGTACATAAGTATAGCTGTATTCAGATTCGTTTGTAAACGCAAATACAGAAGCTACACAAAGGCACAATAATACCAGCAAAGAGATGGTCTTTTTCATCTTACGACTCCTTAAGCTATAAGGGCTAGCATAATAGCTTTGATGGTGTATTTTCTGTTTTCTGCCTGATCCCAAACCTTGCTTCGGTTTCCCTCAATTACGTCAGCGGTAACTTCCTCACCCTTAACCGCGGGCAAACAGTGCAAAAAGATACAATCTTTATTTCCGGCCTTTTGTATCATTTCTTCGTTTACCTGGAACGGTGCAAGCAGAGCACAGCGGCTTTCCTTAAGAGATTCTTCTCCCATGGAAACCCATACATCAGTATAAATCGCATCTGCCCCTTTTACAAGCGAAATATTATCGCAAATTGTAATTTTAGCGCCAGATTTTTCAGCAAAAGGTTTGCAAATCTCCTGAATTTGCGTGTCAGGGTACAATTCTTTTGGTGAAAAAATGGTAAAGTTAATGCCCATTTTTGCACATATAAGCATAAGCGAACGTGCAACGTTGTTGCGGCCGTCGCCAGCAAAAACAAGGTGCAGACCTTTCAAATGACCGAAATTTTCCTGAAGGGTCATGATGTCGGCAAGTGCCTGCGTAGGGTGAAAATCGTCAGTAAGTCCGTTAATTACCGGCACGCCTGAATATTCAGCAAGTTTTTCTACGTGTTCCTGCTTAAAACCCCTGAATTCAATTGCCGAAAACATGCGGCCCAAAACACGTGCAGTGTCTTCTACCGATTCTTTTCCGCCAAGCTGAATGTCCTGGGTTGAAAGGAATACGGGATGACCGCCTTCTTCGCCAAATCCTGTTTCAAAAGAACAGCGTGTGCGTGTTGAACGTTTTTCAAAAATTAAGGCAATGGTTTTGCCAATAAAGCGCTGATTTATTTCACCGCGTTTTTTTTCTTCTTTTAGTTCAATTGCCAAATCCAGAAACTGCTGAATTTCTTCCGGTGTGTAGTCAATCCAGTTAGGCAGTGACCGGCCTTTGAACTGTGATGGAATTTTTGCTGCCATAAAATTCTCCTGTTGATATTTAAACTCGCCTGTTGATTTTTTCTATTGCAAGAAAGAAACAGTTTATTATAGCCTTGTGACGCTGTCAACGTTAAAGTGAAAAAATAGGGAATATTACTGAAAAACGGCCGGTTTTTTTTGAAATACCTGAAACTTTTGGAAGCAGTAAAAAAACTGAAAAAAATATTAAATTTTTTCAGAAGTAATTGACTTTTTTTTTACTATTCCATATTATATTAAACATCACGGCGGCATAGCTCAGCAGGTAGAGCATCCGGCTCATATCCGGCAGGTCATAGGTTCAAGTCCCATTGCCGCTACTAAGACTGTACAAATCGTACAGTCTTTTTTTTGCCTTAAACGCCCGTTCAATAAACAGTTCCTGCCACACATTTTGTCATGACATCTTGTTAGCCTTTAGCGGCTAAAGCACAGCATCTGCCATTGATTCCGAAACAGGTTCGAAATGGCAAGCACCAGCCAACTTACACAATATTTGACGTAGTTTTACCAACTGCAAAACTACGGGCTTTTGCATGCACCAAGCAGCAGTTAGCGGCAAAACAGTCAGCAAAAGCGAGGGGGCTTTGCCTGCCCGGATTAGGGCAAAAAATGGCTGAATGCTTTTTGCAAGAAAATGCCTTTTGCAGGCAAAAAAGCCCTGATTTTGGGCAAATTTGGGCTAAAAATGCAAAACCGTGCGTTAACGCACAAAATTTTTGTGCGTAAATTACTCAATACAAGAATTAAAAAATGCTTTAAAGTTATTTTTCGTTAGGTTTTGCCGCTTCTCTGTTTTTTTCTGGTTGAAAAAAAAAGGAACGGAAAGGCAAAACTAATAAAAAAACATTAACTATTTTAGGAGATAAAGTATGAAAAAACTTTTACTCACACTTTGGTTCTGCGTGCTTGCCATTGCCGCAGCATCAGCACAGGAAAAATGCAACGTTGTTTACGAAGGCGAAAAAGCAATGCTTTGCACCAGCGATTATATCGACACATATTTCATTGCAACCGCACTGAAATACAATTTTGCAAATGTAAACAAAAATGCATCTGCATGGAATGAAGCAAAAACTTATTTTGCATCATATAAAAAACACGCTTTCCTTAAAACACTTGATAAGTTTGTAGACAAACAGAGCCGCTCTGCTCACTACTCAGTTCCATGCGCTTTTATGGCATACAGCTTTTTTGATGATGTAAAAAGCGTTCCAAGTGATAGAGTATTTGGCGTTTTTTCTTCAAAGAAAGATTTAAGTGATTTTATTGTTGAACTTGAAAAATTCTACAATGACACAAATGCTGGCGAATTCCTTAAGAAATACAAGGAAGAAATTGGCGAAGTAGTTGAATTCTTTAATTCAGACAGAGATTTTGATTACGATTTTAGAACTATGGATGCTTACATGGGCGGTGCTGATAATGCAAAATATGCTGTTTTTGCAAGCTACTTCAACAATAACGGCTGCTATGGCAGAGTTTCTACAGAAAATGGAACTGTTTTCCATTCACTTACAATTCCATACAACTACTATACAGGCAATGTAGAAGTAGAATGTATGCTTGGAAACGTACTTTCTAGTTTCATAAGCATGAAATTGGGCAGCAGTGTAGAAGACTGTGCTGTAGTTATTGAAGAACTTGCCAAAAAGCAGAAGAAAATTGACTATGCACCGCAGTGGTATTCAAATGTTTGGTGGTGGGGTATCGTTTCTGCAAATATTGAAAATGCTGTAAAAGCCAAAGTATACAAAGAAGGTTCTGCAGAAGGTCCGTTCAAATATAATATGCTGAAGAATGCAAAAAACAACGGCTTTAAAAATATTGACCGCGTATATGATGCATTGTCAGTTTACGAAGAAAACCGCGACCAGTATCCTTCAATTGATTTGTATATTGAAGAATTGGCAAAAGCCCTGTTTGCAAAATAATTTCTTAAACTATTCGTAAAAAAACCTTGGCTACGCCCCAAAAGTCACGGCCAAGGTTCTTTTTGTTTCCTATACATGGCAGATTCTGTGCTTTAGCCGCCGAAGGCTAACAAGTTCAGCATGAGTCGTAAATGTTTGCGCATTTACTTAGCGAGATTTTGCTTTTCGTAAATGAATTTTTTTTATTTATTAGGTTAAATTTCGAATTTTCTATAAAAGTCCAAAAGACATCCATATAAATGTGCTAAAAACAGCTGCAGACAGGCACGGACACGAAAAAAAATACACCATGCGCATGCACAAGTCTTTTTTCTTGGCAGTGACTGTCGAAAGGCTGTTTTTAAACATTTCATATAAACTCGACATTCGGCCTGTTAATTTTTATCTTAATTCTGCGGCCGGTATATGTTTTTGGGCGTATTCTACCAGTTCGGCGGTTTCTGCGGTGCCAAAAGGCGCTATGCTGTCAAAGTTTGGGTCTAGGCAGCCGCCGCTTGCAAAACCGGCAAATTTCCAGCTTGCGTCTTCCGGCAAAAGGGCTGCTATTTTTTCTATTTCAGCCCTGTCTACAAGCCCCGGAACTAAAACCGTTCTGAATTCCCGGCTGCTTGCAGGCATTCTGCTTATTATTTCAATTGATTTCTTTATTTTTTCGCAAATTGAATTGTCTGTTACGCCGGCGGGCAAAAACCTGCCGTATTTTTCTGCGCCGGTTTTTACGTCCATTGCAACGAAATCCGGTCTAAATTCCTTTTCTGCAAACAGCTGTTCCAAAACTTCCGGCATTGTGCCGTTTGTGTCTAGCTTTACCAGATAACCCATGGCGTGCACTTTTGCTATAAGGGCGGGCAGGGCAGGAAAAATGCAGGGTTCTCCGCCGGAAATGACAAAACCGCTTAAAACTGCCTTGCGTTTTTTCAGGTGCTCAAAAACTTCATCTAGGCTTACGGCTTCGTAACTTTCGGTTTTGCCCGTTACCAAATCCCTGTTGTAGCAGTAGGGGCAGCGCAGGTTGCAGCCGTGCAAAAAAAGGGCGGCGGCAACTTGTTCCGGGTAATCAACAAAAGAAGTTTTTACCAGCGAACCGATTTTTCTGCTTGTATCAAAAAGGTTTAAGTCTTTCATTTTCGTAAATAATAAAAATGTCATTCCGAACTTGCCGTGGCAGATGCTGTGCTTTAGCCGCCGAAGTCTGACAAATCAAGTTCAGCATGCCAAAGTAAAAAAAAAATTTGGCTAAGCTGCAAACCGCTATAAACGGCCGTAGCTTAGCCTTTATTGTGCAAATTGCTTTTATAAATTATAAAGCATTCTGCCTTTTAGCAAAGTGCTGCTTCTGCTTCAAAAATCGATTCAAGTTCCTGCACATTGTGGGCGCGGCCAATTTCTGCATCGTAAGCGTTGTAAACAACAACTGTTGGTGCTGCCATAATGCCCAGTTCCTGTGCTTTTGCAAAACCTGCTTCAGAATCTACGTCAAAAGCATCGCCCGGAATTGTAATGCGTGCCATGTATTCTTTTACCGGCGGACAGTTAGGACATGTCTGGCGGATGAAAAGTTCGTAGCGTACGGCCTGTTTGTTAAGCACCGGCTGTTCGCTTTCACAGCAGGAAGTTTCTTCGCAGGCAGGCTGGGCACAGTTTACGGTCATGTTTTCAGCTATTACGGCCGTGTCATCAGTGCTTTCGCTGTCGTATACAAACATCTTGCGCTGGTCGTATTCGTTGCGCTTGCCTTTGTTCCAGTTGCGTACCGAACGGTAATAGCCTACGATGCGTGCGTAAACTTCTGTTTCGCTTCCTCTTACGGTTTCAATTTCTTTTTTTGTCTGAGCAATTTCTGCATCAATTTCTTTCAGGGTTCTTGGTGTAGACATTTCTTTTCTCCTTGCAGGCATCAGGCCTTTTTTATATGGAATTCAGTAATGTTTTCTGTTAAAAGCAAAAACACTGCATGTAGTGTATCTTGTTTTATAATACCGCATATATAGTGTTTTTTTACAAGCGTTTTTTGCATTTTTGCACTATATTTGCGGTATGCCGGTTTTTAGCAGTTTACGCCGGCAGCAACAGCTTCCTTGCGTTCTTCTTCAAGCTGCAAAAGCTTTTTCTCCAGTTTGCGCTG
This sequence comes from Treponemataceae bacterium, assembly GCA_045599185.1. Taxonomy (GTDB): domain Bacteria; phylum Spirochaetota; class Spirochaetia; order Treponematales; family Treponemataceae; genus UBA1240. The sequence continues at coordinate 25,361 of JAZRVO010000028.1, read as the reverse complement.
GTTTTCTGCCTTGCAGATAGGGCAGTCAAAGTGTTCGCCGCTTAAGTAGCCGTGAACCGGGCAGATTGAATAAGTTGGCGACACAGTAAAGAACGGAATGCGGTAATTGCTTGAAATGCTTTTTACAAGGTTACTGCATGTTTTCCAGTCCTTCAATGCTTCGCCCATAAACACGTGGAACATTGTTCCGCCGGTGTACTTGGTCTGCAATGCTTCCTGATGATCCAGTGCTTCAAATACGTCGCTGGTGTAGTCCACAGGCAGCTGGCTTGAGTTTGTATAGAACGGATCACTTGTTCCGCTGGTAATGATGTCAGGGAACTGTTCCTTGTCGTGCTTTGCAAGGCGGTACGAAGTGCTTTCGGCTGGCGTTGCTTCAAGGTTGAACAAATCGCCGGTCTGTTCCTGATAATCCTGCATTCGTTCGCGCATGTGCTGCAAAACTTCGCAGGCAAATTTGTGGCCTTTAGGGTCTACAATGTCTACGCCCAAAAAGTTCATGCAGCATTCGTTCATGCCGCAAAGGCCAATTGTGTTAAAGTGGTTGGTCAGTGTTTTTAAGTAACGGCGCGTATAAGGGAAAAGTCCGTTGTCGTACAGGTGCTGAATAACCTTGCGCTTGGTACACAAACTTTCCTTTGCCAGATCCATCAAATGGTCAAGGCGTGCATAAAACTGTTCAGTTGTTTTTGCAAGGTAGCCAATCTGCGGCATGTTAATTGTTACAACACCCAGCGAACCTGTAAATTCGTCTGCACCAAACAAACCGCCGCCGCGACGGCGCAGTTCGCGCTTGTCCAGCTGAAGGCGGCAGCACATAGAACGCACGTCGCTGGGGTTAAGGTCAGAATTGACAAAGTTCTGAAAGTTAGGCGTACCGTACTGGGCGGTCATCTGAAACAGAAGTTTTGCGTTTTCGCTGTCCCAGTTGAATTCCTTGGTAATGTTGTATGTTGGAATAGGATATGCAAAACCACGGCCGGCGGCGTCGCCTTCGGTCATAAGCTGAATGAATGCCTTGTTGATTGTATCCATTTCTTTCTGACAGTCGCCGTAGGTAAAATCCATTGCTTTGCCGCCTACAATTGCAGGCTTGTTCTTAAGGTCGTCCGGGCATGTCCAGTCCAGTGTAATGTTTGTAAACGGTGCCTGGCTGCCCCAGCGGCTTGGCGTGTTTACGCCGTAAATAAAGCTCTGAATGCACTGGCGTACTTCTTTATCCGTAAGGTTGTCTTTTTTAATGAACGGTGCAAGGTAAGTGTCGAAAGAACTGAAAGCCTGTGCGCCTGCCCATTCGTTCTGCATAATGCCCAGAAAGTTTACAATCTGGTTTACCAAAGTTGAAAGGTGCGTTGCCGGGGTTGAAGTAATTTTGTCCGTAACGCCGCCAAGCCCTTCCTGAATAAGCTGGCGCAAAGACCAGCCTGCGCAGTAGCCAGAAAACATGGAAAGGTCGTGAATGTGAAAGGCGGCGTTCTGGTGGGCTTCAGCAATTTCCGGCGAGTAAATGTTTTTAAGCCAGTAGTTTGCTGTAATTGTTCCCGAATTGTGCAGGATAAGGCCGCCAAGCGAAAAGTTTACGTTTGCGTTTTCGTTTACGCGCCAGTCCGACTGGCTTAAATAGCCGTCCATTGTTTTGTTAATGTCAATAACCAGTCTTTTTGTATCGCGGATGGCTTCGTGGCGGGCGCGGTATAAAATGTATGCCTTTGCAATTGCAACGGAACCGCTTTCTACCAGAACGGTTTCTACAATGTCCTGAATTTCTTCAATTGCAGGAATTGAATGTTCGTGGCGGGCTGCCATCATTTCCTTAAGTTTTTCTTCTACAATGTCTGTAAGGGTCTGGGCGCGGTTCATGTCGCCAACTTTTTCTACGGCTTCAATTGCTTTGTTGATTGCAGCCGTAATTTTTGCCGGATTGTATTTTTCAATTTCGCCGGAACGTTTCACGACATTCTTGATAACGCTTGCATTATCGTTCGTTCCTAAAAAACTCCGCCATTCTGGAAAAATCTGTTCGCTCATCCCTTTTCTCCTAATTTCTGTATTTCGGTCATGAATTCTTCTATATTTTCAAAATGCCTGTAAACCGAGGCAAAACGGATATATGCAACCTTGTCAACGGTAAAAAGCTTTTCCAGTACCAGGTCACCTAAATCGGCCGTTGATATTTCCCGGGTGGTTCTGCCTTTCATTACCGCCATTTCTTCAATTTCCGCAACAAGGTTTTCTATCATTTCCGGCGTAAGCGGCCGCTTTTCAAGGGCGCGCTCAATGCCTTTTGTAAGCTTGGCACGGTCAAAAATCTGCCGGCGGCCGTCTCGCTTTACTACCATAAACTGCTTTTCTTCAATGTGTTCATAGCTTGTAAAACGGTAGCCGCAGCTTGTACATTCGCGCCGGCGGCGAATTGATTCGCCGTTTGCCATTGAGCGCGATTCCAGAACTTTGTCATCCAGATTGCCGCAAAAAGGGCAGCGCATAAAATCTCCCAAAACTGCCGTTTTTGGGTGGCAGTTAAAAATTTTCAAGTGTTTTTTTGCTAATTGCTAAATGTTGAATTAGCAAAGCTTTAAAGCTGTTTTCAACAGAATTATCCACAATTTATGCACAAAATGCAGATGCGTTTTTGCTGTATGTAGTGTACTTAAATATGAACAGATATTAAACGACCACTAGATATAGTGTCAATGTGAAATTTTAAGTTTTAAACAAATTTTAACTTTAAGACCCGGTAAAACCCTATACAAATGCTACCGCTTGACTTTTGTCTTTTCTGTTTGTTTGCGTTCGGCTGTTTTGCAGGGCGCATAAAAATTGCCTGCACCCTGCAAAACGAATGATTTATAAACTTTAGAACTATTCTTCTTCCGTTGCAAATTTTTTGCGCAGTACAAGCGCCAGCGGCACGGTAACGGCGCATTTAATCAAGTCCACAATAAGGTAGGTGGGCAAAAACGGGGCAAATTCTGCAAAGTTTTTTATGCCGCCGTTAAAAAGCGAAGCAACCGGCGGTACGTAAACCAGTATGTAACCAAGCACGCAGCCAATAATCAGTTTTTTAACGGGAATGGGTTCGCTTTTTTTGGGCGTGCCGGTGTAAAAACCAACCACAAGGGCGGCTATAAAATAGCCCAAAACAAATGAACCGCTGAATGTTTGGGTTAAATAGGCAAGCCCCCTGCCGCCACCGGCAAAAACCGGCAGGCCAAGTGCACCGGCGGTTAAAAACAAACCGGCCGCCCCGGCAGCCTGCGCGCCGCCCAAACTTGCGGCAGTTAAAATAACAAGCATGTTCTGAAGGGTAAAATCAACCGGCTTTGCCTTTACGCAAAAAACGCCGCTTATGCAAATTAAAAGGCACGCGCCCAAAACCGCAATTGAATTATTTTTTTTCCTGCTGTTTTCATCAATCATATAATTTTCCTTTCCGTTAAAAATATTCAGTTTTTTTATGCAGCCCTTGCACAAAAATGGGCGTAGTTTTTGCATACGCCAAGCAATAGTTAGAAACATAGCAAGCAGCAAAAACACGGATTCCGAAACAAGTTCGGAATGACAGTTTGTCGCCCGGAATGACACAGCCTGACTAGAAAATATTCAGGCCTTTGTTTTTTGTTTTTGCAATCATTGCTGCAAAAGATGCAAGTGCAAGTACCAGCAAAAGCCAGCAAAGCCAGTCGCCGTATCTGGCATAAAAAGTTTCGCAATGTTCAAAAACCGGCACGTTAACGCACTTTACGGCTTCTTCAAAAAGCGGCATGTCTGCAAGAATTCTACCGGCCGGGTCTACCACCACCGAATAACCCGCGTTTGTAGACCGTACCAGAGTTGTACGCAGTTCAATTGCCCGGTAAGAAGCCACCACAAAATGCTGGTATTCGGCCGAATTAGTGCGCGACCACGAATCGTTGGTAATGTTCATAAGAACTTCGCTGCCTGCATGCCATAAACCGCGGCAAACGTCTGCAAAGGCATCTTCAAAGCAGATTGGCACGGAAAAAGTAAGGCTGTTTTTACCGTTTTCTGTTGGCACGGTAAAAGTGCTGAATTTTGTGCCCGGGTGCCAGCCTGAAGAAAAGCCTACAAGCCTGTCCATAATCTTGCAGAACCATTCGTATTCGGTAAACGGAATGTATTCTGCAAAGGGCACAAGGTGCATTTTGCCGTAATAGCCCTGAATTGAAGAATCGCCGTTGAAAACTACTGCGCCGTTTTCAAACTGCATGGGTTCGCTGCTAACCTGCACCGGCGCACCAATTACAAAAGGCGTTCCAGTTGAATTTATAAACGGAATCAGGGGATTTTCCGGCGGATAGAACTGGTAAAAAGTTTCTGCGCCCGGAAAAGCGTAATTCAGAACGGCTTCACTCCAGCAAATTAAATCCGGCTTCTGTCCGAAAAGTTCCATGCTCTGGTCAATTCCCTGCCGGCTTAATTTCTGGCTTATGGTAACGCTGTCGTCTTCGCCGCCGGTTACCCACGAATCGGCATTCTGCTGAACCAGTACGGTTTTGGCAAATTTTACAGGCTGGCGCACCTTTGTATATTGCACTATGCCGTAGCAAAGGTTTGCACCAAAAATAATGAATACAAAAATGGCAGTTTTAACATAAAGGTTTGCAAGACTTTGGCTTTCTTCTGTTTTTTCAACGGTAAAAAGCATTATGCCTTCTGCAACCAGTGCTGCAAAAAGCGAAAACAAAAACGAAACAGCCCATGTGCCGGTAATGTCAAAAATCTGGTAAAAAAGCGGCCATTTGTAAACGCTTAAAAACAAAGTGCCCCACGGGTAAGCCAAAAATCCTATCGATTTCTGCCATTCCCAAAGGGTGTAAATTGCGGCAAACAAAACAATACGGCGCAAAAGGTCGGCGTTTCTGCTGGTTCTGTATTTCATTGAAAAGTAAAAAAAACGCCCGAATGCCTGACCGAAAATAAAATAGGCCAGAACCGGGCCGCCAACCGTAAAAACGGCAAAATCCTTAAAGTTGCCAAGCCAGTAACTGGAAAAAAGCTGAACCAGACTGAACTCCAGCGAACACAGAAAACCTGCACTTTTAAAGGTTTTGCACCTGTTTATGGCAATATAAAAGGGTACAAGCGAAAAAAGTCCCAAAATCGGGCTTCCGAAACTTAAAAACTCGTTCGGTATGCCAGCCGAAAGCATCAATGCAGAAAAAACGATATAAAAAACTTGTAAAATTTGAGTCATTATATTATTATAGTATATGATTTTATGTTTCAAAATCAAGGGAAAGCGTAAAAATTGATTTTTTCGTCTTTATAATTAAAGTATTCTTGCAAAAACGAGGTAAAATTTGGAGCAGGCTTTTTTAGCACATCAAACCGAATATGGTATCGAACCCACCGCTGTAGTTTCTGCTCCCGGACACATTCACCTGCTTGGTGAACATTCCTGGTATTTCAAAGACAAAACCCTTTCTGCCGCAATTGACATGCCCGTTACTGTTGCGGTTTCTCCGCGCACGGACCAGTCCCTTCGATTTCACTTTGTTCAGTTAAACGAACGCAAGCGCCTTACCCTTGCAGGCTTTAAGTACCGCAGGGAAGACAGGTGGGCAAATGCCTGCAAGGCGGTACTTTTCAGTTTTCTGGAAGCCGGTTTTGAATGCACCGGCCTTAACTTTACCGTATATTCGGACATTGCGCCTTCTGCCGGGTTTGGCATTACCACGGCCATAAAGGTTGCTACGGCCGGTGCGCTGCGTCAGGTTCTTGCACCTTCCGTTAGCGATGAACAGCTGGTTTTGTACATTGACCACGGCAACAAGGCTTTTTTGGAAACGGGCAGTTTTATAAGCGACATTTACACCGTAATGTTTTCCAAAAAGGGCAGCTTTGTTTTAACCGACTACAACAATTCTTCTTTTTCTTACGTACCTTTCAATTTTGAAGATAAATGCATAATACTTACTGATTCCAAAGTGCCCCGCGTAAGCGTATGGAACGAAGAATCTTTGTGGAAGCCCGAATATGCCTGCCTTTTGGGCGATTTGAAAGTGCGTCGGAACGGCATGGTCGTTTACGAAGATTCGGACGTGGAAATAAATGAAGTTCTTTCGGTTGTTAAGGAAGATTACCGGCGGCGGCTTTTGTGCATTATGAAGGAACAGCAGGAACTGATTGAAGCGGTTGCTGCCCTTAAAAATGACAATTTTGCCGGTTTTGCCCGGGCTGTATCACATTCGCATGAACTTTTGCGCGATTTGTTTTCAATAAGCTGCCCGGAAATTGACTGGCTTGTGCGCCGCGTGCAGGAAACCGACCTTTTGCACGGCAAGCCGCTTTCGGCATGTGCACGCATTACGGGCAAGGGTTTTGGCCGGGTTACTTACACGGTTTTGCCGGAACAGGAAGAAGAAACTTATTACAAAAAATTAAGCGAATATGAACGTATTTTCGGTTTTCATCCTTCGTGCTATAAAGTAGGCACTGCCAGCGGCATGGCAATAATGGAAACCTAGAAAATGCGTTTTATTTGGGTGGGAAATGAAACTTTTAATTACAAATGACGACGGCCTGAACTGCGACGGAATTATAAAGCTTTTTGAAGCATTAAGTAAAAAAGGCCACGATGTCCGCATTCTTGCGCCGGACTGCAACCGTTCGGCTGTTTCCATGGGCATAAACATGGTAGCCCCGCTGGAAATGCGAAAAATAAAGGAAAATATCTATACTCTTTCCGGTTTACCGGCCGACTGCGTTATACACGGTGTATGCGGCATTTTTGGCAGCTGGCATCCTGATGCAGTTATTTCCGGCATAAACCGCGGTTCCAACCTTGGTGACGATTTACTTTACAGCGGTACGGCGGCGGCGGCGCGGCAGGCGAGCATATTAGGTTTGCCGGGCATAGCACTCAGTCTGGCTTTTGACAGCGGCAAAAACTTTAATCCCAATGTAAAAGACAGCCAGCGCAATTACGGTGCACTGGCTTGTTTTGTTGCAGAAAACCTTAATGAACTAATAAATTTGTGTTCTGAACAAAACTTTTTGAATATCAATGCGCCAGATGCCGAAACTTATAATGGTGCAAAGTTCTGCAATTTAAGCAGACGTATTTATAAAGACAAGGTAATTACGTATAATGCACCAAACGGCCTGTTTTATTCGTTTTTTGCAAGTGAACCTGTAGAAAGCGTGCCGGATGAAGCCAGCGATTATGAAGCCGTATGCGGCGGTTATTTGGCTTTAAGCATGGTAAGCAACCAGCCCGGGCTTTGCAGCCGGCAAAAACAGGGTGCAGGTTTGGAAACCCTGTGCAGTAAATTCATTTTTTAGAGAATTTAGACATTTTTATATATTTCAAAAGAAACTTTTAACCTTTGATTTCGGGAGGGAATCATGGCTGAAGATTTAAAAGAAGGCAAGCAGCTTTACGACTTGCAGAATTATCAGGATGCCCTGAACTTTTTTCAGAAGTTGCTGTCGGCAAACCCTGAAGACGCTGACGAAGAAATTTTTTACTATATCGGGCTTTGTTTTTCGCGCCTTAACAAACCGGACGAAGCAATGCAGTACATTGAACAGGTTGTTACCACAAGCAAAGACACCCAGCGCATGCAGCAGTGCCGCCTGATTCTTGCAGTTCTTTATACCCAAACCGGGCGTTTGTCACTTGCAGATTACGAACTGAAAAAACTTTTGCAAAGCGGCTGCCAGACCGTGCCGGTGATGACTGCTTTGGGTTATGCAGCGTGGGCACAAAGCCGCGAAAGCGAAGCAATTGAATGGTATACAAAAGCCCTCGAACTTGATCCGAACAATGCAACAGCACTTAACGGTTTCGGCTATGTTCTGGCAGACAGCAACAAGGACTTGACGCGTGCCCTTTCTTACTGCCGCAAGGCACTGGAAGTTACGCCGGATTCTGCGGCATATCTGGATTCGATTGCGTGGATTTACTATAAGCTTGGGCTTTTAAAGGAAGCAAAAACTTATATTAAGCGGGCAAAAAGCCGAAGTCCAAAGAATGATGAAATATTAAATCACTACCGGGCAATTTTTGAACAGGTGGCCATCAATAATTCTGCTGCCAAAAACTCGGTAAGTGGAGGTTCAAGGTGAAAAAATTAAAACGTTCTGCTGTTCTTGCACTTTTGCTGTGCACTTTATTCAATTCATTTATTTTTGCAGAACCCACCGCAGCTGACCGCGGTTTTGCTGCTGACGAATTCCGTCGTGGCGTTCAGTCTTTTTACCGCGGTTCTTACAACGATGCTATTTTGCTTTTTGAAAAAGCCCTGTCTTACGTGCCTAACGACAGCCGCATTCTTGAATGGCTTGGTAATTCCTATTATCAGGCAGGTATTGAAGGCGCTGCCATTCAGTACTGGGAAGATGCGTTGAAAAACAATTATGCCGGCGATGCCCTGCTTTTGCAGAACAAAATAGACATGATTGAAGAACGCCGCGTTGTTGGCAACAGTTTTGAAACTACTGCCCGGTACGTTGAAGCCGGTGCTTTTCCGGGAAGGGAAGGAGACAGCTTTTACTACAATCTGCCAATTTCTGCCTTAAGCGAAAAAGACGGCGGCTGCTGGGTTGTTGCATACGGTTCAAACGAACTGCTGCGTTTTGATGCCAACGGTCAGATGGTGGCACGCATACGCGGTCCTATGAACGGTTTCGATTCGCCGATGGATGTAATCCGTTCAATTGACGGAAACCTGCTGGTTAGTGAATATGCAGGCGACCGTATTGCGGTTTTGAACAAGGACGGCGGTTTTATTAAGACTTTCGGTACAAAAGGGCGCAAAAACGGTGAACTTTTAGGCCCCCAGTACATGGATATTGATTCTTCGGGCAATGTTTACGTTACCGATTTTGGCAATGCAAGGGTTGGCGTTTTTAATAACGATGGCGAAGGGCTGTTTACTTTCGGCACTCGTCAGGGCGCTTTTGCCGGTTTTAAGGCACCAAGCGGAATTGCCATCGTTCAGGATGTAGTTTACGTTGCAGATGCTGTTGCCGGAACGATTTACATGTTTGACATTGCCGGAAACTATCTGGATAACCTTGTTCCCAACGGAACTTTTAAGCGTCCGGAATCGCTTAAGCACTGGAACAACTATCTTCTGCTTGCCGATTCTAACCGGGTTTATGCAATCAATGTTGCCGACGGTTCGCTTTTTGAGTGCGCAAATACTGGTAATGCTCCTTCGCGCCTAACCTGTGCCGTGCCGGATGTAAACGGCAACCTGCTGGTAACGGACTTTAAGAGCAACGAAGTTTTCGTAATGTCAAAAATGGCGGAACTTGTCGGCGGCTTGTTCGTGCAGATTGTTGATGTAAATACTGACAATTTTCCTAACGTTAAAATGGACGTGCGCGTTGAAAACCGCCAGAGTCAGGCAATCGTGGGCTTAAAGGAAGGCAACTTCCTTGTTACGGAAAACAAGCGCCCGGTTACGAACCAGCATTTGACAGGCATTTCGTCTAACAATCAGGAAATTGATGTTTCGATTGTTGTTGACCGGTCGCTGACAATGGCCAAATATGGCGAAGCACTGCAAAGTGCCGTGCGCGATATAGCCCAGTCGATGAATGGCAAGGGAACCTTGAATATTATTTCTGCCGGTGAACTGCCTGTGCTTGAAGCAAGCGGAAACCCAGTTCAGTTTACTCAGTTTGTTCCGGGGCAGTTGAAAAGTGCATTAAGTTCAAACACTGCTTCGGATTTGGCTATAAGACTGGGCGCAAACCGGCTTATTACCGGCGAAAAAAAGCGTGCAGTTATTTACATTTCTGCTGGAGAAGTAAGCCCTAACGCGTTTAATTCCTACGGCCTTGCCGATATAAGTTCATATTTGAATAATAACGGCATTTCCTTTGTTACTGTTAATTTAAGCCGTAACCAGCTTGCGCCGGAAATTGAGTTTTTGACGACGCAGACAAGCGGCGACGAATATTACATTTTCCGTCCAAACGGAATCAGTATGCTGGTTGAAGATTTGCTTGCTGCTCCAACAGCTTTTTATGAACTGTCGTTTACGACAAGCTACAGTTCAGATTCTGCCAACGATTTTGGCCGCCGCTTTTTGCCGGTTGAAGTTGAAACTTACCTGCTGAATCGTTCAGGCCGTGCAGAATCCGGTTATTTTGCACCGCTGCAATAAAACGGCTGCCATTATGGCAGTGCTTTAACATGCCATGCATTAAAAAAGCCCGTACCGTAAAAAATCGGTGCGGGCTTTTTGTTTTTTTTAGGCTGTCTGCAACTGTTGCCGGTTCGTTTTTTTCAGCTGTTCAGCATTGCAGTCATTTTTAAGGCTGCCTGTCTTTTTCCGTAACTTTTGGCTGCATTAACCGCGCTTTTTGCAGTTTTACGCCGCTGGCCTTATTTTTTTTGTTAATCTGCAAAATCGTTCGTTCCAGAACCTTGGTTTTCTGATTGTCACTTTCAAAAAGTTCAAACTGCTGGTTCGGTGTGTGGGTGCAGTTTCCGGCTCCAACGCCCAAAAGCCTTATGCCGCGTCCAGTTTCCCATTTTTCGTAGAACAAAGTTTTTACCCTTTCGTAAAGTTCATTTTCAGTTTCAAAGTTCTGGTCGTAACTGCGCTGAATGCTGACCGTTGTAAAATCGCCGTAACGAATTTTCAAGTGAATTGTGTGGCTGTACCAGTTTTCGTTCAGCATGCGCATCTGAACTTCGGTACAAAGCTGCAAAAGCGCAGTTTCAATAATGTAGGCATCGGTCAAATCGTAGGGGAATGTGCGTTCGCCACTGATAGAATGATTTTTAACATCGCTGCTGAAAGTTTCGGCGGCCTGACCGCGTACTGCCATGTATAAAAAATTGCCGCCAGCCTTGCCAAAAATGCTTTGCAAAAGTTCCGGGCTTGCAGAATGAATGTCTTTAATGGAAGAAAAACCGGATTTTTTCAATTTTTCTACGGTTTTTTCGCCAGCTCCCCACAGTTTGCTTAAAGGCAGCCCCAGCATAAAGGCTTCTTCTTCGCCGGGCAAAACAGCGCAGAACCCGTCCGGCTTGTTAATGCCGCTTGCAATTTTGGCTACGTACTTGTTGCTGGCAAGTCCGCAGGAAACTGTCAGGCCCGTTTTTTCCTTAATTTCGGCTTTAAGGCGCATCGCAGTCTGTTCCGGCGGACCAAACAGTTTTTCCGTGCCGCCAAGGTCAATAAAGGCTTCATCAATGGACATTTGCTGCACGTCCGGCGAATAATTGCTAAAAATCGTCATCACTTCCTTCGATTTTTCGTGGTAACGTTTCATTCTGCCAGCCACAAAAATGCCGTTGGGGCACAAAAGCTTTGCCCGGGCTGTAGGCATTGCCGAATGCACGCCAAATTTGCGGGCTTCATAGGAACAGGTGGAAACAACACTGCGCTGGCTGTTCGGGTCGCCGCCAACAATAACAGGCTTGCCCCGGTATTCGGGAAAATCAAGCTGTTCAACGGAGGCAAAAAAAGCGTCCAAATCAACATGCAAAAACATTTTTCCTCCGTTAGGGTTCAATTACCAGGATTTGGGTTTCTTTTAGCAGCGTGCCTGTGCTTGAACGGACAAAACTTGTTACTTCAATCGTCGATTTTCCGCCGCGTTCGGTTGTGTACATAATTTCCAGCGGATTTGGTGGATAGTCGCCTAAAATTATGCTGGCTTTTTTGTCGTTTTCACTGCTTTCAAAAGGAAAGTTTGCGTCATAAACGGCAATGCCTTTTTCTACGCTGACATTTACTTCGTATTTTACCGCCGGCAAAACCGTTTCAATTTCCATTTTAATCAGCGTTCTGTCCATAAACGACTGGTTTTGGGTTTTTACAAAAAGCTGCTGGTTGGCTGTTGGCTGAATTTCAAAGTTTGGAATTTCTATGCGTTCCTGTGCGGCCGTATTTGCAAGAATGAAAAGAATAGCCGCAGCGCAAACTGAAAGAACGCCGATTGCGATGAACGGAAAACGGATTTTGCGTTCGCGGCCAAAACTGCCGATGCGGACAATTACGCGCATCCATGCAAATTCAACTGGCAGAAAAAGGCATGCCATAAAAAAGTTGTCTGCAAGGCTGGAATAGAAAAACCGGTACAGAATATTCTGGCGCGGCATTGTAAAAGCCACGTTTACCAAAAGCGAAAAAGGCAAAAGCAGCATTATTCCAAGAAATATCAGCGAACTTACTTTTTTTGTGTGGCTGAATGCAAGGCAAAGTATCAGCTGGGCACAGAAAATTACTACAAGCGACAAGTCCAGAAACGAAAAAATGAACAAATCGGCAAAGGCCATAATGTTCAAAAGATAGCCGTAAATGTAGTCGCGCGTTGGGAATTTTATGAAGCGGTGAAAAAATGAAAATATTAAAAGCAGCACGACTGAAAAACTTGCCTTAAGGCTTAGCGCGTAAAAAATGTGGGCAAACCAGTTTGGAAAAATTTTAACTGTAATTAACTGCGCCACGTACAGCACCGCCCACGAAATGAAAACCAGCAGCGGAATTAAAAACCACGACGACTGCAAATCCTGATAGTACAGCACGCCGCGTTTTTTGCCCCAGAACGGGAAAAAAGTAAGGTAAAGAAGGGCAGCAAAGGAAACCAGAAGCAGAATTAACAGCAGAAAACTTTCGGGAACGAAAAGAGGTTTGCCATCGTTAATGCTGGTAGGCGGAAAAAACGTGTAGTGCTTGTCCCATTCTTCGTTTTTCTGCTTTTCAAACATTACAATTATCTGGTCAAAAATGTCAAAAACGCTGGAATCCTTGCATTCAAGAAGAACGCCGGGAATTCCTGCATCAAGATATTCGCCAAGAACGCGTTCGCGCTGCAGAAGCCCTATGCGGTAAAAAGTTAAAAAGCCGCCGTCAATGCTGATGCTTTTATTTTTGCTTTGCGCACCTGCGTAAAGGGCTTTTAAAAGCCATGCCGGGCTGGCATTAAAAGGAATTCCCGGCACAAGGTTTATTTCCTTTGTGTACTGGTTTGAATTAAAGGCAGTTTGCGGCTGCAAAATAAAAACTGCACAATTTTCTTCAAGGTTTGAATATGCAATAAACTGCTTTGTGCCTTCAAGGCTTGTGCCACTTGTGCTGCCAAAACTTGGCACGGCGCGCGTGTCTCCGGCACTTAAAAAAATTGTTACCGGCACAAGCGGCGGATTTTTCTGCAATTTCTGTGTAAAACGCAGAAAATCGTCCAGAAAAAACGGCAAATTTTCCTGACTTAAGGCAATTACAAGGTGAATTTTAGAAAAATCACTTTCTTTTTCCTTGTCAAAACGCCGCCAGATTTTTTTTACGCCCTGTTTCAGGTTTTTGGCAGAATCTTTTGCCTTGTTTTGGGTAAAACCAAAGGCTTTGTTAAAAACAGAATTATTGACCTGTTCCTGACCATCTGAAAAAGTACCGGAATTTTCATTTTGAAGATTTTCTTCTATTATATAGCCTGAATTTTCTGGCAGAAAGCTTTCACCTTGAGAACCAGCTTCTGCAAATTCAATTAAAATGTTGTAAGAAAAATCCGTAGACTGGGAACGGTTCAAAAGTATCTGCGGGTCAAGTCCCTGTGCCTGAAGATAGCCCAGAATGCTTGCAGAATTTATATGCCGCTGCGACCATAGCTGGGCGTGGGCAGTTGCGGCAAGCTGCATAAACACTGCCAGAAAAAGAGAAAATTTGAATAAATGCGGGCTTTTTTTTATGGTTGGCATAAACTGTTCTGCAAGTTTAGCACAACAGCGCGTACTATTCAATTTACCTTTTGCGCCGCCTTTGGTGCACCGGCTTTTCATTCAGCAGTTTGGCATAATTTTTTTACAAAAATTGGAACTTTTAAATTTAAAAATTTTTGCTTTAAATACTTATTTTTTAGTGCGCTTAAATTTATTTTTAAAAATGGCGGTTATAAACTTTGAGAACGGCTAGAAAAATTTTTAAACATAGCCGCAAAAATTTTTTTTGTAGAGCGGGTTAGTATTTTGCTGTTCAGTTGTGCTTTTATATTTGCATAAATGGAACAGGGTGGGTACTGGAATTGGAAACTCCATGATGTTCATCACTTATAAAAAACTGCGATTGGCCGCATAACATTAAATTAATAAATTTGTTCACAAAATAAAAAAAATGTTGTATACTTAAAGAGTAATTTTATTTACAAAAGCGGTTTTTATTAACCGTTATCGACGTTTGATAGGATAAAAAATGTCTGCAGCTTCACGCAAAACTACGCTAGATTTGCCACTTAGAATCATTTTTACGCAGGAAGGTTCTACGCAGTTTATCAATAAAAAGACCAAACTTAAAAGAATGCGTCTGGCCGACAATAAAGAAGAATTCGGAATTGAAGCCAAATCAATTTCTCCGGCTTTATTGCAGCGTATGTTTTTGGCAGATTACATTTCTCAGCTGGAAATTTCCATGCCTGAATTTTCTACATCACGTCAGGATATTCTTGATTTGGCAAAACTTACCGTTTACGGCGTTCTGTACAAGCAGATGGACAAACTGATTTTGACCCAGCTGTTTGAAACTGACGTAATTAAAAACTACAACCGCCGTAATCCTTCCAAAATGTTTGATGCCAAAACGGACATGTCAACGGCAAACCTGCGTGCCAAAATGCTGATTATGGAAAAACAGTATCAGACTACAAAAGACGAACTTTTAAAGCCTGTTCGCGCAAAAATCCTCAACCGCAAAGACATTTCTATAGAAGAAAAAAACGTATTCCTGCTTCTTTCTGAAAAATATTTAGACAATTTAAGCCTTTATACATGGTATTTAATTATGCGCTTTTTCAAAGGCGACGATTTTCCTGTTGTGCAGCGCATTATACAGCCTGTTTTGCAGGAATTTATGGATAAAAGCCAGATTGCCGAATACATTGCACTGATGGTTATGGAACTTGCAATTAACAGCGAGAACAATAACTTTAGAAAAGAAGCAAAAGTAATGTATCGCGGAATAATGGATGAAACTGCTGCAATTTACGACCCTGAAATCCGCAAGAACATTATCAGCGAAATTACCAAGAAACGTGAATTTATTTCAATTTCTTGGAAATTTGGCGGCGGTTCTTCAAATTCAATTGGTACGCAAAACCGTTTTCAAATAACAATTTACAACAAAGAAGACGTTTTTGATGAAATTAAGGAAAACGTAGACAAACAGAAGACAAATTCTTCAAAAGATAAAAACTTGATTGACTTTTACAAGGACATTCCAGAAGGACAGGAAGATACAAGCCTTGGTTTGTATTACCTTTCTTACCTTAGCGAAGCCTGTCAGAAAGTTAACGTTAAGTTTGATTCTATGGTTAACCAGTTTTCTTCAAACGACCTTACTGTTATTACCCTTAGTTTTAACTTTTAATGAAAATTCACTCCGGCTTTTTGTTATTAAGCTTAATTCCCCTGTTTTTTGCCTGTTCTGCCACAGAACCGGAACTTGTGCAGGCAAAAGTCTGCATGGTTTTTGATTACGGCGGCAATTATTCCGGCGTTTACAGCGATGCAGAAAAAAAACAGGCGGCGCGAAATTTTAATGCAAAGCCTTTAGTGCGCCTTGGCGCATTTGTTTCTCCAAAAATCAGCAGTGCAAGCCACGCTCTGGAACGCATTTCTTCACTTAAAGTGGAAAGTGCGGACGAGGGTTTAACCTGGCTAATTGAAAATCCTGTTAATTTTCTGTTCAACGGTGAAGCGTGGCTTGGTTACGGCAATTTGCAGGTGCCCGGCTATTTGCAATTCAGCAAAGGGCGCTACAAAATTACCTGTACCGACCTTGCCAGCCGCAGTGTAGAAACTTTTGTTCAGCTGAATTATGACGAAAAAATTGAAAATTTGACGCTTGAAAACCTTAAGAAAAGTTCCAGCTTTAGAAAATTAACCGGAAATTATATAGTTCTTTACGACAAGGACGGAAACTGCCTGTTTTTTGGCGATTTTTTGCAGAATGAGGAAGAAATTGACGCTTTGTGCAGAAATTTTGAACAGTGCTCGTATTACCGCAATTTCAAAACCGACGAAAACGCATATTATGGCGTAATTTTGCCGCCGGTTTTTATAAAATAAATCTTAAAAAATAATTTTAGTGCTTTTACAAGCCGCAAAAAGGAAAAAATAATGGAAAATACTAATGAATCTTTTTATAGGACAATTAAAACATTCGTTTTGCGTCAGGGCAGAATGACGGAAGGCCAGCAGCGCGATTATGAAGAATTGTCAGGCAAATGGTGCCTGCCTTTTGCCAACCAGATGCTTAATTTTACAGATATTTTTCAGAACACGAACCCGGTTGTAATAGAAATTGGTTTTGGCATGGGAAAGGCAACGGCAATTATTGCGGAACAGAACCCGGATAAAAACTACATCGGCATTGAAGTTCACCGCCCCGGCGTGGGCAGGCTTTTGGGCGAAATTAAAACACGCGAACTGAAAAACCTTTTCATCATTCAGTATGACGCACTGGATGTTTTGGCGCAGATGATTCCTGATTCTTCGGTTTCGGCTTTTCACATATTTTTCCCCGACCCATGGCCTAAAAAAAAGCACCACAAACGTCGTCTTGTTCAGCGGCCGCGCACCGATTTGTTTGCCAAAAAACTTTCGGCAGGCGGATATATTTGCATGGCAACCGACTGGGAACCCTATGCTGAGTTTGCCCTTGAGGAACTGACGAACACCGCCGGACTTAAAAACAAATACAGCGGCTTTGCCGAAAAACAGACGTGGCGGCCGGAGACCAAATTTGAAGCAAAAGGCATAGATGCGGAACGTGTTATCCGCGAACTGGTTTTTGAAAAAGTGGAAAATTAAAAATGAGCGACAATTTTGAATTGGATTTGTTTGGCAATAACGCAGAAGAAAGCAAGTTTGCAAACACTGCCCAATACGCAGAAGAACTTGCTGCAAAAATTTTACGCTACCAGAAGTCTTATTACACTGGCGAAGCAGAAATTAGTGACGCAGAGTTTGACAAACTTTGGGATGAATTAAAGCAGATTGCACCCGAACATCCTGTTTTGCAGAAAGTCGGTTCTGACTTAGCCGAAAATTACGAAAATGCGGAAAACGGCTTAATCATTTCTGCTGAAGAAAACAGTGCCGAACTGAACAGAAATGCCGGAAATTTTCAGAAAGCCCGGCACCTTATACCAATGGGCAGCCAGGAAAAAGCCGCAAACCCGGAACAGTTTCTGGCATGGGCACAAAAGCACCCGTACAATGAATATCTTGTGGAATACAAGCTTGATGGCGCAAGCCTTGAAATTCAATACCAGAACGGCGAATTTTTTAAGGCCGTAACCCGTGGTGACGGAGAAATTGGCGATGACATTACCAGAAACGTTGCAAAAATGCAGGGGCTTGTTTTGCGCCTGCCGGGCAATTTTACAGGCGGCGTGCGCGGCGAAGTTATAATGAGCCACGAAGTGCACAGGCAGAAGTTTGCTGATAAAGCCAACTGCCGCAACGCAGCAAACGGACTGATGAAGCGTAAGGACGGCGAGGGCAGCGAGCACTTGCAGATTATCTGCTATGATGCATTTTTTACGGATGCCGCCGGTTCTGCTGCTTTTGGCGATGAAATTGAAAAAATGAACTGGCTTAACAGTGCAGGTTTTAAAACCGTTCCGCTGCAAATTTGTGCCGATGCCCAGGCTGTTATTGATTACCGGGCTGAAGTTATGGAAAAACGCATTAAGCTGGATTATGACATTGACGGCCTTGTTATTAAGCAGAAGCAGATTGACCTTGACGATGCCCGGCGAACGCGCCCGGACAAGCAGATTGCATTTAAATTCAGCCTTGAAGAAGCCGTAAGCATTGTGCGCAACGTTATATGGAACGAAAATGGTGCAACATACACGCCGGTGGCCGAGTTTGACACCGTTGAACTTGCCGGAACAAAAGTAAGCCGGGCAAGCCTTTCAAATTACAATACGATTGTTGATTTAGGCTTAAAAATCGGCAGCCACGTGGTTGTTACCAAGCGTGGCGAAATAATTCCCAAAATTGAAGCCGTTGTAAAAACCGAAGAAAGCGAAAAAGAACCGAAAATTGATGTTCCCGTTCCGGATAAATGTGCTGTTTGCGGCGCGGCATTAATAAACGAAGGTACGCGCCTTTACTGCCCGAACCATTTCTGTACCAAACGGCTGGTTCACCAGCTGGAAAAATGGGCAGATTTGGCGCAGATTCGCGATTTGGGTACGACTCTTATAAAAGATCTGGTCTCTTCCGGCGCGGTAAAATCGCTGAAAGACCTTTACCAGCTGGATGAAGCAAAACTTGCACCGTTTTTCCTTAATGAAGAAAGCCTTGAAAAGGAAAAAATTTCTTTAGGCGCAAGAAAAGTTTTAACTTCAATTCAGAACAGCCGCAAAATGAAACTTTCTGCATTTATTGCCGGCTTTGACATTGAAGGCATTGGCGAAACCATGATAGAAAAACTTATTGACGCAGGTTTTGTAACTTTGCAGGGCTTTTTGTCTGCCAAAAGTGAAGATTTTGCCAGCGTTTTTGGTTTTGCAGAAATTACAGCAAACACTTTAGTTGAAGGCTTAAAAGAAAACGCCGAAGAAATGCGCTATCTGTGCGAAAACGGCATAATTCAAATAGAAGAAACCGTAAAAAAATCCCAGCTTTTAAGCGGCGTATCTTTCTGTTTTACCGGCGAACTGTTTACCATGAAGCGTGCCCAGGCCGAACAGATGGTAAAAGACAACGGCGGCGCATGCAAAACTTCCGTTACCAAGGGTTTAAGCTATCTTGTCACCAACGACACAACCAGCGGTTCTTCCAAAAACGTAAAGGCTGCAAGTTTGGGTATACCAATCATTGACGAAAAACAGTTTCTGGCCATGTTTAAATAATTCTGCGCCGGTAAAAGTAGAGAAATTTGATAAAATGAAAAACTGGTTTGCAAAATCGATAGTAATTTTTAGTTCTCTTTTACTTTTTTCAGTTTTGCTGGGCATTGGTGCGGCTTTTGCTTTTCAGTTTTATACCTGTTCAGCGGCGGTTGCCCGGCTTGGCGAACAGAATCCAATAAACCCTGTTCAGTTTTACATTTACGGCACCAGCCCGGGCACTGTTAGCTGCCGGTTTGGGCTTTATGATAAGCTTGGGCGCGAAATTGCAATGATTGAAAGGTCGTGGAACGGAACTGAACTTTATCTTGATTTTGCAAAAGCCCAGTTTGGAGAAACGGTTCTGCTTTTTCCGCTGCGCCTGTACACGGATGAAAGTGAGGGCAACGGAATAGAGTTAAGCCGCTATTATTTGAAAGATAACATTTGCCAGATTTACAGCACTTTAGGCGATGACGAACAGCAGAAACGTGATTTTGCGCGTTTGTGCGCGTTTGCCAAAACCAGCGGAAAAAATCCGTTTTTTGTAAATTATACCGGCGTTGCAACAGTGCGCCTGACCGGCTACAAAACCGGCAAAACAACAACAATTTTTACCGCGCCCAACGGCAAAATGCTTGTTCTGCAATAGGGGCTTTTGCAATTGAAAACAAAACAGTTACGGCCTTTTAGTCATTGTCCGTTCGGCATCTTTTAAAAACCCGAATTTTTCGTATAAACCGTGGGCGTCTTTTGTCGTAAGTATGCCCAAAAGATTTTTAAACCTGCTGTCAGCGGTAATTGCAGAAAGCATCTGCTTACCAATACCATTGCCGCGGTATTTTTCATCAACAATAACATCAGCCAGATAAAACGTCGTGGCAAAATCCGTTACGACACGCGCCATTCCTGCAAATGTTCCGGTATCTTTTTCGTAAGCACCAAACACAACAGAATTTTCAATTGATTTTTTGATTACTTCCGCATCTCTGTTTGCTGCCCAGTATGAACCGTGCAAAAGTTCAATTGCTTTTTCTACCGGAAATTTAGCCTTGTCATCGCTGATGATAAAATCACTCATGGCGAACCTCTTTTTTAGTTTTTCATAAAATCATTCAAAAATGTTGTTTTCTACCAAAAAGTCCGGGCTTATTGCCGTGCCCAAAAGCCGCAGTTCCCAGTGCAGGTGCGGACCCGTTGCCAGACCCGTTGCCCCGGAAAGCCCGATTCTTGTACCCGGATCAACCATCTGACCCGGTTCAACTTCTGCCTTGCTTAAATGGTAGTAAAGGGAATAAAGCCCGGGCATGTGTTCAATTACGATTGACCAGCCGGTTGAAACCCGGTCTTCTACCAGCACAACTTTACCGCGGCCGCAGCTGCTTACAACTGTGCCGGTTGGTACGCCAAAATCTATGCCATAATGCACGCTTGTAGAACTTTTACCGTTGCTGTACGCGTAAATTCTACGGTCTCCGTAAAAAGACGTGCGGCGTTTTGAAACAACAGGAAATACAAAGCGTGTCTGCAAATACTGAGAATCCGCATTTGTGGCAAAAAGAATGGCGTTCAGCCGTTCAATCTGCTGGCTGCGCTTGGTGCTGGTGTCTGTTTTAATTGCAGTGTTTGCCGCATCAAGCTGCAAGGTTTCGCTTACAAATTCTTTTTCTACCAAATCAACGGTGTAGGTTTTTTCATAATTTTCGCCGTTAACGATAAAACTGAGGGTTAAATTATAGTTGCCGGGCTTTAAAAGCGAATCCAACGGAAGAAGTGCCATGTATTTGCCGTTTTTCTGCTTAAGTTTGTAAAAATCGGCAACGGCAGTGTTTTTGCTTGCATTTTCTGCCTTTAACCGTGCCTTGCCGCCTGTTAAAGCCGGAAGGGCTGCATTGGCAGAACCGTTTACAAGTTCAATTTTTACAATAAGGGCATCGCCTGGAAAAGCCGCAATAGGAGCCGTAACGTTGATAGTGCCAAAACTGCTCTGGTATTTGTAATCTGCGGCAAAACCGGCATAAGCAGTAAGTACAAAAAACAGCAGGAAAAGAGATTTTTTTAGCATTTTGAATCTTGTCAGTTCCATGAAAACTCCTGTAAAACTTTGCGTTTGTGTCAGCGCATTGTGGCGCTTCATATTCAGCTGCAAATGCAGCGCTTTTTTAAAGCTGAATAAAATGAAAATACACGAAAAATTGACGGATTTTCATCATGTTTTTAGCAGACGAAAATCCGTCAGTTTTTTACTGATTTTCAGATTTTTTCAAATCGCTTACAATCATCTGCGCCGTTTCTACGCCGTTGTAAGTGTTCCGTCCAACCTGAAAAACCAGATCAATTTTATCGCCAATTTCAAAATCCTTTTTCAGTTTGTCGGCGGCGTTCCAGTAAAGGGCAGGCCACTTGTGCTTGCCGCAGTCCAAAGTAAGCTTAAGGTGTTTTGCTTCGGGCTTGCCCATAATGTTTGCGTCAATAATTTTTAAGCCCTTTGCCATAAACAAAAGCTGTGGATTTTCTTCGCCGTAAGGTTCAAAGCGGTCTACAATTTTCAGCAGGTCGCTGGTAAGGTAGGAAGCAGGCAGTTCTGCATCAATTAAGAATTTTTCTTCATCGGCACTCTGGGTAAATTCAATTGTGGGACTGTACCTTGCAATGCGCTGCTTAAGTGCTTCAATATTGCTTAGGTTAAGGCTGAAGCCTGCCGCATAATTGTGGCCGCCGTGCTTAATGAACAAATCGCTGCACGCTTCAAGAAGCGGCGTAACGTCGTAACCCCGTGCAGAACGTACCGAACCCGAAGCAACCTGATCATCGATATGAGAAATTACGATGGCAGGCACGTTAAAATGCTGAACCAGCTTTGTTGCAAGAATGCCCGTAACGCCCCGGTGAATTTTTGCATCGGAAGCAATTACCAGATTATTGCTGAACATGGAAAGTGATTCGTATGCCTGCTGTTCAACAAGCGGCCACAAATCAATTCCAAGCTGGCGCCTGTCCTTGTTAAACTGAACCAGCTGGTCTGCAAGCTTGCTGCGCTTTTCGCCGTCGCTTTCCAGAAAAAGTTCAATTGCAAGTTCAGGTTTTCCCATTCGTCCGGCAGCATTTAAAACCGGAGTCAAGTTCCATGCAATTTCGTAAGTTCCAAGTTTTTTGCCCAAAAGCCCCTGCCGCGCCATAAGTTCCTGCAGTCCGCTGTGAATTTTTCCCTTGTTTACGGAATTTAAGCCCAGACGAACCAGAATGCGGTTTTCGTCCGTAAGGGGCATAAGGTCGGCAAGGGTTGCAAGCATAACCAGCTGCAAATCCTGTTCGTCGCGCGGGGAATAAAGTGCAATTTTTTTAAGCACAAAAGTAATGAAAATGTTAAGGAAACCGTCAAGTTCGGAAGAACCTTTGTTGCTGTACTTGCCAATGGTAGAAAGTGGTGCAAGGCGCAGAAGGCTCATGTTTGCAACGCTTGGTATAACCTTGGCAATTTCCGGGCGAATGTCCAGCATGTTGAATTCAACGCCCGAACCGAAAATTTTGGCAAGCTGCTTGCGCTGCAAAGGTTCGTCCCATACAAAAATCTGCTGGCCGGTTAAAAAAGGCAAAAGCCGTGTTTGGGTTATTGAAACAAGGCCGGGAACAACCGTTTCGCTTATGCGTTCAATTTCACGCAGGTTTACAATTTTAATGCCTTCAACAATGTAGGCATCGTTAATTGGCCGCACGTTTAAAAGGCAAATCTGCTGCTTGTAAAGTTCGTTTTTGGCAAAGCGCAGGGCACTTATAACCTTGTATGCAACGCCGCAGCCGCAAAGATGTGCAAACGGGTACATGCAGCTTGCAACCTTTGGGTTAATGATAATTGCCGGTGATGGCAGTTCTTCGCCGGGCAGGTGATGGTCTATTACGATTACGTCAATGCCAAGGCTTGCAGCATGGGCAATTTCTTCATTATTAGTAATGCCGCAGTCAACGGTAACAATAAGCGTTCCGTCCTTTGCGGCAAAATCGTCCACGGCTTCAATGCTAAGCCCGTAGGATTCGTCACCGCGCGGAATGCGCCAGGTTACGTC
Organism: Treponemataceae bacterium; assembly: GCA_045599185.1. Taxonomy (GTDB): domain Bacteria; phylum Spirochaetota; class Spirochaetia; order Treponematales; family Treponemataceae; genus UBA1240. The sequence goes on along the minus strand of JAZRVO010000028.1, from coordinate 2,469 downwards.
AATGCCCATTTCGCGGAAAGTTTCGCACAGAATGGTGGTGCTTGTAATGCCGTCAGCGTCCCGGTCGCCAAAAATAAGAACCTTTTCGCCTTCCTCTGCGGCATCATAAATGCGGTCAACCGCGTCTTCCATTGCGGTAAAATTGAAAGGGTTATGCAGGTATCTGGAATCTTCTTCCAGAAAATATAAAAGGTCGTAACCGCTGGTAATGTTTCTTCTTGCTAAAATTGAGGCTGTAAGGGTGTCGCAGCCGTAGGTATCGTGTATTTCTTTTACAACTTCGCGTGCAATTTCATTTTTCTGCCAAATTTTCATAGAATTTCAATATAACATAAATTTTCGTAAAATTCACCCGTTTTTAAGTTCATTTTAGGTTCAATTTGAAAAAAACAAAAAACGCCCGGCTGAAAAAGCGTGCTTGCAAAAACCGGCGTTCTTTTTATAATGAAGGAATGAACCGCAATTTACGAAAAAGTGCAACAATTTTGGCCTGCAAAACGGTTGGAGAACAGAACCGGCTGGTTACAATGCTTACTGCCGAAGACGGCGTGTGTACGGCCCTGCTTTACGGCGGCCCGAAAAGCAAGCTGCGTTCGCTGGTTTCGCCTTACCACACGGGTACAGTATGGCTTTATACCGACACCGTGCGGAAAAGTACCAAAATTACGGACTTTGACGTTGTAAATTTTAGGCCTGCCTTGCGCGAAAACCTTTATAAAAGCTGGGCGGCCGCATTGTGTTCCGAACTGCTTATAAAAACCTGTGCCACCGGCGGCGAAGTTTTTACGATTGTGAACGGTTTTCTGGACGGACTTAACATAAGCAGCGAACAGGCTGCCAGAGCCGGCACCGTGCGCTTTTTGTGGCGCTATCAGCAGGAACTGGGCGTGCAGTGCGATACCCAGTTTTGCACCCTTTGCGGCGCGGAATTTGGCCAGTTTGCCGGTAACATGCCGGGGCTTTATTCTGCGGTAAATGCCGGTTTTCTGTGTCCGCACTGTGCCGCCGACGGGCTTTCTAGCAGCGACAAAGGTTTTAGCGTTTCCGTTGAAGGCATAAATTATTTGAACGGCGTTACAAACCTTGCGCCAAAACTTGCCCGCACCCTGCCTTTAAGCGAATCTTCCTTTCATCAGCTGGAAGAACTGTGCTTTTTCCTCACAAATCAGGCCGCCGACGGTCACTTGAAGTCTTTTGAAAGCTTGCACTACTTGAATTATCTTTAGCATCCAATTGGTGTATGTACAAGGAGCAGTTTTTTTAGGAAAAACTGCTGCGGTGTGTTATTGCTGGCACTATTTGAATTATCTGTAACTGCTAATTTATATACGTGCAAGTGGGGCAAAGCTAATTTTTGCAGCTGCCAAAGTTTACTTTTTCAAGTGCGTCCATAAGGCCTTTGTAGGTCAATTCCTTTAGCGACTGTTTTCCGCTGGCGTAACTGCACCAGTTTACTTTTTTATCCCAAGAAACAGAACAGAATTCCCCAGGCTTTTTGCAGCCGGTTAGGCACGCCGCTGGCTTGAAACGATAAAAACAAGCAAGGACGATATAAATGGAAATTCATTGAGGCCTTATCAGAACATAGAGTACAAGTTTGACGTGGTCGGAAATGTACTTGGATATGAAAACGACTGTATGGACGGGACAAGCGGCAACTACTGCACATCCCAGAACTACAGCTATGACGGCCTTTACCAGCTTGTTAGGGCACATGGAGAATCTTCGTATACACCAGACCATCTCCTTGTGGTGGAATCAACTTACACCCAGGATTTTGCATTTGATGCACACGGATTTGGTAATATGATGTCCAAGACAAGCAGTGAAAAAACCACTCCGTGGCAGAAACTAGGCGATGACCTCAATTATGAGCTGGATTTTGAATATGACGAGGAAAACTATTCGCACCGCCGCGTAAGGGCAGGAGACCGCTGGTATAAGTATGATTCATGCGGAAACATAATATGTGAGCAGGACGGTGGTTTTGACGGGGAAGAGGATGACTCATACCATAGAATCAATCGAGAATCGGATGATGTGTATTCAACGGATTACGGGTGGGCTTTGTTCCGCGATGACAGCGGGGATGTAAATGAACTTAAATCTCATTACAAGAGGGTCTACGGCTGGGATGAACGCAACAGGCTTGTATCCAGTGTTGACGCAAACTACACCACATCTTATATTTACAGTGAAGGCGGAGAACGCACGAACAAGTACACAGCATCGGGCGAAACCCTGTATTTCAACAGGATGTGGACGCTTCATACGGATGCTGGAAACCGCATTCACGGCGGACAGTATGCAAAGAACGTGTACCTTGGAGAAACAAGAATCGTCACCAAGCTGCGTATGGCCAACGATGTATGGGCGGATGCAGAAGAAGTGCAGCAGTACTTCTATCATTCGGACCATCTTGGATCTGCATCCATGATCACCGACTACAAGGGGGATGAATACCAGCGC